>NZ_SOPW01000020.1 GCF_004402015.1 Filobacillus milosensis
AAAACCACTTGATTCATGTTATAATCTTTAAACATAAGGATCCTCCTTGGGATTATGGTGTGGTTACTTTAATTCTATCAAAGGGGATCCTTTTTGTTTATGTAAAAATTACAAAAATATATAAAAATCGTGGGATTCATCATTACGATGGAGTCCCACGATTTTTTATGTTGCTGGGTTTTGTCCCAGCCTCTTTTTATTCTTTTTGTTGAATGAATGTCATTAATGATTCATGAATGGCTTTGTTTGAGCAAATAACCGTATTACCCGTTAACATATCAATTTCACTTCCATCGACTCTGGTAGTTATACCGCCAACTTCATCTACAATAATTTTACCGGCTGCGATATCCCATGGTTGTAAACGCATTGTGATATAGGCATCGATAATTCCTTCTGCAATGTAAGCAAATTCTAATGCTGCAGAACCATATGACCTTGTACCTTTCACCTTTCTAACGAGATCATGAATCTTTTTCTCATTCAGGCGTCGATTAGGAATGGCCCAAAAATTGTTTAAACCCACCAATGCGTCAGTTAATGACTTATCTGGATCAATAGGATCCAACTGTTTCCCGTCTTTATAAGCACCTTCACCTCGAACACCTTCATAAAGCACATTTGACATGACATCATATATTAAACCAATTTCACCGATACCGTTATGATATATACCAATAGAAATCGCAAAGAACCGCTGCTGATGCACAAAATTCATCGTTCCATCTATTGGATCAATAATCCAAACAGTTCCTTCTAATGAGTGCACTTCCTCACCCATGCCTTCTTCACCAAGAATTTTATGTTCAGGATATTTGGTTGAAATTTGATCCACAAAAAATTGTTCAGTCTTCTGATCAATTTCAGTCACTAAATCCTTACGATCACGCTTGGTATCTATTTTATAAGGCTTATGCATTTCACTTTTTATTAATTCACCAGCTTCAATAATCCATTGTTTGGCTTGCTTTAAGATAGAATCTCTATTATTCATTAATTAAAATCATTCCTTTTGCAATAGATTTTTTGTCCTAGCATTGTTGTATATTATTATAAACTAGTTTAGAGGTATGCTAAAATAATTTACAGAATGACGTAAAGGAGTGATGTAACGTGGCTAATTTTAAAGGATTCACACAAAAAGATTTTGATGTTTTTAAAATTGACGGACTAGATGAGCGAATGGAAGAACTTAGAGGCCGCTTATCACCCAAATTAGAGGCGATCGCAACTGCTATAGAACCTACAGCTTCATCATTATCAGGTGATGAAATGTTCGTACATGTAGCCAAGCATGCCAGACGTACTAAAAATCCACCTAATGATACTTGGGCGGCTCTAGCTAGTAGCAAAAGAGGTTATAAAAAGTTACCTCATTTCCAAGTAGGGATGTGGGAAACTCATGTATTTGTTTGGTTTGCATTAATATATGAAAGCCCTATAAAAACAGACTTTGCAAAGCAATTAAAAGCGAATAAGAATCATATTTTATCTTCCATTCCAGATCATTTCGTTTGGTCTAAAGATCACACTCAACCGGATACCGTTTCACATCAAAGCATGAAAGACGGTAAATTTGATGAGCTTGTTGATCGATTGCAAAATGTGAAAAAAGCAGAAATCCTGTGTGGAATCACTTTAGATCGTAATGATGAGCGTTTAAAAGATGGTAAACAATTTATTAAATTATGTGAAGATACGCTTAACGACTTATCCGTATTATACGATTTAACTAAATCACTTCAGACAAGCTAATAACTCGGCAAATGCCGAGTTATTTTTTTATAAACTATTTCATTGAAATCGTCTCATTGTCCGCTGCTTTTTGTGCTTGTTGCACGACTTTGTATGGGACATAAGTTGAATGTTTCTCAAACTGCTTAAACATCGTTTTTTCTTCCGCTTTTGATGGGACAACCTGTTTGAAGTTTTTATATTGAGTTAATACATCAGATGCTTTTATTTGGTTTTCATAAGCATTTTCCACAGTTCTAAAAAACTCTATAACGTGAATGACTTCTTCAGTCGACCAATCTGGGTCTATGGGGTAATGATATTCCATATATTAATTCCTTCTTTCTTATAGTTTTGACCATTTGTTTTGAACCTGCTTGACATCTCGTTTTATGATCTCAAATAATTCATTAACTGTAGGTACGTCATTGATGCGCATGGCCACTTGACCGGCCCATGCATACCCTTCTTCTTGTTTTCCCTCATGAATATATCGTTTATTCGCTTCGCCACTGATATAATTTTTCAATCCTTCATAACCAGCATCCTGAGATTCTAATTTTAAAATCTCATCAGTCCAATTATTTTTTAGAGCTCTCGCTGGTGCGCCTATTGATTTTTTTATTAATACCGTGGATTGTTCATTAGCCTCAAGTAGAGATTGTTTATAAGATTGATGGGCATGAACACATTCCTGAGTTGCAATAAAGCGTGTCCCCATTTCTATACCCTCTGCTCCTAAAGCTAATGCTGCCATTAGTCCTTTTCCATCACTAATTCCCCCCGAAGCAATAACAGGGATATTAACGGCATCCACAACTTCTGGTGTTAATACAAAGGTACCAATATCATCTCGCCCTAAGTGGCCACCACCTTCATGACCTACAACCATAACTGCATCTGCTCCAAGCTCCTCAGCTTTTATAGCTTGCCTTTTTGCTGCAACTAACACAAGTGTTTTAGTGTTGGTATTGTTAAACATCTCAAGGACAGGTTTAGGATTTCCTCCTGTGACTGAAATGACAGGAACCTCTTCTTCAACAGCTACTTGCACCATATGCTCAAATGGTCGACCATGCTGACCAATTGCAAAATTTACGCCGAATGGTTTATCGGTTAAATTCTTAACTTTATGTATTTCTTCACGTAATGATCGTTCATCAGGTAGACTCATTGCAGTGATTTGACCTAATCCCCCTGCATTAGAAACAGCTGCAGCGAGTTCTGCATATGCTAAATGAGCTAACCCCCCTTGAATAATTGGAAATTCTATTGATAATAACTCTGTAACTTTAGTTTTCAAAGAAGACCACTCCCTTTTGTTTCTTCTATTAATGTTATCACTTTTAACTCTATAAAAAAACAACTCAAGCGCCTAGGCGTTTGAGTTGTTTTTCTCTTTATGACAGCATTCGCATTGATTACTGTATACTTTAGTTACTTTAATATGTTCAAAATAATCGATAACCTTTTGACACTTCTGACAAATAATTGTTCCCATTTTCAACAGCTCCTAACAAATTAGAGTGTATTAATGTGTTACTAATAGTATATTATGTCATACTAATTATTGCAATAGGTTATTCATTTTTGTGCTATTTGTATATTTATATACCCAACAACTAAAATATACAACCAATTTTTTTAAACTAACCAAGAGAACTATTGCCATAAAGTCATTGAGCCATAATGATGCTCAACTATATTTTAATTAAAACTTCAAATAACAAAAAACGCTTGGATTTAATTATCCAAACGTTTTTTAGCATTCTCATAATTAATTTACAATTACACTTCACTGATAAATGAACGAAATTAAAGTTCACGAAATTTCTGTACTAAGCCGACCAAACCTTTACTGCCGAAAAACAATACAAACCCCAATATTAACCGAAGTAGTAATGCAAAAAAGGAAAACAATAATTCATCTTTAGCTTTGTCATTGATTTGTCCCATACCTAATTCTTTTAAACTTAACCAACTTTGTGCCATAGGCAAAAATTGTGGAAGTGTATATACAATAAATGCAAGACCCACAACCGAAACTGCAGCTACTTGAAACTGATAAGCTGATAATGAAGGCTGGTTTTGATTTAGTGCATCCTGATTTACTGAAGCCTTATTTTTAGGTATAAAAACACGACTTATTTTTTCAGCATATAACCAGATCACAATACTCATTATGACTTGAATCAGAAAAGGACCTAGATGCAATAGGATATTAATAACATGCGTTCGAGCCAACCCTTGTATTTCCTCATAGTAAATAGGTAGTACATAAAAACTGACCACCTGTGATAAATCCATTAATGATTGAATCAAAATATAAACAGCCAATATTCGTAACGCTATAAAAGCCAAGTCTTTGGTGTTCATACATAACCCCTCCTAACTTTATTTAACTATTTCACGCCATTAGCTTTATTACATGTAAAATATATAAGTAGTAACTGCTAAAGCCGTAATACCTACAGCAGACTGTACCCAAATTATTTTATTACTTATTCCAGCCTTTTTTTCTAAATAAAATATGTATCCATTTGTTAGCGAATATCCTATGATTGATAGACCATAGCCTTGTATGTCATAAATTAGAGTAAAATAGCGAATCATTCCTAATCCAACCAAAATCATACCAATCGTCCCAAAAATCATATTTAAGTATAAACTTCTACTTTCATTATTAATGACCATCACACCGTTCTCTTAATTAAATTATCTATGAATATCTAATACAATGTTAACATAATATTCCAATAATTTATTAAAAAATTAAAAACGATCACTTTTATGATCGCCTTGTTCAACGCCTCTCCCGTTAACTTAAATGGTTAGCACTATAAAAATAAGATTAAATACCCTTTCCACCTATTGTTTTTAGGGTGCTGATTCTCTCCATCCCAGTTATGATTGGTTTCACACGCCTAATTAATGTTTGTGTAGCTTCAATAGTTAGAGATGCTTGATGAGCGTTTTCACTACTCCATACTTCATAAACATAAACAGAATTCGGATCATTTTCAGAAATATTCACAAGATATACCTCACATTCATCGTTAAATAAGAAAGCTTTTAATCATTTATTAACTCATCGAAATTGATTCCTGCTGAAATTGCATATTTATCTGTAACAACCGTTCCACTTATAAATGCTTTAATTTCACGATAATTTTTGTTCTTGTCTTCAAAAACTATTCTTAATTCTGGACCATGTTCCCAGCTAATTTTTGATAAATCTTTTTTAGCGCTATTGTTTATTTTATCTATAATATTCATAATTGTCGTTCTATCCGTAATAACAATTTTTTCACCATTACCCCAGTTGTTGTTGGCTTGGGGTAATTCATTACTAATAGTCATAATTATGTATTCTTTTTCCTCGATGATAGCTGAACTACTACAAGCAGCTAATACAAACAATAAAGTCAACAATAAAACACTGTATTTCATGTTTAACCATCCTATCTGCACTTCTTTAAGTGAACACTTTTTAATAATAATATAGAAAATATCAACGTTCGTATATATGATAGAGAAAAGGGAATATAAAAGTTTGTATATGTTAAAATAAGCACGAATTGTAATTGGAAGGTTGGATGAATTATGCATGTATGGACTTTAATAGCGAATTTAATGCAAATTAGTCAAGTTGCTGTACAGGCTGTTACGGTAATAATTTTATATTATTTAGTGAAGAAATTGGTTTGGTATGTTGATGATTGTATTTATAGGTATCTACATTGGACTTCTCGCATATAGGTACTTTTTTCGCTTTATGATTTATATTACCTCAACATAAAATAATAAAGTTGAGAATAAAAACTAAATTGCCTCCATAACGTAGAAATTCACCTATAATAATGGCTCAGACATAATGGGCTGAGCCATAAAGTTATTTGCTTAAAAAACTTTCTAATGAGTAAAGTAAATTGTCAACAGAAGTTAAATGTTTATTAATTTCTTCTTCTGATAAATCTTCAAATGCGTATGGATTAGAAATCAATTTATATAATTAGTCTTTAAATAAAGAAAAAGAACAGACCAAATCATATACGATTAGGTCTGTTAGTTATTGTCTATTCAATTTACTCCATTGAATCCATAGGTGTTTCTATCAAGTCTGGATCTATAAAGCCATAACCCTTTTCTTTTAATCCTTCTAATATTGCTGGTAAAGCAGCATTTGTCCACTCCCGATCATGCATAAGCAGATTAGCTCCTTTACCTAAACCAGGTGCATTAACCATAATCTCTTCTAAAGCTTCTTTTTCCATATAACCTTGCATAAAGTCATATCCGTAAGACCAATTCATTAATAACATACCTTGTTCTTTGACTAACTTGCGCGCATAATCTGTATTTGCACCATGTGGAGCACGGAAGAATTTTGGTTTCTCACCTGTTACCTCTTCTATCAATTTACTCACACTCATTATTTCTTCATGTTGCTTTTCTTGTGATAAATCCCTTAAGTTTTTATGACTGTATGTATGGTTTCCTATTTCAAATCCCATGTCATACAATTCTTTAACTACTTTCTTACCTTCCTCAGAGTCCATAAAAATACCATTTACAAAAAATATAGCTGGTGCATTATACTCCTTTAATGTTGCAGCCATTTCTAATGCATGTCCATCAGGTGCATCATCAATTGTTAGTAAAACAGCATTGGGATCAGCCTTATCAATCGGCTTTATGTACCATACATCATTCATTTTATATTGTGGTTCTTTTACTTCCTCTTTTTCAGGTTCTTCTTGCTCAGCTTCATTATCTTTATCTTCATTTACTTCTTCATCGTCATTTGAACCAGCATTCTCTTCGTTCTTATCTTCTTTATTCTCTTCTTCTTCAGATTCATGATTATCATCGTTAGCATTTTCTTCTTCTTGTTGATTTGTTTCATCTGCACCTTGTCCAACAGCAGGTTCTAGAGCTTCTTCCCCACACCCAACAATCATTAGCAATAGAATTAAACCCAGCATAAAATATAGTTTTTTCATTGTTGTCTCCCCCTTTAATACTATAACTAAATTATAAATGATAAGACTAAAATTACCTATACATTTTCGAGTAGAAATTACAAAATAGGGCAAAAGAAAGATATAGAAAAATCGATTATAAAGCATTAATTTTTGTCTAGATCATGAAAGGATGATTGCACATTATGGGAAATAAAGTAACAAAAGTATTTTATATCTCATTAGCTATAGCTATATTATTTATTATTTGGGGTGTTATTTCTGAAGATACTTTACCAAACTGGAACTTAGGAACTGTTACTGGTAAAATTCAAAGTTTCTTGGTAGATAAATTTGGATGGTTTTATTTACTATCAGCAACAGCATTCTTAGTCTTTGCACTATTTTTAATCGCATCGAAATACGGAAATATTGTTTTAGGAAAAGATGGCGACAAGCCTGAATACAATTATGTTACTTGGTTTGGAATGTTATTTAGTGCAGGTATGGGGATTGGACTTGTCTTTTGGGGGGCAACTGAACCAATTTACCATTTTAATACACCACCTTATGCTGTAGAAAATGAAGGTGAGGCAGCAAAAGTCGCGATGAGGTATAGCTTTTTCCACTGGGGTCTTCATCCATGGGCGATTTACTCAGTACTAGCTTTAGCCTTAGCTTATTTTCAGTTTAGAAAAGATGCTCCTGGTTTAATAAGTAGTACATTAAAGCCATTATTCGGAAGCCGAATGGATGGTGGATACGGAACATTAGTTGACGTTATTGCGGTATTTGCAACTATATTCGGGGTCGCAACCTCACTCGGACTTGGTGCTCAACAAATTAGTAGTGGTTTAGGATATATAGTTGAAGGACTGACGAATAATTTCACTCTTCAGTTAATCATTATCATTATAGTAACTGTTTTGTTTATGTTGTCGGCAATTACTGGGTTAAATAAAGGGATTAAGTATTTAAGTACAACAAATATTATTTTGGCATTCTTATTACTGTTTTTCATGATGTTTGCTGGACCTACGAACTTCATTATGAACTTCTTTACAACAAGCTTAGGAAGTTATATTCAAAACTTGCCTGCCATGAGTTTTAGAATGGCACCTTTTAATGAAGAGAATACTGGTTGGTTACAGTCATGGACAATTTTCTACTGGGCGTGGTGGATTGCCTGGGCTCCATTTGTCGGTATGTTCATAGCTCGTGTATCACGTGGTAGAACGGTAAGAGAGTTTGTTGTCGGAGTTTTATTAGTGCCAACTTTATTCGGTGCATTATGGTTTGCGGTATTTGGAGGATCTGCCATATCTTTAGAATATAATGATGGGATGGACTTATTTAATATTATAGGTGAAGTCGGTCAAGAAGCAGCACTCTTTACGGTATTAGAAAACTACCCGATATCGATGCTTACGTCAATATTAACTATCTTCTTAATTAGTACATTCTTTATCACTTCAGCTGACTCTGCCACTTTTGTTTTAGGTATGCAGACGACAGGAGGTAGCCTAAATCCGAATGTAAAAGTCAAATTAGCTTGGGGTGTAGTACAGTCTGCAACAGCAGCTGTATTATTATGGCAAGGTGGACTCGGCGCTTTACAAACCGCTTCAATCATCGCAGCCTTTCCATTTGCATTTATTCTCATAATGGTGATTTTCGCCGTAATTAAAGAATTTAAAGAAGAAGCTAGAAATTATCCATTAAAACGAAAAAGACCTGAAGAAAGATAAAAAAAGATCGTGGCAATCGCCACGATCTTTTTATTTAACTAAAATTATGCTGTATGAATCGGCATACCAAGCACAACTTCTGCTGCTTCCATTACAGCTTCACCAAGCGTTGGGTGAGCATGAATAGTAAGAGATAAGTCTTCAGCAGTCATACCTGCTTCAACTGCTAAGCCTAATTCAGCGATTAGATCACTTGCATTAGGTCCTGCTACTTGTGCACCAATTACAAGACCATCAGATTTACGTGTTACTAATTTTACGAAGCCATCTGAGTCATTAAGTGATAACGCACGACCGTTAGCTGCAAATGGGAACTTCTTAGCAACTACTTCATAACCTGCTTCTTTTGCACTCTCTTCACTGTATCCAACACTTGCAAGTTCAGGATCAGAGAATACAACAGCTGGAATTCCTAAATAGTCAATTTCAGATTTTTCACCACTGATTGCTTCAGCAGCAATTTTACCTTCATAAGATGCTTTATGAGCTAATTGAGGTCCGTCAACAATATCACCGATTGCATAGATGTTATCTAAGTTAGTACGGCATTGTTTATCAATTTTAACTAGTCCTTTATCATCCATTTCTAGTCCAATATCTTCTAGACCCATTTCATCAGTGTTCGGACGACGACCTACAGTTACTAATAGGTAATCGGCTTCGATCGTTTTCTCTTCACCTTTAACCTCATAAGTAACTTTAACACCATCATCAGTTTCTTCTACACCTTGAGCCATTGCTTCAGTTACTAGTTCAACACCTTTTTTCTTAAGACGTTTTTTTACTAACTGAGTCATACCTTTTTCGAATCCACCTAAAATATCTTTAGTTCCTTCCAGGATTGTTACTTCGCTTCCAAAGCTTGCGTAAGCTCCACCAAGCTCCGTACCAATGTAACCGCCACCGATTACAACTAATTTTCCTGGGATTTCTTTAAGGTTTAATGCGCCAGTTGAATCTAACACACGATCAGAATAAGGGAAAGGCTTTAATTCAATCGTTCGGGAACCAGTTGCAATAATACAGTCTTTGAACTTGTAAGTTTGTGACTGTTTCTCATCCATAATTTTTACTGTGTTCTTATCAACAAAATATGCTTCACCTTTAACGATATCTACTTTGTTAGCTTTTAATAAGCTTTCAACACCGCCTGTTAGTTTATTTACAATCTTGCCTTTCCATTCTTGAACTTTGTCAAAGTTAACAGAAACGTTTTCAGCAACAATCCCCATATCTTCAGAGCCTTTCGCATGTTCATAGCGATGACCTGCTGAGATTAATGCTTTAGATGGGATACAACCAACGTTTAGGCAAACACCACCTAAATTACCTTTATCTACGATTGTTACTTTTTGGCCCATTTGAGCAGCACGAATAGCTGCTACATAGCCACCAGGACCAGCACCAACGACTAGAGTATCTACTTCTTCTGGAAAATCTCCTACTACCATTATCTACGCCTCCATCATGATTAATTGTGGGTCATTTAATAAACGTTTAACATGATTCATCGCATGCTGTGCTGTAGCACCGTCAATCATACGATGGTCAAAGCTTAATGAAATAGCTAAGACTGGTGCGACAACCACTTCACCGTCACGAACAACAGGTTGTTCACCAATACGACCAATACCTAAAATCGCAACTTCAGGGTGATTAATAACTGGTGTAAACCACTGTCCACCGGCAGACCCAATATTAGTGATTGAGCATGAAGCACCTTTCATTTCTTCTGATGACAGTTTACCATCACGAGCTTTTGTTGCCAACTCGTTAATCTCACCAGAAATTTCAAAGATTGATTTACGATCAGCATCTTTAACAACTGGTACGAGTAAGCCTTTATCTGTATCAGCAGCAATACCAATGTTATAGTAATGCTTTTGAATAATTTCCTCAGTATCATCATCAAATGAAGTATTAAATATAGGATACTTCTTAAGAGTTGAAACTAAAGCTTTAACAACATAAGGCAAGTAAGTTAGTTTGATGTCTTGCTCTGCTGCAGCTTCTTTAAACTTCTTACGGTGATTAACAAGTTCTGTCACATCAACTTCATCCATTAATGTCACATGAGGAGCTGTTTGCTTAGACTTAACCATTGCTTTAGCAATTGCTTTTCTAATGCCACTCATCTTCTCACGAGTTTCTGGGTATTCACCAGCAGGAACTGTTTGTTTCGCTGTTTCTTCAGTAGATTCAGCTGATTGATCTGACTCTTCTTCTGTTGTTTCAGCCGGTTGTTCACCATTTAAGTACTGATCAATATCTTCTTTAAGAATACGACCATTTTTGCCTGAACCTTGGACTTTTTGGATGTTAACTTCATTATCTCGTGCATATTTTCTTACTGAAGGCATGGCAATAACGCGCTTCTCTTCGCCTTCATCTTCGTTAGAATCATCTTTTTCTTGGGACTTATCTTCTTTGTCTTCTTTATCTTTTTTATCGTCTTTTGATTCTTCTTTAGACACCTCTTCTTTTTCTTTAGAAGAAACTTCTTTTGAATCATCAGCCTCTTCTTCAGAGCTGTCATCGTCACCCTCATAACCTTCAGCATCAATCTTAATAATGACATCTCCGACAACTGCTGTTTCACCTTCATCAACTAATACATCAAGAACTTCACCTTCAACTGGAGAAGGGATTTCAACGACTGCTTTATCGTTCTGAACTTCACATAGAACATCGTCTTCTTTAATTTCATCGCCTTTTTTTACAAACCATTTGGCGATTTCACCTTCATGAATACCTTCACCGATATCAGGTAGTTTAAATTCGTAGGCCACTATTTTTCCCTCCTAATCATTAAAAGTTAATGGATTGCTTCGCTTTCTCTACAATATCTTCATAGTTAGGTAACCATACTTCTTCAGCTTGAGAGAATGGGTACACTGTATCTGGAGCTGCTACTCTTAATACGGGTGCTTCTAAGTGTAAGATAGCACGTTCTTGAATTTCAGATACGACACTTGCAGCAATTCCAGCTTGTCTCTGAGCTTCTTGTACAACTACTGCACGGTTTGTTTTCTTAACAGATTCTACAATTGTTTCAATATCAATTGGAGAGACCGTTCTTAAATCGATAACTTCAGCATCAATATCTTCTTTTTCTAGTTCTTCAGCTGCTTTTAATGCTGAATGAACCATAGCACCATAAGCAATTAATGTAATGTCTTTACCTTCGCGTTTAACTTTTGCCTTACCGATCTCTTCTGTGTACTCTTCTTCTGGTACTTCTTCACGGAATGAACGGTAAAGTTTCATATGTTCTAAGAAAATAACTGGATCGTTATCTCTAATTGCTGAAATTAATAACCCTTTTGCATCGTGTGGATTTGAAGGGATAACAACTTTCAAACCAGGTTGTTGAGCCATTAAGCCTTCTAAGCTGTCTGCGTGTAATTCTGGTGTGTGAACCCCACCACCGAAAGGCGAACGAATAGTGATTGGGGCATGCCATCTACCACCTGAGCGATAACGCATACGAGCTGCTTGTCCACTTACAGCATCCATTGCCTCATAAACGAAGCCGAAGAATTGGATTTCTGGTACTGCACGGAATCCTTGAGTGGATAGTCCAACAGACATACCAATAATTCCAGACTCAGCTAACGGCGTATCAAAAACACGTTCTTCTCCGAATTCTTCTTGTAAACCTTCAGTCGCACGGAATACGCCTCCGTTTTGGCCAACGTCTTCACCAAAAACTAGCACATTTTCATCATTTTTAAGTTCCGTACGCAGAGCATCAGTTATTGCTTGAATCATTGTCATTTGTGCCATTGCTTACTTCGACTCCTTTTCTTTATATTCTTCCATTTGTTCTTCTAAGTTATATGGAAGTTTATCATGCATAATAGAGATTAGATCCGTTACTTTTTGTTTATCTTGACCGTCAGCTTTCTTAATCGCTGCTTTAATCTCTTCTTTTGCTTTTTCAATGACTTCATTCTCTTTATCTTCAGACCATAAATCTTTGCCTTCTAAGTATTTACGAAAACGTACTAATGGATCTTTCTTTTCCCATTCGTCGTCCATATCGTCTGTACGGTAACGTGTAGGATCATCTCCGGCCATTGTATGTGGACCATAACGATATGTCATCGTCTCAATTAAGGTTGGACCTTCACCGTTAATAGCACGTTCACGCGCTTCTTTAGTGACTTGATAAACAGCTAAGACATCCATACCATCTACAAGATAACCTGGCACTCCAACAGCTGCTGCTTTTTGTGCGATTGTTTTAGCTGCTGATTGTTTCTCTACAGGAACAGAAATCGCAAACTGGTTATTTTGCACGACAAAAATAGCAGGCGCTTGATAAGCTCCAGCAAAGTTCATACCTTCATAAAAGTCACCTTGTGATGCTCCACCATCACCAGTATAAGTTATAGCAACATTTTTCTTGCCACGACGTTTAAGTCCTAGTGCGACACCTGCTGCTTGTGTGATTTGAGCACCAATAATAATTTGCGGGCTCACTGCGTTTAGATCTTCAGGCATTTGGTTCCCGTGAAAATGACCACGAGAAAATAAGAACGCTTGATACAGTGGTAGTCCATGCCAAATTAACTGTGGCACATCACGATATGCAGGTAATAAGAAGTCTTCTTTTTCTAAAGCAAAATGACTTCCTAATTGAGATGCCTCTTGTCCAGCAGTTGGTGCGTAAAAACCTAAACGACCTTGTCGGTTTAAAGCAATTGAACGTTGATCTAGCACACGTGTATAAACCATACGACGCATTAATTCAACTAAATCATCGTCAGACAAATCAGGCATAGCATCTTCATTAACCATTTCACCATCTTCATTCAAAATCTGAATCATTTCAAATTTTTCATCGATTCCTTCAAGTGGACTTTTAAAGCTCACTTCAGTCACCTCTTCCTTCCAAATAAATTAACTTTTAATAGTTTACCTAAACTGCCGAGTACTAATCCATATCTTTAAAATATGTACCCCTAAATGAACAAGTTTAACCATGACCACCTGTTACATTCAAGAATGGTCAATTGACTAATACACTTCCATCTTACCGTAGTTTATCCTAATTCACACTAAATCGTCAAACACTTTTACCTTTATAGGTTTATTAACCTTTTCTATCAATAAACCAATATATAAACCACCTCTTCTGTTACACTCATTATTTGAAACTGTATTATAACAGGTGGTATTGTATTAGATGATGTTAAAGTTAATGCTGATAAAAATAAAGAATAAGTAGGATATATCTACGTAAAGCGAAAGGCGGCGACTCCTGGTCGACTAAAAGCGGCCACGTCCTGCGCCTGCGGTTACTCGGCGTAAAGGTGCAAAGGAGATTATTCATAGATGTTCCTTCGTTGGCCGTGCCCGCGGAAAGCGTCCGCCTGTAGCGATTCGAAGAATTAACACCAATTTCAATAGATGCTTACAAAAAAACACACTACCCAACAATGAATAGTGTGTTCTGTGTTATTACAATTTAATCTTCCTGATATTCAACATTTAGCCCTGAAGCTTCATAAAACTTTCTTTTTAGTTCGTTAAATTCTTTTGTATAAGTATTAAATTCTTTTTGTGCCTTTTTAACTTTTTCATAACTTGCGTTGACTTCTTCAACCTGCTGATCTAACTCTTCTTTTTTCAAGTCTTGATTCTTCAACATTTCATACAATTCAGCATCTAAATCTAAAGATTTTTGATAAGCTTTATATAAATCATTAAATGATTGAAATCTTGAATCCATCTTCTCAATCATTTGATTCGCTAATTTTTTCGGTTCTTCATCTAAATCTTCAACATATTGCTCTGCTTGATCGAATTCTTCTTTAGCAGCATCAATACTTTCTTTTTCTTGTTCTAATAGTTGACGACGCTCCTCAACGAGTCCTAAAGCTTCATCTACCATTCCTTGTATTTTATCTAATTCATTCATGTTAATTTCCATCATTTGATCATAAAGTTCATTTTCTTCTTCTTCTAGTTTAACTAAATCAGATTGTGATTGTTGAAATGAGCTTTCTAGTTCAACTGATTTTTCCAAATGATCATACATATCTTCTGCCGCATTATAATCATCCGTACATGCACCTAGGACCACCATTGATAATAACAATAATACTGAAATGATTACTCGTTTCATGAATTCTCCCTCTTTCTAGTTCGTGGATTCTTAATAAAAAGTATAACACATTGTACCTTTAAAAAATAATATCAATTTACTAAGAAGTTAGAAAAAATTGTGATAAAATGATGATGTTAACCACACAGATTTGAAAGGATGAATTGCTTTGATTACTATGGACGACATCGTACGCGAAGGGGCACCAGTTTTGCGTGAAAAAGCTGAAGAAGTAAACCTTCCTGCTTCAAATGATGATAATGAAACTCTACAAGAGATGTTACAATTCATAAAAAATAGTCAAGATGATGAAATAGCTAAAAAGTATAACTTACGACCAGGTGTTGGATTGGCTGCACCTCAAATCGGCATATCAAAGCGAATGTTAGCTGTACACTTTACCGACTTTAATGAAAAAGAATATAGTATGGGTTTATTTAACCCACGTATTGTTAGTCATTCAGTTGAAAAAACATACTTACAAAATGGTGAAGGATGCTTAAGTGTTGATCGTGACGTTCCCGGGATTGTGCCACGCTATGCAAGAATCACAATCCAGGCTACTAACCTAGATGGTGAGCAAGTCAAATTTAGATTAAAAGGTTATGCTGCTATTGTACTTCAACACGAAATAGATCATTTAGATGGCATCATGTTCTATGATCATATTGATGAGCAACAACCTTTCCAACCACCTGAAAATTCTACAGCTGCAGAAGAAATGTAAGTGCTGATTAATAAAATCAGCACTTTTTTTCTATAAATCATTTTAAATATTTACTTATGCAGTATATAATAAGAAAAGAAGATGATAATGTTAATATATACCTTTGTACATGAATCTTTAAATTGTACTAGCATACGACTTAAAATTCGCAATCATATAATCTACAAATTAAGGGGTTGTATGATCATGTTAAAGCGTTTAAAAGAAAAAATTAAAAAGCGTTTAAAAAGGTTATTACGTTCTAAAGACACTGTAAAAACATAATCTTGTTCTTTAATGCTCATTTGCATTTAGATATAGCTATACGGATAGGTAATGGACGGAGAAATAATTATAGTAAGGAGAGATAAATATGATTTTTAAAGTACTTTATCAAGAACACGCTGAAGAAGCACCTGTTCGAGAAGAAACAAAAACCATGTACATTGAGGCGGAAAATGTACGTGAAGTAAGATCCAAGCTAGCAGATCGTAATTATAATATCGAATATGTCCAAGAACTAAGTGAAGGTCACTTAGACTATGAAAAACAATCCGAAGATTTCAAAGTGGAGAAACTGTAGGAGTCTATAGATGAAATTTGTTAAAAACGATCAAGTAGCAATCTTCGCTTTAGGCGGTCTTGGTGAGATCGGAAAAAATACGTATGGCATCCAGTTCCAAGATGAAATAATTTTAATTGATGCCGGTATCAAATTCCCCGAGGATGAATTATTAGGTATCGATTATGTTATTCCTGACTATACGTATTTAATTCAAAACCAGGACAAAATTAAAGGATTGTTTATCACACATGGACATGAAGACCACATCGGTGGGATTCCTTATTTATTACGAGAAATTAATATTCCTATTTACGCAGGAAAGCTAGCTTTAGGTTTGCTTCGTAACAAACTTGATGAACATGGTTTATTACGTAATGCTGACCTTAATGAAATACAAGAAGATGACGTTATAAAATTCCGTAAAACATCTGTTACATTTTTCCGTACCACGCACAGTATTCCGGACTCATTCGGTATTGTAGTAAAAACGCCTCCAGGTAATATCGTTCATACTGGGGATTTCAAGTTTGATTTCACACCAGTTGGTGAACCAGCTAACTTATCTAAAATGGCAGAAATCGGTTCCGAAGGTGTTCTATGCTTGCTTTCTGATAGTACTAACAGTGAAGTACCTGGATTCACTCTATCTGAAAGCGTTGTAGGTGAAAGCATCCAAGACATTTTCAATAAAGTCGACGGTCGCGTTATTTTCGCAACTTTCGCCTCTAACATTTACCGATTGCAACAAGTCGTTCAGGCTGCTGTTAATAACGGTAGAAAAATTTGTGTGTTTGGTCGTAGCATGGAAAATGCGATTAGAATTGGTCAAGAGTTAGATTATATTCAAGCTCCAAAGGACACTTTTGTAGATCCAAATGAAATTAATAAACTTCCTAGTGATGAGGTTTGTATTCTATGTACCGGATCTCAAGGTGAGCCTTTAGCAGCGTTGTCTAGAATTGCTAACGGGACACACCGCCACATTCAAATTCAGCCAGATGATACGGTTGTATTTTCATCTTCACCTATTCCGGGAAATACAATCAGTGTAAGCCGTAGCATTAACAAGCTATACCGTGCTGGTGCGAATGTTATTCATGGATCATTAAATGACATTCATACATCTGGACATGGTGGACAAGAAGAGCAAAAGCTTATGTTACGCTTATTAAAACCTAAATATTTCATGCCAATTCACGGTGAATATCGTATGTTAGCAGAGCATGTTAAACTTGCTGCTGGCTGTGACGTTCCAGTTGAAAACTCTTTTGTTATGGATAATGGAGACGTCTTAGCTATTGGAAACAAACATGTAGGAGTTGCAGGGAAAATTCCTTCAGGCTCTGTTTATGTCGATGGTAGCGGAATTGGTGATATTGGTAACATTGTATTACGTGACCGTCGAATTCTTTCTGAAGAAGGTTTAGTTGTAGTTGTTGTGAGCATTAATATGAAAGAATTTAAAATTGCGTCTGGTCCGGATATTATTTCTAGAGGTTTCGTGTATATGCGAGAATCTGAGGATTTAATAAAAGAAGCTCAGGTCCTTGTATCGAAACATTTAGATAAAGTTATGGAGCGTCGTACGTCGCAATGGTCTGAAATTAAAAATGAAATAACTGATACAATTCAACCTTTCTTATATGATAAGACGAAGCGTCGTCCAATGATATTACCTATCATTATGGAAGTATAATTAAACATTACCTATCCAAAATAGCCAAAAAAATCTCGCTGAGAAATTCAGCGAGATTTTTTAATCATCATCAACTACTAATTCTTTTTCAAATCGTGAAATGTCTTTATCTGCACCAATAATAATTAATATATCATCAAAATGAATTTGTTCATTTGCCATAGGAGATACGTTAATATCTTTACCGTGTTTAATCGCAACAACGTTACATCCGAATTTCGCACGAATGTCTAACTCCATCAACGTCTTGTTTTGCATCTTCTCCCCTGCTTTAATCTCAACAACACTATACTCATCAGATAATTCCAGATAATCTAATACATTACTTGAAATAATACTATGAGCAATACGCTTCCCCATATCTCTTTCTGGGTGAACGATCTCATCTGCACCAATTTTCTGCAATACTTTTTCATGGTAATCATTTTGAGCTTTTACAGTAATTCGTTTGACCCCAAACTCTTTTAGTATTAATGTCGTTAGAATACTCGCATGTACATTGTCACCAATTGCAACAATAACATGGTCAATATTTCTAAAGCCCAACTCTTTTAGCGCTAATTCATCTGTAGAATCGGCAATAACAGCATGGGTAGCAATTTCTTTATATTCATTGACTTTATCTTCATCAGCATCTAAAGCAAGAACTTCTTTACCTTCTTTACTTAATTCTTTACATATACTTCCACCGAAGCGACCTAATCCAATTACTCCAAATAACTTTTTCATATAAGTTCCTCCTAAAGCCATATCTGCGAATAGTCTACCATAATATAGCTGATTTGTATGTAAAATTTATGCTATTTTAAATTGGTATTTAAAAATCCTTGAAACTTAATCCTAGACTTAACATTAAGCATAGGTTGACTCGCCACTAAAGTTCTTACACTCGCCAGAAAGATAAAAAAGGGACACCCCTAAGTCATTTTACATAACTTTTGGGCAGTCCCTTCTTGATTTAAAGTTGATCTAACATCTGAAACTGGGATTTAACTAATCCGTAGTATTCACCTTGATGTTTCATCAACTCTTCATGATTACCTTGTTCTAAAATACGACCATTCTCTAACACAATAATGTTATCAGAATCACGAATCGTTGAAAGACGGTGCGCAATAATAATCGCTGTACGTCCGTTTAAAAGTTTCTTAAGAGCATTTTGGATTTTCAGCTCTGTCTCTGTATCAATACTTGCCGTCGCTTCATCAAGAATGATGATTCTTGGATTGGCTAGTAATGCACGAGCAAACGATAATAACTGTCGCTCACCAGCTGATAAGATGTTTCCTCGTTCTTCAACTTCAGTTTCATATCCATCAGCTAATCGTTGAATAAAGTCATCTGCACCTACAACTTTTGCTGACTCCATAACTTCTTCATCAGTTGCATCCGGACGGCCAAATCGAATATTCTCCATAATCGTTCCAGAGAAAATAAAGGTATCCTGTAGAACAACACTGATGTTTTGACGTAAGCCGTCTAACTTGGTGTCTCTTAAATCGACTCCATCTATTTTTACAGAACCTTTTGTTGGGTCATAGAATCGATTAATCAAGTTAGCAATAGTAGATTTACCTGAACCCGTATGACCGACAAGTGCTACCGTCTGTCCCGCTTTCATCTCTAGTGAAATTTCATGTAAAGCGATTCGGTCTTCATCATAAGCGAACTGTACTTGGTCAAATTCGATATGACCTTGAATGTCATCCATTTCAACTGCATCTTCTTTTTCTTCTACATTTGGCTTTTCATCTAAGAATTCAAAGATACGTTCTGATGCTGACATAGCCATTAATAGTTGATTATACATTTGACCAAGTCTGGAAATTGGTTCCCAGAACATACCAATAAAGAATGTAAATGTTACAAACTCCCCTACGCTTACTCCTGGGTCATTAATGATCAAGTAAGAACCATAAGCAATTAAAATGACTGTACCAATAGCATTACTCATCTCAACAAATGGTCTGAACATAGCACTTTTTCTTGTTGCAGTTTTCCAGCTATTAAAGGTGTCATCATTTACGCCATGGAAATACTCAGTGTTGTTATCTTCTTGTGAGAATGATTGAGTAATTCTTACACCTTGAATACTTTCATTTAAGTGAGAATTAACACGTGATTGTTGAATACGAACATCTTGCCATGATTTACGAATGTTTTTTCTTAATTTTGTTGAGATGTAGAACATAATTGGAATGATTACCATTACAGCCAATGCTAATTTAGGGCTGATGACGAGTAGAATGATAACAATACTTACTAATGTCACAATATCCATCAACAAGTTAATGATTCCATTCGTAAATAATTCTTGTAATGAGTTAATATCATTCATTATTCGTACGATGATACTACCAGCTGATCGATTATCAAAGAATCGATTAGAAAGTCTTTGTACATGTGAGAATAAATGATGCCTCAAGTCATACACAACATTCTGACCGAGTATATTAACATATTTAATTCGAACAGCATTTCCAATATAACTAAGTAAATATAATACAGCTATACCGATTACGTATGATAATAATAATTGATACGTTCCTCCACCTTCTAAAACTTTATCAACAATTTGGTTACCTATCAAAATTGGAACAATTAACCTCACTGCCGTTGATACAAGCATTGCAATAATAGCAATCGGCATGACGGTTTTAGCGTATGGTTTCACATATTTTAATAATCGAACGAGCTGCTGCCAGTTAAACGGTTTATCTACAGCAATATCTTGAGTGTAACGAAATCTTTTTAGATGAGGGCTTTTCGCCTTCATAGTTTCTGCCATATGTTTCCCCCCTTAAGCGTGCTGTTTATTCTTTCCCAGTATCGCTTCCTTATCTTGATATTGAATGTCATAGATTCGCTGATACGGTCCACCATTGTCTAATAATTCTTCGTGTTGACCTCTTTCAACGATCTTCCCATCTTCTAAAACTAATATTTCATCCGCATGTTTTAATGATGATATACGGTGAGCAATGATGAAAGTTGTTCTTCCTTTCATCACTTCTTTCAATGCTTTTTGAATCTTAAATTCTGTCTCCATATCTACTGCAGAAGTTGCATCATCCAGGACTAATACTTTTGGATTTACTAAAATTGCTCGAGCTATAGAGATTCGCTGTTTTTGACCACCTGATAATCCCATACCTCTTTCACCTAACAAGGTGTCATAACCTTTTGGCATTTCCATGATAAAATCATGTGCCTGTGCTCTTTTAGCTGCATCGATAATCTCATCCATTGAAGCTTCTGGATTACCATAAGCAATATTGTCCTTAATTGAAGTTGAGAATAAGAATGGTTCTTGTAAAACAAAACCAATATGCTTTCTCATCTCTTTTAACGAGTATTCAGAAACACTATGACCATCTAGTAAAACCTCACCTTGTTCAGGCTCATAGAATCTTGTGATCAATTGAGTAATACTTGTTTTCCCTGAACCCGTTGCACCAATTAAACCAATAGTTTTTCCAGGAGGAGCATCAAATGTAACATCTTTCAATGCCTCATCATCATCCTCAACATAAGTTAAAGTCACATCTTTAAACGCCACATGCCCTTTAACATCTTCTGCTTTTACAGGACTAGTGGTTTCCTTAATTTCATCATCTGATTCTAAAATTTCTAATAAACGTTCTCCAGATGCTTTAGATTGTGAGAACATATTAACAACGAAACCAAAGTTCATTAACGGTCCTACCAGATACCAAATTAAATTAAAATAAGCAATAATGGCACCTAAAGAAATAGAACCATTCATATACAAGTAACCACCAAAGGCTAACAATACCACAACTGAAACATTACCCATAAACTCCATTAACGGAAAATATTTAGACCAAATCGTAGCTGTATTTAGATAATGTTGTCTGTAATCATCACCCTTATCTGAAAAACGACCAATCTCAAAGTCTTCTTTTGATAATGATTTAACTGTATTCATACCTGAGATATTCTCTTGCACACGTGTGTTTAAACGACCAAAAGACTTACGAATCTGTCTGAAAGCCGGGTGCACTTTTTTATCAAACTTCATAACTAAAACAATTAAGAATGGCATGGATGCCATCGTCGCTAATGCTAATGGTACTGAGAAATATAACATAACTGATAAACTACTTAGCACTAACAGCAGGATTCGAATTAACTCTGAAAATCCAAACGACAGGAAGAATCTAAATAATTCTACATCTGCTGTTAAACGAGACATTAGATCTCCAGTTTTAGCATTATCGTAGTAATGGAATGATAAGCGCTGTAACTTTTTATATAACGCATCTCTTAAACTAAATACTGCTGATATTCCAAAATAATCACCTAGAAACTGATGAAAAAATGTAGCAACAGATTTAACAATCATAAGACCAATAAACGATAAACATAGTATTGGAACTAATCCGTAGTTTTTCTCTTTTATGACATCATCTATTGCAATCTGCACAACAATTGGATAGGCAACTGTTATGATGGTCACAAAGAATAATGAAAGTAACGATAAAAAGAAAAACCGTTTATACGGCCAATAGAATTCTTTCAACTTTTTAAACGTCTCCATGATGTTCCCCCTTTTGAACAAAACTTAAGATGACAATAAAAAAATTGTACTTTAATAAATATATCGAGTTCCGAAATAAATTTCTACCCTTTTTGCACAATTTTTTAAAATTTTTATAAAATTATTTTATAGTACAACTTTGTTATCCGATACGTTAATAAGTTTGAATTTTTCTCAGTCTTAAGACGGAAATGCGTAACAGATTAAAAATCTAAAGAAGTGGTATATAATATTAGTAGAAAGGAGAGATAAAATGCTAGGATTCGACACTCAATTGATCTATGCTAAATTAGGAGAACTAGGACTATTATTAATTGTATTTATTATTGTAGCTCCCTTGGGAAGAAAGTTAATCGCAGGAGCTATGACGCAAGTCGCAAAGAAACAAAAACTATCTGAGGGAAGAAAGAAAACATTAGAGAAATTACTCCAAAGCATTTTTACATACGCTTTAATGATTTTCTTTATCTTAACTATTTTAGGTTTATTTATTGATATTGCACCGTTACTCGCTGGTGTGGGTATTTTAGGTTTAGCGATCGGTTTTGGTGCGCAAGGTTTGGTTAGTGATATTGTCACAGGATTTTTCATATTAATTGAAAAGCAAATCGATGTGGATGATTATGTAACCGCTGGCGGAGAAGGTGGTATCGTTGAAGAGTTAGGATTAAGAACAACACAAATAAGAGGTTTTGATGGTACATTACACTTCATTCCTAACCGTAATATTCAAAACGTAAATAACCATTCTCGTGGAAATATGCGAGCTTTGGTTGATATAGGTATTGCTTATGATGAGAATATTGATGAAGCAATTACTGTGTTACAAAATGCTTGTGACCCATTTAAGAACGATGTACGACTTAAAGAAGGGCCTGATGTTATTGGTGTTCAAAGCTTGGGTTCATCTGATGTAGTCCTTAGAATTATTGCAAAGACTGAAAACATGGAACAATTCGGAGTAGAACGCGATATGCGTAAAGCTTGTAAAGTTGCACTTGATCAAGCAGGAATTGAGATTCCATTTCCTCATCAAGTCTATATTGAGAAAAAAGAAAATGCTTAATTTAGTAAGGCATTCTTTGTAATGAAGATAATAACTACAAATAGCCTGTTCATAACTACTGAACAGGCTTTTATATCGAGGTGAGTATATGAAATACGTTATAATCGGCGGCGATGCTGCAGGTATGAGTGCTGCTATGCAAATTGTTAGATCTAAAGGGGATCATGAAATAATCACCTTAGAACGTGGTGAAATCTATTCTTATGGGCAATGCGGACTTCCTTATGCAATTAGTGGCATTGTTGATGAGCCTGAAGATGTGATAGCCAGATCTGTAGAGAAGTTCCGTGAAAAATATGGAATAGATGCAAAAATAAATCATGAAGTTACTCATGTGGATACAGATAGTAAGTCTGTTTCAGGTGTCGTGACGACTTCTGGAGAAACTTTTAGCTACAATTATGACAAACTTCTGATTGCTAGTGGTGCAAGCCCTGTCACTCCTGATTGGGAAGGGGTAAACTTAGATGGTATTTTTCATATCAAAACTATTCCAGACACTAACGACATCTTAAACTACCTCAATAAAGATGTACAAAATGTCACGATTGTCGGCGGTGGATTTGTTGGTCTTGAGATGGCTGAAAATTTCAAAGAAATCGGAAAAGAAGTAACAATTATACAACGTGGCAAACAATTAATAAAACCACTGGATGAAGACATGGCTGAACTAATACATGAAGAAGCCGATAAGCAAAATATCAAATTAATATTTGACGAATCCGTTCAAGGTTTTTCAGGTGATTCTAAAGTGAAGAAAATCCATACTGATCAAAATGAGTATGACACTGATTTAGTGCTATTATCCATCGGCATCAAACCAAACACTCAGTTTGTTGATGAGCAGTTTGAATACGGGGATAAAAAAGAAATTATAGTTAATGAGTTTATGCAAACAAATATTCCTGATGTTTACGCTGCTGGTGACTGTGCAAGTCAATATCACCGGATTAAACAACAAAATGATTACGTTCCATTAGGCACTCACGCAAATAAACAAGGCATGGTCGCTGGTCAAAACTTGGTTGGTGAAAAAGTCAGTTTTAAAGGCATTGTCGGAACTTCTATCCTAAAATTTTTAGATTTAGAAATTGCAAAAACGGGTTTATCAGAAAAAGAAGCTAGTGATATATCAATTGACTATGATTCAGTCAAAATTACTACACGACCAGTTGCTGGTTATTATTCAGCAGAAGAAAAAATAACAATAAAATTAGTTTATGAGAAAAGCTCTAAAAAGTTATTAGGCGCACAAATCGTAGGAAATAAAGGTGTCGATAAACGTATTGACGTTGTTGCAACAGCTTTATTCCATGAAATGACTACTGTGCAATTATTAGATTTAGACCTAGCATACGCCCCACCATTTAACGGTGTGTGGGACCCTATTCAGCAAGCTGCAAAAAGAACGTTATAAAATAAGTGATGATCGCACACAAAAATTTGCTGGCAATTCTTAACCATTTAACAGTGGTATAGTAACATCCATACAAAAAGCTCGCCTTGGCGAGCTTTTAAATATTATAGATTGTTTCTGTTACCGTTTTTATTCCAACATCAATAGCACGTTCATCTGGTTTCAGTTGACTATTGTGCAATCCATACTCTGAATCTACCCCTAACCAAAACATAAACCCAGGAATCTCTTTTAATAAATATCCAAAGTCCTCTCCTGTCATAGCTTCAGGGGCTTCTTTATAATCCACAATATCTTCAATAATGGTTTTAAACTTCCCAACGTAATTCGCATCATTGTGCACCATATAATAATTAGCTCCATAATCTATGGATGTCTCACAATCATAACGAACCTCTATGCCTTTTAACAAATTTTCAATGCTTTCTTTTATAACAATCATCGCGTCAGGCTTTATTGTTCTAATCGTACCTTCTACCCTAGCGTGTTCAGCAATAATATTTTGTACTGTACCAGCTTCCATTTTTCCTAAAGTGACAACCGCTGGACTCAAAGGGTCACGCATTCGACTGACAATTTGCTGTAGCTGAACATTAAAAGCACTAGCCGCCATAATCATATCCTTCGTTTCATGTGGATAGGCTGCATGGCCACCTTTTCCTTTAAAATCAATAAATAATTCACTGGTATTAGCAAATAACAAACCAGGCTTAGAACTCACAGTACCTACAGGAAGTTTAGGATCAATATGTAAAGCAAAAATCATATCTGGTCTATAGCGCTGCATGATTTCACTTTTCAGCATAGGTTCTGCTCCACCTGGCCCCTCTTCAGCTGGTTGGAATAAAAACAACACATGATCTTCTGGTCGATTTTTCACTAGTTGACTCAATGCTCCAAGGGCAATTGTCATATGAATATCATGACCGCATGCATGCATATACCCTTCACGTGTGGAGGAAAATTCATACCCAGTTTCTTCTGTTATAGGTAGTCCATCGATATCCGTTCGATAAGCAATGGTCTTCTCCCCTACCTTGCCTTCAACAAAAACAAATAATCCCGTATGCCATTTATGTATTGATAGATAATCTTGTGGTAGTTGATGAATATTATTTAGTAAATATTCTTGTGTTTTAAATTCCTGAAAGCCTATTTCGGGAATTTGATGCAGTTCTCGTCTAATTTTAATGAAATCATCCACAGCCAACTCAACCTTTCTCAGATATTATAAAAAAGCGGAATCAATTAAGACTCCGCTTGGCTTTCATTAATCATCTAATTTTCTTAAAGCACTCATGATTTCAGTCTTTGATTTTGTCTGATCATCAATTTCTTTAATGACTTTAGCTGGTGTACCTGCAACGACTGTATTTTCAGGTACATCTTCTGTAACAATGGCTCCAGCTGCAACAACTGCACCTTTACCTACTGTCACACCTTCTAAAATAACAGCATTCGCTCCAACAACTACTCCATCTTCAATAACAACTGGCTTTGCTGAAGGAGGCTCAATAACCCCTGCTAGTACTGTTCCTGCACCAATGTGACAGTTCTTCCCTACAGTTGCACGACCACCTAGCACTGCATTCATATCAATCATCGTGCCTTCACCGATTGCTGCCCCAATATTAATTGATGCTCCCATCATGATAACCACACCGTCACCAATTTCAACTTGATCACGAATTATAGCGCCTGGTTCAATACGAGCATTAATATTTTTAAGGTCTAATAATGGAATAGCTGAATTTCTTCGATCATTTTCAATCACATAGTCATCGATTAAATGTGAGAACTTTTCCAGATCTTCTTTAACAACTTTCCATTCACCAAATAATACCCCTGCTTGCTCATCAACAAATGTTTGAATGTCATCATTAAATTCAATCGCACTTAACTTATTACCTTTAAGGTAAACTTTAACAGGTGTCGATTTTTTAGCGTTTGATATGAAATTAATGATTTCATTAGCGTCCATCATCTTCATGCTGAATCCTCCAATATTAAATTTTACTTTACTGTATCAGAAGATTAAAATCTTTGACAAGCATTATCTTGCTTGCTGCTGATAAAATTCATTTCTAAATTGCTTTAAAATCTCTCTGCGCGTATAAATACCAACCATTTGTTCATCATTGTTTAAAACACATACAAATGAATGATCTATTAATACATGTATGGCATCCTCTAATGTTGCAGTTTCATTTATTGTTGGGATATCAGGTTGCATGACATCTTCAACTTTTTTCTTATACAACTGACTAATTTCTATTTCTTCTATTCCGAACATTGTTTCTACAATATTAGATTTGCTAATAATTCCACAAAAACGACCATCCAGATCTAAGACTGGTACAGCATTGTAACCGGTTTTAGTTAGAACTAACAATGCATGTTCAAGTGGATTTTGTAATTGGACATGTGCTACTTTTTCAGCATCAATCATGTCTTCTTTTACTGGTATCGATGATAAATCAAAGTGAGTTAAATCTAACATATGACTCCCCTCCTTAATTAACACAGGAGTACTTCCAAAAACATTTTAACATAAAGTATCCTAAGTACATAATTTTGCACCCTACTTTTATTACCCCAATTCATATATAATAAACCTTAGATAAAAAAGAAATGAGTGATTGTTTTGCCTTACCAATATACGAGAAAAGAAGAAGCAGTAAATGCCCTTACACATGGACTTGGGGCTGCGTTAGCTATAGCTGGATTGGTTATATTAATTGTCTATTCAACCATTCACGGTAATGCGTGGCACATTGTATCTGTTACAGTATACGGGACCACAATGTTAATCATGTACTTATCTTCTACCATTGTACATAGTTTAAAGGACGGCCGGGCAAAAGATATTTTCCTGTTTATTGACCATTCGTCCATCTACTTATTTATAGCAGGAACATATACCCCGATATTACTCGTACTATTACGAGGTCCGATTGGTTGGACATTATTTGGTGTCATTTGGGGTGTAGCAATTTTAGGCATCATCTTCAAAATATTCTTTGTGAAGAGATTTATGATTGTTTCAACAATAATTTATATTTTCTTGGGATGGTTTATTGTATTCGTTTGGAATCCATTGGTTCAGGAAATGGAATTAAGAGGATTAATCTTTTTAATCATTGGCGGGGTACTGTACTCTGTAGGAAGTATATTTTATATGTGGAGAGGCTTTCCTTATCATCATGCCGTGTGGCACATATTCGTAATTGCAGGGAGTGCCTTTCACTTCTTCGCAATATTATTTTACGTCGTTTTAGTCTAAAACAGGGCTGGAGAACCAGCCCTGTTTTTTTATATGTTTTAATTAAGTTGTTTTCTTACAAAGGCTTACTAATGTTTAAAATGGAAATTGGTTCAACCATTGTCCACCATCAAGCGTAACAACTTCACCATTCATATATTTCGCATCGTTAAGAATGAAGTAAGCTAAGTCTCCAATCTCCTCTGGTTCACCTAAGCGACCTAAAGGAATAGATTTCAATGTACGTTTTGCTGCTTCTTCTGACTCCCATAACTTATCAGCTCCACCAGTACGGTCAATTGGACCAGGTGCAATCGCGTTGGAACGAATGCCATACCTTCTTCCCCATTCAACCGCAAGTGTGCGTGTAAGGCTTAGTACACCTGCTTTAGCTGCTGCAGAATGCACAACTCCCGCGCCCGCATTCCAAGCATATGTAGCCACCATATTGACAATATTACCTTGGATACCGTTTTCAATCCAATAATTACCAACAGTTTGACTGCAATAGAATGTTCCATTTAATACGATGTCAATGACAGAATTCCAGCCATTGATAGATAGTTTCTCCGTGGAAGTGATAAAGTTTCCTGCAGCATTATTCACAAGGTGATTGATCGTTCCAAATTCTTTTACTGTCTCACTAACCATACGTTCAACATCTTCAGGTTGACGTACATCCATAACAATAGTCAGGACTTGTCGATCTTCACCCTCCATAATTTCTTCCTTAGCAGAAGCTAAACGTTCTTCATTCCGACCCGTTATGACCACTTTAGCTCCTTCTTGCGCAAATTTCTTAGCCATGTATTTCCCCATACCGTTTGAACCACCTGTTACAATAACAACCTCATTTTTCATTAACATTCCTCCTCTTGAATTTCATAAAAAAATGAATAACGGTTCATTTTCTAACTATTATCTCATATGTAAATACAAAAGACCATGATATAATGCAATTATGTATAAAAGAAGAGGATGAACAGCAATGACAAATAAATTTTCCAGAAGAACCTTCCTGAAACGAGTCACCGTAGGAACCCTTGGATTTGTTGGTTTATCTTATGGTGGTTATTATTATGCAAGAGAATTTGAACCTAGATGGTTAAATACGATTTACTCTACAATTGAGTCTCAACGTATTCCAAAACCATTTAATGATTTTAAAATCGTACAAATTACAGATACACATATGGGATTTCATTATAAAATAGAAGATTTTGAGAAGATGATTAAAGAAGTTAATCAAGAATCACCTGATTTAATCGTATTTACAGGCGACTTAACAGATGATCCTTCAATATTATCGGATGCATATTTTGAGAAAATCATTCAAATTTTTAAACAATTAGAGGCGCCTTTCGGTAAATACTGGATCTACGGAAATCATGACCATGGCGGTTATGGGACCAGGATGATTAAAAACGTCATGCAACGAAGTGACTTTAAACTTTTACAAAATGATAAAGTGAAAATTGAAAAGGACCGAACTCAAATTAACTTAGCCGGTTTAGATGATGTTTTGTTAGGCTCACCAAGAATATCAAATTTGCTATCTGATGAAGAAACGAACCAGTTTAATATACTGCTCTGTCATGAACCTGATTTTGCAAGACAAACGATCAATTTCCCTTTTGACTTACAATTATCTGGTCATAGCCATGGGGGACAAATCCAATTGCCCTTTGTAGGTTATATCGTTACACCACGCCTCGGCACACAATATGTTGAAGGGCATTATGAACTTGGACAAAGACCTTTACATTTATATGTATCTCGAGGTATCGGGACAACTCGGTTACCATTTCGTTTCTTTTGCAGACCTGAGATTAATGTATATACACTTCAATCTACTTAAGACCATGTCATGAAATTGTTAAAAATGGGACGGTCATTATGTGATTCCGTTACATTATAAGTGTTAGAATAAGCATGGAAGCAGATTGGAGTGTATATCTAAATGAGCAAAAAACATATTTTCTTAGGCTTTTCCATTCTTGTTTTACTAACCGTTATGACTGGTTGCGGCAGTGAACAACCGAACGCTAACGCAGACGAATCTAGCAATAAACAGGAACAAACAATTCAACCACAATATAATGTAGAAGTACAAGATTTCACGTTTACTAATCAAGATAATGAAAAAGTATCTTTAGAGGATCTTAAAGGCGAGTTTTGGGTGGCAAATTTAATCTTCACGAGCTGTGAAACTGTATGTCCACCTATGACTGCAAATATGGCCAAGTTACAAGACAAACTAGAAAAAGAAGGTCTCGAAGACATACGTTTGGTTTCTTTTTCTGTTGACCCTACTGTTGATAGTAAGGAAGCATTAAAAGAATTTGGTAACAAGTTTGATGCTGATTATAGTAATTGGGATTTCTTAACTGGCTATAGCCAAGCCAAAATTGAAGAATTTGCAGCTCAGTCTTTCAAAGCTCTTGTTTCTAAAGTTGACGGAGAAGATCAGGTTAATCATGATATTAATTTTATGTTAATTAACCCGGATGGCGAAATGATTAATCGATTTAAAGGAACTTCTTTTGAAGAAATGAATAAAATCGTTAAATACTTAAAACATTATAAGAGTGAATAATTAATTAAGAGGCTGGGACAAAACCCAGTAACATAAAAAATCGTGGGGCTCCATGTAATGATGAGACCCACGATTTTTTTAATATTTATTATTTTTACATAAACAAAAAGGACCCTCTTTGATAGAATTAAAGTAACCACACCATAATCCCAAAGGAGGATCCTTATGTTTAAAGATTATAACATGAATCAAGTGGTTTTGCCTTTAGATTTAGAAATAAAACTAGACAAAAATGATATCGCCTATACTGTAAATGATTTGGTTGAACAGATGCCTGAAGAAGCTTTTTCAGGCTTTTCGCGCAGTACAGGCTGCCCCGCTTACCACCCTAAGATGATGATGAAAATCATTCTATGTGCTTATACCCAATCTGTATTTTCCGGAAGGAAGATTGAAGCGCTACTTAAAGATAGTGTTCGTATGATGTGGTTAGCACAAGGATATGAACCAAGTTATAGAACCATTAATCGCTTCCGTGTGCACCCACAGGTCAAAGATTTACTACGTGACTGCTTTGTTCAATTTCGTTGCCAACTTGTCGAAAACAATATGATTGAAGAAGAAGCTATTTTTATTGATGGAACTAAAATTGAAGCCAATGCTAACAAATTTACGTTTGTATCGCGTAAATCCACTGAAAACTATAGTGCTCAATTAGTCGAGAAGTCTAACCAAATGTATAACGAATTACTTGAACAAGAAATTATACCTGGGATTGAACGTGAAAGTTCGGATGAACTTTCCACTGAAGAACTCACTAATATTGTTAATCAATTAGATGATAAGGTAAATGAGTTCGATCAAAAAATCGAAGATAACGACAAGGGTAGTGAGCGTAAACAGCTACGTTCAGAGCGTAAGGTGCCGAAACATTACCTTAAACAATTCAAAGATTTTGTGAAACGCAAACAAAAATACCAAGCAGATATGGCGATTTTTGGTGAACGTAATAGTTATTCAAAGACAGATCATGATTCCACATTTATGCGAATGAAAGACGATCATATGAAGAACGGACAATTGAAAGCTGCTTATAATGTACAGGCGGCAACTGAAGGGCAATATGTGCTTGCTTATGATGTTTTCCCGAATCCTACGGATACACGGACGTTTCTACCTTTTTTAGATTATATCGAAGATAATTTCTTTGAACTACCTAATTATATCGTTGCAGATGCTGGCTATGGTAGTGAACAAAATTATGAAGATGTATTAGAAAACCGAGAACGTACACCTCTCATTACATATAATCAGTACCGAAGAGAGAAAAAAATAAAATTCAAAAATGACCCATTTAACTTTTATAATTGGGATTATGATGAGGCCAATGATTTGTTTATCTGTCCTAACAATAAACAAGTTACGTTCCGCTATGAATCCCAACGTACGGATCGCTATGGGTTTACAAGAACATTCAAAGTATATGAATGCGAAGATTGTACGGGTTGCCCATTGCGTTCAGAATGTACAAAAGCTAAAGAAGGCAATAATCGTAAGGTGTACTATAACCAGAAATGGGAGCAGCAAAAATCATATATTAGAAGTAAGCTTTCGGAAGAAAAAACGGGTGAAATTTACGGCATGCGTAAAATCGATGTGGAACCAGTTTTTGGATTTCTGAAGGCTAATTTGCGTTTCACTCGAATGTCCGTAAGGGGCAAAGAGAAAGTGAAAAATGAATTAGGGTTTGCCTTCATGGCGGTGAATTTAAGAAAATACACCGCCATGAACACCCAAAGAAGTCTCAATCATCATATCGATTCATCAAAAAATGGCATCCATCATTTAATTTTTATGATGGATGCCATTTTTAAGTTATTTTTGACTAGTTATGTCCCAGCCTCTTTTTTGCTTAATCATTTCTTATAACTAAATAGACAATTAACCCTAATATCGGGAAAAATAATGTTCCAATCAAGACTACAATCGCATACTCTTTACTATTTCCTTTACGAATTGAGTCACGGTATGCCCATACACTTGTAATCAAGTTTAGAATTAAAATAAGTAGACCAAAAAATAAAAATATTGCAAATGCCGATACAATTTCCATATAAACTACTCCCCCTTTAATCATATTATCGAATTATTTCAATCATATGTAAAGGGAGGCATAAGAATCCATCAAATTTTTGAGGCTTTATGATTTTTTAATTGTTGTGATAAAATTTTAGTAATGTAAGTCACTAAAAAAATAAAGCCCAATATGATTATCGATAGCCACAATGCTCCAATTATATTAAGTCGTTCATCTTGAGCTAATTTGACATCAGATATAAATAGCACGACCAAAACTGAAGTACACGTAAATATTGAAACGATTAGATAAGATAAAGTATATATGCATTCCTTTTTTATTAATCGATTAACGATAGGTTTTATAATAAAATAAGCACAACAGAGTAACACAGAAAAAATAAAGGTATGAAAAGCATACTGACTCGCCATTAGATTTATAATTTGTAGTAACATTTGATCACCCCCATCAGTTCTTTCTAACGAAAATACGAACTGAATTACCATTAGGAGCATTGACATAATTATAAAGATCTAAACTAAATATACATAAAAGAAAATTTGGGCAAACGAAATTTTAATGAGGAGAGTTTATAAACAGATGGAACATTTAATAAATGAGAATGTAAAAAATATTCAAATATCAGGCATTCGAAAGTTTTTTAACTTAGTACAAGGTAAAGAAGACATGATTTCATTAACAATTGGGCAACCTGACTTTCAAACCCCTAACCATATAAAAGAATCAACTAAACAAGCTTTAGATCAAAACTTTACCACATATACACCAAATGCAGGAATTATAGATCTAAGAAGCGCTGTTTCGGATGTGGTACAAGAAAAATATAATTTAAATTATCAACCTGAAGATGAAGTTATTATTACAGTTGGAGCATCTCAAGCGATTGATATCACTTTACGTACCATATTATCTCCTGGTGACGAAGTTCTTTTGCCGGGGCCAGTTTATCCAGGTTACGAACCACTCATTAAATTAGCTGGTGGCACACCTGTTTACGTAGACACACGTGAAAATGATTTTAAGTTTACAGCAGATTTAATCGAACAACACATAACATCCAAGACTAAATGTGTCATTCTTCCCTACCCTTCTAATCCAACAGGGGTGACACTACAGTATGATGAATTAGAAGCTATTGTTAATCTTTTAAAAGATCTGCCTGTATTTATTTTAGCCGATGAGATTTACAGTGAATTAACCTATGGAAATGAGCATGTTTCAATTGGATCATTTAAAGAAGTTAGAGAACAAACGTTTATTATTCAGGGGGTATCGAAATCTCATTCGATGACGGGCTTTAGAATTGGATTTTTATTAGGACCAAACTCGTTAATGAAACATGTGTTAAAAGTGCACCAATATAATGTTTCCTGTGCTACTTCTACGAGTCAATATGCTGCGCTTGCGGCTTTAACTAATGGAAAAAATGATCCTAACGAAATGAGAAATGAATATCGTAGAAGAAGAGACTATGTTTTAGAGCGATTGAATAATATGGGAGTAGATGTAGTAGCACCCGACGGAGCTTTTTATGTGTTTCCTAAATTAACACCAAATAACAAAACTTCATTTGACTTTGGTTTAGAATTAGTTAATGACGCTAAATTAGCTTTAGTTCCTGGTGATGCTTTTTCTAGTTACGGTCAAGGGTATATGAGAATTTCATACGCCTATCACATGGACATTTTAAAGAAAGGCTTAGATCGACTGGAAAATTTTATTAATAAATAGTATAGTGTATTAAAATTATGACAATTCCTTGTTTTGAACTAACCTTTGATATTCATTTAGAAGGTTGTCTAACTCTTGTGAAAGTCGAATGGATTCTGGGCTGGTATAACCATTTTTATTTGCGTGTTGAACCATTTGATCACGGAGTTGTTCAATTTCTAGTTGTAGTTTGTTTGCATGATTTTTATCAGTCACCCTTGTTCCTCCTTGAGCATTTAAAAAGTAATGACTAATAGAAAATTATGTCACGAAATGTTCAGTAAGTAAATAGTGAGAAAGTCACTTCGGAGCTTTTTTTTACTTAATCAGAACATTTTGTAAGATACTTATAAAGAAATTTTAACAACTTTCAAAGTGAATTGTGTTAGGATATAATTATGATAGAAAGTTGAGAGGGAGATTTTCTTGAAAAAAGAAATATGGGAATGGACTAAAGCAATTGTTATCGCAGTCATTTTAGCTTTCTTTTTAAGAACATACATTTTTGCAACTTCCATTGTAGAGGGAACAAGTATGGATCCCACTCTACACAATGGCGAACGTGTAATTTTTAATAAAGCTATTTATTTAATTGATGAACCTGATCGAGGCGATATAGTTATTATCCAACACCCGAATAAAAACTATGTTAAACGAGTCATTGGTTTACCTAATGACACGGTGCAAGTTAAAAATAGTGTCTTATATATTAATGGTGAAAAAGTTAGCCAGAGTTACTTAAAAGAAGAACAACGTCTCGCAACAGATGATTTTGGTCCAGTAGAAGTGCCTAATGGTCAATATTTTGTTATGGGAGATAATCGTGACATAAGTAAGGATAGTCGGAATGGTTTAGGCTTTATTAATGAAGATGATATTATCGGAAGATCTGAATTGATTATTTTTCCATTTGATAATGTTTCTTTAACAAGGTAGGACATATAGAGTCAGGTGAAGCTATAAACTCACCTGACTTTTTTATTTTGGTTATTTTTAAAAGCTAGTTAATCTGTTCGGGTAATTTTAATATAGAGTCATTAAGCTCTTCAAGTCTCTTTTCGATTCGGTGTAATAAATAAAATGTCACTAAGATCGGAAATCCAACTTCCGGCACCCAGCTAATCCATTGACCCACCTCTTCCACCTCCAAACAAGAAAAGGCCCAATTCAGGGCCTCCTCCTATTTATTAACTTAATGGTACTTCTGTAACATTTCTATCTACAATTTGAGCATATGATGCTTCAACTAAAGAACCACCATTAGAGCTAAAAACGTCATTATTAATAATTGTGTCCATAACTTGTTTAACTGCTGTTGGATCTGCCGGTTCAATTGGTTCATCTAGTGAAATAGTTACTGTAGAACCTTCTAAATTCTTAAATTTTAGTTCTAATTTCTTTGCCATAATTTTTTCACCCCTTAATGATTTCTAAATACTTAAATTTCAGTAACATCGAATGAGTCATTACGAACTACATTCAATAGTGGGAAAGTTTGTAATGATGCTAGAGCCTGACTTACAGCATATAATTGTTCGGGTGTTGCTGCTGTGTTAACTCGGTTAAACGTCTTTCTCTTTAGAATTGCTTCCCCATTCTCTCCCAGCCCTTCCTCGAAGATTAATTGTAATTGGGACTTTGTTTTTACTTGTGTTGCCATGTCCCTCACCCCCTTTTCATCAATACAATCGAATAAAAATAAAAAAAGTGTGGAATGTTTGAAACATTCCACACCTTCGACACGTCTAATTAAGTAACAACCTGATACTGGGTTGCATTTTTTGATGCTATAATTTAATGTTTTGCATTGTCAAATACACAATATCCAATAAATGCAACTAACAAAGCTAAACTGATAATACCCATAGTTGTTTCAATCATTTTATATTCCTCCTTAAGATGGTTATAGTTATTATGGCTAGTTTTATTTTAACAAAAAAATTATATCATATATAATCATTTTTTTATTGTGAATCATGTTGTAAAATATTGAAGAGTACTGATTTTATGAAAAATTACTATAACTTTAAATAGATTAGGTGATGTTATGTCATATTGTCCAAAATGTGGAGCTAAAACACATACAGACGAATTATTTTGTGTATCCTGCGGAGCACCCCTCCCTACTGATATAAGTGAACGTTATAATACAGATCAAAAAAACTTTAATAAATGGTGGCTTGTTCCACTTTCTGTACTTATATTTTCCTTAATGTTTGCTATTGGTATACATTTTTACTTAGAACATCAAGAAGATCAAGCTAAACAATCCTATAATGAAGGTGTTGAATTAGCCTTAGAAGGCCAATATTTGAAAGCTAAAGATAAATTTAGACAATCACTAGATTACAAGAGTAACTATAAAGCTGCTGCGACAAGTTCTAATTTTATGGATATAGCTATGCAAATCAATGAAGCATTAGGTGAAGTTGATCGTTTAATTGAGAATAAAATGTATCAAGAAGCCATTAATTTAACTGAAGAAAATGAAAGTAAATTGAGACAATATAATGGTAAAGTCGTCAACCAGCTTCTGGATGAAATATTAACAAAAAGAAATGATATCAAAATTGCTCAAGTGCAAAACAACCTTAAAGACGAAGCCAGTATTGATGAATTAAAGATGCAATTATGGCGAGTCGAATCAATTAATACAGAGCCTGCTCAAAACTTAGAGAGCCAGATGAAAGAACGCATTGTTAACCTATCATTTAATGAAGCTAATGAAGAATTAAATGATAACCAATTCTCAACTGCACTAGCGATTGTTAAAGATGCGCTACGATATGTACCAGAAAACGAAAGACTTGAAAGCTTAAAAACAACTATTGAAAAACAAAAAGTTGCTTTTGAAACTGAGCAAAAACAACGAATAGCACAAGCTCAAAGCCAAGTAGAAATGGAACAAGAACAAAATGAAAATAATGCTGTTGAGCTAATTAATATAGAGGCAGTTAAGAATGAAGAAGGCGACATCGTCGTAAAAGGTGAATTGAAAAGTGTAGCCACCGTGCCTATTTATTCAACGTCAGTTAAATATTCATTATATGACGAGAATGATGAGTTAATCTTAGAAAATGAAACCTTCTTATACCCTGAAACACTATATCCAGAAGAAACTGGACAGTTTGAATATACTCATTATGATGTTAAGGAAGAAGTAGATATTAATATTGATCAAATAAAATGGTACTTAGAAGGACAATAGGAGTGAAGTTCATGCCACACCGTCGCAAACGGATTTTACCTATTACTCTATCAATTTTGATAATCATAGGTACATCTATAGCAATTTCATTATATTACCTTCATTGGGAAGAAGATGCTTTAGCTTCTTCTAAGGGTATGGTTGAAGTTGTGGAAAATTATGATGATAAAGAATCAAAGGATTTACAAACAGTCATTCACGAAGCCCAAAAACACGTGGTCCAGATTGAAGCGATTGGACCTACTCGAACAAGTGTTGGTTCAGGCTTTGTATACAATAATAAAGGTGATATAATCACGAATGCTCACGTCGTTAAGAATGCTGATGACATCTTTATAAAAACTTCAGATGCCTCAACTTATCCAGGCGCGTTAATCGGAATTAGTAAAACACAGGATGTCGCTGTGATTCGAGTACCACAGTTAAGAGATCAAGGTAACCTGGAAATAGACCCTTCATTTGAAGCAAACATTGGTGAGGAAATTATCGCCGTAGGGTCGCCTCAAGGTCACCTGAACACATTTACAGATGGAATTATATCTCAAAAGGGGCAAAACTTTACTTTAGAAAATTACGAGTATAAAAACTTGTATCAAGTTTCTGCGAATATCACACAAGGTAATAGCGGCGGTCCTTTAATCCATAAAGACAGTGGGTTAATTATTGGAATTAACTCTGCTGCTAATAGAGAAGGAAGCATCGGTTTTTCAATCCCTATTTCTTCTGTTTATGACCTAATTCAGATGTGGTCCGATAAGGCAGATAATGAGGAACTAAGTTTCGAAGGTGACCCTAATCACTATCAAACTTTCGATGAAGAATCTCTAAAAAATGACGCAACGTATTTAATTAATTACTTTTATGACACATTGAATGTACGCGACTACTTCGCTGCCTATTCTTTATTGGGTAGTAATGAACAGATTAAAAGAAGCTACCAAGAGTTTAGAGAATTAATTGTTAGTGCGATAGATATTAAAGTTAAAGGTAACATGCAATATGAGATGATTAGTAATGATCGAATTCAAATCACTGTTAAGTCTGATCATAAAATAAGAAAAGATGAAGAAACGATGGAAATTCATCACTATGAAACTAAATACACAGTTGGTTATGAAAATGATCAATTAAAAATCTTATCAATTAATCGAGAATTACTTTCTAAGACTGAAGAAAAATTAGAAAATGAGAAACCAACTGAAGAAGATGAAAAAGCATAAAAGGTGACACTTTGTTGTCACCTTTTTTTATTGTCCAGAATAAAAAAATTAGGTTAATATCCTTACTATATTAACCACTATTACATATAAATACATTACAATCGCTTATGGAGGTGATTTTATGTACGGAGGAAATGTTGGAGGAAATGTCGGAGGACATCAGGGTTACAACGACTTTATATTAATTGTTGTGCTATTCATCCTACTCATCATCGTAGGTGCTGCTTTTTACTGCTAATGAATTAAAATTCAGAATGAACGCAAAAAGAAGTGTGGTTAAAGTGCCACACTTCTTTTATTAATTCTATATCAACTGCTGTCTAATACTTAATTATAAAATAAAGAAAATGATAAGTATAACATAACCAATAATTAAGATAATTTTTTATGAAATAATGAATCCACTTCATTTACTGGTAAGGGTTTACTAAAGTAAAAACCTTGTACTTCATCACAATTCTCATTGTTTAAGAATAATAGATCATCTTCGTTTTCTACACCTTCAGCAATAACCCTTAGATTTAATGAATGAGATAAATGAATAATCGTCTTTACTATTGCAATGTTTTGTTCCGTTCTGTTTTGTATAAATAACCGATCTATTTTTAACTTGCTTAATGGGAATTGACTAAGATATTTCAAGGAGGAATATCCTGTTCCAAAATCATCTAAAGCTACATTCACACCTAAATCCTGAAAACCTTTCAACGTCTCAATAATAAACTTCTCATTCGACATGGCCATACTTTCGGTAATTTCTAGTTCAAGGTATTCTGGATCTAATCCCGTATCTTTTAGTATGTGTTCAATATTTTGCACTAAATCACGCTGTAAAAACTGTTTTGCAGACAGATTGACGCTTACTTTGACCTTATTAAATCCTAAATCCTGCCACAATTTGTTCTGCCTACACGCTTCTCTTAATACCCAGTCGCCCAACTCAATGATTAAACCAGTTTTTTCAGCCAATGGAATAAACTCATTAGGACTTATAACCCCTTTTTCAGGGTGATTCCAACGACAAAGAGCTTCTAGCCCTATGATGTTTTTAGTTTTTATGTCTATTTGAGGTTGAAAATAAAGTTCGAAATTTTTATTTTTAATTGCTTTATGTAATTCTGTTTCTAACGTTAGGCGTTCTTTAAAACCATCTGTAAAAGATGTTTTGAATATTTGGTAATCATTTTTATTACGTTCTTTAGTTAAATACATAGCTGTATGAGCTTGTTTAATAAGTTCAGAAGGGTCAGCTCCTAAATCTGGGTACATACTAATTCCTATACTAACGGATGTATAAATCTCGTATCCATCTACATTTATAGGCTGTTTAAACTTTTTAATTAATTGATTGGCGAAGTTTTTAGCCTCTTCTTCTTTTTCAATGTTCCTTTGAAGAATTAAAAACTCATCCCCACTCATGCGTGCAACAAAAATATCTTCAATTAATAATTTCTTAAGTCTTTCACCACAAGCTTTTAAAAGTTTATCACCAAATTGATAACCCAACGTGTCATTGATATGTTTAAAATAATCTAAATCAATAAAATGAATGGCTAATTTATTATTTAATACATATTTAGAAGCATTAATTTCATCCTGTAACACTTTTTGAAAATAATTTCGATTTGGTAAATCAGTTAACTCATCATAATAAGCCATAAATTCAATCTGACGCTCGTTCTCTACACGTTCTGTTATATTTCGAACAACTGCCACTCGTAATTCTTTATCTTTCAGCTGGACTGTTTCCGGGATAATCTCAGCATAAATATCGCTACCATTTTTGAGTATACCTTTTACTCTATAAGGAGAATTATGTGTAGACTTAATACTTTTAATCATTTTGGCGTGATCATTAGGGTGCACAAGTGTAAGAAAAGATTTACCTAATAATTCCGAACGGGAATAACCCGTTAAACTAGCAAATGATTGGTCGCAATCCACAATACTATCACCATCATGCATCACTACACCTTCATAAGGACCGTTTAATGCATGATTAAGCGTATAAACAATGGACTCTTTATTAGCTTGTAAACCGCCCTCTTTTAAAAGCATACACACATAATCATCAAGTTGGACACTTCTCATAAGAATAAGCTTCTCTGGCTTCTTGATGGTTCTAATCATCATTTCCTTACCTTCTGGAGAAAGTGTATTAAGATTTAAATAATCTGTGATAAAAGGTTTTTCATTTAAATCTAGCTGAAGTAATTCTGCTGATGAATTATTAGAAGCGATAATTTTCCCATCACGATCTAAAAACATAATTGCATCAGAAATATTGTTATAAATCCAATCATGAATAGGAATCGAATTGTTCCCTTCTTTCTTATGCAAGAATAATCCCCCTTAATTAACCTACCCGATATTTATTTTTTCTTTAGGGTATCTATAATTACTCTTTCTTCTTTGTTTATTGAAAGTAAATAAAAAAGTGAGTAAACCTATACGTCCAATAAACATAAGAATCATTAATAAAACCTGACTAAAATAAGATAAATCTGAGGTTATCCCCATCGATAGTCCTGTTGTTCCGAATGCTGAGCTAACTTCAAAAATGATGCTGGTTAAAGAGAATGGTTCAATCGCTGTAATTACAATTAACGAAGCTAAGAACATAATAATTGCTAATAAAGTAACGACAACTGCTTTAAATAAGTCCTCATCCTCAATTTCTCTGCCAAATATTTTAATATGTCTCTGGCCTCTCGCAAATGTCATAATGAAAATAATAACTAAAGCGAATGTCGTCGTACGAATACCACCACCTACACTACTTGGAGACGCCCCAATAAACATCATGCTAGAGAGAAATACCTGAGTTTGTTCAGTAAAACTATTAACATCCATAGTTGATAACCCTGCGCTTCTAGCCGTCGTCGATTGGAATAGGCTAGTGAATAATATTTCATGCCATGACTTATCCGCAAAGTAATGATTAAACTCCAAAACTATAACAACTAGAAATGAAAAAACTAATAGCAAGAAATAAGTTAGTGTTGTTAATTTAGTAAATAACGAAAAGCGTTTTAAGTTACGATCTTCAGGTGCAATCTTAAGATATTCTTTAACTTCAATTAATACAGGAAAACCAATTGCTCCTGCAATAATTAAAAGGATATGAACAAATTGCACAAAATAATCATGTTGAAATGGTTGTAATGAAGCACCAGTAATATCAAAACCACCATTTGTTGTGGCACTAATTGCAGAGAAAAAACCATGATAATATGCATCCAAAATAGAATCATGATAATTTAAATAATAAGTCCCTAATATGATGAAGCCTATGAATTCAATCGTCAAAATCACAAATAACATATCTTTTACTAGCCGTACAATCCCAGAAATAGATTGTTGATTTTGATCGGTCATAATCATTCGTCGTTCCCGGAAACCGATTTTACGTCCTAAAATCAGCCAGATTAGTGTTCCAAGAGCCATTACTCCCAGCCCACCAATTTGTAATGCTAACGCAATAACAATTATTCCGAAGAAACTAAAAGAATCCGCGGTAGATACAACCGTTAAACCAGTTACACTTACAGCACTAACAGAAGTAAAAAGGACTTCCATAAAGTTAAGGTTAATACCTTCTTTATGTGCTATTGGAAACGACAATAGAATCGTCACTAACGTTACAGCTGCTAAATAGTACATAGAAATCAGCTGTACAACAGATAAGCGATTAAATAGTTTTTTTAAATGAAACCCCTTTTTACTCACGTACATAGATGTTTCTCCTTTTTCGTTCGTAATTCCTGCTAAATCTACAAACTTATACAAATTTTTCGATTAAATATTCAAAATACAACCCCTACCTAACTAGGTAAGGATTAACTTTGGCTATTAAAAGAAGCTTTCCTGATTCTTTTCTTTGAATTTTTTTAATAATGATGCGCCTTGATATCCTGCTTCAATTAGTTCTTGTAACATGCGCTCCACTTGTTCTCGCTCACGATTAACTAAGTTACCTCGCAAGATAATATTGAAATCTTCTTCAATATCATTTATCGACTTAATCTTAGTTACGATGGTCGCTTTCGGGTTAGCTGCTTTAGAGATTCTTACTTGAACAACAAATTCACGTTCTTTTTCATGTTTCTCTTGAAAAAACTCATAATACTTTTTCGGCATATGGCATTCGATTAACCAGCGATCTTCATCCACTTCCCGATCAATGATTAATCCATCATGTATGTCAATTTCTTTGTTAAGTAATTCATCACCGGACTTTTCTAGAACTTCTAAAGAGATCAATTTAAATGTCTTCATACTAATAACCTCCCCTTTGTAAATATCTATATTATATAGGAAATAATAGGCAGACAAAAGATTTCTAGATCCTCTAATTAATATTAGTATAAATTTCAGTTAGTAATTAATACACCCAGACCTGCCCTGTACAAGCTTGACGTTTTAAAATTATTGTACGTGGTAAATAACAAACAAGCAATATAATCCTTAAAATTATAAAGGAGGACTATTTATGGCTGATGATTTTAAACACAGAGATGTACAGGTCGAACATAGAGAAAAGAAAACTGATTCAGGACGCGTAGGTGCAACAGCAATTAAATGGATTGCAATTTTAATCATTGTTTTCGGTATTATGTGGTTTTTAATTTCCTATGTGTTCCCAATGTTTGGCGGAGGTGCACAAGGCACTGGAGGTCAAGAGGCACAAACTATCTTAGACTTAAACTCAATATTAAAAGCTGGGTAATTTTTTACCCAGCTTTTCTTTGTTCTTCTTTATGAAAATACTTAAAGATAACAAATCCAATCATAATTAATAATGAAAATGTTAAATAAACATTACTAAAGATTGAACCAGTTCCTTCGAGGCCTAATGGATTAATAGGTAGATTAGGTTTATATAAATCCAATGTTTTACCCACAATGGCTCCACTCATTGCTCCAGAAACGAAATTTAATAAATTAAATACTCCCATTCCTACTCCTGTTTCGCGATCTTTAAGAATATTAGCCAGCAAATCAGCTCCAGAAGCTTGAACAAGTGGAAAACACATCATAGGAAAGATTAAACACAATGCTAAATAAAGTGGCGGAACTCCAACCGTGCTAGATACAATGAAAAAACCAACCAATAAAAGAAGCAGGCTAAATAAAAATACTTCTCTTGAACCTTTCTGGTCAACTAATTGACCGCCTTTTCTTCCTATTAATGCCGCACTCATAGCCCCTGGAAACATCGTTATGCCAATTTGTAGAGTTGATAATTGATACACTTCCCTCAACATAATAGGCACGGAAAACATTAATCCAAATAAACAGGCCACACCAATGAAACTAACAATTAAAGTCACCAAATAAGGCTGGTTTCGAAATAAATGTGGCGGAATAAAAGGATTTGCAGCTTTATTCATACGAATAAATACTAATATGAGAAAAACTAATGAAAATCCAAAGCTAATTACTTGTCCAAGGGTAATCGCCATTAAAATGGTTACTATAAAACCTGCGACTAAACTTGCTCCTAAATAATCAAGTTTTACGAACTCAGTCTTTTCATCCGGTAAATTTTTTCTCAAAAATGGCAACGTAATTATAATTAATGCCGATGATAAAAACAAAAACTGCCAGCTTAATAAACCAGCTATGGTCCCACCAATAATCGGTCCGATCCCTGATGCAAAAGCCATCACTGAAGATATAATTCCTAATACCTTACCTCGTTCATTAGGAAAATACCTAATTGGCGCAATAAATGCAATGGCAGGAATCATTGAACCCCCTATCGCTTGAATGACTCTGGCAACTAATACAAACAAATAGTTCGGAGCGATAAAACCAATTAGTGATCCAATGGTAAATACAATTAATCCAAATGTAATTAATGTTTTTAATGCAATCGTATCAGTAAGTTTCCCATAAACTAATGCCCCAATAGCATAAACCATTATATAACCTGTCATTACCCAACTTACTTCTGAAGGCAATAACTGAAATGCTTCAGCTATATCCGGAATCGCTATATTAAACATCGTTCCATTCATAACTGAAAACATTAATACAAAACAAAGTGAGAATAATAATGCTTTAGGATTACTTATATGCTCTTTATCTCTGGTCATCTTCTCCCTCACCTTTCATCTAAATAAGCATATCTATTTTCCATTAAACTTTCAATGAACTTAACTAGTAATTTTTTATCATTTGTCCATCTAATTTGTCACAATTTATGATAATATATGAATACAATAATATTTTGAAAATTCAGGGGGGTTAACTGATGGAACAAGCAGATATTAATTATGAGGCTTTGAAGAGAAAGAACAAGTTAATGTTTATTTTTATAGTTTTAGTATCGATTTTAAGCGTGGCTGTGAACTACATACTTGGACAAACCATGACAGTGCTTTTGATTTTATTAATCGGTTCATTATCACTAATATCCATCTTAGGGGTACTCTTAAAGATCGGTAAAGGCGTCAGAGTTTTTCCATACATAAGTATATTAGGGCTAGGATCTGTAATTGGAGCAATTATCCTTCAAGTTAGTACCTCAGGACAAAATATAGCACTTATTTATTTTCTTTTGATTAGTACTGCTCTTTATTTATCACGCGGCCTTTTATTCTTTGGTTTTAGCATAAGCTTAGTCTTATTAGTTGGATTCATCATGAAATATGGAGAACAGTTCGATTTAGATTATGGAACTTCTATCCTGATCCTTGTTTTAGGTGGAATAGTTTTATACTTCCAACAATTAATCGCTCAACAAACAAATGAGCGATTAGAAGAGTTACAAGTTGAAAATAAGCGAAATTTTGATTTAGAACACCAGAAAAAGCAACAAGTTGAAAATCAGGCTAACAAAATTAGAACGAGCATGGAATTCATTGAAAAACAATCCCATGAGCATAATCAATCGTTAAACGAGATGAACAAAGCTATTCAAGAAATCGCGAGTGGTACCGAAACACAATCTGATTCAATTTCAACTATAAACGATAAAGTTACTGAAACATCCAAAATATTAGATCAAATGATGAAAGAACTAGACACTATTCAACGATCTACTGCTGAAACAGAATCTGATTCTAAAAAAGGTATTGAAGCTTCAAGCAAACTGAACGAACAAATTAAAGACTTTCAAAATAGTCTGATGTCAATGCAACACACCTTTACTCAATTAAGTGATAAAGTAGATTCGTCTGTTGCATCCCTGCAATCCATTCAGGACATTACTGATCAAACTAGTTTACTTGCATTGAATGCATCGATTGAGGCAGCACGCGCTGGTGAACACGGAAAAGGGTTTGCGGTGGTTGCTGAAGAGATTAGAAAGCTTGCTGATCATACTGAGAAAACAGCTAAAACTATTTCAAATGATTTACTTAGTATGAAACAAACAAATGATGAAACTGATGCTCAAATGAACACAATTTCAAGTAAGCTTGAAAACAATATTGTAACCATTAATGATAACCATCAATTATTTGAGCAGTTCCAAAACCAAGCGAATACATTATTATTACAACTTGATAATTTCACAAAAATAGCAAACCAAGCTAATGACAACACAAGAACTGTTGAAGAAACGATCAGTGAATTCACATATTTAACTGAACAATCAACTGCTTCTATTGAAGAAATTAGTGCAACGGTACAGCAACAAACGGATCACAATCTTGCATTACATGAAGAAATTGAAAAATCAACGGATGCTCTTCAAGCATTAACAAATGAGCAAAACAAATAATTTTTAATAAAAAGGCTATGTTAAAGTTTAATGTTGATTTTTGACATAGATTAAGTTGTTGAATTGTGATGAGCGAAGGTGGCGACTCCTGTGGGAGCAGCGCGTGCTGAAGATCCACTTTGAAAAGAAAATGATTTTTCTTTTCAAAGTTAGCTGAAGCCGTGCCCACGGAAAGCGTCCACCGAAAGCGAATCACAATATCAACAACGGACTTAAACAGAGCCAATAAAAAAAGAACGGTCTGAGCGAAAAAGCCTAGACCGTTCTGCTTTTAAAACTTACCGAATTTATTCATTTTTTTCATCGTTTGTTTCATCATTATATTGCTCTCTAGTTCCTTTTTTCTTCATACGTCTTTGTCTAATCTTCTCTCTAATCTTTTTATAATCAAGAACAATTGTTTTACGTCTATATTTATCATCAGCTTTTAAGTCACCATTAGATGCCCTCATGAATGACCAAGCTAATAAGAAGAATATAAATATTAATGGAAAACCTCCGACTATACTGGCTGTTTGTAACGTCCCTAAACCGCCTAAGAACATTAAAGTTAGTGGAAGTATACATAGGGTGAATGCCCAAAATAATCGATTCCAACGTTCTGGCTCTCCATCTTCAACTTCTTTCTGTGTCACAGATGCTAAGATATATGAGCTCGAGTCAAAGGTTGTAGCTAAAAATACAACAGATAAGACTACAAAGATTAGAACCATGAATTTAGCAAATGGCAATTGATTAATGATTGAAATTATGGCTATTGGTGCCCCCTGGTCATTCAATACAGATACGACATCATAAGCACCTGTTAGTTGTAGATATAAACCAAAGTTCCCCATAATACCGAAGAATAATAAACAACCTAGTGATCCATATACAATTGTCCCAACAATGACTTGCCTTATTGTTCGTCCCCTTGAAATACGAGCAATAAACAAACCGACAAATGGTGCGTACACAAGCCACCATGCCCAGTAGAAAACAGTCCAAGATTCTGGGAAACCAGTTTCTTTAAACCCTTCAAAATTAGCAAACGGTTCTGTCCAAGTACTCATATGAAAGAAGTTATCTAGAATTAAACCAATACTATTAGTTGTTGCCTCGGAGATAAATAATGTTGGCCCTGTTACAAAAATAAATATTAATAAAAATACAGCTAATATTAAGTTGAAATCACTTAGGCGTTTAATCCCTTCATTTAATCCCATATAAGCACTAAGCGCAAATATGGCAGTCACGCCTAATAATATAGCTGTCCTTAATACCATCGTATCCTCAAGTCCCGTTAGATCGGTAATACCTGAGGTGATTAAAGGGGTACCTAAAGCAAGTGTGGTACCTGCCCCGCCTAATAACCCAAAAATAAAAAGTACATCTACGACTTTACCGATGAAAGTATCTGAAACGCCTCCAAGAAGTGGTCTTAACGTTTCACTTACCTTGATGATAGGTTTTTTTCTAACATAAAAGAAATACGCCATAGGTACGGCTGGTAAACAATACATTGCCCAGGCAATAGGACCCCAGTGAAATATACCATAGGTGGATGCCCATTGAATTGTTTCTAATTGCTGTTTCGAAGGGTCAATACCCAAAGGTGGTCCTTGATAATAATAGGCCCATTCGATTGTGCCCCAGTATAAGATACTCGAGCCAATTCCAGCACTGAATAACATACCAGCCCAAGAAGCTGTTCCAAATTCAGGCTTTTCATCTTTTTCTCCTAATTTTACGTGTCCATTTTGACTAAATGCTACAAAGATTAGGAAAAAGAATACGCCCAGCCCCATTAACAAATACAAAAATCCAAAATTCCCTGAAACAAATGTATTTAATTTATTAACAAATTCAGTTCCCGCTTCAGGAAAAATGACTAATGGAACAACAACTCCAAGTAATATTATAAATGCAGCAATAAACGTCGGCCAATCAATAAGTTTTCGATTCATCTAATTCTCTCCTTTAATACCCCATTTATTTATATTTTTAATACCCCAATAGCAATTTTTTAATACTCATTACCTATACTTTGCTGCATACATCCAAAAATTATTTATAGAACATCAAAAAAAGCTTTGGGAAATACCCAAAGCTTTCGAGTTTAAATTATTCAGGTTTTAATACGAGACGCTTTCCACCATTCACATCCATCTTAGTTAAATGATAATTTCCTTCAACCCAATCCATAATCTGATTATCATACCACTTACTTCGGTAATGACCAGCCTGGCCAGGTCCTACGATATGATGCGCCTGATTTATATTCTCTAAATCAATTACAAATCTCCATGACGCTCCGTGATTAGTAATACCATTATCTTTAAATGAAGCTGCCATTACAGTGACATTACTTCCACCAACAGGAACGGGTTCGATCGGATTAAAGAATTCATCCAATATAGATATATTAGATAGTGGGTGCGCAAAATACACTTGGTGGTAATCTCCCCAAGCCCATTCAGACATATTTTCCCCTTGCATTTCCTCTAATTCATCTATAGTTTTCGTAAAAGCATTGGATATTACTTGTTCTAACCCACCATTTTTTTCAAACCACAATACGTCTTTACCCTCATATGCTTTCATGATCAGTTGATCAAGATTTTGACCACTTCCTTTAAACATTGAAAGAACTTCTTCAGGAATTTCATCTGCGAATAATTCATCTTCAATATGCTTTAATAATCGATGAAATATTAATGGCTGGGGGTTGTCTGCATCATCAACATAATTCCAGCTCTTTAGAGAATCTATTGCTTTTTGTTCTTTTGATGATAATTGAGTATTTTCTAATATATCTGTAAATATCGGTGTGAACTGACGTGCTTGTAAATTCATTTGATCCATCTGTAAATCTTTCATATCCTCAATGGATAATGAATCAGATTCTTGAAGCACTTCATGAATCCTCGTATATCGGTAAGGTTGTGCCCACATGTGACTAATATGGTAAGGATACTCATCTGATATAACCTTATTATTAGCCGTTGCTACAAAACCTTTTTCAGGATTAACGATTCTAGGTAATTCATCGAAAGGAATGAATTCATCCAAATCATATTCACTATTCCAACCTGGAAGAGGTAATAATGCATGGTCTGGGTCATCATATTTTGGTATTTTTCCATTTGCCTTATAAGCAATGGTTCCATCTTTTGATGCGAATACAAAGTTTTGAGCTGGGGCATGAAAATCTTCTAATGCCTTCTCAAACTCTTCCCAGTTTTTAGCTCGGTTGATTTTCAATACAGCTGACAGTTCTGGTGTGGCATCTAATGCTGTCCAATCGAGTGAAAAAACAGCCTCTTCTCCACCAGTATTATTTGCAAACTCAGATATGACTGGACCATGTATCGTTTCAATAACTTCGTACTCAACAGGATCTTGATCTTTTATTTCAATGGTCTCTGTAATAACTTCAGCTTCAACCCATTCATCTTCATATTTAAATTTATGTGGGTCATCTTCATGTCTCTGTTCTAAATACAACTGTTGAACATCCGGACCAACATTTGTAACACCCCATGCAACATCTTCATTATGACCTAAGATCACACCTGGAATCCCTGCAAATATCACCCCTGACACATTATATTTGTCTGAATCCAGATGGACCTGATACCAGATTGAGGGTGTTGCTAATCCTAAATGAGGATCATTGGATAACAAAGGTAAACCTGAATCCGTTTTATCACCACTAACAACCCAGTTATTACTTCCATTGAATTCATGTGTCTTCGGTGCCTGAGTTAAATTAGCTGTGATATCAACATACTCTTCATCTGAAATATTAGTTAAGCCGTCTTCTGGATAGGTCGGAAACAGTTCATAAGCTTCTTCTTCATTAAAATTATGCATCAAATAATAATTAAACGCTTGACGTTCCCAATGTCCCCCTAAATCATAGGCCATATATTTACCAATAGTTAATGAGTCAATAACCGTCCATTCATCCATACCTTCTACGCCCATTAACTTAAATTCGACTGGGAACTTGTTGTCTTTCTTAACTTCCTGGATATACTGGTTTACACCATCTGCATATGCTTCTAAAACTTTAATAGATTCTTCATCATATAGCTCAAGCGATTTTTCTGCCGCACGTCTTAACCCCAGTGTTCGAAAATATTTATCCTGGTTTAAAGCCACTTCACCTGCTACTTCGCTTAACTCACCTGAAGCTTGTCTACGTGCCATTTCCATTTGAAACAATCGATCTTGAGCAGTAACATAACCTTGCGCAAAAAATAAATCATAATCATTACTCGCAGTGATATGAGGAACACCATTCTCATCCCTTAATATTTCCACTTGTTCATTTAAACCACTAACACTCTTGGTTCCTTCAGTATCCGCCAACGAGCGATTTATGTAGGCGTTTACATATAACAATAAAGAGGCCACCACGAGTAATACAATAACTAAACTAATCAGTGACCATTTAATCCATGGTCGCATTTTCTTTTTATGAACAACTTGTTGTTCTTGTTGAATTGCTTCTTCCATATAAATCTCCCCCTCTCATTTAATTTTACAAAAATACTAAAATTTTAACAATTTATTAAAGTTCTGTGAGATGAATATCTTTATTGAGTAAAATTGTTTACAATGTTATGTGGGTGATACTATGTTGAAATGGATACCAAGAGTCTTATTTATTATTTCATTAAGTTTATTAGCATTATTGTATGTTGGTCAGCAACTTTCATGGTTATATAGTGCCATACCGATTGCATTCGCTTTTACTGCAATCTTTTCGATTATATTTAGAAAAAATACACTAAATCAAATAATACTTTTTATATCAATAGGTGTGTTAGCTGGGATGCTGACATTTGCTTTATTGATTTAAATTTTGGGGTGACACCAGTGGAAGCAAAGAAAAAAGCAATTATAGCAGGAATCATCGGGTTATGTTTGTTTGGAGCGATAATTTTCTACCTCAGTTACTTGGGTTTGAAAACTGATCCTGATCAGGTTAAAGAGGTCAAGAAAGAAGCTAAATTATATCTAGAAGAGAAATATAATGAACCATATGAAATTGTTGATACAATGTATGATAACGTTGATGTTTATGAACAATTTAATTATGCTGCTATTACTAGTTTTGAAGAAAGAAATGACCCATTTAAATTCCTAGTATTCAAACATGCAGATAGCGGTGAGTACATGGATAGTTATGTAGCAGAAACCTGGGAGTATGAACTAAAATCCTTTTTAACTCCCCTTTTAAATGAGACATACGGAGAAGATCATATACAAGAATTGTGGATGACTTATCCTAAAGATATTGGTCACCAGCTTGGAATTGATTCTACCAACATTCCTTCCTTAAAAGATTATGACGCGAGCCCAATCATTAGAATTACATTAAATCGAGGGAAAGAAGAAAACGATGAGGACAAGTTAGAAGATATCATTAAACAAATGGAGCAAGAACTCAATATTAATAGTGGGCATATTACTCTAAGCTTTAGTGACTCCGCAATTATTTTTAAAGACAAAGATATAAGAAAAGACTTTTAATCTCACACATATGAAAAGGAAGCTATGATTAGCTTCCTTTTATTAATTGATCTATATCATTTCTTATTTTTTGTGGCGTTGCTTGAGGTGCGTATCTTCTTAATACACGACCTTCACGATCAACTAGGAATTTAGTGAAATTCCATTTAATTTCCCCACCTAAGAATCCTTTTTTCTGTTCTGTTAAAAATTCGAATAAAGGCGACTGATTTTCACCTTTAACATCTACTTTTTGAAACATGGGAAACGTCACACCATAATTAGTTTGGCAAAAATCCATGATTTCATCTTGGTTTTCAAATTCTTGATTCATAAATTGATCACACGGAAATCCTAAAACGTAAAAATCTTCACCATTATATTCTTCATATAATTCTTGAAGACCTTCAAATTGAGGTGTGAACCCACATTTACTAGCAGTATTGACGATTAACAATATATGACCTTTATAATCACTCATAGATTTAATCTGACCACCGCTTGTATTCACATCAACATCATATAGACTCATACCGACACCTCTCTTAATCTTTTTCTCAAAACACTCCTTACAATAGAGTTTCCCTTGCTCATGAATTCCATTAAAAAATCCATTTTCACAATAGACAGATCGTGAACAATTTATACATTCCCCAACAAGTTCTTTCAAAAGGTTTCACCTACTCTATTACCGAAGGATTAGTCTATTAAACATATGTACACTATGTTAATTAATTATAACAAAGTTGTAACACAAATGTAAAAGTCTGTTGAAATTTAATGCAAATTGTTTCAAAATTAAAATAAGTGATCAAATTATTGTACGGGCTTAATAATAGAGGTGATTATATGGGTGTTAAAAAGAAAATATATAAATTTCTAAGAATTTGGAACGATGTCAGTGCGGTTAAAAAAGGACGTGTAGGAAAACGTGTGGGAAGAAGGGTAGTAGGAAAAGCAACAGGGAAAGCGTTAAGAAAATTGTTTAAATAGAAGATTTATAATTTGATTTTTGCTTGTGTACTCGCCACTATACACCAATGAGTGGCCACTTAATAGGCGATGACTCACTACAAACGAAAAAGGGATACCCTGTTAATGACTTTAGGGCACCCCTTATTTATCTTCATCACACGTTATGTGTGTTATTTTATTATTTATTTAAATCTACTCCTAAAATGGCGCCAGTTTTTGCATCAACTTTAATTTCAGTTGCAATTTCACCTTTTAGTTCAATGTCATAAACCTTACCTTCTTCATCCAATTCAACTTCTGCCACTTTACCTGAAGCTACTTCTAATGCTGATTTAATAGCTTTTTCCTGACTAATAATTGCTTTAGGATTTTCTACCTTATTTTCAGTTTGAGCCTTTGCAGATGCATCTGACTCAACTGTAGCTGTTACACTTTCACCTTTTTCAAGATCATCTTTTACTTCAGCTTTCTTTCCAACATTGACTGAAGCTTTACCTTCCGCTTTTGCTTGAACTTCTTGCTTATTTTCGACTTTTATAACCTTACCAGAATAAGCATTGACATGAACTTCATATACTTCTGAATCATTATGAACTTCTACTTCAAAATATGATTGCTGATCCGCTTTTGTTTCTAACTCAACCTCTTCAATAGTACCTTGAACTTCACTAAGTACAATGTCTTCTAACTCTTCTACACCTATTAACTTATTCATATTAAATTCACACTCTGATTCTGCGACTTTTTTAGCTTCCACATTTGTTTTGTTATTAGTTGTTAATGAATCACTAAAAGATGTTGCTCCAACTGTACCTCCAACGGCCACTGAACTTGCTAAAGCACCTACTAATAATTTTCGTTTCATAATTAAATTCCTCCTAATCAAATATGTTGTACTCTAAATATACCTAGTTAAGATGAGAAAACTAATAACAGAATATTAGAAAACGATTAGAATTAAAAAAGAAAATAAAAAGAACAGGGTGAATACCCTGTTCTAATTGCCTTCTTCATTATTTTTATCATCATCTTTTTGGTCCCAAATGGTTGTTGTTGATCCATTAATCGCATTGATTCTGATCGTAACATCTTGATTAGATGGTAGTTCTAATTCAATAAAATAATACAATGTCCCTTTTATATTCTTAAGTTCTACATCATCTAACTTTCCTTCAATAACACTGGAGGCCTTTTTAATTGCTTCTTCTTTACTGATGGGAGTATTTTTATCTTTAGGTTGACTCTCTTCACTAAGAATATCACCTTTATAAGCATCAACTTTTAATGTAATAATCTCGAGATCTTTTTCAATTTCAATTTTATAAAATGGGTGATCTGTTTCATTTAACTCAATGTTACCGATTTCTCCATCAAAGACTTCTTGAACCTGCTCAGTTATTTCTGCTTCTTTTAATAAAGATAATGCTTCTTCTTGTTTTTGTTCACTATCTTCCTTTTCATCTGATGATTGATCCTTAGTCTGTTTAGCTGGATCATTCTGCTCATTGGAATCTTGATTTCCATTTGTTGAGTCATCTTCAGATTCTGGATTATTATCCTTTTTATTTTCAATCAATTCATAATCATATAAATCGCCATTTTGTTTGTCGACCATTACTTTGTAAGAGCGAGAATCCGTGTTAACAATAACCGAATAGTGTTGTTTTTCTTCTTCAATCTGATCTATATCTCCTGAGAATCGTTTTAATACGATGTCCTCGGCCTCTTCTTTAGTAATATTTTCAGCTGAAGAGGTACCAAAAACAAATTGTTGTGCTAAAACAAACACAACAACCGTTATGATTGCACCTCCTAACATCCATAAAATTCGTTCTTTTATCATGTGATCATCCTTAATACATCTTTTTATCTATATATTAAACGTTAGAAATTAAAATTTAATGAGAATTAGATGAGTTTATTCTTAAAATAACCGTCGTGCCTTGGTTTTCTTTACTTTTCAGATCTATAGTTATATTCATTGCATCTGCTAATTCCTTAGCAACGGCTAAACCTAAACCTGTTCCACCTTGGTCTCTATTTCTGGCTTCATCAACACGATAGAATCGTTCAAATACTTCCTCCTGTGATTGTTCAGGTATCCCAATGCCACGATCGATTATTTTTATGATTGGTTGTTTTGATTCTTTTCCCATAGATAAAGTAATGTAATCGTCACTATATTTTCTTGCATTGTCTAAAAAAATATATAATAACTGTTTCAGCTTTTGTTCATCAATTAATACAGATGAACTTTCATTGATGATGATCTTAATCTCTCTGTGATAAGCCTCTTTAAAATGATTAGCAACATCCTTAAGTATGTTATCTAATGAATGTTCTTCATTTTCTAATAACCAGTCTTTATCTCTTCTAGCTAATAACAATAATTGTTCCGTTAAATCCCTCATTCTTATAGCTTCTGTATGAATAGCTTCAATAGATTCTTTTACAAGTTCAGGCTGCTCTAATCCTCGTCGTTTAACTAAATTGGCATAACTTTCAATAATAGTTAGTGGCGTTCGCAGTTCGTGAGAAGCATTGGAAACAAAAGCTTCTTGCTTATCATAGTTTTCCTTTAAACGGTCCATTAAGTCATTAAAGGTCTCACTCATAGTATTTAATTCATCTTTTGATTGCTTAGTTGAAGGAATGTGTTTAAAGGAATTACTTTCTTTAATTTCTTTCATCGTGTTAATCAAAGTTTGAATTGGTGTAATGATGAGATCTGAAAGTAATTTACCAGAAACTATAATTGGGATGATGGCAATAACAGTTACTAATAACAGGACTAATTTTAGAGTGTTTAAATTATTCTCGGCTAATTTCAAGCTTTCAAATATCTGGAGATACACAACTTGACCCTTTTGCCAAATCAATGGTATTTGCACCAGTCCATATTGTTTATCCTCATGATTAATAATTTTGGACTGTCTTCCTCTTTCAAAATCTGTATCGACTTTCCGGAAAGAAATCGGCTCGCCTTCTGATAATGCAAAAGTCATTGTCTCTCCATTTCGATTTACAATCCTTAACATTCCATTACTTGGTGTATAGACACTTAATAAATCATCTACTGTAAATTCTTCATTAGCCTCTCGTAATCCAGAAACGATATTATCAGCATTGGATTCGATTCGTTCCATTTCCCTTTCGTAAGTAATATCACTAAAAGTAAAGTATATGGTAAGAGATAGTAAAACAATGATTACAATAAATAAAAATGTCGAATATAAGAATATCTTATTTTTTAGCCTCATAAGTATCCTTCAATACATAGCCAACTCCACGGACTGTATGAATTATTTCATTCTCCGTATCAGCATCGACCTTTTTTCTCAAATAACGTACGTAAACGTCAACGACATTCGTATCTCCCACATAATCGAATCCCCAAACGGCATCCAATATTTGTTCTCGATTAAGGACTTGCTTTTTATTATTTAAAAAGTAAACGAGTAAATCGAACTCACGAGGGGTCAATTCAATAAAACGTTCTCCACGATAAACTTCACGTGTACCTTCATTTAATTTCAAATCAGCAAAAGCTAACCATTCGGTTTGTTCTTCATTTTCTTGTGAATGAGTTTGTCTTAAAGCAGCTCGAATTCGAGCCAACAATTCTTCAATTTGAAATGGCTTCGTTATATAATCATTCGCACCTAAATCAAGCCCAGTGACTTTATCTTCTATGGAATCTTTAGCTGTTAACAATAATATTGGTGTTTGATTGTCATCCTTTCGAATTCGCCGAAGAATTTCAACACCACTCATTTCCGGCAGCATGATATCAAGTAAAATTAAGTCCCAAGACTTTTCACGGTACCACTCTAGTCCATCATAACCTGTATGAGCTTTGGTCACTTGATATCCTTCATAATTTAGTTCAAGTTCTAAAACACGTGCTATTTTTTGTTCATCTTCAATCACTAAAATATTGATATCCGACATTGCAAACACCTCGTTTCAACTTCGTCTAAATATTCTCTCAAATGTATGATACCATATAACTAAAGAAGAGTGATACGATGACTCACTGCCCACATTGCAAGCATGAATTTGAATATAATCATTTATTACCACTTGGCTGGCGTTTTAAAATAGGGGTAAGATGTCAAAAGTGTCATGAAACCTCCTATCATGCAGCTAGTAGTAAAAAGAAAATCATGCTTTCAGTTTTTATCTATCCGCTTCTTTTAGTCATTTTTCAAGCAATGGGATTAGCTTTAGGATGGAGTGCACTTATTGGATTATGTCTTCTTGCAGGAACTTTGTTTCTCATACCATTTTTGGTGCGTTTATCACCTGAAGAAGAACCATTATGGTAAAAGGTGGTGTATATTTTGAAAGGAATCATATTATTTGATGGTGTGTGTAATTTATGTAATGGGCTAGTTCAATTCCTTTTAAAACGTGATAAAGAAGATCGTTTTCGTTTCGCTTCTTTACAAGGTGAACAGGGTCAACAGTTGATACAAAAACACAACATTGAATACAATTTAGATACCTTTATATATATTAAAGCTTCAAAAGTATTTACCAAGTCGACTGCTGCTTTACATGTATTAAAAGATCTTAAAGGGTTTTGGCAGTTGTTATTCATATTTGTGTTAATTCCAAAATTCTTAAGAGACCCTATTTACAATTGCATTGCCAACAACCGTTATAAATGGTTCGGAAAACAAGATCAGTGTATGATGCCAAAGACAGAATATAAAAATAAATTTTTAGACTAAAAAAGTAAGAAAGCCCGATATAGATATGAGGCCACTGAAAAAGTCCGATTTTAAATATCAGCCCATCTTTTTTCCAAGTTTGGAAGAAAGGTGGGCTGATTTCTTTTATAAAATAAGTAGTACATAAAAGTGAGGGATTGGATGATTGAACGTCAACTTTCGTTAGACATTAGTGAATTCTCTGGATTATACGATGCTATAATTCCGGAAGATCATTTACTGAGACAAATTAA
>NZ_SOPW01000021.1 GCF_004402015.1 Filobacillus milosensis
AGGATCAAACTCTCCATAAAAGTAGTTTGATTGGCTTGTTTGTTTCGTCTTAGTAACTTTCCACCAACCGTTGAAAGTTACCGAATTGACGACAGGCTATTTTGTTTAGTTTTCAAGGTTCGAATGTCGGTCGCTTCAAAAAAGCGACTTAATTATCATAACAACTTCTCTAATAAATGTCAATAACTTTTTAGTTGTCTTTTGAAGTTGTTTTGCGCCACGTCTTTAACGCGACGTATAATAATTTATCATGATTTGGCTTTGTAATCAAGCCTTTTTTTAAAAAATCTTTTTCATGAATATTATTAAATTTGTAATTGCCTTAACAACTTACGTCGTTTTGGCGACAAGAAATAATATAGCACGATTAAAAGAAGTAAGTCAATAACTAATTTGAAATTCTTTTAAACTGTTTAGTTACTTCCTATTGCAAATAACCACTATAAATCATATGAAGGATTCATAGAAGGCGTTACTTATTATAAACAACTTTTCAGTCTGCATACTCAAAAGCTTGTTTTAAACATAATCCTTTTGAGCGCATGAACTAATATAATATTTTAAAACCGTACCGTCAATAGTAAACGGTACGGAAATAATATCCATATTATTGGTTAACTATATATTGTCGATGGAATATACCTTTTCCTTTTGTTTCTACCAAATATATATTGATAATCTCTCTTTCAACTAGATATTCTAGTAATAACGACAGATCTAATGAGTAATGTTGCGTTTCTGGATGAACTTTTAATTCTCCAAACGACCATGGTTCATCTTTTTCTTTCATAATATCCAATAAATGCTCAGCTCCTCTTTCGGCACGTGAATGGATTGCAAAGTCACTAGCCAAGAGCATTAATGAAATTTTCTTTTCAGGTGGTTCTTCACTTTCCATTAGTTCTTCATAAAGCTTATATACTTCTGGATCAATTTTTTTAACTTGATTCCATACTGTAATTTCAGGATGAAATCCTTTTTCTAAAACCGTTACTCTTGCTAAATAATGTAGAGAACGTACCATTAGGCTGTTTGCATCAAGATAATGTTTAGACGAAAACAAGTCTTTGCATTCTCTATATGCTCGGATAAGTTTGGCAAACTCTACAGCTTTTCTCATTTTACGATTCTTCTCAGGAAATTCACGAAGCTCTTCTTTTTTGTTAGCTAGATATTCGTTACGGTCAAATACAATCTTCCCATTAATTAACCAATCAATCACTTTTCGATAACCACTGGTTTCAATCCAGCTGTTAAGTAGTTGTTCATCAACAATATGCATCGCAGCTGTTTTATTTTCAAATTCATAATGTTTAACATACCAATCATCAGCCGCTTCACGTACTACAATTAATAAGATAACATCAAAATTATCAGTAGCAGGACTGTGATCATGTAATTTTTCATATAACAAAACACCTAATGTGTTCGGTTGGCTTGCACGTTCTTGATATATTGGGCGCAATAAATTTTCCATTTTGGTTTCCTCCCTAATACCGTTCCTCAAATTATTAATTTCTACAAAAATAACAAATTTCCTTTTTTCTTCACATACATACTTTTAAAAATATGCTATACTTCATTTGAAATCTCAAGGGAGGTGCCCTTAATTGAAACTAAAGTATAGTAATAAAATTAACAAAATACGTACCGTTGCCTTAGCGTTAGTTTTTGCTGGTATGATAATTATGTATATAGGCTTATTATTTAAGAGTTATGAATGGGTTATGGTCTTATTTATGTTCCTTGGTCTAATTGCAATAGTTTTAAGCACGATCATTTATTTCTGGATTGGGATGCTCTCCACTAAGGCTGTACAAGTTGTCTGTCCAGAGTGTGGAAAGCCTACCAAAGTTTTGGGACGCGTTGATGCATGTATGTTTTGTCAGCAACCGTTAACATTAGATCCTAACTTAGAAGGCGAAGATTTTGACGAGAAATATAACTCGAAGAAATATTGGAAAGAACAACAAAAGAAAAGCAATGAACAATAGTACTACTCCTTGTGATCATTCACAGGGAGTTTTTTATATTTAAAATAAAGATATATTAATGAAGTGAAATTAGTTTTAGATTGAGCGAAGGCGGCGACTCCTGGTCGACTAAAAATGGCCACGTCCTGTGGCCAACGTCGACACTTGACCGTCCAGGTCTTCGGAAAGCGTCCGCCTGTAGCGATTCGCAGAATTAAACATAGCCACAGTTTTCAAACAATAAAAAACTGCACCACTTATAGTGATGCAGTAAAATTTAATGACTTGTTTGTAATTTAGATTGGCAATCTTCACATTTCCCGTATACTTCCATACGATGGTGACTTACATCGAAACCAGTCACTTGTTCAGCTAGTTGTTCTACCTCATCTAATGATGGGTAGTGGAAATCAACAATCTTTCCACAATCATCACAAATGATATGGTAGTGTTTTGAAGTATTACAATCAAAACGGCTAGAGGAATCGCCGTATGTGAGCTCACGAACTAAACCAATTTCCTGGAATACACGTAAATTGTTATAAACAGTTGCGACACTCATATTTGGGAATTTTCCTTCAAGTGCTTTATAAATATCATCTGCGGTAGGATGATTCATCGTTTGCATGAGATACTCAAGCACTGCATGACGTTGAGGTGTAATACGTACACCCGAATTTTTCAGTTGTGCTAAAGCTTCTTGTAATTTTTGTTCAGACACCGTCATGCACCTCTCTTTCAAATTATAAGATTATTAAATAAGAATTCTTATAATTAGTGTAATTGCTCAAGATCCGTTTTGTCAATTTATATGGTAAAAAACATAACTTTATACATCTGTATTTAACGGTAATTCTTCTCCATCTAATTCTTTGTTTACATATCGCGCTGCTACGAACAAAAAGTCTGACAAGCGATTGAGGTATTGTAAGACGAATTCATTTTCAAAATCTTCAATAGCAACTGCCATTCGCTCAGCACGTCTCACTATGGTACGAGAAACATGTAAGGAAGCTGCAGCTGGATGACCTGACGGTAAAATGAAGTTCTTCAGTTCCGGAAGTGATTGATCCCATTCATCAATTTGTTGCTCAAGGAAATCAATATGTTCCTTTTTTAACTTCCACATGACTTCCTTCCCGTTAGGCGTTGCTAATTCAGCACCTACATGGAATAATACTGTCTGTACTTTATGCAACGCATCAATCACTGATGTTTTACTTTCCCAGTCTTCTTGTAATAGATGACTACGAGCAACACCAATCGTAGAGTTAGCTTCATCACACGTCCCATAAGCTTCTACTCGAATGTCGTTTTTCTTTACTCGTTTTCCGTAAATCAATGACGTTTGACCTTTATCCCCTGATCGTGTATAAATTCGCAAGTTAGTACCCCCTCTTTGGATCTATAACGTTCACGCTTGGCTGTCCACCTTTTAAGAATTGGTTCATATTCTTTTTAAAGATGGCCAGCGCTCGTGGCATATAGTTCTTTGTAATGGCCGAATTATGTGGCGTGATTGTGCAATTGTTTAATTCCCATAATGGACTATTTTCATCTAATGGTTCTTCCTCAAAAACATCTAAGATGGCGTGACGAATTTTTTCTTGTTTTAATGCGTCAATTAAATCCGCTTCAACTACGGTTGTTCCTCTTCCCATATTTAAGAACACAGCCTCTTCACTCATTAAGTCAAAATGTTTCATGGTAAAGAAGCTTTCGGTAGCATCAGTCCAAGGCAATACATTAATGACAAAGTCAGCTTCTGGAAGTAAACGTTCAATCTCCTCATTCTTATAGCATTTATCAAAGTGATCTTTAAATTCACCTGTTCGAGACACACCAATTGTTTTCATATTAAATGCTTTGGCGAGTCGAGCAGTCTCTTGCCCAATAGCACCTGTTCCTACAACAAGCATCGTGCGACCGGTGATTTCTTCTATTTTAATTGTTCGGTCCCACACGTGTTGTTTTTGATTCTCTCGATAGGCTGGAATGTTTCGATAAACGTTAAGTAGCATTCCAATCACATACTCGGACATTTGTATTGTATGGATACCACGTGCGTTTGTAACTAAAATATCCTTTTCAACAATTTTTTCAAAAGGCATTTGATCTAAACCAGCTGAGACCACCATGATCCATTTCAAATTCTCAGCCTTCTCAATATGATCATTTGTTAAGTCTTCTCCATATGTAATAATGACGTCTGCTTTAGGTAAATGTGGTACTGCCTCTTGAATTGGATATTTGAATGCAAAAGTTACATCAGGATATTGACCTTGTAGCTGTTCTCTTAGTTCTGTCTTCATTCTTGCTGTCACTAATACGTACATATCTGTCACCTCTTCATGTTATGAAAACTGACCCAGGCAGTGCGCCAAGGCCAGTTCTTGTTTATAGATTTTCTTTAATATAGTTTAGAGCTTCTTCAACATGATCTTTTACTCGAACTTTACGCCATTCTTTTACCAGGTTCCCCTCTTTATCAATAATAAAAGTAGAACGTACAATTCCGTAATATTCCTTGCCAAAGTTTTTCTTAAGTTGCCATACATCGTAATCTTCAGCTACTTTGTTATCCTCATCCGCAAGAAGTAAAAATGGTAAGTCATGTTTATCAATGAACTTCTCGTGTCTTTTAACTGGATCCGGACTTACACCAAGAATTACAGCATCTAATTCTTCAAAGCTTTTGTGATTGTCTCTAAAATCACATGCTTCTGTTGTACAGCCAGGTGTCATATCTTTCGGGTAAAAGTATAATACGACGTTCTTCCCTTTAAAATCAGAAAGACTGACTTCCTCTCCATTACTTGCTGGTAATGTGAATTCAGGTGCTTGTTTTCCTACTTCAACTGTCATGACGTCATTCCTCCTCAAAAAATATCTTATATTTAGATTATCGAAGAATGGGGTTCATGACAAATTATTTTATCAGCTTATACAAAAAAGCAGCAGGCATTAAATATCCAACAGCAGCTTCCGCAAGTGAGACAAACCTAGCTACACCAATTGGATAAATATCACCGTACCCAACCGTCATTAACGTGACGCCACTGAAATAAAACGATCTTAGGAAACGGTCGACTGAATTTCCATGCTGTAGTGACATATCTGATAGGACGGTGAATCCTATTTCAGACATTAAAAAATAGATGAGTGCAAAACCAACCATTAATATGAAGTAAATGATTAAAAATGTTATGAATAACTCTTTTGAAAAACTGTTCCTCATTTTTGTATGACTCATGAAGAAATAAATACTCATTAACACAATCAAAATAACAAATAAAATACCGATATATCCCATCTAATCACCATTTTCAGAATTTGTGTTCTCTAATTTTTATGTCAGACTTGTCCTTTTCATGTAAATTAGTGAATGGAATTTATGATAAAATAAGGGCTGAAATTATGACTGGAGGATTGATGATATTGAACAGACAAACATCAGAAGCTTTATACAAAGAAGCAGAAGAACATATTGTCGGCGGAGTGAACTCACCTTCTCGCGCCTATAAAGGTGTTGGCGGTGGAACACCCGTGTTTATGGAAAAAGCTGAAGGTGCACACTTTTTAGACGTAGATGGTAATAAATATATTGATTATTTAGGTGCATATGGTCCGATCATCACAGGTCATGCCCATCCACATATTGCAAAAGCCATTTCGGATGCGGCTTTTAACGGTGTGTTATATGGAACACCTACTAAATTAGAAAATAAATTTGCAAAGATGCTAAAAGATGCTATTCCTTCATTAGAAAAAGTTCGTTTCGTGAATTCAGGTACAGAAGCAGTGATGACTACCATTCGTGTAGCTCGTGCGTATACGAACCGTACGAAAATCATTAAATTCGCAGGTTGTTACCATGGTCATTCAGATTTAGTCTTAGTTGCGGCTGGTTCAGGTCCTTCTACCTTAGGCACACCTGATTCAGCTGGTGTCCCACCAAGTATTGCTCAAGAAGTGATCACTGTTCCATTTAATGAAACAGAACCACTTAAAGAAGCTCTAGACAAGTTCGGTGATGAAGTAGCTGCAGTGATGGTTGAACCGATCGTCGGGAACTTTGGCATTGTTGAACCAAAGCCAGGCTTTTTAGAAGAAGTCAAACAGCTGACACATGATAATGGTAGTTTACTAATTTTTGATGAAGTGATCACGGCTTTTCGTTTTCATTATGGCAGTGCTCAGGAAATCACGAATGTGACAGCAGATATGACTGCAATGGGTAAAATCATTGGAGGAGGCCTGCCAATCGGAGCTTATGGTGGTCGTGTGGATGTCATGGAACAAGTTGCCCCACTAGGTCCAGCTTATCAAGCCGGAACAATGGCAGGTAACCCAGCATCCATGGCAGCAGGGATTGCATGTTTAGAAGTTTTACAAGAAGAAGGCGTTTATGTCGAGATGGATCGCTTAGGCGGTATCCTTGAAAATGGTATTCTTGAGCGTGCCGAAAAACACAATATAAATATTTCTATTAACCGATTAAAAGGTGCCCTAACGGTGTACTTTACTGATCAGGAAATTACTAACTATGAACAAGCTGAAAATACGAATGGTGAACAGTTTTCAAAGTTCTTTAAATTAATGCTTGATCAAGGAATTAATTTAGCACCTTCTAAATATGAAGCATGGTTTCTGACAACTGCTCATACTGAAGATGATATAAACCAGACACTAGATGCTGTAGATATGGCTTTTACGGAAATGAGTAAATAGATTTATGGGGAAAATCTTAATTATATGGGGAAAGTTTTAGATTTATGGGGAATTTCTTTATTTTATGGGGAATTCCCCTCTATTTATGGGGAATTTCATTAAATTTATGGGGATTTGAGATTTTTCACTTAAAATATCAAAAAATTCTATAAAAATCTTAAATAAGTAGTTGTAATTTTCAAAATATTTATGTAAAATATAATTAATTCAGATTTTAATGGATTACCCCTTATCAAGGAATTCATGTTATGAAACTCCCTTCCTTTCTGGTTTATTCCAGGTAAAGCTCTTGCATCAGGTGCAAGGGCTTATTTTTTTATTTCACAAATCATTCACAATATGTTTGTCTTTTCTACTAATAAGGAATTAATATATTAATGGATTAAGATTTTTTGTTGAAAGAAGGTTTTATATGAAACTTGGAGCTAGAGCTTTTAAAACCGGCCTTGCCACAGCTATTGCACTATATGTAGTTGGTGCAATAGACTTCACGGCAGGACTATTCGCAGCTGCCATCGCAGCCGCATCCTCAATTCAGCCATCCATCTATAGATCTGTTCAAACGATTATCGAGCAAGCGCAAGCAAATATCATAGGTGCTGGACTCGGTGTCATCTTAGTTATGACCGTTGGAAACGAACCGTTTGTCATCGGTTTTGGTATCGTCACTGTGATTGGTATTTGTATGTTATTTAAAATGAAAGAAGATACAACTTTTATTGCGATTATTGCAGTTATAGCTATTATGGAATTTAGTTCAGACCCTTTCATCGAACATGCAGGTATTCGTTTCACTGCAATATTTATAGGTATCGTTTCTGCATTCGTTGTTAACTTAGCTTTCTTACCTCCTAAATATGAGACAAGATTGTTCGAACAAATCAATCAGACAAATAACGAAATTATTCAGTGGATTCGTGTCACAACCAGACATTTATCGGATCAGCCTGCATTAAAAAAAGAAATTAAGCGAATGCAAGAAGATTTAACAAGGATTGAACAAACCTACTTATTATTTTCAGAAGAGCGTATTTACTCAAGACGGAAAGGCTATCAACGTGCCAGGAAACTAGTTTTATTCAGACAGTTAATACAGACAACAAAAAAAGCATTTAACGTCTTACAAAACTTACATCGTATGGATTATGAAATTGAACACTTTAAAAGTGAGATTAATGATAAAATTATTGATGAAATAGATAAATCGTTACATTCACACGAAAAATTGACGCTTATGTACTTAGGACGCATTCGTAAAAAAGAAGTCGATCCTTTAGAGAGGTTATCTCAACCAGACATTTCTTCATTAGTAGATTCCTTGATGGAACGCTATGAAGATGAAGAGAATGATCGTATGAAGTTTCTGCCGTTAGCCTCGAACTTATTGGAATATAATAATGAACTTAATCATTTAAGAAAATTACTAATTAGTTACCAGCATAATAAATAATATAAAAGATCGCTAAAGCTTTATTGCCGTTAGCGATCTTTTATTATACTTTCATATTGTCATCAGGCTGTGAGTCCAGCTCTTGTACTTGGAATAAATTATAATATAATCCTTTTTTCTTCATTAATTCATTATGTGAACCCATCTCTTTGATTTCACCGTCGTTCATTAAAACAATCCGATCGGCGTGAGTGATTGTTGACAATCTATGTGCAACAATAAATGTTGTTCTGTTGTTTGCTAATTTTTCTAGTGCTTCTTGAATCAGGTGTTCACTCTCAAGGTCTAAAGCTGATGTTGCTTCATCAAAGATTAGTAATGGTGGATTTTTCAAGAAAACCCGAGCAATCGCCACACGCTGCTTTTGACCGCCAGATAGTTTGACACCTCGTTCCCCTACCTCTGTTTCGTAACCTTTCGGAAGTTCCATGATAAAATCATGAGCATTTGCCGCTTTGGCAGCTGCGACAACTTCTTCGTCTGTTGCATCAGGGTTACCGATTCGAATATTTGATGCAACTGAGTCACTGAATAGAATGTTATCTTGCAACACCATACCGACTTGATCTCTTAGAGTCCTGGCTTGAACATCTCTAATGTCTGTGCCATCAATTTTCAGTTTCCCTTTACTCACATCATAGAACCTTGGAATCAGACTAACGAGTGTAGATTTACCGCCTCCACTCATACCAACCAATGCAATGGTCTCCCCTTTTTTTATATTAAGGTTGATATCTTTCAAGACCATTTCATCTTCATCATCATATTGAAAGGATACATTTTCAAATGCTACGTCACCATGCACTGAGCTTAGCTCCTTAGCTCCAGGTTTGTCAGTAATATCATATTTTTCATCCATGAACTCAAACACACGGTCCATCGAGGCATGTGATTGAGTTAACTGTGTCATGGAGTTGATCAAGCGACGTAAAGGCTGATACACACGGTCCATGAAACCAATAAAGGCAACAAGAGTACCTAATGATGCGTTTCCGCCTATAACAAAATAAGCGCCTGTTGCCACCACTAGTAATGGAGCAAGGTCCGTAATTGTATGGGTTACTGCATAAGATTTAGCATTCCAAGACGTAAAACGTAACGCACGATCTAAGTAATTATAATTGCGTTTATCAAATTGATTTTGTTCGTGGTCCTCTAATGCAAAACCTCTAGTAACCGGGACACCTTGAACCCGTTCATGTAAATGACCTTGCACTTCAGCAAGGGCTTGAGAACGATTACGAGTAAGCTGTCGTAATCTGGAATAAAAATATTTAACCGAAAAACCGTAAATCGGGAATAAGGATACAGCAATTACAGTTAAAATTGGATCCATATATAACATAATCCCAACGGCTATCAAAATTGTTGCCATGTCTAACCAAATATTCATTAGACCAGTTAAGACAAAAGTCTTCGTTTGTTCGACATCATGTATCACCCGGGAAATAATTTCGCCAGATTTCGTCTTTGAATAGAACTTTAAGCTCAGTTTTTGTATGTGATCAAATAACCGATCTCGAATATCATATAAAATCTTACTACTGACCTCTTGAGCTAAATATTGACGGAAATATTCAATGGGTGGACGTAAAACTAAGAATACAAAGAAGGAAATTCCCATCACCCATAACAATTTAGACACTCGTTCATCATAAGTGAGATTTAGTTCAGGGTCGATGATATCATCAATGACGTACTTATAAATTAAAGGAAGCATTAATGGGATACCAAACTTTAGTAGTCCAATAATGATTGTTAAAACAATTTTCCATTTATAAGGTTTAACAAACTGTAAATATCTTTTTATGCTGTACAAATAATTCACCTAACTTTCTACCATAAAACAAAAGTAAAAACCTGTTGATGCCAACAGGTATTAACTCGGAAACGTTAAATAATGCTCATACCATTTATCAACAAAATCCGCTGAGAATGGTCCTTTACGTTGTTGAATCCAACGTTCTAAGGTACGTAATTGTTTATACAAAATCTTCTCTAAAACGTCCGGATAGTTCATTTGTTTACTATGTTCCTCGAATTCGTCTTCATCTAAAATAGCATACGTCATATCTGGATAAACTTTAATATCCAAATCGTAATCAATATATTTTAGTGCTTCGTCATCAAGCACAAATGGAGAACTGATATTACAATAATAATGAATGCCATCATTTCTAATCATGCAGATAATGTTGAACCAATTATTACTTGTAAAATAAGTAATGGCCGGTTCTCTAGTCCGCCATGTACGTCCATCACTTTCTTTTACAAGAACACGGTCATTAGCACCAATTAATAAGTTGGATTGGCTTTTTAGTACCATTATTTCTTCCCAAACTCGATGTATATTCCCATCATGTTTATAGCTATGGACTTCGATTTTTTCTCCGGCTTTTGGAACAATCATGACTGACTACCCTACCTTCTCCTCTTCATGTTGATTTGCTTAAGTTTTATTAAATTGTAACATAACAATACTCATTGAACGATTAAAAAGCTTTTAGCTCTAGAGAGGTTTAACCTCAAAAAGAAGCACCCCTACAAGAGGAGTGCTTCTTAGTTTCATTCATTAAAATTAGATGTTATTGATTTTGTTGGTTTTTTTGATTTTTCTTTTGTTGAGATTGTTGATTACGGCGTTGTACTTCTTGAGCATCTGTCTCAGAAGCAAACTCTTGACCATACTGCTGTTGACCTTGTTGTGCTGCTTGGTTTTGCTTTTTCACTTTTTCAACGTTAGTACCTGCAGCATTGGGCTGTTGTTGGTTTTGCTTTTTAGCCATCAATATCACCTCCGCATTGATTAGAATAACCAATTAAGATGATATTATCCTAAAAAAATAACCCAAAATTATTCAATTTTATATTTGCTTTTTAATCTTTTGTTGAACATTTGGTAGCGGATATTGTTCAATTTGTTCTTTGTTTAAGAATTGACCATCAATATGTTGAGTATTTCCTTTAGTAATTGTGGCAAAAATAACATCAACTTCCCATATAACATGTGAGAAAACGTGGCGCACACTTTCGCCTTTTTCCTCTAACTTAATATTAATGCCATATTCCGTTTCAAAGAAAGAAATGAGTTCTTCATCCTTTAACTGATCTCGTTGAATTAAAGGGAACTCCCACATATTTGCTAACAGACCATCACTCGGCCTTTTTTGTATTAGGTATTCATGATTTTTATTTCGTAAAACTAATCCGTAATATTGCTGTACTTTTTGCTTTTTATTTTTAGTTTTTACAGGAAGGTCTGTTTGGTCACCTTTTTCATATGCCATACAGTGTGATTGTACTGGACAGATTTCACATTTTGGACTTTTAGGATGGCAAATCATTGCACCTAGTTCCATCAACCCTTGGTTAAAGGATGAAGGGTCTTCTTCTGAAATGAGTTCTTGTACCACTTCTTCAAATAGTTTTTTTGTTTTATTTTTTGCGATATCATCTTCAATATGAAGTATCCTGGAGATAACACGCATGACATTTCCGTCGACTGCAGGTTCCGGCTGGTTAAATGCAATACTTAATATAGCTCCTAATGTATAGGGCCCAATGCCTTTTAATTTTTTTAATTCTTTTTTATCATGAGGAACAGTGCTTTCATAATTCTCTACAACTTCTTTAACGGCTGTATGTAAGTTGCGTGCGCGCGAATAATACCCTAAACCTTCCCAGGATTTTAACACTTCTTGTTCATCTGCATCAGCTAAATCTTCAAGTGTCGGATAACGATTCATAAATTGATTAAAATAAGGAATAACTGTATCGACTTGTGTCTGTTGAAGCATTATTTCTGATACCCATACACGGTAAGGATCTTGGTTTTGACGCCAAGGTAAATCACGTTTATTTTCTTCATACCAAAAGAGCAAATCATCTCTAAAAGCGTGAACATCAAATAAAACGGGTATAGAAAATGTAGAGGAACTTTTCAAAATAATCACCTAACTTACTAAATAATTCTGTCTAAAAGGAGGAGCATAATTTGGATACTGCAACCCATATAACCATGGGAGTTGCTATTGGTGGTCTAGCAACCATCGACCCTGCTGTCCAACAAGACCCTGCATTATTTCAAGCAGTTTTTATTGGCGCAATCGTCGGCTCACATGCTCCTGATTTTGATACGTTATTTAAATTCAAAGGAAATGCGACTTATATTCGTCACCACCGTGGCGCGTCGCATTCTCCTATTGCTGTATTGTTGTGGAGTTTTTTAGTTTCTGGTTCAATTTATTTATTTTACTTAGATGTGTCTTATTTACATTTGTGGCTGTGGGTTTTATTTTCTGTTTTTCTCCACGTATTTGTAGACATTTTCAATGCTTATGGTACCCAAGCTTTAAAGCCATTCGTTGATAAATGGATTGCCATTGGATTTATCAACACGTTTGATCCATTTTTATTTGCCATTTATATTGCTGGGATTATGGCTTGGGTGTTAGGGGCTGATCCAAGATATACATTCGGTATTATATTTTTTGTCGCATTTCTTTACTATATCAAACGGTATCTTGATAAACGAGAAATCGTGCATCAAATGAAAGACCACTTAGACGGTGTTGAGAAAGTAGTTACTCAACCGACAATCCGGCACAACATTTGGCGCATTGCTGTGACAACAGATGAACATTTTTACGTTGCACGGTCTGAAAATGGTCACATTAGAATTCAAGATAAATTTGACCGTAAACCATTACCTGAAACAGCAGAAATGAATGCAGCTTTACAGGACAAAAATGTTAAATCTTTTATTAACTTTTCACCCGTATATCGTTATGAAATCGAACGTCATGAAGACTATGTCGAAGTTCGTTTCATTGATTTAAGATACCGTGCAAGGGATCGTTACCCTTTTGTTGCTGTTGTTACATTGGATCGATTTTATAATATCATCTCATCATACACAGGTTGGGTGTATTCAGAAGGTAAATTACAAAAAAAATTAGAGCCACTTACTTAAGATAGCTCTCTTACCTGACTTTACGAGTTAAAAGTGCGATTGGTAAGGCTTCTTCTTCGCTTAGAATTTGCCCTTGTTTACCTTTACGCGCTCCCCAGGCGAATACACCATTTAAGTAATTAATATGAAGGTATTCTCCTGGTGCACCATCTATTTCAAAAACTTGTCCACCTTTAAATTGACTTGGATCGATCGTATATGATTTAGCCATCACAATTTTTCTTTGATGTACAGCATATTCATTAACCATGCCCATCTGTTCAGCTTTGCGGGCTTTTTCGGTTAACTCAGCAATTTCTTGACGTAATTCTTCGACGGTATAATCGCTATATCGGCGTTGCATAATTCGTCCCCTTTCAAACTTATGACTTTTTTTAGTATACCAAAGTCATTTACAATAGAAAACGCACGAGCTTCAACAATGAAAACACATAATGGAGGTTTAACCATGAAATACGCATTAATTACAGGAGCAGGAACAGGTTTAGGCCAGTCATTAGCCAAGCAATATGCAATTGAAGGCTATACTGTTTTACTTGTTGGTCGTCGAGAGGAAAAATTACAAGAAACGAAGAGTTTTATTGAAAATGACGGCGGATCAGCCGAAATTCACGTTTGTGATATTACAAAATGGGACGAGCTAGAAGAATTAGCTAAGTCGATCAAGCAAGTCGACGTGCTAATTAATAATGCTGGTATTGGATTTTTTGGAGCATTCGAAGATTTACAAAAGGATCAAATCGATACGATGTTTATAGTGAATGGCGCAGGGTTGATTTATACAACGAAACATTTCATGCCACATATTTTAGAATCTAAAGGTCGAATCTTAAATATTATTTCAACTGCCGGATTACGCGGAAAAGTTCATGAAGCTGGATATTGCGCAAGTAAATTCGCTCAACGCGGCTTTACAGAAAGTCTTCAGAAGGAATATGAAGACAAAGGCATCGCAGTGACTGGCGTTTATATGGGCGGTATGAACACGCCTTTCTGGGATGAAAGTGATTATGTATCAGATCCATCAGTATTACCATCACCAGATACGATCGCAGAACAAATCGTAGCCCAGGATGACGGAAGAAATGAGATTGTTTTAGAAAAATAAGGTGAGCTCCTCAGTGGTTGGGGAGCTTTTTTTGTGAACGCTCATTTATTCCTGCGAGCGCTCATTTATTCCTGTGAACGCTCAATTACTCCTGTGAACGCTCAATTACTCCCGTGAACGCTCAATTACTCCCGTGAACGCTCAATTACTCCCGTGAGCGCTCAATTATTCCCGTGAACGCTCAATTACTCCCGTGAGCGCTCAATTACTCCCGTGAACGCTCAATTACTCCCGTGAACGCTCAATTACTCCCGTGAACGCTCAATTATTCCCGTGAGCGCTCAATTACTCCCGTGAGCGCTCAATTACTCCCGTGAGCGCTCAATTATTCCCGTGAGCGCTCAATTACTCCCGTGAGCGCTCAATTATTCTCGCGAGTGCAACAATTCTTCTCGCGAGTGCAACAATTTTTCCCTCAAGCGCGCATAACCCCTACATCTCTTCCTCTTTCTCATCCAAAAAACGGTTAATCATATCCATATCAAAGCCTTTTTGATATAACGATCCTAGTACTTTTTGTTTCAACTGAAAGCCTTCGTGTTTCCGAGCTTGCTTGGCCCAGATTTTTTCACCCTGATATCGTAAGGCCTCCATCTCTTCGTCATCATCTACAGACAAATCGACTTCCTGAGAAGCGATTTCGAGTGCTTCTGCTGTAAATCCTTTTTGCATTAAAGACTGCTTCAGTTGCATCAGCTGTTGTTTAAACGATTTCTTTCTTGTACCAGATAATTTTTTTTCCATCATCTTAACGACTTTTTCAACTTCTTGTTCGGTTCCGTATTCCGCCATCGCTTCATCAATATAATTAAGCGGAATCTTTTTCTGCATTAATTCTTGTTTAATTTTATTTGGACCTTTACTCGATGTGTTCATTTTCGTCCTAACGTAGGCTTTACTAAAAGCAAGGTCGTCCACCAATCTCTCATCTTCAAGTTTTTTCAATACGACTTGAATGGCTTCTTCACTAGCTTCTTTCTCTTTTAAATAATCGGTGATTTCAGATTTTGCACGCATTCGATAGCTTAAATAATTAATTGAAAGGGTATAGTATTGATAGATTGCATCTTGTTCGATGAGATTTTTTACTTCCGCTTCACTTAATTCCATACCTTTTCTAATATAATGTCGAATGAATAAATCCTCATGAAGACTAAAGGCATACTCGTCTGCACCATTAGTCTTTTGAAAAATATTAAAACGATGCTTATTCTTCTTTTGAGTTGTGATTTTACTAATAATCATTACAAAAACTCCCAATAAGTGATTAAACTTAATTATTATTATAGTATATATATAAGGGGGACTGCTACTTGAGAATTCTAATCGCGGGTGGAACTGGTTGGAACTCGCTTGACTCAGCATTTTAAAAATCAAGGTCATGAAGTGTTCATCTTAACTCGCAATCCACAAAAACATGAATATGAATCACAAGTTTCATATATTGAATGGCTCAATCCACACAGTCATCCAGAGACCGAACTCGAAAATATTGATGTCGCCATTAATCTGGCCGGTACATCATTAAACAGTGGACGTTGGACTGAAAACAAAAAGCAGCAAATCTTAGAAAGTCGTATGATTACCACACGTGAATTCATTCGTATTATGGGTGCGCTGTCTGAGACACCTAAAGCTTATATCAACGCTTCTGCCATTGGATATTTCGGTACATCAGACGAACAAATTTTCACTGAAGAAACCATTATGCCAGGCAATGATTTTTTAGCAGAAGTTTGCTCAGTATGGGAACAAGAAGCTCAAGCTGCTGAAGAATTAGGTATCAGAACAGTGATGACTCGCTTTGGTGTCATTCTTGATAAAGATGAGGGTGCATTACCAATGATTGCACTCCCATACAAATTAATGGCTGGTGGTCCATTAGGCAACGGTGAACAATGGATGTCATGGGTGCATATTGATGATGTAGTGGAATCGATTGATTTTATCATACATCATGAAGAACTTGATGGTCCTGTTAATATCACAGCTCCTAATCCTAAGAGAAACAAGGAGTTTGGTCGTACTTTAAGTCAAGTTTTAAGAAAACCTCATTGGTTAACTGCACCATCATTTGCCCTAAGCACCATTCTTGGAGATATGAGTATATTAATCCTAAAGGGACAATACGTGTATCCGAAAAAACTTAAAGAATCAGGGTATAATTTCAAGTATCCAAATCTACAAGAATCACTGGAAAATATTTATTCATAAATTTTATAAAAAAGAATCAAATACCTATTCCCAAACGCTTAAAAATGTTGTATGATTTTCTTACACTTTACAGTTAATCCTTTTTAAAGGTTTAAAGTATGTAAAAAACTAAGGCTTTCGCTATTTGGCGAAAAGCCAAGTTTTTTTCAGAAAATAAGGGAAGGCAAATGGTGCGCCACCGCTTGTCACAAGCGGTTCTAGTGGGTTCGATTCCCACCCCGAATTTTTGTGAGCAATTGATAAAAATTCGAGGGTGGTCGTGAGCTACTTGTGCGCCGATTACGATAACACCCTCAGCCAAGGAGGGTGTTTTTTCATGCTTAAAAAACGCGATTTACACGATGCCCATGTTTTGTTTCCTTTGCTGAATGATGATGCTGTTAAGCCTTATGTTCGTGAAAAGTCAGAAACAATTGAGGAGTACTACTTTTTCTTAAACAAAATGATTTTACAGGAAGAAAGTCAGGAGTTGATCTCACGTACGATTTTAGATGAGTGGGAGATGCCAATCGGAGCCATTACATTATACGATATTCAAGATGGAAAAGGTTTTTTAGCAACTTGGCTTGGAAAACCATATTTCGGAAAAGGTTATAACCAATATGCAAAAGACTTATTTTTAAGAGAGCTATTTTTAGAAAAAGACATTGAGGTTGTTTTTCTAAAAGTGAATCAGAACAACGCTCGATCATTAAGAGCTATGCAAAAAATTGAGTATGCCGTTCATGCGAATGAACACTTCCCTAAAATTCTTGAACAAATTAATGAAGGTCCAAAACTTTACGAGTTATTTGCAATTTACAAAGACGCATTTATCTTTCATATGCATGAACAAGATCAGGTCGAATACGATGAAATGGAAGCTTAATCTATTAATAATCATTTAAGTCCAGTAGTTGAAGTTCTTCAGCGACCTGGACTTTAATTTTATCTTTTAACAATTGATTTAGAATTTTAGAATTTGTTGATGATTAGCCTCTTGTTCTATTTTTATGTATTCCGATTCGATTCCTGATTCTATTAAATCGTTTTGTATACCTTCCAGTGCGTCCTTCAATTCGTCATTATATGAAATGACAGTGCGATCCTCCCCAAACTGATAAATATTCAAATCATGTACGACTTCTTGACTGTTTTTAATGAAAGTGCTCTGATTAGGTAACACCATTTTTAAAATACGAATGACTATGTCATGATCAATTCCATCATGTTTAATCAATAATGAATGCTTCATAATTGCCCTCCCCCTCCCCTAAAAATAATATATCTTTTTGTTGATAGGTATATTATACTATTACTAATAAACTACCATATTTTTGCACTAATTAAAACTCTCCTGTTTGAAATTTAGTATTTTAATAGTATAAAACAATCAAAGGTGGTCATAATGATGATAAGTCAGGATTTGATTCTATTATTGTTACCTGTATTAATCTTGCAACTATTATTACTGGTCATTGCAATAGTAGACTTAATTCGCATCGAAGAAACCAATGGACCTAAATGGATGTGGGCGCTTATTATAATCTTCCTCAACATTATTGGTCCAATAATCTACTTCATTATTGGAAGGAGGCCATAAATGTGGCGTTACTAGAAGCAAATCACCTAACCAAAACATTTAATAATGTCAGCGTGATTAATGATGTATCCTTTTCTCTTGAACACGGAAAATGTGTAGCCTTACTTGGCCCAAACGGCTCAGGTAAAACTACTACGCTAAGAATGTTAGCAGGATTTATTAAGCCTACTAATGGAAGTATTGATTTTAATGAAGAAAGTTTATCTAAAGATTTTCGTAATTATGTTGGTTACTTACCTCAGTTCCCAGTATTTCATAATTGGATGACAGGAAAAGAATTTCTCGTTTATGCCGGTCAGCTTGCTCATTTATCGAAAGCAGAGGCCAAGGAGCGAGCCGACGAGTTATTAGAGCTGGTTAACTTAAAAGAGGTACGAAAGCTACGAATCTCTAAATATTCAGGTGGTATGAAACAGCGTCTTGGAATTGCCCAGGCTCTTATTCATGCACCAAAACTGATCATTTTAGATGAACCTGCTTCAGCTCTAGATCCTATTGGTCGCAGAGAAATCCTTAACCTCATGCGTGAGTTGAAAAAGGATGCGACGATCCTATATTCAACTCATATTTTGAATGATGCTGAAGAAGTCAGTGACGAAATTCTTTTGCTGAATGAAGGTAAGGTTATTGAACAAGGAAGTATGCATGAACTTGAATCGGTTCAGAATACAGTAACCATTAAACTATCATTCTCTGAAGATCCTAAATTCATTGAAGACCGTTTAAAGGAAATAGAATCAGTATTTAAGGTTAATCAAGTAGCTAACGATTACTTATTAACCGTTCATGATCTTCAGGTTGCTCGTCAACAACTACTAGATGTCGTCAATCGTGAAAATTGGCAACTAACGAAATTTGAAGTAGCCAAAACATCGTTAGAAGATTTATTTATGAAGGCGGTGAAAAGTTAGATGCAATGGTTTGTTATTTTTAAAAAAGAATTACTGGAAAACTGGCGTAATTTAAAATGGATTTGGGTACCGATTGTCTTTATTATATTTGCTGTGATGGATCCGATCACCACTTATTACTTGCCTAAAATCATGGATGCTGTTGGTGGTATGCCAGAGGGCGCAGTGGTCGATATTCCGATGCCAAATGCCAATGAAGCGATGATGATGAGCTTCGGCGAGCTAAGCTTACTTGGAGTACTCATTACAGTTGTTATTGCTATGGGGACCATTTCAGGTGAGATGAAAAGCGGTGTTTATGAACTGATTTTATCAAAACCTGTGAAATACACGCACTATGTTTCGGCTAAATTTATGTCGATCGCCCTTATGGTATGGGTTTCAACAGCTTTAGCCATAATCGCTGGTTGGTATTATGTCGCACTACTTTTTGGCACTATAGATTTTACTAAATTATTAACTGGTATTTTATTTTTCAGTTTATATTTCGCACTAATTGTCTCGATTGTACTTATGGTTAACACTTGGTTCCAGACTCCAGGATTAGTTGCGTTTATTTCGTTACTTCTAATCATTATCCTTAATGTTGCAACCAGCATCTATGGACATATTCTTACTTGGAGTCCAGCGTTAATCTCTGATTACATCGGAGCTTACCTATCAACAGGGACGCTTACTGATGAACTTTGGTACTCTGCTTTAATGGCTTTGGTATTTTCAATTGTTTGTATACAATTTGCGATTATTACATTGAAAAATAGAGCATTACAATAACAAAAAGCATTCGCCTTATGTTTAGGCGAATGCTTTTTTATTCACTGAAATCTTTAGCATAAACTTGAAATTCTAATTGAAATGTTACCGATTCAGACCTTGTTTGATAATTAAATGATTGTATATTTACTAACCGCTCAGCAGCTTCTAATTCATTCACAAATTGATTTAAATAGGTTAACGTATCTGCCTCACCATTAATGTGCATCGTTAACTGCTCCAGTTCTGTACCTGAATCTTCACTAACCGTCGTGAATGACTGATCCACGTATTCATAATTCTGAATCACAACGTTAGATGAGTTTGAAGCTTGATTGATCATCCGAATAATCTCATCTTCTTCCATAGACTCTGGAATTGACGAACGAATAGTGGTTACTGGGATCGATTCCTCTTCCCCGTTTTCAATTTGCTGTTTTAGTGCTATGTTTTTTTGTTTTTCAAATGCTAAGGTCTGCTCTTTATTTGCAATGTCTCCAAGCAATGGCGCAATTACTAGGAAATAAACTGCAACAGATGCTAGTAATAAAACAAGCAACCAAATTAATATGACCTTTTTGAGTAATTTACTTAACTTCATGACTCATCCTCCTCTTTTGCTTCTGATTGGAGGAGAATCGTATAATTCGTTACAAAATTATTTTCCGATTCTACAAAACTAATTGTGTGTATAGTCACATCATCAAAAATTTTCACGTCTTGTAGATCCTGATAAAATTTCACTGCATCCTCATTAGAAGATGTTGTGATATTCAAATCAATTTGAATTTCACTCATTTCAAAAGCATTAAGTGTTCCACCTGCTGGAATTAAACGAGTCACTTCATACATGACATTCGAAATCGAATGAATCGTCATTCTAATTTGCTGCGTAATTTCCTGGATTTTTTTTGCTTGTTTTTCTTCGGTACTACCTTCTAGTTCTGATTGCATGACGAGATTCGTTTTGTTCTGTTGATTAATTTGACTTTCAAGTTGTTTTATTTCCTCGGCACTCGACCAGTACATTAGACCGCCAAACCCAATTAATAGTAAGGTGAGTAGTGACATGAATGTATAGACCAAAAAGGGCGTAACACTTTTCTTCTCTTTTTTAGGTAATAAATTGATGTCTACTAGCATTTAATGTCCATCCTTCATAGCTAAGCCATAAACATTATGAAATTTTCTCTCGAGCTTCAAACCTTTCGGACCATCAATTGTATCATCAGATACGGAAACTATCTCTGTTTCAGATCGATCTGAAAGTTTTTCTATAATATCGGATAAATATGGATGGTCTCCCACCACAATTGTTTTAGTGAAAGATTTCTCTCCATTGTTCATCGAATATTGATAGAACCGTTCCACACGTTCAATTTCCGTTCGGATCTCTTCAAACTCTAACAACACATCGTCTCGATTAAAATCCTCTTTTGTCATCATCGGCCCAAACGAGTGGTGATCACCTTCAGGCAACAGTAATTGAAATTGCTGTAAGAAAATCGGCGTATGATTTTCAAACGCGCTGAACACCACATTCTTCGCATTATATTGAATTAAAAGCGTATTATCTTCATCATCTATTGTTCCTTGATGATGGAACATACGATAATAGTTCAATGGAGAAATATCTACCGCAATGACTTTCATTTTTTCATTCTCAAAATGTTTGATAAACGGGTTCACTAACTCTTCGCATGTCGAGATAATGCTAATTTCATGCTTGTCATCGCCTTGATTAAGCAATACTGTTTCAAACAAAGGCTTTGGAAAAGGTAAATGAATGGTATCACCTAATTGGAAGTTCACATAACGTTGTATATCTGCTTTTTCTACAGAAGCTGGAATCTTTTGTTTACGAATAATGACTAGAGAGTCTGGCATAGTTAATCGAACTTTCTTCCGCTTCAACTTCCATTTCTTTGCACATGTATGTAATAACTTTTGAAAGGTATCAGGCTGTTCAATCATACCACCTTCAATAACACCTTCAGGTAAGAAGTATTCACCTAACCGATCAATCTTTGTTGAATCCTTAGGGTTGGTTTCCGTATAACGAATAACGTAATCTCTGATTTCTATATTCACGATATCTTTACTCATTTGACCACCCCTTCTTAGATGAAAAATGTTTGTATATACCAAGTAATTAAATCATCTTTGAAAAAGTAAGAGATTAATGCCCCTAATGCGATGAATGGACCAAACGCAAAAGGCACCCCTTTTTTCACTTTTCCAAAAAACATAAAAATAACACCAACAATTGAACCTATTAAAGCAGCAAGGAATAGCGTCATCAACGTACCACTGACTCCTAAGGCTAGTCCAATCACTCCAAAGAGCTTAATGTCGCCACCACCCATACCTCCTTTGCTGACAAGCGCAATGAGAAGTAGCACCGTAAAACCGACTAATCCCCCTAGATAAGCATCATACCAAGGATCAGTTGGGATGATAGCTCTCAATGGGACTAAGATTATTAAAAAGAATAATAGAATTTTATTAGGAATTAACTGATAATGTAGATCTGTAATCGTAATAATAACTAATAAACTAATAAATACCCAAGCAATGATTAGCTCATTTTGAAAACCAATATGATAGAAAGCATACACAAAAAGAAGGGCCGTTAACAATTCAAAAAATGGATAGAACGGAGAAATCTTATACCCACATTTACGACACTGACCCTTTTGTATGAGATAAGAAAAAACAGGAATCAACTCATGAGCCCGAAGCCTCTTCTCACAGTTCGGGCAATGAGAAGGCGGACTCACGATTGATTCTTTAAGCGGCACACGTAGACTCACAACGTTGTAGAAGGATCCTAGAATTAATCCAAAAGTAAACACGTAAGTATATAAGTATATCAAACTAATCATCCCTACAAATACATCAATATAATTATAAAATGAACCTTATGGATGAGCATCACCTGTAATTGTACTAGCACTTCCATCTACTGAAGCATTATTTATTTCAGTTATAGTAGCACTTTCGAGAGTAATAGATACTGAGCTATCATCAACTGACTGAACTGAACCAGAAATGATTATGTTACCGTTAGTGTCTTCATCAAAAGCCATATTTGTCCAGCTCACACCATCACCATCATAATAATTGTTTAAATCAGTTTCTGTAGCAGGAAGATTTCCTTGTGTTAAATTGTGCAACTCAGCAGCTTCAATTGCATTAATCGCAGAAGCTTTTAAACTATTATATCTCGAATCCTCAATTACCCCCGCAATCGCCGGTACCGCAATCAACGCAATTATCCCTAAAATGATAATAACTGCTAGTAACTCGACTAACGTTACACCTTTTTCCTTTTTCAACAAATTTCTAGACGCTTTAAACATTTGCCTCTCTCCCCTTTTAATAGATTTTAGATTTGGCTATATAAATCAAACATTGGAACAACTATTGCAAGTACTATCGTTCCAACGATAACCGACAATGAAATAATAAGTAATGGTTCTAATAAAGATTTTAGTTGCTCTGCAGCTGTATCAACATCGTCTTCATAAAATGTTGCTACCTGGTTAAGCATTTCTTCTAGTGAACCTGTTTTCTCACCCACCGCAATCATTTGCGTGACCATAAAAGGAAACGCCCAATGATCTTTCATTGGTCTTACGAAAGAGTTTCCTTGCTTTAAAGAAGACTTTGATTGCTCTAAAGTTTGTTTAATGACCAGATTTTTTAGTGTGTCTTTTGTTAAATCAATGGCTTGAATGATTGGCACCGCATTTTTCATCAGTGAACTCAGCGTTCGGCTCATGTTAGCCATATTTGACTTCATTACAAGTTGTCCGAAAACAGGAACCTTTAAGGCCAATTGGTCTAAATGATATCTTGACTTTTCATTTTGTAAGGCAGCAATAAAGCCAACAGCAAGACCTAGTACGATTAGTAAAAATAGTAACCAATTCGCAACTAACCAATTACTGACTGCCAAAACGAATTTAGTAATCCCAGGCAAGTCTGCACCAAATTGGTCAAACATCGTTACAAATTGTGGGACGACATACATCAATAAAAACAATACGACGAAGAACGCAACGAACATAACGACAACCGGATAAGCTAGGCTTGATTTAACCTTCGTCATCGTTTTATGTTGCTTGTTATAATAAGCACTCAGCTCTTCTAATGTATCTTCTAGTGAACCACTCATTTCAGCACTATGAATAACATTAACTAGAATAGTAGAGAAAATCTTTGGATGTTTTCTCATAGAGTTGGCTAGAGATGTTCCTTGTCTCAAATCAATTTCTATGTAGTATAAAGCTTTGTTAAGAGCCTTATTCTTGGTTTGTTCACGTAATATATTGATTGTATCGACTACAGTTAATCCTGCCTTTAATAATGCTGAAAATTGTTGGAGAAAGACTACCATATCTCTATTCTTGAAGGGCTTTCCTAAATATAGGTCTTTCGTCCAAATAGAATCTTTTACTTCTTCGATATTTTCGACTTTATATCCTTCATCTTTTAGCAATTTTTTTGCTTGTTCAGCATTAAAAGCTTCAAGACGACCTTTTATTTCATGGCCATAAAAATCTGAAGCGACATATTTAAAGGAAGCCACTATTCATTACCCCCAAATAGAACTATATAATCATAAATTATAGGATTTTTTACTTATTCAGCAGCAACTCTGAATACTTCCTCAGTCGTTGTTATCCCATCTCGTACTCGACGTAAACCGTCTTCAAATAAATAAATGAATCCTTTATCTCTCGCTAATTTTTCTATTTCAATTGATGAACAATTATTTAAAATCGCTGCTTGTATATCATCATCAATTGTTAATACTTCATGAATGGCTGTACGTCCTTTATAACCTGAATCATTACAAGTTGGGCAACCGCGCCCTTTTTTGACACGAGTCATTTGAAAACCGTATTTCTCAAATATTTCTTGTTCCCTAAGTGTCGGTTCAACTTCAGTTACACAATCGCGACAAATGGTACGCACGAGTCGTTGAGCAACAATTCCGTTTAATGATGTTCCAACTAAGAATCGCTCAACCCCTATGTTAATTAAGCGGTCAATGGCCCCTACTGAGTCATTGGTATGTAATGTACTCAAGACTAAGTGCCCAGTAATCGAGGCACGAACAGCCATATTAGCTGTATCTTCATCACGAATCTCACCTACCATAATAATATCAGGGTCCTGACGTAACATGGAGCGTAAACCTGAAGCGAATGTCAAATTGACCTTAGGGTTAACTTGTATTTGATTAACCCCACTTAATTGATACTCAACTGGATCCTCAATGGTAATGACATTGGATTCCTCACGATTTAAACGAGTTAGAGCCGCATACATCGTGGAAGTTTTACCCGAACCAGTTGGACCAGTTAGTAGCACAATTCCATGAGGTTTCTCAATCATACGTATGAAATCTCCTAAATTCTTTTGATGAAACCCTAAGTCTTCTAATCTATTCGACACTGAATGAATATCTAATACACGAATTACGACTTTTTCGCCAAAAATGGTTGGTAACGTGCTTACACGTAAATCGATGTCTCTTCCTTCGACTTTTCGTTTAATACGCCCATCCTGTGGTATTTTGGATTCAGTTATGTCTAGTCCTGCCATGATTTTAATACGTGTAATTAGAGATGATTGAATGCTTCGGGAAAGGGTTTGTTCGGTTTGTAAAGATCCATCAATTCTAAGGCGAATCATTATTCGGTGCTCATGAGGGTCAAAGTGAATGTCACTGGCTTTTTCTACGACAGCTTGTTGGATGATTTGATTGAGTAGTTTAACAACTGGAGATGCCTCTTCTTCAATGGATAAGTCATCTCTAGTTTCGACTTCATAATCTGCTTCAAATTGTTCAGCTAAGTTCTCAGTCTCGTAAAACTTAAGTACGTTCTGCCTGATTTCATCCTTGGTTGCCATCACAGGTTCAATCACAAACCCTGTTGATAACCGTAAATCGTTAAAGACGAAATAATCCAATGGGTCAGCTACTGCTACCACGAGTTTATTTTTGTCTCGTTTTAAAGGTAAAACAAGATTTTCTCTTGCATAATCTTTAGATATTAAATTCAGTAATGACTGATCAACTTCGTATTTATGTAAGCGAACGTGTGGTATTCCGAGCTGTTGCTGTAAGACTTCCATTAACTGCATTTCGGTAATATCACCGGTTTCAATTAATCTATCACCTAATTTTTGACCTGGACTTTTAGAATCTAATGCATTATTTAATTGTTCTTTTGTGATTAAGCCTTGCTGGACGAGCAGTTCCCCAAGTCTTAATTTTACTTTTTTCGCCAAGTCAATCTCCCTTTCAAGTATGAAAAGCGTTCATTATTCATTAAAATATGATAAATTAGTAATAGATAATCTATATTAATCTATTATACTATTTTACTAGATAAAAATCGAGGGTTGTTGACAATGTGTGAACAATTAATTAAACATGAAAAAGGCATGACTTTAATAGAAATTCTAGGGGCATTAGTCATTCTATCAATCGTGTTAATTGGGTTCTTTTCTGTCTTCACTCAATCTGCCTCTATGCAAAATGTAAATGAAGAAGAAATGCTAACGACCAATTTAATTCGTTCAGCACTTGAAGATGTTCGAGAGCTGGATAGCAGTAGTGTGTCTCCGGGTACATATACAAATTTCGACTTATTAGATATTGCATCAGTAAATAATCAAGGTCAATTCTATTCGCAACCGTCGTATTACTTAAAATTAATCATTACTGATGAGTCAGATACCAATTTGCTAAAAGCAAAATTACAAGTTATAGATCAAAACGGTAAAGTATACACTGATACCTATGATTATATTGAGGTGTCTCCATGATTAAGAATGAGCGCGGTTTAACATTAGTAGAGGTTCTAACAACATTAATCTTAACTTTTATTATAGGAACATTAGTGTTTTCGGTCGCGATTTCTGCGATCAATAATTACCAGCATTCAGAAATTCAATCACAAGCTCAATCCGAAGTTAATCGTTTTATTTTAAATTTAACTGAAATTCATCAAAGCCACTCAACATATACCATTACACGAATAGATGCTTCAAGTTATCAAGTTACTATGGATGGAAATACCTATACATTTGATAGTGCTCTTGACAATGTGGAACTCTATATTAACCATAAGATTTGGCAAAATGGCTCACTTTTAACAGATCATTTACTCGAAGTCGGTCACTCTAAAGAAATCGATCACCGTGAAAAACAAGACCTTTTTATTAAAGTAACTGACTCTAATCCACGCTTTAAAACCATTGAAATTTCCACATCTATTTCACGTCTATCTGGTACTGGAGGTAGCTAATCATGTTCAAAAACTTAAAAAACGAACAAGGTGCAGCCCTAGTTGTGGTCCTGTTAACGATTGCGTTAATCATGCTTTTTTCAACGGTTATGATGAACAGTATCTTGTCTAATGCAAAGCAAAATGATATCACTGAACAAAACTACCGCTCCACCCATTTAGCTGAGATGGGAGCAACATTCATTAAAGATCGAGTTATAGAATATATGAGAAATAACGAGTTTGAAGCAACTGATGATTACTTTTCATCCATGCAATCCTTTGTTGAATCAGAAATAAGTGGTGTCACTGTTGATAGGGAATTTCCTGAGCGTTCTTTTGAAATTACGGCAGATTTTACTTTTGAGGAAAACGATCGTGGAGCTTTATTAAATACTGAAGTAACGGGCCATGATGAGAATATATCGAACCCCATACAAGTAACTCTTCAGTTAATTAGTGGTGAAGAAAGTGTAGATGATTGGGAAGATAATAGCGAAACATTCCCAGATCCTCCAGCTGAACCTGATTATGTTTATGAGGAAGATGTTACTTGGAAGAAAAATGATTGTCCTGATGATGAAGACGGTTCGTATTATGTGAAAGGTGATGCGACTTTTAATTGTGAGGCGACGGTTGGCGACTATTATTCTGAAGGTAACGTAAAAGTAAGTAAAAGCCATAACAACCTGACCGTTAATGGAACTGCGGTCTTTATGGGCGTTGAAATTAACAATAAAACTAGAGTCAAAATACATGAAAATGCGTTCATAAATAAAACGCTAACGAGTGAAAATAATCCCAACAGTGAATTTTTAGTTTGTGGTAATGCACGTTTCAAAGAAGGTATTAATTACAGAGGCCAATTTGGAGTAAGGGGTTACGTTATATCAGACGGCCCTGTCAATTTCGAAAACAACCCAGCTAAAATTGGTAATGATACCATTTTTAAAGACGGTTTAAATATTAAAAATACTAGTTTGGACGTTGGAGGCAATTTAACCGTTTATACTAATCAAACAAACATTAGTACTTTTGGTGGTACAATCAATGTTGCTGGTGACTTGACGATATATGAAAAAGGTCAATCCGAACCCATTATTAATCCTGATTGGCAATCAATTAACTACACCGATTCTGGCCCAGATTTTCCAGAATGTGAAGGCATCGATTACCCAAGCGGTAGTGGCGGCGATCCGTCAGTTGACTTAGATAATGCAGATTATTAAACATAACAAAGGCGCTCCAGTCTAACCGGAAGCGCCTTTTATTAATCCTCTATACTTCTCCACAGCGTCAATGCTGCAAAGCTTCTGTACGGTTCCCATTCCTTAGCTTTCTTTTCAACCTCAACCTTAGTAGGCTTTGCATCCAATTGCCACCATTTTTTAAGGGCATTTTGAATGCCAATATCAGCAGCTGGGAATAAATCATCACGGCCACAGGCAAATAACAACCAATTTTCTACTGTCCATGGACCAATACCTCGAGCTTTTCCTAAAGTTTTAAAGACTTCTTCATTTGGAAGTTTGGATAACTTTTGAAGGTTAAGTTCGCCATCAACAATTTTCCTCGACGTATCAATTACGTACTCCGCTTTTCGTTGGCTGAACTGTAAATTCCTTAAGTCATCATATTCAAGTTGAGCGACTTTATCTGGTGTTGGATAGAACCAAGAACCATCTTCTTCTTCGCCAAATGTTTGAACAAAACGTGTTGATATTGTATATGCAAACTTCATGTTCAGTTGTTGGTGAATGATTACTTTCATTAATGACTGATAGAGGTGAAAGTCTCTTACAACTGGTGTTCCTTGGTATTGATGAAATAGCATCGACAATTCTGTTTGCTGAAAGAATTGATGAATCTCATTTAAATCTTTATCCCATTGAAAGATATTTCTAATATGTTCAAAAATGACGTCCTGTTCTTCATCGTGATCAGACATCACCGAGAAGACCGGCTTCTCTGTCGTTCCTTCTGCTTTAACACGGACTACCGTTCGATCGTTTTCTAGTTGAACTGGAACATCAACCCAACGTTCTTTCATATCTAAACGAATGAGCGGATCCATACCTAAGCGTTTTAATGCATAATCAAAATCATACATGCCGGGTGCATGATAGTATTCCTTCCACATAGTTAACTCTCCCTTACAATTACAACTATATTCAGTTTACATCTATTTTAAATATAATAGCAAAAAATTTTTAACCGAAAAAGAAAACGGCCTATTCAATAGACCGTTAATCATATTCTATTCAGTAGGAACCAAATCATCCCAAAGTAATTCATCTAATGAACCAAATTCATATCCCCGTTTTCTTAACTCATCAATTAGGTGGGTTAGAGCATCGGCATTATCCTGTGAAACCGTGTGTAACAAAATGATAGCTCCTGGATGAACTTGCTCCATGACTTCGTTAAATGCATGTTTCCAACCGTTTTTACGATCGCTGAACCAATCTACAAAAGCCACTGTCCAAAAGACATTAACATAGCCTAATTCATCGGTTATTTTCAGTGATTTTTCATTAAAAATACCTTTCGCAGGCCTAAAAAAAGTCACTGAATTTTGTTTGGTGTGCTTCATAATTTTTTCGTCTAATGTTTTTAAGTCTTGTTTGATTTTTTCTTCTGAAGCCTTGGTGAAATCTAAATGGTCATTAGAGTGGTTACCGATAATATGTCCCTCTTCTACCATTCGCTTCACTAATTTTGGAGCATCATCAACATAATGTCCTGTTAAGAAAAAGGTTGCTGGAACTTGCTTTTCTTTTAATATATCTAAGATGGTTCCTGTATACCCTTGTTCATACCCGTTATCAAAGGTTAAATAAACCTTTTTCTTATTAGGATCTCCCATATAAATGCCATTATATTTTTCAATTAATGGAGCATAAAACCCTAAATCAGGTGGCTGCTCATTATATTGTTTCTTATAACCGTAGCCATAAGCTTCTTCTGTTGGCATAGCTGAAACCGTATTTACAAGAAAACACACGACAGCTAAAATAATTAAGCTAACAAACTTCTTCATATATAGGTCCTCCATCACTTTTTCTTTATTTTGTGTTGAAATATAAAATTAATACTTTGAATGTTTAATGTCATGTGATGAGGGTATTGATTAACCAAGGAACCAAGGAGTGAGACATCGTGGCAACAGTTCTAGTCGGAATCGCTGCTTTAATTATACTAGTTAATTTATTTTATTTCTTTTATAACAGATCCTATAGGTACAGTTATTTTAGTTCTATTCTTTTCTTCAAGTTATTTTTAGTTCTTTCTGGTCTAACGGTTGGATTCGGAGTACTTTATTACGCCTTATCAATGAGTCAGGATGTTTTACTTGATAGCTCCAGTAATCCAGTCAACGTAGACATATGGAAAGCTCTTTACTTTAGTGGAGAAACTATAGTGTCAGTTGGTTTTGGTGATTATGTACCCGTTGGTATTGCGAGACTTTTTGCCTTACTGGAGGCAATGATGGGGATTTTATTACCTACAACGTATTTTATGCGCTCATTAAATAAAAATGAAAACACTGAAAGCTAAAAATTTCAAATAACGAGTTAATCGGAAACTAAGGAAGGTGAAGCAATTGATTCGAACACTATTGATGATTATTGGTCTTATCGTTGTTATTATGTTTATTCTTTCATTGATTTAACATATACAAAAAGCGCGACGGTCAAAAAGTCGCGCTTTTTTTTATTACAGCATTAATGCTGCAGCCCATCCGAAAATGAACAATGGAATGTTAAAGTGAATAAATGTTGGAACAACCGTATCCCATATGTGATTATGCTTACCATCCACGTTCAGGCCAGCTGTTGGTCCAAGCGTACTATCGGATGCAGGACTTCCGGCGTCACCTAATGCACCAGCTGTACCAATTAGTACTGCAATTGCAACAGGTGAAAAGCCAGCAGCTGTTGCGATTGGTATATATAACGCCGCTAAGATTGGAATCGTACCGAATGATGTCCCAATCCCCAGCGTGACGATTAAACCGACTAATAATAAAACTAGTGCAACTATTGCCTTCTGTCCTTCTAACATGCCTGAAGACGCATCGACTAATGCTTCAACTGATCCCGTTTCTTTGAGTACACCAGCAAAACCAGCTGCAGCTAGCATAATAAATGCAATCATGCCCATCATGCTAATACCTTTAGACATAACTTCTTCACTGCTTCTAAATGGAACTGCTACTAAAACAAACATTAAAACTAAGCCAGTTAATGCACCTAAAACCATGCTCTCTGTGTCTACTTGAACATATAAAGCACCAACAATCGCAACTAATGTCATAGAATGCTTTAATTCGAATTTAAATGGCGAATCATCAATCTCTTCATAATCAGCTGAAGGTCCTTCAGGTGTAACTTGACTATAATCTCTCTTCTTACGATAAGTAATAAATATTGCAATTAATAGCCCAACTACCATACCAAGCCCTGGTACTAACATAGCTTGAGTCACTTCTGATAAAGAAATCTCAATGCCATTTTCAATCATGTTTTCTTGAATGATCCCTTGGAAAATTAGTCCGAATCCAACCGGCAACATAATATACGGTGCTTTAAGACCAAATGTTAATGAAGTTGCAATCGCACGACGGTCAATTTGCATCTTATCAAAAAGTGAAATCAATGGCGGAATTAAAATCGGAATAAACGCAATGTGTACAGGTACAGCGTTTTGCGATAAAGAAGCAATAATAGCAATTGTAATCAACATAAATCCTCTTTTACCTGTAACCGCTCGACGAAGAAATTGAACAATCCCTTTCGTTACTCCAGTCATACCAATTGCAGCTGCAAAGCCACCTAGTAAGACATAGCTAAGAGCAGTGTTTGCACTTTCTCCCATATTTGAAACAAAAACTTCAACTATTTCAACGAAGGGTAAACCAGCTATGAAACCAGCTGAAAGTGCAGATATAATAATAGCCACTAAGACGTTAACTTTAAATAAACTTAGTACCGTTAATATTAAAACAGAAATTATAACTGCAGAAGCCATAACTTAACTCTCCCTTTTTATTATGTTATCTTGTTATCGCGTTAACACTTTATCATGATAAAGGTTGTGTTTTAAAAAATCAACCCCCTTTTATTAAAAATTATGGGAGTTGATTTAAAAAATTATGCCTCGATCGCTTCTACTTGTTCAATAACTTCCATTGACCCAATCACAGATTGAACCATAGAGCAGTTTTTCGAAGCGATTTCTAAGCTTTTCTGAAGTTTTTTCTCGTTTAAGTCTTTACCTTTTACTTTGAAATACAAAGTTACTTTCTCAATTTTATTTACATCATCACCTGTACGTTCTACTTCAGCATCAATGGTCATTTCATCGTATTCAATCTTTTGTTTAGCCAATATCCGACGGTAAACAGAAGCACTACAACCAGCAAGTGATGCGACCATTAATTGAAAAGGTCGATAACCTTCTTCTTCATTTGGTGAAATGTTCATAGGGGCAAATGGAAACTCTGCTGTTATATCTCTTTCTGTTACTTTAAATTTCATAGATTGCCACTCCTCATTTAGTATGATTTGCTTTAATTCTAACATGATTATAAGGTACAATGTCATTGACTTTGCTCACAGTCATCTAGGGGGAAATTGCATGGCTAATGAACGTACTCGATTTATGATTTTAGTAACAATTGTAGGAATTTCAGGTTTTTCTCAAGGTATGTTGCTGCCAGTCATTGGCGTATTACTTGAACAGAGTGGTATTTCATCATCAGTCAATGGCGTTCACGCAACAGCTTTATACATAGGTATTTTAATCATTTCACCCTTTTTAGAGAAACCTTTAAGAACATTTGGTTATAAACCGATCATTTTAACAGGTGGTATCTTAGTATTCTCTTCTTTATTCTTTTTTACTTTTTGGGAATCATTATGGTTCTGGTTTGTCTTAAGAATGATGATTGGAATTGGGGACAACATACTTCATTTCGGTACCCAAACATGGATTACAACATCAACATCAGAAGAAAACCGTGGAAGAGACATTGCGATATACGGCTTGATGTTTGCATTAGGATTTGCTATTGGTCCTTTAATGACAGGGTTAATAGAATTAAATCCTAATTTACCTTTTATCATTAGTGGAACACTTTGCTTTTTAGTCTGGACACTCATGTTTTTTGTTAGAAACGAACTACCCGTTAAAGAGGACGAATATCAGGTCACATCTACTCGTTCAATCGGACGTTTCATTGGAACGGTTAAATATGCATGGGTAGCTTTTCTTGCACCTTTTGCTTACGGATTTTTGGAAGCATCTTTACACGGGATTTTTCCAGTTTATGCGATGCGAATAGATCACGATATATCAATGATTTCTCTAGTTATTCCTAGCTTCGCAGCTGCAAGTATTTTATCACAAATTCCATTAGGGATCTTAAGCGATAAAATAGGTCGTGTTAAAGTTCTTTCTATGGTTTTAATTGGTGGGATTGTCGTATTCTTTATTGCAGCTTTTATAGAAGAATCACTTGTCGGGTTATTTATTGTATTTGCCGTAGCTGGTCTATTAGTAGGTTCATTGTTCTCTTTGGGGATGTCTTATATGACGGACCTGTTACCTAAAAGTTTGCTCCCAGCCGGAAACATCTTATGCGGTGCTTCGTTTAGTATTGGAAGTATAACGGGGCCTGTATTAAGTGGCCTATTCTTACAATACTTTCCCGGTGTTTCGTTCTTCTATGTGATTACATTTTTCTTACTCACTGTTTTTATTATTATTCAAATCAAACAACCAAATCCGGTGACATAACAAAACTCGCATGATTAATCCATGCGAGTTTTTCTTATCTTTATAAATCTTCTTTTATGCCGTTCAAGAACAGCATTAACTTCTCCACCAACGATTAGCATCATCCCTGATAAATAGAACCAAATCATAAGCACAATGATACTTCCTAAACTTCCGTAAGTATATGAGAAGTTACCGAGATTCTCGACATAATAAGCAAAACCTAATGAAGTTAACTGCCAACCAATTGTGGCAATAATGGCACCGGGTAAGGCATGTCTGATAGTGACTGATTTATTAGGTGCCAAGATATAAAGAATCGTTAATATAAAAATGATAATAACAAATGAGATCACCCAACGGATGGTTTCCCAAAATGCAATAAAGCTATCTGAATAGCCTAGGAATGAGAAGATAAACGCTCCAGCTGCTTTACCGAATACAGGTAAAGCTAATGCAACGGCAATGACCAAAATCATCGCTACAGTTAATGCCATGGAAATCAATCGCGTCACGATGAACGAACGGTTCTCGTCCGTTTCATAAGCTCGATTAAACACGCGCATTAACGCATTAATACCATTGGACGCAGACCATACCGTTAGCAATAAACCAAAAGATAATAAACCGCTTTTTCTCTCTTCCATCAATTGATAAATATTGTCTGTAATAATGTTCAACGAATCCCCTGGCACATACCGCTGAATAAGTAAAAACACCCTGGATTGATCAATGGGCATATAACCAATTAACGTTAACAAGAAAATAAGAAACGGAAATAATGACAATAGAAAAAAATATGCTAACTGAGCAGACATTCCAACAACATCATCATCCATAAAATGAGTATACAATTCTTTCCAAAAATGTTTTGAAAAGATCAATATTGTCACCTACTATTTTTTCTGACCTTGGTCAACCTTATCAATCAAACGTTGAACTTGTTCGATTTGATCAATTAGATTGTCCGTACCTTTATTAACTTGATCTATTTTTAAACGAAGTTGACGTACAGACTCTGATGGATGCTTATAAATATGTTTTATTTGATTGTAAGTTTTTTTAGAACTATTTTTAAAACTTTCTCTTTCTCTTTGATTAAACATGGATACAACTAGTCCCATTAATGCACCAATAATCATCCCAGATTGCCACGTTTTTAATTTATTATTCATTTTATATTCTCCTCCTTGTTATTAAATATCATTATTAATTCGAATATCATCTAATAAATTTTTACATGCATTGCTCACTAGCTGGTACGTTTCATCAAAATCGCCTGTAAAATAAGGGTCTGGGACGTTTGCCTTTCCCCCATCAGGAAAATAATCTAATAATTTTTTAACGATTGCTTTTGATTCAGACGATAAAATTTTGTTTAGATCTTCTATATTATCGTCATCCATCGCAATAATATAATCAAAGTGGTCGAAATCAACTTGCTCAACCTGACGAGCAGTTAAACCATTTGAATTTATACCGTGTTCTTCAAGTTTACTAACCGTCCCTTCATGTGGCGCTTCACCCACATGATAATCAGCTACGCCAGCTGAATCGACAACGAATTTGTCATCTAACCCCTTCTTATTTACTAAGTCAGAAAAAACTGCTTCTGCCATGGGAGAACGACAAATGTTCCCTAAACAAACAAATAATACTTTTACCAAGTTCATCACCTTCATCAACAAATATATATTTCTTTTTCCCTTCCACAAATATCATAAACAATATTGGTCAAGAATAAAAGAAATGATATTTGAAAAAATGAATGCTCAATAATTTCCGTTATAATTATGAAATCTTAGGTAAAAATAACATTGAATTTCAAGAAATGACAATTCAATGTTTGGAGTGACTTTATGAATTATACAAACCTTAGCACCAATGAAATAACAGCATTATGGACGCAATATTTTCAGAACTCCTTATATGTACAAGTGTTTAAGTATTTTATTGAGACATGTGAAGACGAGGAAACATTAGAGTTAATTAAAGAAACTATAGAAGTTAGTAAATTTACCATGCAAGAAGTTGAACACTTTTTCAAGTCTGAGGATATAGATACTCCTGTCGGTTTTACTAAAAACGATGTGAACTTGAAAGCTGATAAAATATTTCATGACCCTTTCATGCTGTTGTTTATGGAACATACTTTAAAATTTGGACTCATTGCAAGTAATACTTCTTTAAGCCTTAGTACAAGAAAAGATATCAGGGATTTATTTACCGAGTTATCTAGACGGACTATAGAATTATTTAATAAATGCATTGATACGTCATTAAGTAAAGGCATTATGGTTCGTCCACCACATATTACCGTACAAAAAGGCATTGAATTTGTTGCAAGTAAAAAATATATGAGTTTCTTCGGTAATCGTGCACTAAACACAATTGAGTTAACTCATTTATTTGAAAACATCAAATCTAATACCGTCGGTGAAATGATATGTATGGCATTCGGACAAACTTCAGAGTCAGTAGAAGTTAAGGAATTTATGAAAAGAGGCCTGAATATCTCAAAAAAACATATCAAAATCTTTACAAAAATTATGAATGAATCAGACATCGACACACCGATTGGGTCAAATAGTTTTGTAACCAATTCTACATCCAGAGTCTTTTCCGATAAATTAATGCTGTATATGATGACCTTTCTAAGCGCAGCTGGTCAAGGAAATTACTCAACGGCTGCATCAGCAAGTATGCGCTTTGATATTTCACTTACCTACCAGCGCTTATCTGTTGAAATTGGCTTATTCGCTAAAGATGGAAACGATATATTAATTAATAATGGATGGTTGGAAGAACCTCCACAAGTACCTGATCGTGACAAATTATTTAAAGCATAAAGAGGCGGGAACATGAGGAATAAAAAACTTGAAGTATTATTTTGGAGTATCGCATTTCCTGGTTTCGGACAAGTTCTTAATCAACAACTCATTAAAGGAATCACTCTTATAATTTTAGAGGTAACAATTAACGTATTTAGTAAGTTCAACCAGGCAATACTATTCAGTTTTATTGGTGAAATAGATCAAGCCATCCAAGTAGTTGATTATCAATGGTTGATGTTCTACCCATGTGTTTATTTCTTTGGAATATGGGATGCATACAAAAATGCAGAAGGAGAAAATCCTCCATTAGACTTTCTACCTTTTGTTTTCTCAGCCTTTTTTGTGACCTTGGGTTTGATGTATTCATACAGGACTGAAGTATTAGGTTACATCCTCGGGCCCGTGTGGCTCCCTATGATATTTGTTATACCTGGAATTGCAATCGGACTTTTTATTAGGAAAATATTAATTTTTTACAATGCATAAAAAGAGGGCTTCCAATTAAAGATGGAAACCCTCTAATTTATTATGTTAGGGAAGCAATACAATCTTGATCGTCATTTCTTGGATTATTTACATATTGACTCACTTCATAAGCTGCCAGTTTCTCGTCAGGCAGCTTCATTATAAAGTCTTTCATATCACTCGCTTGTTTCACATCATGCTCTAGCCAGTCTTTTTCAGCTGACCTAGGTAAAATAACAGGCATACGATGATGCATCGGTGACATAAATTCATTCGCTTCTTTGGTTAGAATCGTACACGTTACACGTTCTTCTTCACCATCTGTCCAACGGTCCCACAATCCTGCAAATGCAAATAAATCACGGTTCTCTAATGAAATTCTAATAGGCTGTTTCCCATCATCTGTCTTTTTCCATTCATAAAAGCTATCAGCCAGGATTAGACAACGACGACGTCCCATCAATCTTTTAAAACTTGGCTTTTGATCAGCAGTCTCTAACCTTGCGTTAATCATCTTACTCCCAATAGATGGATCTTTTGACCACGATGGGACGAGACCCCATTTCATCGTTCCCGCCCTATTTGAAGTACCATCACTTACAATAGTAAGTACCTCTTGAGTTGGTGCAATATTATATCGTGTTGGAAAATCAAACGGCTCTTCTAATTGATAAGCTTCCATCACCTGTTCTGGATCTGCTACAAATGTAAATCTTCCACACATTTAAACTCACCTCACTTTTATTTCATCCATGGCGTGTTGAATTCTTCGTTGCGTCTCTTCAGCAATTTCTTCTAAACTCATTTCTTCTAATTCTTCGACTGAAATGGGCTCACAAATCGCCATGTGAACGGTTGCCTTTTTAATTCTGTTTTTATTTTCTTCCATAATCTTATAAGTACCTTCTATCATCACTGGTAATACAGGGACTTTAGCTTTTTTCGCTAATGAAAAGCTTCCACTTTTGAAAGGCAGCATCTCACTGCCTAAAGAACGTGTACCTTCTGGAAATATCGCTAATGGATGACCATCCCTTAATAATTCTATACCTTTTTTGAAGGTTTTAACCGACTGTCTGCGATTATCCCGATCCAAAAACAAACAACCCATGACTTCCATCCAAGGACGAACAATTGGAAGCTTACTCACTTCAATTTTTGAAATAAAACCGAATGGTTCTTTAAAATAGCCTAAATAGGCAAAAATATCATAGTTCGCCTGATGATTTCCGACAATGAGATAAGAGCCTTCTGGAATATTTTCTTCACCTTTAACTATCATTTTCGAACCTGATTGTTTAAAAAACTTCCGTGCAAATCGCTTAGGAACTTCATGAATCATTTGGTCATATTCTTCTCTCGTATAATCTTCTCGTTTTAACTTTCTAACCTTTCTTAATGTTAACGCCGTATATAACACATAGATAACTCCATAAATTAAACTCCACAACGTGCGCATCTTGTTCTCTCCCCTATTTTTTCTCTTTTTACATTTTACATAAAAGATGTCGAAATTAGTAGGTTTGGTTTGAGCATTTCGCCATTGATTATTCTAAAATGTGTTAAAATTGGTTAAAAGATATTTAAAGGAAGGGATATGGGTATGTATAAAAATTACTTAAAAGAAGCAGAAGTCATCATTTTTGACTTAGACGGTACATTATATGAAGGAACAGACCACTTTAATCTACATGTCGAAAATTTAAAAGCCAAGTTAGACCCTGAGAAAGCTGAGCACTTTCAAGAACTTTATGACGCAATTTTAGTTGGTGATCATCCTGTTCAAATCGGAAAAATTTATGATGGTGTTCGCGATTTAGTTTGGAGTTGGAACCCTTTTACAGAAGCCCTAACTGAAGCAAGAAACTGGGACAATGAGACCGTACATATTAATGACGCTCCATCACATATTGCAGCGAACGAATTTGACTTTAAAAATTGGGTGCCAATTGGGGATGGATGGTGGCCACCATACGCCATTGCTCGTCACTTTGGATTAAGCATAGATGTTATTCAAGCTTCATATAATCGCACCAAAGAACAAATGGCAGAGCTTGATGGTTATTTGACTCGCACACCTGGACTAAAAGAATATCTAAAAGAACTTCAAAATGGCAAACGTTTAATCGTATGCACGAACAGTGATGAAGTTGATGCTAAAAGGCTTCTTCAGTTCTTAAACATTGATGAACATTTTGAGGAATTGATCCCTTCAGCCATGAAACCCGTGAATACGAAAAAACATTTTAATTATGTTTTACAAAAATATGATGTCGCTCCAGAACAAGTGGTCTCTGTTGGCGACAACTTTATGAACGAAGTCGCCCCTGCCCTACAGCTTGGAATGAAAGCGGTATGGTTAACTGATGCGAATGAAAAACCAGTTGAAGATGATCGTTTCGTGTTGACGAATACGCTGGCTCAAGAATAGAAAATAAAACCAGTTATGACTTTAACAGCATAACTGGTTTTTTGGTTAAATTGGTATTCATTCATTATTCGTACATATAATTCGAGTTCACGTTTTCAAAAAATTCTCTTACCTTTTGATTAAATTGGTCCGCCTTCTCTATATGTGGGGAATGTCCACAATCGTTAATAATATATTCCTCATAAAAGCCACCCTGATGTTTGTACTTATCTAATACATGACGCATTTGAGATACCATTGGTTGAGGTGATGCAAACTCATCACCTGGCCACCCTGGCACAAAACCTTGTTTCCCCAAAAATGCTATATCTAAAAACGACTGGTCTGACACAATCATATCATGATCTCCACGAATCCATAAAACAGGAATGTCGTCTTGAACATCAGCAAATTCTGATAAATTTACATATTTAGGTGAAATAGCATTGTTAATCCCTTTTTCACCTGGGGCAACCCCAGGCCACTCTTCACATGTATTCACATTACCTGGATAGAACCCATCTCCCACCTCAATATCTACCATGGCTTTAACAAATCGATCTTCCCTTTCTTTTTCTACACGGAATGGGGGTTTAAAATAGAATTGATTCATTACATTTCTAGGACTATTATCTTCTGTGTCAGCAATGCTTTTCTCACTTAATAGTTTAACAAAATCCGGGTTAGCTGTACCTCCTCCTGAACCAACAAATGAATCACTATAAGGCGTTCCTTGTTCATCACCTGTTCCACCAAATCCATATGGTGACATTGGATTTTCTAAAACTAATGATGCGACGTCTTTAGGATAATCGATGGCATACTGCATAACGACAGCACCCCCTACTGACCAACCAACAAAATGTATTTTCTCATCAATTTGTAATGCTTCTTTTAAAGACTTTAAGTCGTCAGACCAATCACGTAAACCGCGAGTTGCATCAATTTCAACCCTCTCAGTTTGACCAAAACCTCTTAAGTCCGGTGCAATAACAAAGTAATCATTTGTAAAAGCTTCTATTGTTTCATCAAAGAATTGGCTAGATGAAACATTTCCATGAATAAGAAATAATGGTGGCTTTTCAGAACTCCCTGCCTCTAAATAAAACATGTCTAACCTTTCAGTTTTTATCCTTTTTTCTAAATACTCCATAATAATTCCTCCCCATATTTATTAATCTAGCCATGACTTAATTTGAGTCATAGCAGCATTAACCCAACCTAATTCCAAATGATTGTGAGAAATTACCTTATTTCCAGATACTTGACCAATTCCTTCTTCTGATGTGGCACTTGTAATAAATACTACGCCATCACTCGGTCCAGTATGCTCGTTGTGAATTGTTGGTATATCATTTTGATTACCAGCTAGTAAATACGATTCAATGGAATTTGGTATTTGAGCTGTTATAATGTCATCTACAAGCGAACCTTCATTTATCGCATGATCTATACCAAATCCATAGGTATAATAACCTTGACCACCATAATAAGTGGTATACCAATCTTGTTCATTCATTGGTAATGAGTATACACCATCCCATCTTGCTAGCATCTGAGTTTGACCAGGATAAAAATTCCCTTCATCCGTAATATAAATTGACAGTTCATCATGACTTCTCCATAAACCATAGCAAACCATTTCAGTATGTGGAGAAGGAGCATTTACGGTTCCCCCACACTCAGGGTATATTGAAAAATTATGTGACCAACCATGTCTAAAGACATAGTCAAATCCTTTGTTGGGATTTCCAATTAACATTAACTTATTTATATCATCTTGATACTCAGTTCCACCATCTTTAATCACTGATGATCCGTACATTCTTGCTGCAAAAGCACCTTTACTCCAACCTATAACATTAACTGTATTTGAACCCGTTTCGTCTTTAATAATTTGAATCGCATTATGAATGTGTTCGGCCCAATAGTAGTTGTCTCCTTGTTTATGTCCAAAATTTATTGCAAAAACCTTATGTCCATCTGAAACAAGCTCTTGCATTAACCCGGTGTCAGGACAACTATAAGATCCGCATCCATAAGATCCCATTTCATTAGGATTTGCCCAAGCACGGTCTGCATTGTCATTAGCGCCATGAACAAGAAGGACTGGAACCTCCTTTGAGTTAGTATCATATTTGTTTGCATAATATAATAAAAACTTACTAGAATGAGGTGCCTGAACATTATTGAAAAAAGTTAATCTTTGACCTTCTTGGTTACCACGACCATCTGGTGGATAATCTTCGGCTTTAAACATAGGATTAGAATCTGACCATCGTTCCACGTGGCTCCAACCGTTATTGACATTTGTGAAGGTTTCTTCTAAGGATAGTGTTGAAGTATTCTGAGGGGAATTTCCTCCTAATAAAGGAAGGGAAGCCAAAACCAAAACAGTAATAAACAATTTAAAAAATAACTTACTCATCAAACAACCCCTTTTATCAAATTTGATGAGTTAATAATATAGAATATAAGTTACAAAGGAGTTACAAATTTTCGAATATTAACTAAAAAAAAAACACTCTAGGTTTCACCCATATCTAGAAACAATTCAAAGAAAATAAAAAACAGGTAAGTAGTCTACCTGTTTTTACAATTAAGTTAGCGAATCAATCCATTCTTTCAAAAACACTGGCAAGTAATTATATTGATACACATCAGTCGGATAATCTAAAAACTCTGGATCATCCTCTTCAAAAACAACCTGTGCCGCTGCGTTTAATGCCCCCATGTAATTCTCATATAGAAACTCAAAGCTAACCGTTTCTTCTGGTACGTAATTTTTTGCACAAATTTCAGGGTCCATATAATTTACATAAGTTCGACATGGTAATGGTCGTACTTCATAAGCCATGCATGTATTGGTTTCAGTGTTTAACAATGGACAAGGTAGCTGTTTTTTCATATATTCATACTTCACATCTTGTTCTTCAAAATCAAGTGAAGTAGCATCTTCTATTAAATTTTCGTAATTTTTATAGTATTGTCGCAGATGTTCTTTAAGTTCATTGTGTCGTTCTTCGGGCATAGCTTCTATTGAAGCTATAATCATTTTCGCTTCCAACCGAGAGATAATTATTGGGAAATAACAGCAAAATGCACATCCTAACTGACAGTTTGGTGTCATATCCATGTGATTATCCATCTGATTCATTTTTTGAGATACTTCCTGAAGCAATTTCTGATATATAGCCATCATTTTTTCTTTTGGTTGATGATAACAATCTAATTGATCCTCAGCCACTTCATAAAATGAATCTTCATCTAATTCAAACGTTTCAAGCTTTGCTAAACGTTGTTTGACTTGTTCAAGTGTACGATTTTCCATATGAAACAACCTTTCTAATTTGCTCTTATTATCTTACCATAGGATAACGCTCGTACATATGTAAAAAGTTTCATATAAGATCTTATGATTTTTTTACTTCTCATAGGGAAATATAGATGTTACAATGCCTAATGCATATGAATTTCTGATTCAACTTTTAAGAAAGAGGTGTTATAGATGTATATCGGTACTAAAGGTTGGTTTGTAACAGAATTGAAAAAAATCGGTGTAAGCTATCATGAAGGACGCAAAATTGAGTCATATGATGCATCTACACTTGCAAATTTACTAGAATCCAAGAAAAAATAACCATTATTATTACAGAGGATTATTCCTCTGTAATTTTTTTGTTAAATTTTCTTAACGCTATTCGACAACTTTCCGTGTTAAAATATTAATTAGGAAATTAGACTAGAACTCAGAACTACTAGAGATGGAGGCATCTTATGTTTGCGAATGCAGAGATTGGAATAGATTTAGGGACAGCGAACCTTTTGATATACAGTAAAAATAAAGGAATTGTATTCAATGAACCTTCAGTTGTTGCTATAGATACTCGAACAAGAAAAGTATTAGCTGTTGGTAATGAAGCAAAAGAAATGATTGGTAAAACTCCTGCAAATATTACATCGATTCGTCCGTTAAAAGACGGTGTAATTGCGGATTATGAAGTAACTTCTCAAATGTTAAATGTTATGCTTAAAAAAGTTAGCAAACGCCTTGGCATGTCTATGCGCAAGCCTAATGTTATCGTGTGTGCGCCAACAGGATCTACATCGGTAGAACGCAGAGCGATTGATAATGCGATTAAAGACTATGGCGCTAAACAAGTCCATATTATTGAAGAACCTGTTGCAGCAGCAGTCGGTGCTGGCTTACCAGTAGACGAGCCTGTTTCAAACGTTGTTGTAGATATTGGTGGTGGAACAAGTGAAGTAGCTATTATTTCATTTGGTGGTGTCGTGTCTGCCAACTCTATTCGTACGGGTGGCGACCATATGGACCTGGCCATCATTCAACACGTTCGTAAAAATTACAATGTATTAATTGGAGAGCGTACAGCTGAGAATATTAAAATGGAAATCGGTTATGCTCTCATTGATCATGATACATTACAAATGGAAATTAGAGGTCGTGACCTTGTTACAGGATTACCAAAAACGGTCACTCTAAACTCAAAAGAAATTCAAGAAGCCCTTAGAGAACCATTAGAATCTATTCTTGAAGCTGTTCGATCAACTTTAGAAAACTGCCCTCCAGAATTAAGTGGTGATATCGTCGATCACGGTATTATGCTTACAGGTGGTGGCGCACTTCTTAAAGGCATGAAAGAATGGTTACAAGGTGAGATCGATGTACCCGTACACGTTGCTGAAAACCCATTAGAATGTGTAGCAATTGGTACAGGAAAATCACTATACCTTATTCATAAGCTTCAAAAAGCTGCAAAATAAAGATAAAAGCTATCGCCCAATTATAAGGCGATAGCTTTTTTTAAACTTTTTTAGATTTAGTTAATTTAAACTTTTTTATGGATTGAATGTTCACATTCACCATAATTACACCAATGACAACTAGAACCCCGCCAATAATTTGTGCTGCAACCACTTGTTCATCAAGGAATATGACGGCACCAATCGTAGTAAAAAACGGAAGTAAGTTTAGAAACACACTAGATAGCGATGGTCCCAAATCAGACACAGCCTGATTCCATAAAATTAAAGCAATAAATGAAGGGAAGATTCCTAAATACAATAATCCTGACCAACTACTCACTGTAGTTAATTGAGTTGGAACGCCAACTAAAAACCACTCCAACATCATTGCGGGTAATAATACCATTGCGCCTAAACCGACCATGGCTAAGGTTCCACCTAGAATAGGGAACTTGTGATTGTGTTGCTTAACGATTAATGTATAAAACGCCCAAACCACCATGGCTACAAGCATTGTGATATCCCCGATATTGAATTCTAGTTGTAACAATGCTTGAAAAGAACCTTGTGTTAATACCCACAACGCACCAATAAATGAAATAACAGTCCCTATAATATGTTTAATCCTTAGTCTTTCTTTTAAAATTAAGAATGACAAGATCATCGCAAAAGCTGGGGTCGTTGCTTCAACAATCCCTGCATTTGTAGATGTCGTAAAATTTAATGATAAGTATACTAAGACATTAAACGTCGTAATCCCTGTAAGGGCAATACCAATCAATGGCCATAAATTTTCTTTTAAAATAGAATAATAATACCGAAACTGTTTATATCCAAATGGTAAAACAACTGTAAATGCGATGAGCGTTCTGAAAAATGCAATGGTGACAGGAGGTAAGTCATTAATGGCTTTACCTACTATTAAATTTCCGGAAAAAATCATCACTGTAACAATTAAAAATATATAAGAACGTATCATATGCTTACCACCTATAACAATAATAAAGTGCAACTCTATTAATAGAGCTGCACTGATAATTTTAGTGGATTAATATTGACTTAGCAAACCTTTCTCCATCGCTACATTTTCAGATTTCATATAAATATATAACCCTATTGCAACGTAAAATATAGAATTTAACACAAGCGCTGAATAATCGATCATTGTGAAATCTCCCCAAGTATAACCATGAATCATCACCTGACGAATCATATCAACCCCCTTAACAAATGGGGCGAAGATTAAATAAGGCGCGACAGACAAGGGGACGAACGTTAATCCCATTAAAATAAATTGTAAGATTTGTAAGAATGATTGAATCTGTTTAACAATAATCGCAAGACCAGCCAGCATAAACCCAATGCCGACCATACCAATTGCAGTAATAAAGAAAATAGGGAGCACTAAATCAACTCTAAAATACAACCACTGATTAGCTGTAAACATAGATAAAATTAATAAGAAAATAACAATGGTGCCATTCAAGAAAAAGTTCGCGGTAATTCTTGCTAATAGAATTCGCCACATCCCCTTAGGCGACATAAACAATTGTTCTAAAGTTCCTCGCTGGGCTTCTATTAAAATTGTGAACCCTAGCCCCTGAAGAGTCATTAGCATGAAGAACCAGATCACATAGTTCACAATTACATATTGTATATTTGTATCGGCTTGTTGCGGATCACCAATAACATTAATACCTAATAACATCGCTAAGAAAATAAAATAAAAGGTTAGAATCATACTAATCGTATTAGGAAAATATCGTTTTAATTCAATAAACTCTTTACGTGTATTTGCACTAACTAGATGCCAAAGCTCTATCATTCTCTTGTCCCTCCTTAATTAACTTCATGAATACCTGTTCAAAATCGACAGATGTTCGATCAATTTTTTCTATATTTGTTTGTTCACTTTTTAAAATGTCCATCATAATGTAAAGGTCATTTTCTCTTTCAATCGTAATCTCGATCTGTTGATCACTAATTTCATAGATTGGAAAGTGACTTTTTATCGCTGTAATTTGTTGTTGAGTTAATTCATCGCTTACAGTAAAGCAATAGGCACGCGATTCAAAAAGCTTAATTAAATTTTCAACCTTTTCATCTGCGACAACTTTACCATTATTAATGATGACTGTTCGTTCACACAGTTCTTGAACGACTGGCATGTCATGTGTACTAATGATGATCGTCTTTCCTTGTTCTTTTACAATTCGCTTGAGTAACTCTCGCACTTCATAGCTTGTTTCTACGTCTAAACCTAACGTCGGTTCATCTAATAGAATAACTTCTGTATCTGCGAGTAATGCCACAGCAATTGCTAATTTTTGCTGCATCCCCCTCGAGAGACTGCTCACCAACTCATTTTCTTTTTCTTTTAAGTTAAACAATATAAGTAAGTCTTCAACTTTCTGCTTAACTTCTTTACGGCCAACTCCACGATTTCCTGCAAAGTATTCCAGGTTCTCTCGAGCAGTTAACCTCCAGTATAAGTTACGATTCCCTTCTAATACCGCACTAATATAATTTAGCGCTTTCAAACGCTGCTTATCAGAATCATAACCATTTATATGAACGGATCCTCCATTCGGCTTTAATAGGCCACAAATTGATTTAATGGTAGTCGTTTTACCAGCTCCATTCGGACCTAATAACCCCAGGATTTCCCCTCGATACACTTCAAAACTAACGCCATCCACTGCTTTGACAATCTCTTTTGTTTTTCTTTTTTTGTACTTTTTGTGTAACTCTTTAACTTCAATAATCGTTTCCATCTTCATCCCCCTTTTTATAAACTAATAAGATTATAGCAAAAATTTTCAGAATAATATAACAGTCTTGAGTGTGTTTATATCTCCACCTCAAGACGGAGTAAATTGATAAACAAAAAAGAGAGCACTATGGCTCTCCTAAGGGGGTAAAACCTATATATTAGAATATTCCTTAACTAACGCATTTTTATCAATTTTACCGACATGGGTTTTAGGCAATTCATCTACCATATAAAATTTCTTAGGGATTTTATATCTGCTAAGCTTTTGTTCACAATACTTAACCAGTACTTCTTCTGTCATGTGACCATCACACAGAGAAACAAATGCAGCAACTACCTCTCCCCATTTGTCATGGGGTAACCCAACCACTGCGACTTCATTCACTTGTTCATGCGACTGTAGCCAATGTTCAATCTCTAACGGATAGATATTTTCTCCGCCTGATATGATCATTTCTTTTTTCCGACCAGCTATGTAAACATACCCCGCTGCATCACGTCGCGCCAGATCACCCGTTAAAAACCAATCTTGAATAAATGCATTTCGAGTTTCCTCTTCATTATTCCAATAACATTCAAATAAATGCTTTCCTTTTAACCATAGTTCCCCATTCACGTTCACATCAACTTCAGCACCATCTTCATCAACAATTTTTATCTCATTGAACAACATGGCTCTTCCAACTGACCCTTGATGAAGCAAGGCCTCATCTGGATCGATATAAAAATTATTAGGACCCGCTTCAGTCAAGCCGTAACCTTCTTTAAATTTTAGTCCTTTATTTTTAAACGCCTCATATACCGTTAACGGGCAAGGGGCTCCTCCAGATAAAAATACTTTCATATCCGGAAAATCAGCTTGCTTAAACATCTCTGTTTGTACAATCATATGATACATCGTTGGGATAAATAAAACAGTTGTACATCGATAGTTAATTAATTCCTCAACGGCTTCTTCAGGATCAAAAGTCGATCGTAAAACGACCGTTCCCCCAGCCAATAATATTGGTGTAGTTAAGGCATTTAAACCTCCTGTGTGAAACATTGGAATAGTCGTTAACGTACAATCTTCTTTAGTTAAATTCCAGCTGACTATTGTATTAATCGCATTCCAAAATATCGATTGGTGACTTAACACCGCGCCTTTTGGTTTTCCTGTAGTACCACCTGTATAGACCATGGCCAGCGGGTCTTTTTCTGAAATATCAACAACTGAAAGAGGTATATCATTAAGGTGGTTACTATTTATGTAATCATTTGTTTTAATTATCATGGATGGTTCTAACCATTCATGCTCTTCCGAAAAAAGTTGATGTACAGCAATAAAGGTTGGCCCAGAATCGTTCACGACATATTGCAGCTCATCTGTTGATAAACGCCAATTTAGCGGAACAAAAATGGCACCTATTTTCATACAGGCAAAAAGAAAATCAAGATAACTTACATGATTAGGGGCTAACAGTGCAACTCGATCACCTTTGTTTACTTGATGATCAACCAGAATCGCTGCCAATTGTTCAGCACGTTCGTTAATTTCAAAATAAGTCCATGATTCATCCGTATCTGCATCTATTATAGCTCGGTCATTAGAGAAAAGTTGAGCACGTTTTCCTATCCAATCGATTTCTGTCTGCACATTATTCAACCCCTTCCGTCTACTGTAATTATCATAGTATACCTTAGAGTTACAAATGAGTTACAAGTAGATAAAGAGCTTGCAAACGCAAGTTAGGAGCGATAAACAAATAATTCGCAAAAATCTCCGACAGCCTCGACTCTTTAAGAACTTAATAAAGGAGCCATATGGTGTCAGTAGTTAATGTACTAATTACTGTGTTAACTTGAATCCGAATTGCTAATGTGATTTTAAAGAACTAAATGAGTTAATATAATTTATATAAATAAATTGAAATTATATACAATTCCCGCATATTGTCAATCCATTATGTTATACTGTAAATAAACCTTTAAAGCTTTAAATCTTTTTTATTACTTGTACCATTTCCCTACTCGAACCTCGAGTAGGTTTTTTTATGGTTCTAAGTCAAATGTTGGGGTGAGCGAACGCTCACTCCTAATTTATGCGACTCGAACTGCTACATTTTTATATTGATGGTGTAATAACACCTTTAATCTAAAACGATCAAACCGTT
>NZ_SOPW01000022.1 GCF_004402015.1 Filobacillus milosensis
ATACACGCATCTCCTTTTTTGTACTTGTTTATTGGTCTAAACAAAGTTTAACAAAATTAGGAGATTGCGTGTTTTTTATTTGTCAGAAAATTATCTGTACCCCAACATATATTTTAGAGCCAAAAAACGAAACACCGACCGTGATTTTTTATAATCACGATTAGCGTTTCGCTCATTTAAAGAATTTATTTATTCTATATTTATAACAATTTTTCCTTTAGCATGATGGGTTTCACTTAAGGCATGTGCTTCTCTAATCCCTTGTTCACTTAACGGGAAGCGGTGCCCAATAATAACTTTAAGTTTACCGACTTCCATTTGTTTAGCGATTTGTTGAAGCTGCTCACCTTTTGGTTCTAACCAAACAAAAAACGCGTTGACGGCATGTTCTTTAGCTTTTTCTTCTTCAGGTGGTGCTGCAACTGATGCGAGTTCTCCACCTGACTTTAATACTTGATAGCTTTTCTCTTGAATTTCCCCACCAAGTGTATCTAGTACAAAATCATAGTTTGAAATCTCTTCTTCAAAATTTTGTTTTGTATAATCAATAACTTCATCTGCTCCAAGACTCTTAACCAAGTCTACGTTTTTTGTGCTACAAGTTGTTGCCACATAAGCACCAGCGTTTTTCGCTAATTGGATCGCAAATGATCCGACTCCACCAGATCCTGCGTGGATGAGAACTTTGTGTCCTTCTTTAACGCTTCCATGTTCAAACATACATTGCCATGCGGTTAATGCAGTTAGTGGAACTGAAGCGGCTTCCTCAAAGCTGATGTTTTCAGGGATTTTTGCTAATAGATGCGAATCAACAGCTGTAAATTCAGCATAAGTTCCACGATTCGTTAGTTCCGGACGAGCAAAAACTTTATCCCCAACTTTGTAATCCTTCACATTTTCTCCGACTTCATCAATAACGCCTGCTGCATCCCAACCGAGGATGATTGGGAAATCAAAAGGCACCATTTCTTTTAGATAGCCTTCACGTAGTTTCCAGTCAATTGGGTTGATAGAGGTCGCATGTAATTTAACAATGACTTGTCCCTTATCGGGAGTTGGTTTTTCCACTTCTTTTTCTGTTAAGACATCTTGACCACCATATTGATCTATAACAATTGCTTTCATGTTGTCACCTACTTTTCAAAGTTTGCATTTTAGTATTAATTTTTGAGGAAAAGAATATTCGAAATAGATTGTATTAGATACAGTTCAAAAGATAAAATATAATGCTTATTAATATTAATTTGGAAAATAAAATTATTAAGACAACCCAAAATGACACCAATCATTATTATTAAAGATCGGTGCCATTTTAATTGCCTTTACTGGTTATGTCCCATTCTCTAGCTATTTAAACGACTTTATCTAATACTTTCATTTCTTCTTCAGCTAACAGGTTCTTGTTAATTTTTTCATCAACATCTTTATTCATATGCTCATCTAAATCGTTTACTTCATCTGATTCACCGACAAGATAGATACGTTCCCAATCATTATCTTTGGCTACTTTATCTAGTTTCGGAGCAATGCTTTTGTACCAACGATAACGATTAGCCTCAAAACGTTCATTAAATTCATCCTTTTTAGACGTTTTGCCACCACCAGTACCTAAGTTAGAGTCGGCTTTATGTGTACCTTGGTGCATTCTCCAATCTTCTGTATCTAAATCTAACTCGTAAACATTCGTATCATTCACAGTGCCTAGCTCAGCATCAATATACTTAATTTGGTTTTTCTGAGTTAGAATAATGCCAGTCTTAGGGAAGCTTTCCTGAAGTTCTTTTAGTTGACCTAGTACAGGTTCTTCTTCCCAATAAAATTCTGTTTTGACAGGCATTTGCAAGATGTCCGCATACCAAACATCTTCATCTGCTGTCGCGAAAATGATGACACTTTTCTTCAGGCTTGTTTCGTTTTCATCTATAAAACTTTCAACTTTTTCTTTTACAGCCCAATAATTTCGTTTTTCATCTGAATCGCCATCTTCTTGTAAGTATGACTCGAAGTTATTTAAACCGTTTTTTAGTTGAAGTCTCCATTTACCACCTTGTTGATCAGGATCAGCAGGGTCTGTATTTAAATACATTGTAAATACTCGGTTTGGTTTTTCTACACGATAATGTTCAAGTTTATTTAATAATGGTTTTAAATCCAATGAAATCCTCTCCTTTATGTGGATTTACTATTTTCATTCCCACAACAAAATCATCTTAAACAAGCTTCTCTAATTCGTGCAGAAACCTTGACAGATTGACGTATAAAGATAGATAATTTAATAAGATTGTAGAGGAAAATCCTTCGGGGCAGGGTGAAAATCCCGACCGGCGGTGATGAATAGGAATCTATTCTTAGTCCGTGACCCGTGAGGCAATTGCCGAGCGGTGGATCCAGTGTGACTCTGGAGCCGACAGTTAAAGTCTGGATGGGAGAAGGATCAGATCGCTAGCCGAATACCTGAATGAGGAGGTTAACGATTGAGAGACAAACAATTTTATATGCATCATGCCTTAGAATTAGCCCGCTTAACGATAGGGCAAACTAGGCCTAATCCATCAGTGGGTGCTGTTGTCGTTAAAGATGGCAGGGTAGTTGGAACTGGTACACATATGACAGCCGGAGAACCACATGCAGAAGTATTTGCTTTGCAACAGGCAGGTGAGCAGGCTAGAGGTGCAGAAATCTATGTAACCTTAGAGCCGTGTGCCCATTATGGAAAAACACCGCCTTGTTCTAAAGCGATTATTGACTATGGAATCAAAAAGGTCTATGTTGCAACACTTGACCCCAATCCTAAGGTAGCTGGAAAAGGTGTCGAGTGGATTCGAAGTGAAGGCATTGATGTAGAAGTTGGTGTTTTAGAAGAAGAAGCACAAGAAATTAACAAAATGTTTTTTTATTATATGAAAACTCGTAAACCTTATATCACACTTAAAACCGCTGTTTCTCTGGATGGGAAAATGACGGCTAACAGCGGAGATAGTAAATGGATTACGAGCGATCAATCACGTTTAGATGTTCATCTGAATCGTCATCGTCATGATGCAATTTTAGTAGGAAGTGAGACGGTTTTACGAGATGATCCTCTATTAACCACCCGTTTGCCCCACGGAGGTATAAACCCTACACGTATCGTCCTCGATACACATTTATCTATTCCATTAGAAGCAAAACTTTTATCGAATCCTGATGCTAAAACAATAGTAGTTTGCGGTAAACATGCAGATACTACAAAAGAAGAAGCTATTAATCAGATTAATCATGTTCAAGTATGGCGTTTAGAGAGTGAACGAGTTGAATTAGCTGCACTTTTAGAAAGAATGGCAGAGGAACAACTCATGAGCTTATATGTTGAAGGAGGATCAACAATTCATTCAGCCTTCATTCAACATCAACTATTCAATGAAATTCACCTTTACATGGCACCAAAATTAATTGGAGGTGCGATGAGCAAAGCTTTTTATAATCAGTTTGGTTTTGAAGAAGTGAAGGATTCTATTCACGTAGAGTTTGATTCGATTGAACAAATTGGAAAAGATATAAAAATTATCGCAAAGCCTCAAGTAGAGGAGGGTTAGGTTTGTTTACAGGGATTATTGAAGAAGTTGGCACCATTAAACAAATGAAGCAAGGTGCTGAATCATTAGAGTTAACGATTGAAGTAAAAAAAATTACAGATGATATGCAATTAGGGGACAGCATCTCAGTTAACGGTGTATGCCTTACCGTTACAGATTTTACAGATACGACCTTTGATACAGATATTATGCCTGAAACGTTTCATCATACAGCGTTAAAAACTTTATCTAAAGGTTCTAAAGTGAATTTAGAGCGTGCCATGCATGCCAATGGCCGATTTGGTGGTCACTTTGTTTCTGGTCACGTGGATGGACTAGGTAATATTGTAAAGCGTGAAACGGTGGATAATGCCGAGTATTTTCATATTGAAGTATCTGAAGAACTTTCAAAATATATGATGATGAAAGGCTCGGTTAGTGTGGATGGTACTTCCTTAACGATATTTGGTTTAGAAAACAACCAATTTACGATTTCGTTAATACCGCATACACAAGATGCGACGATTCTAACAAGTAAGTATGCTGGGGATGAAGTCAATATTGAGTGTGATATGTTATTAAAATATGTCCATCAATTAATCAAGTCTGATTCAGATGGGGAAGGCGACGGCCTATCACTCGATCAAATTAGACGCGCAGGATTTATGGGGCAATAATAGAGGAGAACGTTTATACGTTTGATAGGGAGGAAACAGATATGTTTGATTCTGTACATGAAGCAATAGAAGATTTAAAACAGGGGAAGGTTGTCATTGTGGTCGACGATGAGAACCGTGAAAATGAAGGAGATTTTGTTGCTTTAGCTGAGAAAACGACACCTGAAGTTGTGAATTTCATGGTTAGTGAAGGACGCGGCTTATTATGCGCGCCGATTACACATGAAAAAGCCGAGCAATTACAACTAAACTTAATGGCAGATGTGAATACCGATAGTCATGGAACAGCATTTACCGTAAGTATTGATCATGTTGAGACGACTACTGGGATTAGCGCAGGGGAACGCTCTAGATCTATTATGCGTTTAGCTGAAGATGATGTGATTCCAACTGAATTTAAGCGACCTGGACATATTTTTCCTTTAATCGCAAAAGAAGGTGGCGTGTTACGTCGTGCCGGCCATACTGAAGCAGCAGTTGACTTAGCTCGATTAGCTGGCGGTAAACCAGCCGGAGCGATTTGTGAAATCATGAATGAAGACGGAACAATGGCTCGAGTTCCAGAGCTTCGTAAACTAGCTGACGAACACGGATTAAAATTAATTACTATTGAAGAATTGATTAAATATCGCCGTAAACATGAAAAATTAGTTAATAGAGAAGTTGAAATTAATCTACCAACATCTTATGGTGATTTCCGAACAATTGCTTACACTAACCAAATTGACGGTAGAGAACATATTGCATTAGTAAAAGGTACAATTTCACCAGAAGAACCGACACTTGTAAGAGTACACAGTGAATGCTTAACTGGAGATGTATTTGGGTCACACCGTTGTGACTGTGGGCCACAATTAGAATCTGCTTTACAACAAATTGAAGAAGCAGGAAAAGGTGTACTTCTCTATATGCGTCAAGAAGGTAGGGGAATTGGCCTATTAAATAAACTCAAAGCTTATAAGCTTCAAGAAGAAGGTTACGATACAGTTGAAGCTAATGAAAAGTTAGGGTACGCAGCTGATTTACGAGATTATGGTATTGGAGCTCAGATCCTTGAAGATTTGGGAGTTCGTAAAATGAAATTATTGACGAACAATCCTCGTAAAATCAAAGGTTTGCATGGTTATGACCTTGAGTTAGTCGATCGTGTGCCATTAAAAATGGACCCAAATAAAGATAATGAAAAATATTTAAATACAAAACGTGATAAATTAGGACACTTATTCTAAGTTGGAGGGGAACATAATGAAAACATTTGAAGGAAATTTAGTTGGTTCGGGACTTAAAGTAGGGATCGTAGCAGGACGTTTTAACGCATTCATTACAGAAAAGCTAGTTGAAGGTGCAACAGACGGATTTAGACGTCACGGTGTTGACGTAGATGAAATTGATATAGCATGGGTACCTGGTGCCTATGAAATTCCATTAGCGGCTAAAAAAATGGCAATGACAGATGAATATGATGCGATTGTGACATTAGGTGCAGTCATTAGAGGCTCGACGCCACACTTTGATTATGTGTGTGGTGAAGCGGCTAAGGGCGTTTCATCAGTAGGACTTGATACAGGGGTACCGGTTATTTTTGGCGTGCTAACAACTAACACTATTGAGCAAGCGATTGAACGAGCAGGAACAAAAGCAGGTAACAAAGGTTATGAAGCGGCTGTTGGTGCGATTGAAATGGCAAACCTTCTTAAAGACATGGAACAATAATTTTCAAAAAGCTGAAACATTCTTTTAAGCTATTGTCTTTACACCTTTGTTATAATAAAACCAGCATGATAGAAATAGGTGATTAGCTATGATGGAATTTTTATATTTTCCAGAAGATAAAACAGAATATTTACCAGCCATCATTACGCTGGTTCTATTTATGACAATTGCTGTATTGTCGATGCGCTTAATTCTAAGGAAATCTAAGCGTGAACAAGAGCAGTTTGAAGCAAAGTATCCTGAGGGAAAACGAGAATATAATAAATCTAATTAACCCATATTAAAACGTCCTGATTTTTGATGAATTAGGACGTTTATTTTTGCTTTAAGTATTATAGTGTAATCATCATGATGACAAAGCTAGATAAAAACACTAAAAGGCTTGCAACGAACATAGGTTTGATTGAAGTGATTACTTTTTCTACTGGAGATACCTTTGCATCCCCATAAATAATGGTGCTCTGTTTTTGATTAAAATTGGATAGGCCATCTCCACTAAAAGATATAAAAGCGACTACACACCCAATTCCAAACGCTAAATAAGAAATTGGAACTTCAGAGAAATAATGTATTGCATAAATGATGGCATATAAAATAGCAATTCTAACAACTATGCCTATTAAGTATTTCTTCATAATATCTCCCCCTAAAATGTAATACGAAAAAACCTCATCAAATGTTTCAAAAAATTTTGGATATAACATACCATGCAAATATTTTTTACTACCTATATGTTTATTTCTTAATATATTTTACCAAACTAGTGAATGAGGTGATGATGTTGCGTTATATCGGAGTATTATTAGGTCTTTTACTTATATTAACCGCATGTTCTGCGGATACAGAGACTATTTATGAAGCGGATATAAAAAATAAGGATTTAGATATTATTGGAAAAGCTAAATTCCAAACAGATCCAGGCGGCGTTAAACTAACCGTCAATTTGGAAGGGCTGTCTCCAGGCTTTCATGGTATTCACCTACATGAGTTTCCAAAATGCGAACCACCTACCTTTGAATCGGCAGGTAACCATTGGAGTAATCAAGGGGATAAGAAACACGGTTTGATGAATCCTGATGGGCATCATATTGGAGATATGACAAATTTAAAAGTCGATGGTGATGGCACTGCTACCTTTGAATATGTGATTGAAGATGCAACATTACAAGATGGAAAAGGATCTATTTTTAAAGACGAAGGAAAAGCATTAATCATACATTCAGGACAAGACGATGGAGTTAGTCAACCTGCGGGCAACTCGGGAGAACGTATTGCATGTGCAGAAATCATTAAAGGTAAACAACGCTCGGATGGTCAAAATCCAGGGGATCAGGTAGAAAAAGAAGCAGAAGAGAAAGAGTAATGTGTTAAGGTGATAAACGTGAATTCATAATCGAGTTCACGTTTTTTATATGTTTAAGGATAAATTTCATAAAAGTTGAATAGAAAATTATGTTAAAATTCAAATAGATAAATAATGATACTTACCAGCTATAAAGGGTTGATTTAAATTGACCAAAAGATTGGCAATCAGATTAGTCATTGCAATCATCGTTATTCTCCTTATTTTAATAACCTATTCAGCTTATAGCATTTGGTCTTTTAGTGACAAGAATCAATTAGTTAAAACTGATGTGGCTATAGTACTTGGTGCTGCTTTTGGGATGATGAACCATCTCCTGTTTTTCGCGAGAGAATTAATCACTCAATCTGGCTTTATGAGAATGATTATGTAGAAAAAATTATTTTTACGGGTGGTAAAGCCAATGGAGATAGGTTTGCTGAGTCTGACGTTGCAAGGGATTATGCTATTAAAAACAATGTTAATGCAGAAGATATATTAATTGAAACTAATTCAAAAGTAACAGAGGAAAACCTAACATACGCTTATGAAATGGCAGTTAAGAATAATTTCAACACATTCACAATTGTAAGTGACCCATTACATATGAAAAGAGCAATGTTAATGGCAGAAAACTTAGGGATGGAGGCCTATTCTTCACCTACAACAAGTTCTGCTTATAAAACATTGAATAGTAAAGTCCCATTTTTCCTGAGAGAGTTGTTTTTCTATATTGGTTATATTTTCACTTTGCCATTTAGATAGTACAAAAAGAGGAAATCTACACAAATCTATTAATTAAGGGGAAGATATACATGATCAAATATCCGAGCTTAGAAAAAAATTCAACAATAGGTGTAACTGCTCCTTCCTCTGGAGTGCCTGGTGAATTGCATAAGTTGTTACATACTGCCTCAGATAGTCTGAAAGAGAAGGGATATAATATCACCTTTGGCGATACAGTTTGGTCTCAAAATAAAGCAAAATCTGCTTCTGCTAAAAAACGTGCAGAGGAATTTAACCAAATGATGTTGGATGAGAACATTGATCTGATTATTCCGCCATGGGGTGGAGAGCTACTTATTGAAGCCATTGAACACATTGATTTTGACAATTTAAATAGTAAGTGGGTATTAGGTTATTCCGATGTTAGTTTGCTATTGTTAGCTATAACATTGAAAACAGGTATAGCCACAGCACACGGTACCAACTTAGTAGATTTGAGAGGCGAGTATTCTGATCAGACGACAGCAAAGTGGGAAAATGTACTATCAGCCAAGCATGGTGAATCAATTGTTCAACACTCTTCTGAGAAATACCAAAAGGAGTGGGACCATGACAATCCGACACCTCATATCTTCAATTTGACAGAACAAACCTACTGGAAATCAATTGATGGGAATAATGTTAAGATTCATGGTCGTTTACTAGGAGGGTGTATTGATGTGATAAGACATCTAATCGGCACACCATATGGAGAAGTGAACAATTTCAAAGAGAAACACATTAACGGCGAATCAGTTGTATGGTTTCTTGAAAACTGTGAGTTATCAACGACTGACTTGCGCAGGTCTCTTATACAAATGAAGTTGGCTGGTTGGTTTGAGAATTGTGCTGGCATAATGTTTGGTCGAAGCCCAGCTAATACACCTGTTGGAAATTATATGGTTGAAGATGTGTATAAAGAGCTTTCTGAAGAGCTTCAAATACCTATTATTTATGATATTGATTGCGGGCATGTCCCACCACAAATCACTTTTATTAACGGAGCATACGCTGACATTGAATTAACAAATGGAAAGGGAACAGTTCGACAAACGTTTAAGTAAATTTTTATGTTTTCCTTTATTTATTTTCGGTCTATTTCTCAATTATGGTAATATTTAGATGATATTTTTTAAGGGGTTTTTCTAATGAAAAAGGTTATTTCTTTTCTAATGTTAGGGCTCATTTTTTTTATAACTGCTGCCTGTGGGGGTACGCCTCAAGAAGAAGAAATTAAAGAATTCGTAAAAGAATATAAAACAAAACAATATAAAGTTGAAGACCCTCACTTATTAGAAGGTAAAACTGCGATTGAAGCAGTTGAAGAAATTAATTCACTCGCAGATAGAATCAAGCCGTATGTTTCAAAAGAAGTCATTGACGATTTTGTTTCAAATCGCTGGTTGATGTAAAAAGTGGAGGTAGCTCAAGCTGTTGATAAAAAGGTGAAGTTGAAAGACGTGACGTTGGAAAAGGTAGAAGAAAATGAAGATGGCTCCATCGATTATGACTACATGTTGGAAATCAATTATTATGATGAAGAATCCGAAGAAATTATTGAAAAAGCTGGAGAGCTGACGATTACCAATGATGATGGGTGGCAAATCATCCGTGATTGGGAGAAAATCACTAAATTTGAGAAAGAAGCGATGCGCAAGTATTTGGAGGAGCAGTCCAAAGGTAATGGTTCAAAAAATGATGAAACAGATGAGTAAACCTAAGTATGCTATGGTGTGATTAAACCTCTTTTACACAAATAATGAATTGATCATAAAAAACACGTGAATTCTGAATTCACGTGTTAATTTTTGCATAAATTATATGATTTAAGATTCAAAAGCCTTTATAATCCGGTCAATACCCTCTTCGATAATGGACGGTGGTGATGCAATGTTAATTCGCATAAACTGTTCACCTTGGTCCCCAAATGATTTACCATCATTTAAACCGACTTTAGCTTCATCGTTTAATTTTCTTTTGATTTCTTCATGTTTTAATCCAGTTTTAGAAAAATCTAACCAAACTAAATAAGTTCCCTCTGTATCAACTGATGAAATATTGCTTTGACTTTGTTCAAGTTTATCATTAACTAATTGTTTATTTTCTTCAAGTTGTTCAATTAATTCATCTAACCACTCTTCACCGTGATTATATACAACCTCAAGTGCCGTAAAGGCAAATGTGTTTAAGGTCATCGCTCCTTGACGCATTAATTGTTCGTCAACTTTTTTCTTAAAATCTCTGTTTGGAGAAATTACGTACGAAGCCTGTAAACCAGCGATATTAAAAGTTTTTGAAGGTGCCATTAAGGTAAACGTGAGTTGGTGGATGTCTTTATTTAAATGAGCTATTGGATAATGTTTATAAGAGCTGAAAATCACATCAGCATGAATTTCATCGCTGAATAAATAGACATCGTATTGAACGCATAATTTAGCTAATTGCTCGAGCTCCTCTTTAGTCCATACACGACCAACAGGATTATGAGGACTGCAAAGGATAAAGGCTTTTGCTCCTTGCTTGAACAATTGTTCTAAGTGATCAAAATTAATCTCATAGTGTCCATCATTATTGATTAACGGATTTTCAACCAGTTGTCGATTGTGTGCTTTAACAACTGAGAAGAATGGTGGATATACAGGTGGTTGAATCACAATTTGATCATTTTCTTCAGTGAAAATTTGTACTAGAGCGTGTAAGCTTGGAATCACACCGGGACTAAATGTGATTAAGTCTGTATTGACGTCGTAATCATGACGTTTTTTAAGCCAGTTTTTAACGGCATTTAGAATATCATCATCATATGTGGTGTAGCCGTAAACATTATGTTTGGCACGTTCAATTAAAGCATCTTGCAGTTCAGGTACTGATGCAAAATCCATATCTGCTACCCATAATGGTAAAACATCTGAACGTCCAAAAAGTTTTTCTCTGTACTCGAATTTAGCCGATCTTGTATTTTCTCGATTAATAACTTCCTTAAAATCATTTCTCAAAATCATCACCTCTAAAAATTAGTTTATCTAATTGAAATCAATAAGGCTAATAATTGATTTTATCCCAAAAAAAAAAGCAAAGTGCTTTTTACACTTTGCCAAAGGGGGAATACGAGAAAGTATTACATTAATAGTAATAACCTGATTTTAATTTAATTAAACATAAATTATAAAATTTTTTGCAAAAATCGAGAAAATTTTTGTTGGCATAAATGGTCTCTTTTTAACTTAGTTAAAAATAACAAAAATTACAAAGGCATATTATGTTAAAATTTACGTACTAAGGGAGGGAGTACAAGGGTGGAACAAGAGAATAGAAAGAAGATTTTTAGTGAAGAGTTAAACAAGTTACGCGCGAAAGATTACATAAATTACGAGAGTTACGAAAGCATAAAAAGTCGTTACCTACAAATGTGCGCAGATGAAGAAGCGGAAAAACGAATGAATGATGAACAAGAACAAAAAATTGTTCAAACTCCAGAAGAGCCAAATGAGCCTAAAGAAAAAACTGAGACGCCTCAGCCTGTTAAGAAAGTAAAAAAGAAGAAAAAGTTATCACCTCAACAAGTAAGAGATCGAAATGTAACATGGGTCTTGATTATTGGGGTACTTCTTTTACTTACTGGTGGAATGGTATTAGCTACAAGTAACTGGTCAACTATGTCCGCGATGATGAAAACATCATTAGTAGCTGGTGTTTCAGGCTTATTCTTTTTAATTAGCTGGCTTAGTGGACACAAGTTACAAATTAAGCAAACGGCTTTTGCCTTCTTAGTTCTTGGTAGTTTATTTTTACCGATTGTGGTATTAGCAGCTGGTTTCTTTGGACTATTAGGGGAATGGCTCTCATTATATGGAGAAGGTCAATATTTACTGGGGCTTATAGGCTCAATTATTTGTTTACCTTTATACATATTCCATGCTCGTAGACAACACTCAAGATTATTTGTGTGGTTCTCTTATTTAACGTTGAGTCTTGGCATCGGTTTTTTAATTGCTAGTTTTCATCCGCCTATTGATGTCTTTTATTTTGGTGTCGTTTTATATAATGCTTGCTTAATTGCTGTTTATTATTATTTAAAACAACAAAAGCAGTGGCCACTGTTCTTAAATGAGATGCCAATATTTGCGCAAGGTAATTTAATTTTATCCACAATATTATTGCTATTTATTTTTGACAGCCCTGCCTTAAATGGATTCAATGTTCTATTAACAGCTGGTGTTTATTTTGCGATGTTATTTGTATTAAATCGCAAAGAGTACAACTTTGTATTCACACTTCTTTTCGTTTACGGAATTTATCAATTGATTGAACACACAGACTTAGGTCCGGCTGGTTTAATCGTATACGCATTAGTTGGTTTTGTATTCTTTACTTTACAAGAGTTTCAACAGGATACGTATTTGAAGAAAGCATTCCAGTTAACGAATGCGTTTGTCACTTTTTGTGCTTTTATTTTTATAAGTTTTAAAGGAACACAATTAATGTTTGATTCTGATTCCTGGATTTTATTTGTTGCTTATCTATTAATTGCTATAAACTATTTAGCCTTAACTCATATCTCAACATATAAATTCTTTAGAGTATTAGCTACATTTTTTATTGTAGTAGCTGGCATGCAACCTATGACTTGGATGTATGATGATTTATCGTTTAATACGATAGGGTTTCATGTGTTTATATTAGGAACCTTACTATTCTTTGGTGGTTTTTATTTTAATGAATGGAAGTTTACGAAAAAAATTAAAAACACATCCTTGGTGTTTGGGTATGGTTTAATTACTATTTCTTTACTTGTTTTCTACCTAATCAACCATTGGATTGAGCTGTCTATATTATTGTTACTGACAAGTATCATTTTATTATTGTCCAAACGCGTTATGAAAGCTAAAGGTAATCGGGATTTATTAGTTTTAGCAGCTCCAATTTTATGGTTTTTAGCTGGAGCCGCTCTATATCCTGAACTTGTACAAATGTTCGAGGGTTATGAATCACAGTTTGGTCGACCATTCCATTTATCTATTGTTGGACTTGTTTTAATTGGAGTTTCTGTGATGTTAAGCAAATTAAAGCAAAGTCAATTAGGGAATTTTACTTTTTGGTATGGTGTAGGCTCTTATGCAATCGCTGCATTACTCCTTATCATTCAGCCTGTTCATGATGGTATTAGGACTTTGATTTTATTAGTAGCTATAGGCATAGCCTATGTTGCAGTTCAGCGCCTTAAGGATAAGAGTACTTGGGTTATTGTGAGTCTATTAACGTTAGCAACATATATTTCGACGGTTGATATGCTGGTTCAACCATCTAATGAATGGTTCCATATTTTACTGGTGTCAGGCGCGGCTTTGTTAATCGTTATTTCCAGATTAATACCTAAAAAGTTACACGTCTTACAAGAGAGTTATTTTTATTTAGCTCACGTTTATTTACCATTATCGATTATCGTTTTAGATCACTTTAGTTTTAATTTTGAATTGTATGTTATTGCCTTAGTCGTTTATGTGTATAGCATTTGGACGAGAAACCAAATCATAGAAAAATACTATTACCTATATGCAAGTTTTATTTCAGTATTTTTCATCGTTTATTCCCTGATAAGAGAATTTTATTTTAATCTGGAAGCTGGCCCATACGCTCTATGGCTGACATCGCTCATTGTGTTTGGTCTTTGGTTCATTACCTACCATAATTGGAAGGCACGAATTAAGTGGTTCTTTATTCCATTATCATTACTGAGTGTTTTTGCAATTACCCAATCATGGGAAATGTCGGTTCAACATATTTTTGTTGGGGCGACTTCATTAATTGTTTTATCACTGTTTGTTATGTATCGATCACATTGGCACATGTTATCATTCTTGCCATTATTAGCATTATTTGATGTTGTAGAAAAACTACAATTAGACGGGCAAACGTTAGTATTCGTATTAAGTGGTATCGGTGTTTTATCAGCTCTAGTGGGTTATTTCTTATATGAAAAACTTTACGACCCAGATAAGAAGGTCACCATCACTTATAAGGTAGACTGGTATTCGATGGTTGCTCTTGTGTTTATTTTAGTTTAGGTATTTCTTATGATTCGCCTTTATGGTTAAAAGAATTGCCTGCCTTGCTAATTGTTGTGGTGTTATTTGTCCAAGTGAAACGCATCCCTGATGAACTGCCACAAAAGATTGTACAAACCATTTTCGTATTAAGCTTTTTATATCCTTATTACATCTTATTAGATGCTTTTCCAAATACTAATTTCACCAAGTATATTCAAGTTGAACTGGAGTTAATCCCTTGGGTGTTATTAAGTTATTACTTAGGACAGAAGACTTGGAGAACAAACCAAAACGTGATGAATCTTATTCAATCAGCTATATTAGTTATAGTTGCTGCAGCAATTGTTTTTGATGCGTTGATGAGCAATACCATTTATGATGCACTGATTGTCGGTGGATTGTCATTAATAGCGATCCTGATTGGTTTTATTCAAAAAATAAAATCATTCTTCTTAGTAGGTGTCAGTGTGCTTCTCTTAAATGTCATGATTCAATCAAGACCATTTTGGGGTAATCTGCCATGGTGGGCGTACTTGCTTATTGCCGGTTCTACACTGATTGCTGTCGCAAGCTTTTATGAGTGGCAGAAGCAAAAAGTTGATCGTGATGGAGATACATTCCTTCAAAAACAAAAGACAAAATGGATAAAAATATGGAAGAATTGGAATTAATGCTTTTTGATAAGATATAGAATATATGATACAATACGAAATTGTGCGAGAGAAATAGTGTCGGGAGTTGTATATTATGTCGAAAATCATCGAAGAAGGACAAGTTGTTGAAGGGAAAGTAACAGGCATCCAGCCTTATGGCGCGTTTGTTGCTATTGATGAAGATGTTCAAGGACTTGTTCACATTTCAGAAGTTACTCACGGTTATGTGAAAGATATTAATGAACACCTTAACGTGGGGGATGAAGTTAAAGTAAAGGTTTTAAATGTTGAAGAAGATAATGGAAAATACTCGTTATCTATTCGTGCTACTGAAGATAAACCAAACACGAAAAAGAAACAACAAAAACAACCAGTTGCTGCTTCAAGCCAAAATGATAGCGGTGGATTTAATGTCTTAAAGGATAAGCTTGAAGAATGGATCGAGCAATCAAAAGATCGTGAACAAACTTATCGTAACTAAAATTAAAATGTCTTGTGGGAATTAATTTTCCTTCAAGACATTTTTTTTGATTAAAAAAATTTTTTTCTTCATAATAAAACGTAGATGAATGAAAGAAAGGGGCAGGATATATGGAAAACTTCATTTATTACAATCCAACTAAATTAGTATTTGGACGTGGACAACTAGAAAATCTTGATAATCTAATGCCTGAGGGTGTTAAACGAGTATTAATCACATACGGTGGAGGCAGCGTTAAACGTAACGGAATCTTCGCTAATGTTCAAAAGAAATTAAACGACTTAGGTTACGAAGTATTAGAATTTGGGGGAATTGAACCGAATCCAAGACTTTCAACGGTTAATAAAGGGGCTCAGTTCTGTAAGGATAATGAAATTGACTTCCTATTAGCTGTTGGGGGCGGAAGCGTAATTGATTGTACCAAAACTATTGCCGCTGCTTCTAAGTATGATGGTGATGCTTGGGATCTAGTCACAAAGAAAGTTCAACCTGAAGATGCACTTCCATTAGGTACAGTGTTAACGTTAGCTGCAACTGGATCTGAAATGAACGCAGGAGCAGTTATTACAAATTGGGAAACGAATGAAAAATATGGATGGGGTTCGCCACATTTATATCCACAGTTTTCAATTTTAAATCCTGTTCATACTTATTCTGTTCCAATGGACCAAACAGTCTATGGTATTGTTGATATGATGAGTCATATTTTTGAACAATATTTCCATCAGCCAACGAATTCACCTGTACAGGATCGTATGTGTGAAGGTGTATTAAGGACGATTATTGAAACAGCTCCTAAGCTAATCAATAATTTAGATTCTTACGAGTACCGTGAAACAATTATGTACGCTGGAACCATAGCCTTAAACGGTATGTTACAAATGGGATACAGAGGTGACTGGGCGTCACATAATATTGAGCATGCTGTCTCTGCGGTCTATGATATTCCGCACGCAGGAGGATTAGCTATTATCTTCCCGAACTGGATGAAGCATAACCTTGATGTTCAGCCTGAGCGTTTCAAACAAATGGCTACTCGAGTATTTGGTGTTAATCCAGAAGGTAAAACAGATCGTGAAGTAGGGTTAGAAGGGATTGAACGTTTAAGTCAATTCTGGACAGCTCTTGGTGCGCCATCGCGATTAGCTGATTACGATATTGATGATTCAAAACTTGATCTAATGGTCGATCGCGCAATGAAGAATGGACCATTTGGTAACTTTAACAAATTACAAGATAACGATGTTAAGCAGATTCTAACGATGTCGCTTTAAATGATGTAAGATTTTAACCAGTTATGATTAATTCATGACTGGTTTTTTTATTGGGATGAGCGTATTTCTTATAGAATACGGAAAAAATTCTCGTAGTTACGAAGAAATTTCTTGTAGGGGACGACAAAGTTCTCATAGGGACGGGGGGAGTTCTTGTAGCTCATAAAAAAGTTCTTATTAGGGCCTGGAAAACTCCCCTAGACCCTGAGATTACGACGACATAAATAAAATGGCTGTCCCTTTAGCATAGGGACAGCCTGAATTTTTAAAATTTATGTAGCGCCGCCTGCCGAAGAATTCCTGCGTCGCTTCTGAATCGCATTTACCCCCATAACGACTGCAACCCACTCATATGTAGATATTTTGTCAGTGTAGTCGGTTAGTTGAAAGGCTGCGGATTCAAAAAAGTTATTAACTTTTTTAAAATCACATACAAGATCTCCATTTTGATTCATGATTGTATATTCTTTTGAAAAGGCTTCTGACTCAATTTTGTAGACCTCACCGTCTTTAGAAGTATATTCATACACTTTAGTAAAAAATGAAAAACGTGAACGAAGTATTCCTATATTGGATTCTTCAGCATCATCAATATTCCACTTTCCTGAAATGAAAGGAAAGTAACCTTTTAGTTTACGGGTTCCATCGACATCACCGATTTCTACACCAGATGAAAAGGCACTTTTCAAATCAAGATAACCGATCTTTTCTTGCTCTTCATTAAAAATATCTGTTTGGCCTGCTGAAAAAAAATTATCGTTGAAATAAATGGATTCACTCATAAGACGCCTCCTTAACTATTTAGACGAATAATATGTAAGGAGGTTTCAAAAAATGTTAAATTTTTCATTTGATCGTTTCAATATAAGTCTAAATACATTTTTATGTTTATCACCGTACATACTAGAAGTGAGGTGATAACATGAAACAACTAGAATCAGGAATTGATAACCAGATTTTCAACTACAATGATTTAGAAAATATATTAAAACGATTAGACTTTGTTATAGGTGGTAACTGGGAGTATGATCATGCCTTTTTCGATTATCAAATTGAAAAAGATGATGAACAATATGTGTTCTTGCGTATTCCAGTCAATACCGAAATCGGTAACTTGGATGAGCCTGATGCCCAGGTGAAAATTGGTAAGCCCTTTGTTTTAGCTCATCGTTATGAATCGGGAATAGACCATCAATCATCTATTGGAAATCTTTCAGGAAGTTTTAACCAATTTCAGTCCCCTGAAGAACCCGATGCAGAAGTGGACTCGGAATTTGTAACAGAAGCTGAACAAGTCTTACAAAAAGTTGAGCGCGCTTTGTTACACTAATTTTTCAGAAAAGATGATGCGATCCCCTTCCACTAATTCTTTATTCGGTTCGGGGTTCATGATTATATCTTCTTCTCTAATTAGCCCGAGAAGAAGTAGACCTTCTTTTTTCATTTTATAGGTCAGCTCAATAACAGTATGTCCTTTCCATTGCTCTGCTACATTATGGACAATAAATTCTTGGTCGGATAATAATGCCATCACATACTCAAATGTCTGAATTTGCTGGTGACTTGTTAGCTCATGGAAAAACAGTGTGCTGGTTGATTGGTTAGTACAAATCGCTTCCGTAGCACCAGCTCTTTCAGCATTTAGCTTTTGAGAGCTCGTTAATATTTCAACTAAAATTGGAATTTGATGATTTAAACCTCTGGCAGTTATGGTAATTAATATCGAATAAGTATCCGAGTCTCGTTCATACTTATGTTGATCAGAAGTGATAATTATTTTTCTAGCATGTTCAATATTTCCTTTTTCCCATGTTTCATCTAAGGTTGGGTCTCCATTTATAAAATGAACATATGATAAATTTATTGGATCTTTTTCAATACTCTCATCAATAAGAACAATTGCTGCATCTTCACTAAACTGTTTATGAAGTAATTGTATTAATTGCCTAGAACGTTCGTTCCATCCTACTATAATGAAATGATCTTTCCCCTTGAAAGGAACTTTGCCTAGTTCATATGACTTTTCCCGTGAAACGGTACTTCTTGAAAAAGCAACCATATAAAAAGTTAACACTCCTCCACCTAATAAAATTAATAAGATTGCTACAAATCTCCCTAATGTTGTTTGAGGTACATAATCCCCATAACCAATTGTTGAGCCAGTTATAAATGCCCACCAAATCCCATCAAATACCGTTTTAAATTCATCTGGTTCAATGAAACGCATGATCGCACCGAATAAGGACATGAATAAAATGACAGTAAATAATAGTCGTACAAATTGGGGGATTTGAAAATATAATCTCTTGACTCGATATAACATGTGATTCCCTCCAGACGCTACGTTGTTTATTTTACCCATAGTTAAAATTTCCTAAACTCAAATAAAAAAGCCAACTCATTTGAATGAGTTGACTTAGATATACATTACGCGTCGATTCTATACCTTGCTGTTGGCATGGCTTTAAGACGTTCATCAGGAATAGGCTTACCGGTTTTTTCGCAAATACCGAATGTCCCTTTTTCCATTTTTTCTAACGCATGGTCAATCTCGCTGATTTGTTCTTCAGCTCGTCGGTGGAAAGTTAAATCTTTTTCACGTTCATACATTTCCGTGCCGGTATCGCCTGGATGTTGTTGGTCTTCAGAGTTGAGTTCTCCAATACTACCTTCTAAGAATGAACTTTTATTATCAAATGATTCAATCTGTTCTTGAGCACGGTTTCGTTCTTCGAGAAGTTGTTCTTTTAATTGTTGTTGTAACTTTTCATCCATGATTTCACCTCATTTTTTTCGTTCAACGACACCTAATGTGCACCTTGAAATGGAAATGAGCTGTTCACTTTCATCAACAATTTTGATTTCCCAAACCATTGTCGTACGCCCTATATGAATCGGATTTGCTATAGCTTGGACGTAGCCTTCACGTTTACTTTTTACATGATTAGCATTAATCTCGACACCAAACACACTGTAGTGCTCTGGGTCAATATTTAAAAATCCTGCTAAGCTGGCGGCAGACTCTGCTAAAGCAACTGACGCGCCACCATGTAAGTATCCTAATGGCTGGTGAACAGTAGGCGTCACTGGCATTTTTAATATAACTTGATCCTTTTCAGCTTTTACTGTTTCAATACTAAGTGTTTCAAAAAGCGTGTTTTCCAACTGCATTTCCTTCTCTCCTTTTATCATGTATATGGATGAAAATTTTATACTCGATTACAACACGGATTGTATGGCATACAGGTGATTTAATAAAAACGCAATGCCGAATAAAAAGCCAAACATTGTATTGGTTTGAGCTGTGTACTTCATAGCCGGCATCATCTCTAATGGGGTATGGTTGGCTTTAAACACACGAACGGCATTGTAAGCCTTCTTGATGCTTAAAAATGTTAATAAACCCCAAATTGGCATAATGCCCATAATGATAAATAGTACGGTTAAGGCATACGCTGCAATGAAAAATCCTGCTAAAACGCGTATCGCATTATTACGTCCGACTAGTATGGCTAATGTTTTTCTACCATTGATTTGATCGCCTTCTAAATCGCGAATATTGTTTGCTAATAAGATTGCTCCAATTAATATTGCAATTGGAATGGATAATAATATTGAATCTAACGTAATGGCATTTGTTTGAATGTAAAAACTGATGCCAATAATTACTGTACCCATGAAGAATCCAGCAAATAATTCACCAAACGGAGAATATGCAATTGGATAAGGACCACCAGTATATAAATACCCGAATAACATGGACACTAATCCAATCACCGCAATCCAGAACGTCGTTTCAAGACAAATATAAAATCCAAGTATGATTGCAATACCATAGAAAATAAATGCTAAATTCCGTACAGTCTGAGGGGAAATCCCATCTCTTACGATGGTCCCGCCAATCCCTACTGAATCTTCGGTATCTAAACCTTTTACAAAATCATAATACTCATTGAACATATTGGTTGCTGCTTGTATTAATATTGATGCAATTAACATGGCAAAAAATAAACCGTAATGAACGGAAGTGTTGATGCTGGCAATAACAGTTCCGACAAATACGGGTATAAAAGAGGCAGTTAATGTATGTGGCCTGAGCATACGCCACCATATTTGAAAGCCTGATTTTTCCCCAAGGGCATCTTTGGTTGACTGGTTGTTTGACACTTTGGTCACCCTTTCTATCTCTAAAAACATACTAATCTAAATATAGTTTAGATAAACGGTTTATGCATGTCAATAAGTGGCACTTGGCATTTATCTTGTCGTATAAGGAAAAAAGTCATACAATAATGAAAGAGTGTTTTTAGGAAATAAAGTTATTGATGCGATATGAATATAGATTAAAGCAATTGTTTTTTTACGGAGGACTCAGTCATGCTGAAGACTAAGCAGCTTACGATAAATGAACAACTAAATAAAGTTAAGGATCAGTTGAGTGATGGGGAACAAAAGAATGTATCTGTTATAGAAGAAATTAATGAAATTAATCCAGTTGATTTTTTCGCGGCATTTGAAGCGACTGACATGCACCGTGTATTCTGGAAAGACGTAACAGAAAACATTTACTTTGTAGGGATTGGAGCTCATGAAAAATTCCAAACCAATACACAAGACAGATTTCAATCGATGAAAGAACAATGGGACAAGTATGTCCAAAATGTCCAAGTTGCCATTGATGCAGTAAAAGGTACAGGACCAATCTTACTGGGCGGCTTTTCATTTAATCAAAATATCTCGAGTGAAAAATGGAAAAAGTTCCGTCCAGGGATGATGGTTTTACCTGAAATGATGTTAACGGTAAATGAGGAAGGATGTTATATGACTTATAACTTATCCATCACCTCATCCACTAACGTATCTCGTACTGTTCGTGAGTTAAAACGTTGGAAGCATCAAATAAGTGGTTTGAATGATAATCAAGATTCTCAAACGGTTAAATCCACTAAGAGCCTGGACTATCGTAATTGGAATCAGTTAATTCTTGATGCAGTTGAAACGATCAAAAGTGGAAAGTTAGGGAAAGTTGTATTAGCGCGTGAATTAGAAGCGGAATTTAATCAGGACATTAACTTGAAGGAAGTCTTAAAGCGTCTTGATGAAGACGAGACAGATAGTTATATCTATATATTTGACTTAGGCCAAGACAGCTTTATTAGTGTTACTCCTGAACGTTTAGTTAGCGTAAGAGAAAATGAGCTTTTATCGACTTGTCTTGCAGGGACTATTTCGCGTGGTGAAACCGAAGAAGAGGATGACGTACTGGCATGGTCATTACTAAACGATGAGAAAAACTTAAGTGAACACCAGTATGTTGTAAACATGATTAAAGAAGCTATTGAACCTTTGACAAAATCAATAAGTATACCTGACAAACCAGTGATTTATCCATTGCGTTCATTACAGCATTTATACACGCCTGTTAAAGCGACGATGAAAGAGACTATATCTATTTTCGACTTAATAGAAAAACTTCACCCTACACCAGCTTTGGGTGGAGAACCAAGAGAACTGGCCATGGAGTTTATTTCAAGTCATGAGCCATTTGAACGTGGTTGGTACGCAGCCCCAATAGGCTGGGTTGACTATCAAGGTAATGGTGAATTTGCAGTAGCGATTCGATCAGCTTTAATTAGTAAAAATGAAGCAACATTATTTGCGGGGTGTGGAATTGTGGAAGAATCAGACCCTGAAGCAGAATATGAAGAAACAAAATTGAAATTTACGCCAATGTTAGAAGCATTAGGAGGCGTATCTCGATGAATATGGGAGAAAACACGTATTATGTTAGTTATTTTATAGATGAATTATTTCAAAATGGTTTAGAGAATGTCGTTATCTCACCTGGTTCCCGCTCCACTCCTTTAGCGATGACATTTTCAGAGCATCCCTCGATTAAAGAGTGGATTCATTTCGATGAGAGGTCAGCAGCTTTCTTTGCTTTGGGGATGGCGAAACGGACAGGGAAACCAGTTGCTTTAGTATGTACGTCTGGTACGGCAGCAGCGAATTACTACCCTGCCATTATTGAAGCCTATTATAGTCGTGTACCATTGCTCATATTGACGGCGGACCGCCCACATGAATTAAGAGATAATGGCGCACCACAAGCCATTGATCAAATTAAAATGTTTGGGGATTATGTGAAGTATTTTCATGAAATGGCCCTACCTGAAAATGCACCATCGATGACACGTTATTCTCGGAGACAAGCAAGTCGGGCTTATGCGATAGCAAACCATCAAAATAAAGGGCCTGTACAACTAAATTTCCCGTTTAGGGATCCTTTGGTGCCTGACTTATCTCTTCCAAATTTATGGGGAGAACGCTCGTCTACTTATGTGAATCACATCACAGGTTGTGAACAGGTGAATTTGCAGCAAGCAGAAGAAATTTTCGACATGGTTAAAGGCTATAATCGCGGGTTAATCGTTTGTGGTGAACTACAGTCGCATGAAGAACGTGATTTAGTATTGAAGCTGGCTGAGAAGTGGGACATCCCAGTGCTGGCAGATGTACTGTCTAATTTAAGGAAAACAATTCACTCTAATCAATATATTATTTCTACTTATGATGCAATCTTGAAACAACAGGGAATTCGAGACTCTTTAGATGTCGATTTCGTCATAAGGTTGGGTTCGATGCCAGTGTCGAAACCTTATATGCAATGGATTACAGCTAAACAACCTATGCATATTGTAGTGGATGAAAATCAAGGCTATCGTGAACCGACGAGTATAGAATCAACCATGGTTTATAGTCAGCCAGGTGTGTTAATTAAACAACTGCTAGAATGTAAATCGATGCCGAATCTATCACGAGATTGGGTAGATTTTTGGTTAACAAACGATCAGGTCGCTCAAGAACTTTTAAAACATCACGAAGAGAAATTGACGGAAGGTACAGCTGTTTTGACGCTATCTGAAGAAATAAAGCAAGAGCAGGTTGTCTTCGTTGGCAATAGTATGCCAATCCGTGATATGGATACATTTTTCCTAACTTCTAATCAAGAAGTCGACGTGATGGCTAATCGTGGCGTTAACGGTATAGACGGGGTTATTTCCAGTGCTATTGGTGTTGCAGCAACAGGAACGCCTGTCACATTAGTTATAGGGGACGTGTCATTTTTACATGATTATACAGGGCTCTTCATTGCAAGGCAGTACGACCTTCCAATACGAGTGATTGTACTGAACAATAACGGTGGCGGAATCTTCTCATTTTTACCACAGTATCAAGAGAAAAAGCATTTCGAAACATTATTCGGCACACCGTTTAATCCACCGATCAAAGCATTAGTGGATTCACTGGATTTTGAATATAACCAGCCACAAACGTTGAGTGAATTGAGGGAGCTCTTGCGAGGAGACTTTAATAAGCCTGAAGTAATTGAAGTCGTTACTAATAGAGATGAAAATTTGCAGTGGCATCGTTCAAAGTGGCAACAAGTTTATGAATCGTTGAATCGTGAGGGGTTATCGTGAACATTCAGGTAGGAAATCATCAGTATAACGTTGAGTCAGTAGGTGAGGGTAAACCGCTTGTGATGTTTCATGGCTTCACGGGTTCAACAAATACATGGAAAGATGTTGTACGTATTCTTTCAAAGGATTTTCGTTGTATCATGGTTGATTTACCAGGGCACGGGAAAACTGAAGCACCCGTTCAAAGTATGGAAGAGTTTTGTGAAGACATCTATCAAGTGTTCTTAAAGCTGGAGTTAGATCAAATTAATTTACTCGGTTATTCGATGGGAGGCCGAACTGCGTTAGTTTTTGCATCAATGTTTCCTGATATGGTCAGAAAATTAATTTTAGAAGGTGCATCACCAGGACTTGAAGGACAAGAAAAGGACGAACGTATAAATCGCGACCGAAAATTGGCTGAGTTTATAGTTGATAATGGAATCGAAGCCTTTGTAGATTACTGGGAAATTGTGCCTTTATTTAAAACTCAAGAAAATTTATCTGATCAGTCAAAGAATAATATTCGTGAAGAACGCTTATCACAGGACCCGAATGGTTTAGCCTTATCATTAAGAACAATGGGAACAGGCGAACAACCGTCGATGTGGAACCGCTTGAAAGAGTTAAATGTTCCAGCTTTATTAATAACTGGTGAGAAAGATAATAAGTTTACGTCATTAAATGAAAGCATGAAAAAAAAGTTACCAGAGGCTGAGCATCATGTAATTTCGAATGTGGGTCATGCAGTACATTTAGAAAATCCCGAAATCTTTGGTAAAATAATAATGAATAATTTATAATTCAAATAGAATACATATTAAGGGAGGCATACATTGTGACAGTACAATGGGAAAAAGTTCGTGATTACGAAGAAATTATTTATGAAAAATATAACGGTATTGCGAAAGTAACAATTAATCGTCCGCATAAGCGTAACGCATTTACGCCTTTAACGGTTCAAGAAATGATTAGTGCGTTCGCTGATGCTCGTGATGACTCTAGTATTGGTGTTATTGTGTTAGCAGGTGAAGGTGACGAAGCATTCTGTGCAGGAGGAGACCAATCGGTTCGTGGACATGGTGGTTATGTAGGAACAGACGAAATTCCGCGTCTTAACGTATTAGATCTACAACGTCTAATTCGAACAATTCCAAAACCAGTTGTAGCGATGGTTTCAGGTTATGCTATTGGTGGCGGTCACGTCCTTCATGTTGTTTGTGACTTAACTATTGCAGCAGACAACGCTATTTTCGGACAAACTGGACCAAAAGTAGGTAGCTTTGATGCTGGATATGGCGCTGGATTATTAGCACGTATCGTAGGTCATAAGAAAGCTCGCGAAATCTGGTATTTATGTCGTCAGTACGGTGCAGAAGAAGCTAGAGAAATGGGCTTAGTAAATACAGTAGTTCCTGTTGAAAAGCTAGAAGAAGAAACAATTCAATGGTGTGAAGAAATGCTAGAAAAATCACCAACAGCTCTACGTTTCTTAAAAGCTTCATTCAACGCAGATACAGATGGACTAGCTGGTCTACAACAAATGGGTGGAGACGCAACACTTCTTTACTATACTACAGAAGAAGCAAAAGAAGGTCGCGATGCGTTTAAAGAAAAACGTAAACCAGACTTCAAACAGTTCCCACGTTTCCCATAAGTTTAATCATAAAGATCGCGCAGGCTTGCGCGGTCTTTATTTAAGTTTAAGGTAAGAATAGGTTGCTTTTGCGAATTACGCAAAAGCTTCTGTTATATTTCTACTTTTATGAGTAAAAGTTAATATTTCTATAAGAAATAAATACTCTTCTATAAGAAGAAAGCGCGTTTCTATAAGAAAATCGATTCATTTTACGACAAAAAAGTAATGGTCTATGAGAAAAATAATAGGTCATATGCAAAAAAATATTTCGTTACGAGAAAAAGTCGCCCCGCTATAAGAAAATGGAGGTTTCAAATATGACTATAACTCCAAACTGGTTAGATCAAAGAGCCTTTCTGACTCCGGATAAAGAAGCCATCGTTTTAGCTGATGGCCAGTCCTATACATTTAAAGAGCTTCAGCACGATGCAAAACTGTATGCTACTCATTTAAAAAATCAAGGCTTTAAACAAGGTGACCATATTGCGCTGCTTTCAAGTAATTGCTATGAGTTTGCTGTGGTTATTCATGCTTTACATTACATAGGGGCAGTAGCATTTTTGTTAAATACTCGACTAACAGTGAATGAGCTGGCGTTTCAGATAGAAGACGGGGAGGTTACAGGCCTTATACACCATGAAAACTATAAAGAAGTTGCAGACAAATTAGAACAAAATCAACATATCCAACTTGTTTCCATGAATCAGACATCCAGCGAAGTTTCTTATGACCTTAACCAAGAATTTGACCTAGATCAGACTTCACATATTTTATATACCTCTGGTACGACAGGCAATCCAAAGGGTGTTCAACTAACTTACGGAAACCATTATTGGAGTGCGACTGCATCAGCTTTAAACCTGGGATTACATAAGGATGATCGATGGCTTTTAAATTTACCGATGTTTCATGTTGGTGGATTGTCCATACTCTATCGAAGTGTCATATACGGAATGCCTGTGCACCTGCATGAAAAATTTCATGTTGAAGCGGTTCACCGTGATATTATGGAACGAAGTGTAACGATTGTATCAGTTGTGACTGTTATGTTAGAACAACTTATGGAACGACTAGGTAAGCAGCAATACCCTGATACATTTAGATGTATGTTACTTGGAGGAGGACCAGCTCCCCAAACACTAGTTAAAAAATGTCAAACGAAACACGTGCCTGTTTACCAAAGTTATGGCATGACTGAGACAGCTTCACAATTTAGTACATTAGATAAAGAAAGTATGATGTCGAAAATTGGGTCTTCAGGTAAGGTTTTATTTCCTGGGCAATTAAAAATTGTCGAAAATGGGAAGGAATGTGGTCCTAATGACGTGGGAGAAATTATCGTCACAGGCCCTTCAGTCACTAAAGGTTACTGGAAAAGACCTGAGGCTAACAAAGAGAAGTTTCAAAATGCCTGGCTTAAAACTGGGGATATGGGATATTTAGACCAAGACGGTTTCCTATATGTTGTCGACCGACGTAAAGATTTAATCATTTCTGGTGGTGAAAATATTTATCCTGCTGAAATAGAATCGATTTTAAGCGGTTTAGACGGTATCAAAGAAGTAGGTGTCGTTGGAAAAGAAGACGTTAAGTGGGGTCAGGTTCCAGTAGCTTTCATCGTGCGAAAGAACACCACTTTATCAAAAGAAGAAATATCAGATTATGCAGAAGCGAATTTAGCCAAATATAAAGTTCCAAAAGACATTTATTTTATCGAGCAACTACCAAGAAACGCGTCAAAGAAATTACAGAGACATAAATTGCTTGAAGTAATAGGGGAGGAAGAAAAATGATACAACTTGATCGCGCAAATGTAAGACATGTATCCATGAAATTAAAGAAACCATTTCAAACCGTCAACGGATTAGTCGTCGTTCGGGATACATTAATTATTGAAGTATATAATACTGACGGTCAAGTTGGTTATGGAGAATGTGTAGCTTTTTCTGATCCTTTTTATAGTCCAGAAACAACGACAACTGCGTGGGATCAATTGAAAAACTTTTTACTTCCTATGCTTAATAAAAAGAAACTATCTCACCCAAGTGAAATTAACGATATCTTTAGTTCTATTCAAGGTCATCAAATGGCTAAAGCAAGTGTTGAAATGGCTATGTGGGATTTATATGCCAAGCAAGAGAACCAATCACTTAAAAAGACTATTGGTGGTACAAGAAATCAGGTGGAGAGCGGTGTTGTCCTTTCTTTAACGGATGACATAGAAAAGCAAGTCGAAGAATATAATAAAAAAGGTTATAAAAGGTATAAACTAAAGGTTCAAAAACATAAGGAACGAGAAACGATCGAACGAGTGAGTAAACTAATCGATCAACCAATTATGTTTGATGGGAATGGGATGTATTCGCCTGAAGATATGCTCCATCTAACTCAATTAGATGATTTAAACTTACTCATGATTGAACAGCCTTTTAGAACGGACGATTATTATTATCACAATCAGTTGAAGAAACAAATGAATACATCCATCTGTTTAGATGAAACGATAAAATCTGAACATGATGCTTTTCAAGCAATAGAATTAGAAGCGTGTGACAATATCAATGTGAAGCTTGGTCGAGTAGGTGGTTATCAACAAGCGCTTAATATTCATCGATTTGCAAAAGTAGCCGGAATGCCACTTTGGTGTGGTGGGATGCTAGAAACAGGTATTGGCCGGGCGCATAATGTGGCTTTAGCATCACTCGAAGGTTTCAGCTTGCCTGGTGATCTATCCGAATCATCTCGTTACTGGGAAGAAGATTTAATCGATCTACCTTTTACGGTCAACGACGGTATGGTGGATGTACCTGAAGGACCAGGGATTGGTGTGACTGTGAATGAGAAGCTTTTGAACAAACGAACCATTCGTCAATTTGAACATTTGTTCAAGTAATAATCAAATAAACATCTTGCAATGATAATGATTTTCATTTACAGTTAAAGTAGTGAAAAAAATGATTCGCGAATGTTTTTAAGGGAGCGTTGTCTTATGGAAACCCTAACGGCGGATAGCTTAACGCTTGGTTACGGCGAAAAAATTATCATAGATGAATTAGATATAGAAGTTCCTAAAGGTAAAATTACCGTATTGATTGGTAGTAATGGTTGTGGGAAGTCTACATTACTAAGGTCTATGGCACGCCTGTTACAACCTAAGTCAGGTCAAGTCGTTTTAGACGGTACTGAAATTGCTAAAATGAATACGAAAGAAGTTGCCAAAGAAATGGCGATTCTTCCTCAAGGACCTGCAACGCCAGAAGGCTTATCAGTTTATCAACTGGTTAAGCTCGGTCGTTATCCATACCAAGGCTTATTTAAAAAGTGGTCACAAGAAGACGAAGATGCTGTAAATAAAGCCTTAGAAGATACGAATTTAATGGATTTAAAATATCAGTCTGTTGATGAGTTGTCAGGTGGACAGCGTCAGCGTGCATGGATTGCCATGACACTGGCTCAAGACACTGAACTGATCTTACTTGATGAACCAACAACTTACTTAGATATGACACACCAAATTGATGTGTTGGACTTATTATTTGAATTAAATGAAAAAGATAATCGTACGATTGTTATGGTTTTACACGATCTTAACCTAGCTTGTCGATATGCCGATCATATTGTAGCGATTAAAGATAAAAAAGTATACCAGTCAGGTCAACCAGAAGATATTGTGACGTGTGACCTTGTATATAATGTATTCGGAATGAATTGTGATGTGACTTTCGATCCGTTATTTGGTACACCAATGACGATTCCTCACGGTAGAGGACGTTGTATCTTGGCAGAAGCTCACGCTGAGAAAACAGGTGTAAAAAATAATTGCGCCACTCCAGCAACACCAACAGCACCAACAGCTCTTAAGGCTAACTAAGCCTTAAGAGTTTTTTTATTAAAAGTTAGCTGAATTTTCTTATGTATATCCATTAAAATTTTGCTCACATTAATATTGAGGTGGATATAATGGACAAACGGAAATTTTATGTGAATATAGAGTCGCGTGAAATATCGGAATTAAAAGCAGGCAATAACGATGAATTTGTTATATATGGAACACCTAATGACATTATAGAGTTAAGAGAATGTTTTGAGGATATGGAGCATGCGGATATGGGAACATTTTGGCGATCACATATGCCTTTTAAAGAATACCATCGCGATGAAGATAATGATGCCTTTGATCAGTGCTTCCTAAAAGCGTATAAGATGTTATATGAATTAGGAGATGAAAACGCTAAGCAACATATCGAACAATTACCTTTTTATGAAGAATTCAATAAAATTCAATAAAATTAATTAAAAATGAGCCTGGAATTGACCAAGCTCATTTTTTCGTTATCCAATAATAACCTTTTCTTTAGGATAATGATAAGATTCTCGTGTTCCTATTGACCTTAACAAAAACAAGAATGAAAATATTCCTATTCGACCTACAAACATTAAAACAATGATCACGCATTTTGCAGGTGTACTCAAATATGGTGTAATGCCCATTGAAAGCCCTGTTGTACCAAACGCTGAAAACACTTCAAAAGTAATTGAAAGCAAAGAAAATGTTTCTATGGAGTTCAAAGTAATTATTCCAACAACGCACAACATACCTGCTGTTGTAATAACGATAAATGACCCAATGATATCTTCTTGCTCAATTTCTCTTCCGAACACTTTTACACTCGTTTTACCTTTTGCGAAATTATAAATGGTCAAAACCATGATCGCAAAAGTTGTTGTTCTAATTCCTCCACCAACACTACTAGGGGAGGCACCGATAAACATTAGAATACACATCATAACCAATGTGGGAGAACTGAATTCATTCATATCCATCGTTGATAAACCACCATTCCTGGTCGTGACAGATTGAAATAAACTGTAGAATAACTTCTCGTGCCAGGATTTATCCGCAAAGAATAAACCGTTTCTCTCTAAAAATAATATTAAAATCGTCCCGGCCAAAATTAAGAGAAAGAAGGTGATCGTCGTAAGTTTAGTGAATAAGGAAAAATTGTATTTAGGATTGATGCCAATTGATTTTTTTCTGATTAATTCTTCTAATTCTATTAGTACCGGAAAACCTATTGCCCCTAATATTAGTAGAATCATATTAACGAATTGTACAAAATAATCCTGAGCAAAAGGTTGCAATGAGGAGCCTGTAATGTCAAAGCCAGCATTAGTCGTTGCACTGACTGCTCCGAAGAAACCTTGCAATAACGCTTCCTGCCATGTATCAAAATAATTTAAAAAATAAGTACTTAAAATAATGGTTCCTATTAATTCTATTAATAATACAATCTTGAAAATATTAATAAGTAATTTTACTATTCCACCAAAACTGGTTCGGTTTTGATCGATTTTAATTAGCTCTCTACCACGCAGACCTATTCTTCTCCCAAGAATTAACCATATTAAAGTACCCAGAGTCATAATACCAATTCCGCCAAATTGTAATACAGCAGCAAGAGCTATACTTCCTGCCGCATTGAAGGTTTCGCTGGTAGAAACCACGGTTAACCCTGTTACACTAATAGCACTTACGGATGTAAATAAAAGATCAATAAAGCTTAATTGGACTCCTTCATTATGAAAAATAGGAAGGCTTAATAGAGCCATTGAGACAATAACAGCACAAAAATAGAATAATACGATCATTCGAATCGTAGATAATTGTGTCACTTTAAACATTTTAGAAAAGAAATTCATACTCGATTCACCTTCTTTCTTAAAGGAGCATTACATCCCTTTTTCCTCAAAATGTTTTAATTCAGAATTGCTTCCCATAACAACCAAAATATCCTCTTCATGTACGATGTCATTAGGTGATGGAGAGACATTAACGTCTTCACCTCGCTTAATCGCGAGAATCGTGCACCCGTATTTGGCCCTAACATTTAAGTCGATGAGTGAACGGTTACTGAGTTTTCCAGTCGCTTTTAATTCAACAATACTGTAGTTCTTTGAAAGGTTAATAAAATCAATAATATTATCTGAGTCGAGTTGATGAGCGATTCGGATTCCCATATCCAGCTCAGGGTGAATCACGCGGTCCGCACCAATCTTCTCTAGAATTTTTTGATGGTTCGTGTTCTGTGCTTTAACCCAAACTTTGATGCCAATTTCTTTTAAAACTAACGTACTTTGTATACTTGCGTGTTCATTTTCTCCAATCGCTACGATTGCCACATCAAAATTTTTGATTCCTAAAGCCAATAGTGCTTCTTTATCAGTAGCATCGGTTACAGTAGATGATGTTGAATAATCTGTCATAGTATTGACTTTTTCCGGTATGATATCAATCGCTAAAACTTGATGACCTAAAGAGTGCAACTCGCGACAAATAGATCCTCCAAATCTTCCTAGCCCGATAACAACAAAATGCTTTTTCATGACATTCCCTCATTTCCATTAAAAAAGACCACTACAAAAAGAGTGGTCTCTGAAAGTATATAGACCCTTCTCTCAAATAACGCTTACGAGGTTAGCTGTCGGATTAGGAGTAGAGAGTACCCCTTCTTACTGCGTAAGATTCACCCCAAGATAGACATTGCTATCAAAATTTGGTTCCCCCGCTCTAAAAAAGATTCAGCGATAAAAGGTGTTCAGTTTTTGTTTTGATATAGAAAATCTACTCCTCTTTTCATACAATGTCAATACTTTTTTATAAATATAAAAAAGTTCAGCTTGGAAGTGGAAAATAACACTTAAACCAAACTGAACTGCAAGTTAATCATTATTTAGCTGTGGGTATTTCTTTAGTGCTCGCATTGTAATCATAATAAACACGTTTAATGGTCTGATTAATCGTGGTGTTTTGATCATCTTTACGACTCATTTCAAAACCAGTGAAAATTTCTTGAACCTCGTAATTATCTTTAGAAATGACTAATTCCATTGATACGGAATTAACCTGGATATTGTTTTCTTCAATCGGAAGGTTAGCTCCTTCAATAGAAGCAGTTACAATCTGATTATACACGAATGATTGATAAGCTTCACCTTCACCCTTTAGTGTTAAAATATATTGGTTATTCTCTTCTTTCAACTCCATGTCTTCAACATGCGAGGTTAATCTATTCAGAATTTCAGGTATGTGTCGTTGCTTCTTTAACATTTCTTCAAAATTATCAAACTGTTTGAGGTTTATAGATTCGTACGTTTCTTGTTCTGAATCATAAATATATAATTCACCCTCTTGATTAAATACTGTTAATTTCCCAAAATGTGTTTGGATTTCAGTTAAAAATCGAAACGGATCAGACTCAATATATGTCGAATCAGTTTGTTCAACGGTTAAGTTTTTCTCTATTTCAGGTAAATCAATTTCCTGATTAATAGAATAATCCACCATCACATTTTCAACTTCATTGGACTGTTCAATTGTTTGAGTTAGAATTTCTTGATTACTAGTTGATTTTTCTCCATCTTGTGTAACCTCTTCATCTTTACAAGCGACTAATAGGATAAATGGTAATAAAATCAATAAAACAATAAACTTCTTCATGGAAAAATCCCCCTATAGATATAAAGTTCTATTTTTGACTATTTTTTAAAAATGTCGTTTATATATTATTCGAATGAGGAATAGGATTTATGAGAGTTAAATTAATAAAGTTAATAGAAATAGAAAAGGGTGGGTAGGAAAATGAGAAAAATATTATACCTCACGATGATTGTTGCACTTATGTTAGTCATTATTCCATATTCACTAGGAGATGTACAAGCTGAATCTAGTCAAATCACAGTAAAAGATCACAAAAATCATAACGTATCGCAAAAACAAGTTGATAATGATTTAAATATGGAAGAAAATCACGAGTTGTCTGAGGCACAAATCATTGCAGTGACACAACAATTTTTAAATCATTTAGTGCAAGAAACTGACGAAAACTATAAAGTTAAAAACTATCAATCTCTTAAAGAGTATAAAAATAGTTTTTCTAACATTGCTTCAGAAAAAGTAGTTAATAAGTATGTTAACTATTTATACGAAGAAAAAGGACAAGCACTATACATTATTCCAACAGAAACTCCAGCTTGGTTTGCACCTAGTAACGAGTATGAAAAAACTTCTTTAGACAATAATACTTACCGTATTACACAGTCAAATGATATGGAAATGTATGGAGAATACACAATCATTTTTGATATAAAATTGAATGAGAATGGCCAACCGTATATAATAAATGTACAATACCAATAAACGACAATAAAGGAATGTAATCTACGAGTGGAAGTATTTAAAGATTATTATCACAATACGGTTAAATTAGTACTAGGAAAAGAAGCATTCTCTAAAGAACCCAAGCATGTGTGGGTAATAGCTCGTTATAAAAACCAGTGGTTACTGACGAAGCACACCGATCGTGGCACAGAATTTCCTGGTGGCAAGGTTGAAGAGGGTGAAATTGCTGAAGAAGCAGCTATAAGGGAAGTAAAGGAAGAGACAGGTGGATTAGTTTCAGAATTATACTTTATCGGGCAATATTATGTTGATGGTAAAGGTGGAGACATAATAAAGAACATTTATTTTGCTAAAATAGATGTATTAGAAGAGGAAGACCATTATTTTGAAACAGAAGGGCCAGTATTGTTAGATGAGCTCCCATCTGATCCTAAGAATTACACTCAGTTTAGCTTCATGATGAAAGATGATGTGTTGACTCATGCCATGCATGAAATAAGAAAACGATTTTTAAATGATTAAACGTGAAGGATTTCCCTTCGCGTTTTTTGGTTTTAATAAATATAAGTCTATGTGGAATTTTGGTCTCTCTATGAGAAATATGAGGCTGTCTATAAGAAATAACAGTATTGCTATAAGAAAAAAAGTGGTTTCTATGAGAACTTTTAACGTTTCTATAAGAACTTTTACTAATTCTATAAGAAAAATTAAAAGAGCATCAAACTGCAAATGCAATTTGATGCTCCATTTTTATAATTAAGCCTTAAACGTTGGGCCTGCGTTCTGAATATCGGTTGTAATGTGGTTGAACTTTTTAAAGTTGTTATGGAACTTCGATGCAAGTTCTTTAGCTTTTGAATCATAAGCTTCTGGATCTTCCCAAGTTTTCTTAGGGTTTAATACATCGCTTGGAACTCCAGGGCATTGCTGTGGAATAGAAAGGCCAAAGAATTCATCTTTTACCGTGTCCACGTTATTTAATTCACCTTCAAGTGCAGCTTGCACCATAGACCTTGTATAACCTAGTTTCATACGTGAACCAACGCCGTATGGTCCACCAGTCCATCCTGTGTTGACTAAGAAAACTTGAGCATCATGCTCATCAATTTTCTCACCTAACATCTTAGCGTAAGTCGCTGCAGGTAGTGGCAAGAAAGGTGAGCCGAAGCAAGCAGAGAATGTTGCTTCTGGTTCTGTGATTCCACGTTCTGTACCAGCAAGTTTACTCGTATATCCACTTAGAAAGTGGTACATCGCTTGTTCTTTCGTTAATTTACTGATTGGAGGTAATACTCCAAAAGCATCTGCTGTTAAAAATACAATCGTATTCGGGTGACCAGCAATGCTTGGTTGAATAATATTGTCAATATGGTCAATTGCGTATGCTGCTCTTGTATTTTCAGTTAATGACGTATCATCATAATCAGGTAATCGAGAATCTTCATTAACGACTACATTCTCAAGTACAGCACCAAAGCGAATGGCGTTATATATTTGAGGTTCTTTTTCTTCTGATAAATTAACCGTTTTCGCGTAGCAACCGCCTTCTATATTGAAGATCCCATTTTGTGACCACGCATGTTCATCATCACCAATTAAGCGACGATTAGGGTCAGCAGATAATGTTGTTTTTCCTGTACCGGATAATCCGAAGAAAAGCGCTACATCACCTTCTGAACCAACATTAGCTGAGCAGTGCATTGGAAGTATGTCTTGTTTCGTCGGTAACAGGTAATTCATCACAGAGAAAATAGATTTTTTAATTTCCCCAGCATATTCTGTTCCGCCGATTAACACAATTTTATGTTTGAAAGATACAATAATAAACGTCTCTGAATTCGTCCCATCCACTTCAGGGTCAGCTTTGAAGTGAGGTGCTGAGACAACTGTGAATTCTGGTTTGTGATTCTTTAGTTCATCTTCAGTTGGTCGAATGAATAACTGATTAGCAAATAAATTATGCCAAGCAAATTGAGTGATTACTTGAATCGGTAGACGATACTTTTCGTCACCACCGGCAAAACCATTGAATGTAAACAATTCATCTTGTTCAGATAAGTAATCAGTTACTTTATTGAATAAGTTCAAGAATTTATCTTCATTAATCGGTTGATTGACTTCGCCCCATTCAACCTGATCTTTTGTTTCTTCATCTTGAACAATAAATTTATCTTTAGGTGAACGTCCTGTATACTTTCCAGTAGTTGCACGAACCGCACCAGTTGAAGTTAAAATTCCTTCTTCTCTTGAGAGAACTCTTTCTACTAAACTTGCAATAGGTAAATTATCTTGATTATTTTTATGTTGATTTAATTGAGAAACTATTGTTTGGATATTCATCGTTTTCAATATTGACCATCCTTTACATCACAGAATTTATCATTTTATAAGTTTATTTGTTTAATAGTATAACACATTAGATTCATTAAAGCATACTATTTATGTGTTTTTTATAAATAAACTTTAACTTTTTTATTTTACCATTAGTTTATTAAATAAACGCCTAATTTGTTTCATTTTATTGAAACATTACGAAATATTGACACGTATACTCATTCGCGTTATTATAATGCAGAAACGGAATTTCTCTTATCCAGAGTAGGCGGAGGCAACAGGACCTATGAAGCCCGGCAACCATCACGAGAGTGACAGGTGCTATCCTGATGCAAGGTTAGATCCTTGGACGATAAGAGTGAAAGGCAGTTAGATTTTAACCTTTCCTCGCTTAGTCTTGGAAAGGTTTTTTTCTTTATTTTAGGCAAAAATAATTATATTAATTGACACTGTGATCGCTTTTCACGATATAAGAGAACCGTTAAGCAAATAATCGAGGAGGAAATATATTCATGGAAACGCAACGCCGTCTATTTACTTCGGAGTCAGTTACCGAAGGACATCCAGATAAGATTTGTGATCAAATCTCAGATGCAATTCTGGATGAAATTTTAAAAAATGATCCAAATGCCAGAGTCGCTTGTGAGACAACTGTAACAACAGGACTTGTACTTGTAACAGGGGAAATATCTACATCGACTTATGTCGACATTCCATTAATCGTACGTGAAACGATTAAAGATATTGGTTATACACGAGCTAAATATGGTTTTGATGCTGAGACATGCGCTGTACTTACTTCAATCGATGAACAATCAGCCGATATCGCACAAGGTGTGGATGAAGCTTTTGAAAAGCGTGAAGGCCAAATGACAGATGAAGAAATTGAAGCGATTGGTGCAGGAGACCAGGGGTTAATGTTTGGTTATGCAACTAATGAAACTGAAGAGCTTATGCCTCTACCAATTTCACTTTCACACAAGATATCTAAAAGATTAAGTGACGTTCGTAAGTCTGGGGAAATTGACTACTTACGCCCGGATGGTAAAACTCAGGTGACGGTTGAGTATGATGAGAATGGTAAACCGGAACGTGTGGATACGATTGTCATTTCGACACAACATCATCCTGAGATTACGCTTGATCAGATTAATCGTGATTTAATTGAAAAAGTCATCCGCCCGGTCGTACCGGAAGAATTAATTACTAATGAAACAAAATATTTCATTAATCCAACGGGTCGTTTCGTGATTGGTGGACCTCAAGGGGATGCTGGATTAACTGGACGTAAAATTATTGTAGATACGTATGGTGGTTACGCTCGTCATGGTGGCGGTGCATTCAGTGGTAAAGATGCAACGAAAGTAGATCGTTCAGCTGCTTATGCAGCACGTTATGTTGCTAAAAATATTGTAGCGGCAGGGTTAGCTGACACATGTGAGGTGCAGCTGGCATATGCGATTGGTGTTGCCCAGCCAGTATCCATTTCGGTAAACACCTTTGGAACAGGTAAAGTTAAAGAAGCTGTACTTGTTGAAGCGATTCGAGAAAACTTTGACCTTCGTCCAGCAGGCATTATAAAAATGTTGGATTTACGTCGCCCAATTTATAAGAAGACGGCTGCTTACGGACATTTCGGTCGTTTTGATAAAGATTTCACTTGGGAGAAGACTGATAAAGTAGAAGATTTAAAAGTATTATTGAATAAGTAATGATTGTGAGGGCTGTCTATGGGTGTAGGCAGTCCTTTTTTGGGTAATTCGATAGTTTAAAAGTTCAGCAACTAATGCTATCGGCCACTAATTAATCAATATCGGGCACATTTCGAAAAAATTGGCCACTAATTTTTCAGTATTGGACACTTATACCATCAACCTGATTTCTAAGCGCTAAACCTCAGTTACTAACAAAAAATCACCCACGAAAAATCGTGAGTGATCCGATATTAATCCTGTAATTTTTTATAAGCTTGGCCTTTATCAATATACGTCTGTCTCACGCGGTCCAATTCTTTGTAGTCGTCCTCATTAAGTTCTCGAACGACTTTAGCAGGCCGACCGAAAGCTAATGTATTTGGTGGAATAGTTTTGCCTGGTGGGACTAAGCTGCCTGCACCAATAAATGCATTCTCACCAATCTCCGCACCATCTAACACTGTTGAACCCATTCCGATCAGCGCATTTTTTCGTATAGTACATGAATGCAGCATGACCTGATGCCCTGCAGTTACACCATCTTCTATGATTAAAGGCGTGTTAGGACTCTGGTGGAGCATGCTTTGGTCTTGGATGTTTACGTTTTTTCCAATGATTGTTGGAGAAACATCGCCACGAATCACTGTTTTAAACCAGATGCTGCTATAAGAGCCGATTGCCACATCACCTGTGATCACAGCGTCATCTGCAATGTATGCTGTTTCATCTATTTTTGGATATTTTCCTTCATATGGGAGTATCATATTGTTCCTCCTTTGATGTATTATGCTAATATAATTATAACAAAGATTTTTATTCCGAGATTGGGGGAAGATTGATGATTGTTAAAGAAACAGAACAACCAAAAGGCGTAGTGGTCGCCATCCATGGTGCCTTTGAACATGCAGGCCGTTATGAATGGTTATTTTCGAGGATAAATTTTCACGGTTACCACGTGGTCGCAGGTGATTTACCAGGTCAAGGAACCACGCCTGGGCGTCGAGGCCATATTCAATCTTTCCAACAATATTTAGACACTGTTTTATCATGGTTTGAAAAGGCTAAAGAATATGACTTGCCCATATTTCTGTTGGGGCATAGCATGGGCGGTTTAATCGCTATTCGAACGATGCAGAAAACAGATGTATACAAAGACATAGATGGAGTCATTCTTTCTTCACCGGCACTTGGGATGAAAAATGGCCTGGCTCGCCCCGTTTATTATTTATCAAAAGTTTTAAATGTAGCGACACCTGGCATGCGCTTTAAGACTGGTGTACGTTCTGAAATCGCGACTCGTAATGAAGGATACAATGCTCATGATGTATCTGATCCGCTATTTTTAAGAAAAGTTTCGGTTCGCTGGTATCATGAATTTGAAAAAGCAATTGCTGCTGCTTTTAAAGAATTAGCTGATTATCCTGATATTCCGACACTGCTGCTCCAAGGCGGAGATGACCATTTAGTTGATATTGATGCAGTTAAGGAATGGTTTAATAAAATTGATGTATCTGAAAAAATGATAAAAATTTATGAAGAGTTTTATCATGAAATCTTCAATGAACCTGAGCGTGAAGATGTCGTTAAAGATTTAATTCATTTTATTGACCATCAAATTGAAACAATTTAGGAGGCTCATATTTTGGCACTCACTGTTCCAAATTCACTTCCAACATTGTTAATGACTTGTTATCGAAACATTTTCCCTTCTGTTAGAGAGGAATTATATTACTGGGAAAATTATGCACATCAAATTCCAAATGAAGAACTGAAGCAACAGGCACTGGCAAGCATTGATACTAAGACGTTTCACTGTGAAGGTGGAGCAATCTATGCTTGTTTGGCTAATCAGCGTCGAAAAGATGCGGTTCGTTTTATCGTGGCATACCAGACGATCAGTGATTACTTAGATAATTTATGTGATCGCAGTACCTCTATGAATCCAGATGATTTTCGAGCTTTACACGATTCAATGCTGGATGCTTTATGTAAAGACGGAACGGTCAGGCGGGAAAATTACTATGAGTTACGTGAAGATCAAGATGATGCTGGGTACTTAAGGTCGCTGGTGGACACGTGCCAGTCAGTTGTCCAATCCATTCCTAATTACGAACACGTTTATCCACATGTGAAAAGACTGGCAGATTTATATGTCGATCTACAGGTACATAAACATGTACGCTTGGATGAGCGTGTGCCGAGGCTTACGAATTGGTATGACCAAGAAAACAATCATGATTTTATTCATTGGAACGAGTTCTCGGCTGTAACAGGGTCTACTATTGGAATTTTCACGATGATTTCCTACGCCTTAGATGAAAAAGATCATAGCAGTCAGGTCATGGAATCCTATTTTCCTTACATGCAAGGCTTACATATTTTATTGGATTACTTCATTGACCAAACAGAGGATGAAGATGAAGGGGACCTGAACTTCTGTCATTATTATAAGGAAGAAAATGAAGCGGTTGATCGATTGAAGTTTTTTATAAATGGTTGTAAGGAGTCTACTCAAAAACTACCTGATCAAACGTTCCATGAACTTATTGTCACTGGATTAGTTGGATTATATTTGTCAGATTTAAAAGTGGATCAGCTGCCAAAAGGAAAATTGGTGAAGCGGGAATTGTTAAAACATGCAGGCCAAAAAGCCAAATGGATTTATTGGAACGGCCGCATGTATCGAAAGTGGAAAAAACGAAAAGGATATGGAGCGTAAATAAGCAGGCGACTGGACCTACTTATTTTTTATATAATGCAACGGCAAAAGGCGCACCTGAACTTCGATTAACCATTTGGTATTTAACGATGTCTGCTTCTTTAGCAGGGATTCCGCTTAAAAATTGCATGAGTTCTTCTTTTTCTGCTTGCCCTTCAGAGTGACCTGGATAAACGACAATGACGATATACCGCTGTGGTTCGAGTAACGGGAAAAGTTGATTGATCGCCTTGATTGTTGTACTGCTTGATGTAGCGATTTGCTTATCGCTGCCAGGTAAATAGCCAAGGTTGAAAATGACACCTTCAATGGAAGAGATGTCTTTTTCTCTAAGTACATCACTGGCGAATTCGTGCCCTTTTAAGACCATATCAACATTATTCACGTTATGTTCTTGAAAAAGTAATGCTGACTGATCTAAAGCTTCTTGTTGTATGTCAAAGGAAAAAACACGACCTCGCTCGCCGACCAATTGGCTAAGAAAAAGACTATCATGACCATTACCTAATGTGGCATCGACGACGGTATCGCCTTCTGAAATCGATTCTTTTAAAATGTCATGTGCGAATGGAATGATTTGTTTCAAGTTACAGACCTCATTTCATAACGTTTCAAGTAGTTATTTTACCATTAAAAGTTTAAACGATAAAAAGAACGGAGAAAATAATGAAACAACCTAGTTAAAAATAAGTTGACATTTAGGATTAGTTTGCATAGAATATGTATTAAATTAATTTGAATGACGTTTATGAAGGAGTAGTAAAAAGTCAAGTAAGACTCAGAGAGGTAACGGTTGGTGAAAGTTACCCTTACAAACTTTTGAACTCGCCTTTCCAGTCGTATGTATGAACGTTTAAGTAGTACATACCGTATATTCCGCGTTAAGGATTTCAAGTGAGTGCATCATAGGTGTACTAATTTGGGTGGTACCACGGGTTAACTCTCGTCCCAGCGTTTCGTTGGGGCGGGAGTTTTTTAGTTTCAAAAAAACTTTATATTGGAGGAGTTTCTATGGCGTTTGAACATCAAACCATTGAAAAGAAATGGCAAGCTTATTGGGAAGACAACAAAACATTTAAATCAAATTCGGATACAGACAAACCAAAATTTTATGCACTAGACATGTTTCCGTATCCATCAGGTGCAGGGTTACACGTTGGACACCCAGAAGGTTATACAGCAACAGATATCGTATCAAGAATGAAGCGTATGCAAGGTTACGAAGTTTTGCATCCAATGGGGTGGGATGCATTCGGCTTACCTGCTGAACAGTACGCGATTGACACAGGAAACAGTCCTGCTGAGTTTACTGAACAAAACATCGCGACGTTTAAACGTCAGATTAAGTCACTTGGATTCTCATACGATTGGGACCGTGAAATTAATACAACTGATCCTAAATACTATAAATGGACACAGTGGATCTTCGTTAAAATGTATGAAAAAGGGCTGGCTTACATGGATGAAGTCGCTGTTAACTGGTGCCCGGCACTTGGTACAGTTCTAGCTAACGAAGAAGTTATCGACGGTAAGAGTGAACGAGGCGACCATCCAGTCGTTCGTAAACCGATGCGTCAATGGATGCTGAAAATCACGGAATATGCTGATCGTCTACTTGATGACCTTGAAGAACTGGATTGGCCAGAAAGTCTAAAAGATATGCAACGTAACTGGATTGGAAAATCAGAAGGTGCTCAAATTACGTTTGAAATCGATGGTTCAAATGAAACGTTTGAAGCATTCACTACACGTCCAGATACAATCTTTGGCGCAACATACGCGGTACTTTCACCGGAGCATCCATTAGTTGAAAGTATTACATCACCAGAACAAAAAGAAGCGGTAGAACAATATATTAAAGACGTACAAACGAAAAGTGACCTTGAACGTACAGATCTAGCCAAAGAAAAAACAGGCGTATTCACTGGCGCTTTTGCAATCAATCCAGCAAACGGTGAGAAAATGCCAATTTGGATTGCAGACTACGTGCTAATGTCATACGGGACTGGTGCTATTATGGCCGTTCCAGCACACGATGAACGTGATTATGAATTTGCAAAAACTTTTGACCTGCCAATCGTTGAAGTTGTATCTGGTGGAGATATCGATAAAGAAGCTTATACAGAAGACGGCAAACTTGTTAATTCAGACTTCCTAAATGGACTTAACAAAGATGAAGCCATTGAAAAAGCTATAGCCTGGTTTGAAGAAAAAGGTAATGGTGTAAGAAAAACAACTTACCGCCTACGTGATTGGCTATTTAGTCGTCAGCGTTACTGGGGCGAGCCGATTCCAGTTGTTCATTGGGAAGACGGAACAATGTCAGCACTTGATGAAAGTGAACTACCATTAGAACTGCCTGAAACAGATCAAATCAAACCATCAGGAACAGGTGAATCACCACTCGCTAACATTCCGGAATGGCTGGAATACACAGATCCTAAAACAGGTAAAAAAGGTCGCCTAGAAACAAACACAATGCCACAGTGGGCAGGCAGCTGCTGGTACTACCTAAGATACATTGATCCAGATAATGATGAGATGCTGGCTGACCCTGAAAAACTTAAAAAATGGCTACCTGTTGATCTTTATATTGGTGGAGCAGAGCACGCAGTTCTTCACCTGCTTTACGCTCGTTTCTGGCACAAAGTTCTATATGACCTAGGTGTCGTACCAACAAAAGAACCATTCCAAAAACTATTTAACCAAGGAATGATTCTAGGTGAAGGTAACGAAAAGATGAGTAAATCAAAAGGGAATGTTGTCAATCCAGATGATATCGTTGATACGCATGGGGCAGATACCCTTCGTCTATATGAAATGTTCATGGGACCACTTGAAGCATCCGTTGCCTGGAGCACCAACGGCTTAGATGGTGCCCGCAGATTCCTAGACCGTGTATGGCGACTATATGTGGATGACAACGGAGACCTATCAAATCGAATTACAGAAGGTCCGAATGAAAACCTAGAGAAGGTTTATCATGAAACGGTCAAGAAAGTAACAGAACATTTTGAAGAGCTCCGATTTAATACGGGAATCTCTCAAATGATGGTTTTCGTCAATGAATGTTATAAAAATGACACTCTACCTAAAGAGTACGCTGAAGGACTAATCAAACTTTTAGCACCAGTTGCTCCACATATCGCAGAAGAAATCTGGACTCTACTCGGGTACGAAGGTACAATAGCATATCAAGAATGGCCAACATTTGATGAATGTAAACTTGTAGAAGATCAAGTTGAAGTTGTTCTTCAAGTGATGGGTAAAGTTCGAGGCCGTGCCAAGGTTCCAAAAGAAGCTTCCAAAGATGAACTCGAAGAACTTGCACTAAATGATGAACGCGTTCAAGAATGGATCGAAGGAAAAACAATTAGAAAAGTCATCGTGGTTCCAGGAAAATTAGTCAACATTGTGGCTAACTAATAATATAATTAATAGAAACTTATTCAACGTCCTCAGACGATAAACGTTTGGGGGCGTTTCTAAGTGTTTGTTTAATTGACAGTCATAATTCCTATTTAATATGATGAATTGAGGAGGGGATAGAAATGAGCCAAGAGATTAACGAAATGTCACCAGAAGAATTAGCAAGTAAGTTAGAATCAAATAAATATGAAATAATTGATGTAAGAGAAGATGAAGAAGTAGCTAATGGCATGATCCCTGGTGCAAAACACATTGCACTTAACACGATTCCAGAAAGAATAGATGAACTACCGAAAGATAAAGAGTATGTGATGGTTTGCCGTTCAGGTCGAAGAAGTTATAACGCATCCTTGTATCTAGCTGAGCAAGGATATAAAGTAAACAACATTAAAGGCGGCATGTTAGACTGGAAAGGTGAAGTTGTTTTTTAAACTTCTATACTATAATAATAAGACATGCATAATTCAAAAAAGAATTTCAAAAAACTATTGACGAATGATTGCATGCATATTATTATATTATTTGTCGCTTTTGAAGCGGAACAATTTATTCGGCCAACAAAATATTGACTTTTCTCGTTAAATTATGATATATTTATTGTTACCGAATGACATAACCTTATAAAACATCTCAAAACTTCTTAAAAAAGTTATTGACTTGATAATTGGTTATGTGTTATATTGTTAAAGTCGCTTTTTTGAGCGGCAAAAACAATCTCTCAAAAAACAACTAATATGTTGTTGACACACAAAAGAGAAGTTGTTATGATGATTGAGTCGCTTTTTTGAGGCGACCGACATTCGAACCTTGAAAACTAAACAAAATAGCCTGTCGTCAATTCGGTAACTTTCAACGGTTGGTGGAAAGTTACTAAGACGAAACAAACAAGCCAATCAAACTACTTTTATGG
>NZ_SOPW01000023.1 GCF_004402015.1 Filobacillus milosensis
CTCTTCATCTTCGGGTCTTGAAGGCATGCATTTACAAGGTGCGATGACAATTTTCACCGCTAATGTAAAACGTATACTAAAACTTAAAACATAAAAGAACAATACAAATTTCTAACTTATATCAAAAAATAGCTGTTTCGGACATTTAGAAATCCGAAACAGCTATTTTTTTTAGCTCACAATTAAGTTTCTTGAAAAACTGACAGTTTTTCAGTGGCCTCATTTTTAATGGGCTTTTCTTTTTTATTAAGCACTTTTACTTTAATTTGAAACGGTACGTTTTAGGAAAAATAAGTAAGATTGTTAATTATAAATATTTAGTATATTATTAAAATAGTTATTTTTTATATTATTAAATGGATGTTGGGGTGTATACATGCTTAAAAATGAATTTATTATTTTTAATTACGAGAAGAAGCATTTTGATAATTTATGGGACGATTGTTTGTTCGTATTTGATACAAATGTTCTACTAAATATGTATCGATACTCAGAAAATGTAAGAGATAGTTTCTTTGAAGTATATAATCATTTAAACGGGCGAATTTGGATCCCCTATCATGTAGCTCTTGAATTTCATTCAAATAGAAAAAAGGTCATAATTGAACAACAGAACATATATGATCAAGTAATTTCAGCTGTAAATACTGGTTTTGAAGAATTCGAAAAAAAGTTTTCTTCTAAAATAAATAATAAAATTAAATTTCATACAACTATTGATATTAGCGATATTCAAAATAAGTACAATAAATTTTTTAATAAACTAATCGATGAATTAGATAGCAAAAAAGAAAACCACCCAAATTTTTTAGAGAAAGATCCAATATTATCGAAATTAGAATCTTTATTTTCCAATAAGGTCGGCAAGCCTTATACTCAAGAAAAATTGAATGAAATATTTGAAACAGGAGAAGAACGTTTCAGAAAAAAAATTCCACCAGGGTATGAAGATGCACAAGACAAAAAAGACATTATACAATATTTCAATGGCATTGAATATAAAAAAGAGTATGGAGACCTTATAATTTGGAATCAAATTATTGATAAATCTTATAAAGAAAATAAACCAATAATTTTTGTAACTGACGATTCCAAAAAAGATTGGTGGCAAGAAGATGGTGGAAGAAAAAGTCCACGAATAGAATTATTGAGTGAATTTTATTATAAAACAAATCAACACGTATATATCTATAATTCTAATGCGTTTTTAGAATTCGCAGATAAATACTATAACACAGATTTTGAAGAGGATATTTTTAATGAAGTAATAAATATAAATACAAACTATTCATACAATCTTTTGTATGAAATACCCAAAAGTGACTTAATTGAATACCTAAATAACGAAGAAAAGATAAAAATCAAATACCTTTTTGAAGCAGTTGAAGATAGTATAAGTTTAGATTATGCTATACAGTCACTTTATGATGAACTAAACAAAAAATTTATCAGCCCTAGTCATGATTATAAAGTAGGAGACAAAGTACTACATAAAAGATTTGGAGAAGGGATCATCATGGAGACTGGAAATCTAAAAAATAATTTTCAGGAATTAGAAGTACTATTTTTTAATGATAATGAACACAGAAAAATGATTAGTCTCGCACCTATGACCAAAAAACCTTCTCCAGACTTTGATTCCTAAAGACTAAAGTTAAGTACAGCTTCATCTATTACGTCTTGATTTATGCCTATATATCTTAATGTTATAGATGGAGCTGAGTGGTTAAATATTTCTTGTAACAATGCTACATCTTTAGTTTTTTGGTAAAAGTGGTATCCAAATGTTTTACGTAAAGTATGAGTCACTATGTCTTCTATTCCAACTTCTTTTGCAGCTTTATTAATTATTTTATAGGCTTGAACCCTTTTAATAGGCTCATTCGATCTCCTAGACTTAAATAAATAGCATTCCTCACTCATGTTTTCGACATATTTGTCAATATGGTTTCTTAAATCATTGTTAATTCTAAACGCTTAACTTTACCTGTTTTTTGTTCATGAATACTTATATGGGTTTTATTCTTTACATCAATAACTTTTAATTTTAGTAGATCACTGATTCGTAAACCTGTATTAATTCCGATAGTAAACATGAACCAATCTCGGTAAGATTGCTTTAATAAAATTAATTTTATCTGATTTATAACCTCTGGATCTCTAATTGGCTGAACTTCATTCATTTACTTTCCCCCTTTAATGTGTTTCCTTTAAATTTATGTAAGTAATACAATATGTTTATTAAATTAATAAAAAGCAACAGCATTTTTATAAAAATGCTGTTATAACAAGGTTTGTAGTGATATTTGTTAGGAAACATAATATACATTGAGTTTCCTTGCGTAGTATCATAACTCAAAAGTTTTGACACTCAAATAGCCTAGTATTAAGACCAATACTTACAGAGTGTTATAAACTTATATTCAAGTATAAGGTGGTTTATTTGTTGAAGGATAAGTAAAGAATGCAATACTTTATAATTATTAGAATTAAAGGAAATTTATCCCTTTACGTCGAAATTTAGTATATAAGAAAATTTACTAAAAGGGGAGAGTTACTGTGAAAAAAGTAGTCTCAACGGTATTAGTGACTATGTTGCTGACTGTTTTTGTCTTCATCAGAACAGATGCGACAGAGGTTATCATGAAAAAAATAGAAGTTGCCATTAATAATGTTAAAATCTTTGCTAATGGTCATGAGGTTTCGGAAGATAATTTTGTATATAACGGAACCACATATGTACCTCTGCGTGCAGTATCTGAATCGCTAGGCATGGTAGTTTATTATGATGGTGCCAATGGAATCATAAACATTGAGGGAGAAAATACAAATTCTCAAAAGGTTAAAATTTATGCTGAAATAATGAACCATTATAAAAGATCAGGAGATTTATACGAAATGTTAAGTGATACTTCTGAAAGTTTATTTCTATCATCTGAAGGTTGGAACCAAACTCAAAGTAAACAACAGTTTATTAAAGCTCAGGAAAGCTTGAATAAAACAATCGATTTTCATAATAACTTAATCACTATTACTAATAAATTAGAGGTGAAAATTAATAACTACAACGAAAATCTAAGTTCTATGGATGAAATCTTTTCAAAAGGAGCTTCAGCAATTGATAATTATAAAAAAGCCTTTAATCAACTAGATATGTATATTGAAACGGGAAAAGATTCTTATTTTGATAATTATCTTGAATATCAAAATCAAGGTTTTTATGACGCTCTAGAAGCTGAGAGCATCTCATTTGATGAGTACATGAAATATTATAATAAATTATTAAATAGTTAATAATAAGGAAAAGACACTCTTTTTAAATGGAGTGTCTTTTCCTTATTCATGTGTTTTTATATTTTTTAGTATACGTCAGACGGCCTATGGTAAACTTTCACACGCTACACCATTTCCATCTCTGTCTAAACGGTGTCGATCTGATTCGGGACCACTCGCGGCTTCAAAAAATGCTTGAGCGTCATCATGTGTATCAAAATCTCCACAATTTTTATCTTGCCCGTACGGATCATAAGGGCCGGTGTACTCACTGACATTACTATCTGTTTCATTTCCTTCTGCATGGTCTACATCATCATTAACGTTACCGTCAATCACAAATAATACACGAGTGCCATCAGTATATGCTTCTAATTCATTACCCACCCAACTACCTGCTCCTCGATTGTCAGGAGGGTCAACATAAGCTACACTAGCTCCTTCTCCGCCTTCATCACACATAGCCATAGGCCATTCGTCTCTGTCATAGCCATCTTTGGTAGGAATACCATCAAGTGATTCCTCTCTATTGTCTTCAGCATCTGCTCTATCAATCGTGCATATAGCAGATGCGCCAGCTTCAATAGAAGATTCTATATGAGCTGCAGTTTCAGGATAACGATCGACAGGAAAATTAAGTATGACATCATATGTAGCAACGTTCTTTCCAGTTGATGTGATTGTTATGGTCCTAGCTTCTCCGTCCCAATTAACATCAGCACCTAATGATTCGCTCACAAACCGTAACGGAACCATGGTTCTATTATCTATTATTTGTGCTGGCACAGATAAGTCATTTATTTTTCCGTTTACAATCGGCTGTGTTGAACCTATCTGTAAACTTATTTCAATTTCGTTTTTTATTGCTGTAACAGTACTTGTTGATTGATCCCATTTAATAGTTGCACCTAGTTCTTCAAATATACCTCGCATTGGTACGGTTGTAGAATTATTTACTATGGTTGGTTCAGTATCATAAGACTGTGTTTCTCCATCAATAATGACAGTAATGTCTTGATTCGACTCTGCAAATGAATAAGACGGTACTAACATCATTAATAATATAAGTGATGAGAATAACTTAAATATTACTTTCATATCATTAATCCTCCCTTTCATAAATATAAAAACACATCAAAGTAATCTTGGTGTGTTTTACTTATTGAGTACATATATATTTTTTATTATAACAGCATAAGAAAATATTGGAAAATATAAATTTATCATACTTAAAGTATGAATAGTGGCACTGAAAAAGAGCAGCCACGATAGCCACTCTTTGTTCTAATACTCTCCATCATGCTCTGAAGAAGTATTAGGATCTGGATTAGGAGGCGGTAACTGTTTTCCATCCGCATTTATGGTCCCGCTCGCGCCAATTAAAACTATAGAAAGAATCGTGATTTGTAAAAACTTTCTCATGTATTAATCTCTCCTTTTTATGTTAATTAAATTAAATGATAAACAATTGTTTGTAGGAATGGTTAGCTTGATCTAAATAATAGGAAGCTTGTTTATACTTGTTAATAGATTGGTAATAATCGCTTAAACGCTCAGAAAATTTGGCTATATATTCATGATTATTGACCTTGATAAAGTAAGCTAAAGCGTCATTTATCATATAGCTTTCGAAATCGCCTTCGAGCTCATTTAATACATAATCGTAATACTTTAAATTATAGTAATGTTTCTTAATATCAGGTTCAGCTTCTCTATTGCTAAAGTTAGTAAGTATGGAAAGTCCTTTATCAAGCCATTTTTTGCAATCCGTTATTTTGAACAATTTATAATATTCTTCGACAATCGATACTATTGTATTTAATGTTGATTCTGCAGATTCATTCTCAATTTCATAACTGGATAATAAATGTTGAATAGCTTCATTATGTTTACCTTCTGATATTTTAATCTGTGCTAAATTGTGTTCAATGTTAGAACGTAATTGATTATATTGGTGTGCATCAGATAATTTTTTTGCTCTTTCATAATGTTTTATAGCCTGATCATTATTATGTAATCTACAATAGCTAACACCTAGAACGATGTGGCAACAGGCCCACTCTTTGACACGAAAATGGTCTTTGTAAATTTCTAATGCCTGTTCAGCATAAAATAAGGCAGTCGCATCTTTACGGCCATTTGATAACGTCAAGCTATATAGGTAATACACATCAGCTTTTTCAATACTACTAATTGACGAATATTGTTTGAAACTGTTAAGTGTTTGAGCTAGATAATTCTCAGCTGTAACCATATTGTTAACTACATAATAGTAATTCGCCACGTGTTTTAAATAATAGAATTTATATTTAGAACTAAAGTCATTATATAATGGGCCGAGTGTTTCTATTAATGCTGGAACCTCTTCAAGTTTGTTTGTAATAATAAAAAACCTAATTTGATTGATTAAGAATGCTACTTTTAGATAAGCATCGTTATCGTTTATCTTTTTAGATAATTCACAATACATTTCTTTTGATTGTTCTCTATCATTATTTAATAAACATTCTTCCCATTGATTTAATAAGTTAATTACATGTTTTTCGTTGTCACCATGATGGAGATCTACATTTAGCTTGTCCAAAAGAAGTTCGTAAACATCTTTATGAGGTTCAATTTGTAGATTTTCTATTCTTGATAAATACGATACCGATATAATGCCGTCAGCTAATGCTTTTTGTGAAATCCCTTTTTGTAGTCTATGAAGTTTAATAAGTGTACCAATGTGCATTATGTTCACCCTTCTCTGACAATCACTAGACTATTGACCTACTATTATTATACAAAAAATAACTTAATTTTGCTTTAAAATGGTATAAAGGGGTTGAATTTTCGCAAATCAATTAGAAATAAATAAATAAAACACATACTTTAGACCACATTTTCGCAATATTTCTTAATTCTGAGTCCATAAAAGAGAGCAGAAACTTAATGCTACTCTAAATTAGCACATGCAAATGACGGACCTCACATGATTGAATTCCTTTAAATGTTACACATTTTCTAACTACAAAAGGAGAGGTTTTGACATTAAATTATTAAAGCAATTTTTTAACCACAGCATTATGAAGATGGCAAATAAGGTAATTGAAGGGGGACTCCCTCAACGCATTTATGATGTAATTTACACACTCGGAAAAGAGAAACAAGCAATGTTCATTAATCAATGTATCAACAATAAGCCTTAGGAAAAATTTATATACAAATATTTGGAACTTCCTATTCACTTAAACTCATGAACATTAATTTTATCTAACAAAATTTGATAATGAGGATAGGAACGTTGCTACAATTGAATCTCACTCAGACTTAAAAGAATTAAAACTACATCCAAAAGATACATTATTGTTTCCAGTCCCCTGGCATCAAGATCGGTTAACAAATGCGTTTAAGAACGTAGGGGGAAACGCTAATAATGAGTGGGAATATGATGATATGAACCATTGAATCACGTATATTCAACTGTTAAATATAGGATTATTGTACGGTGGTAATCACTTCATAGCAATGAATGTAATACACTCGGAAGCAGAAAATTCCTATTACTGAATGTATACTTTAGAACCAATATATAAAGACATCTTTACAGATGGGCCACACTTCAAACTTATGTATAATGAACAGATACTCACGAAACAAAACATGTTGAATTCACAGCAGTCTTTGAAATCAGGCGTCTCTTAGAACAACAAGGAATAACGAAACACATTATTCTTTAATGTAATTCAATGTTTTCACAAAAACTAATGAATTTCACTCAAAAAACAGCAATTAATCAAGTTGTTTTCACAACTTAAACATCAACAATTGCATAAAAAAATATGTTACGATTTTTATTGACTAAGGAGGGTGTAACACATATACTGATGCATATGTCGGTGCATCAAATATCTTCCTTGAAGTCGTCCATATTTCGCAATTTTTTTGAGGAAGCCATAAGCTTTCTCTTTTTTTTTTTGAATAACTACGTTAAGAACTATCCAATAAATATACTTATCTATATTTTATGCTGTAGCGCTCGATTATCTCAAGTGTGTTAGCATAGTCATTCTATAAACCGTCAACCTCTGGGTTGTTCTGTTGCTTTGATAAATTCATAAAACTTTTCAATCATTCTTTCTGACGAAAAACATTCAATATCATACGTTAACCCTTCATGTTCCTCAATTTTGATACCATAAACTGTGTCCATAAAATCATCTACTTCAAATGTGGTTTTCTAACACCTTCTTTTTTAAAAAACACAAAAAGACAACCTAATGGGTCATTTGGTTAAAAACACAATTAAATCGTATCTACCAACCCAAAGGTTGTCTTCATAATGGTTAGCACCGGTCTATAATAAACCGTCGGAAAAAATTAAAATAAGAAAATGTTAGTTAATTAATGTTATACCAAAACATTATTATACTGCAAATCTCTTTATTCATAAATGGTAGATAAAGGTTTCGCAAGTAGTCTATTAAAAGGTGTGTTTATTGTTGATAAATTTAATAGTTTTTACAACCTCAATTTTCACAAAATTGGAAAAATATATGCTATCATTTATGCAAATCTATTAAAGGAGGAATACAAAATGAAAGGTAAAGTATTGTTGAAGAGGTTGAGTGCATTATTATTGATAATTTCGTTTGTTTTTATTGGGCTAGCATCAACGGTATCTGCAAATGAAAAGACAGAAGAAGAAATTCAAGAAGAAATTCATGATGTAATGTCTGGAATAAAAGATCTTAGAGCTGAAGGTGCCACTAATGAAGATATTAAAAAGTATCTAAAAAAGAATGGTCATGTTGACACTAAAGTGAAAAGTTGGAAAGTAGATAAAGAAGGAAATAGAATAAGTCAGGACAATGACATGAGTACTAATGCTCTTGATAAATCTGATAGAAAATTGAACCTTTGGGCTACTAGACATGATCGCCAATATAATTATTGGATTGTTTATGCTGAAGTTACTGATGATTGGGGAGATGAAGATTATCCCGGAAGTGATGACTTGGTTTCAATTCACTGGGATCCAGATGTATTTAGGTTTTCAGATGAGAATGTGTCAGAAACTAATAGGGATTGGATAGGCTTAGCTTCATCTGCGGGTATTAATAATGGTGCAGCGGTTTTTTATTTAGATGATAATGATGTTTTTAGATCTACTAATGGTTATACTGCATCGGCTTGGGTAATATTAGAGGCTGAACAAACGGGTGTAATGACTAATACAGGCATGGATTTTATCCATACGTTTAATCAAGAAAATGAAACTGAAAACCTATCTTATCATGCAAATATTGATTTTGGTGGAAGTGAGTTTGGTGGAGGCGCAGGTGCTAGCTATAGTATTTCAACTTCCTACGATGAAACTTACTGGTCAACTGCAGATACTTATGAATTTTTAACTAGTTGGTAATATAATGTATAATGAAGGGGAAATTTCCCCTTCATTTTTTACATTTTTATATACATAATGAATAACTAACGACAAGGATGATACTTTGAGAAAAATAATATTCACATCATTAATCACATTAATATTTTTAAGTGCATGTACAAGTGAAGTAGATGATGATAATAGTATAACAAAATTAGAATTACATAGCGCTAATTTACTAACGTCATTTGGAGAGTTTGTTAATAATGAAGGCAAGTTATTGTGGAATCTAGTGCATAAATATGATGACTCCCCACAAATATCAAGTTCTTATATCGACGGATTCATGACTAGTCGTTCTGTAAAAACTAAAAAATTATTAAAGACTTCTTCTTTTGAAATATTATCGACTTATTATGATGATCAAACTCTAAAAGAAATCGAGAATTCCTTTAGTAATTTAAGGAACATGAATAAATTCTTAATGAGCTATTATAATAGTTTGGAAGCAAATGATGAAAAAAATGATGACTTGAGTCAAAAGTTAGAAAGTCTCTATTTATCTATTAGCAATATCGGTTCAGGAGGTAGCGATTCTTTAGTTTTATTTCATATTATAGATAACCCTGCTCGAATTACAGAAAATTATACAGATGAAGAAATAATTAATACTTTAAACAATATTAATAAACAAATTTCTGAAGTAATCAAATTAATTCAAAATGAAGAAACCACGTAAATATTATTTAACATATATACGTGGTTTCTTTAAGATTCAAGGATTTTATTGTTCCTCTTGAGCCTTAAATGTATGAAGGTTAAATTCAGATTGACTCATACCTCGCTTTTCCGCTTCTTCCTTTACCCACTGTTTAAGCTCTTTTGGTATATAGGCATGAATGGAGTCATAATCGCTATCAATGTCAATTCCGTATACATCTTACCCCACCGGTTTCATCTTAGAAAAAGTACACCTCAATATAGATATTTTATAAATAGCTATATTCCTTTATAATTCATTAATTTTACTTTGTATTAATATATCTGTAATTTCTTTGGTGCTAATACCAAGTTTTTTCGCAATTCTTTCAACAAGTGTCTCAATATTATAGTATTCTTTCATATTTTTAATCTTAGAGCTATTGATTGACCGATATCTTTACCGTTTGAATAACTTGTTTTCAAAACCGGGTCACATTCGTATAGCATTTTGACGCTCAAGTTCTTCAATAACATCTAGAACTGAATCTTTAAATTCTTCATCCTTACTCAAAGACATCTTACAACTCTCCATTCTCTTTATAAAATCTTTTGTCATTATTTATAATCGATTGTTTCATTATATTAGGGTGGTTTTTTTGAAATTTTAAAGTAGCATAATGTCTATCACTTTTTATATAACCTTATATTTTTATAAACATCTTTATTTACTTTTATCTCTACTCTTTCATTCCTAATAATATTTGGATCAATATAATGACTTGTAGAATGGATCTTTTTATGATTTAAAATTTGTTGAATGATGACTATTGCTACTCCACTATCCGCCATGATCGTAGCAAAAGAACGTCTAAAACTATGAAGGGTAAAATGAGGAAGGTTTGCTTTATCTAAAAAGTAGGTTAATAAGTCTTGTAACTCTTTACGCGACATATGCTTACCATTATGATTAATCAAATAGTCCTCTCCTTTTAATTTAGATTTATATATATATCTTTGAATCATTTGATTGTACCCTGTTCTTAAAGGAATAAAATGACTTGATTTATTTTTGGTTCGTTCTAGATAAATAAATTCATTCTGAAAGTCAATGTCTTTAACCTTTGTATTGATGATTTCTGATGGGCGACTACCTGTCGATATTAATAGGAGGAAGTATAAAGCATCTCTGCTTAGATTTGTACTGTGATTAATTAAACTCTGTACAAATTTTAATATATCATGTCTTGTAGGTATATAGTTATCTTTTTTGATTGGCTTCTGTTTGTAATCATCTATATCAAATGTCATTTGGTCCGTCAGAATCGGAAAATCATATTTTCTATATAAATATAAAAAGAAGTTCTGAAGAGCTGTCCTAGACCCTTGTAGCCAATTATAGCTTTTATATAGATTTTCCAAAAAATATTGTTCTAGGAGTTTCACATCTAGACGTGAATAAAACAAGAATTTACCAGAAGGACTTACCGTTTCATAAATTTGATTTAGATGGACTTCCTCATTAGGAGTTTCGGTTACTCGAGCCAAATATTCCAAAAACTGTTCCAACCTTTTCTTCAGGGTTCTTTTATAATTCTCCGAGTATCTGGAACCTAAATAAAATATATAAATTTCTTCTTTAAACGACTTCATGATTACACCACCATTAAATTAGTTCATTTAAAAGTTTTTCAAAAGGAAACGGGTAACCTTTCATAATTTCTTCCTTTAAATCTGCAGGGAAAAGCTTTGTATATTTAGCAGTAGTATGTGGATCTTCATGGCCAAGAATTTGCATTAAGTAGCTTTCCTTCATTCCAAATTTCAAACAATTCACCGCAAATGTATGGCGAAATGAATGCACCGTATAGTTTTTCCCTAACCCTATGTCATCAAACAATCCCCTTACTAAGTATTGCACACTTCTGTCTAACACTTTCTTTTCACGGACATGGCCTTCATCTTGTGAAAATAAATACCCATTGAGACCGGGTTTCCATTCAGTTACTCCAGAGATTTTTAAGTACTGAGTTATCGCATTTTTGACTTCCTTAAATATTGGAACATACCGTTCTTTATTTCCTTTACCTTTACGTATAAATATTATATTTTCATCCATGTTAAAGTCTTCTAGTTTTAAATTTGTTAATTCACTAACTCGACAGCCCGTCCCCAACAAAAATATCAACATGGCTCTTTTTCTGTAACCATAAGTTTTCTGAAGAGCGCCTTTTAATACTTTCTCTACCTGTTCATCATTCAAATATCTAGGTAATGACGTATCTGTCTGAATCGGTAATTTATATTTTAGATCTTTATCAGTATAGCCACTTTCAAACGCATAACCTAACATACTTCTCATGATAGCCATATATTTGTTAAGAGTATTTGCGGCTAATGTCTCACTTTTACGGGGTTGACTCTTCTCTAAAATTTCTAATATCGTATTCTCATTAAATTCATTAATTTGTAGATCAGGATAATGAGTAAGCACATAGTCCTTTACTCTTTTCAAGAAATTCCTGTAAGTATTTAGTGTGCTTTCACTTCGTCGACCAGTTGATCTTAATCTTGCTAAATTATCATTATATTCATCAATAACTTGATTTAAGGAAACGCTACTTAATTTTTTAGATAGATGAATGTCTTTCTTTTTAACTAACTCTAATAATTCCTCTACCGTAACACCAAGTTCATAACATAACACTTCATAATCAACTTGTGTTTGTCTTTGAATTGGCATGGTTTACTTCCTCCTATTCTTTAAGGGGCTATAATCTAGGGTATTGGCTAATAATCGTTGATTAGAACGATAGTAATAATAGTTAGTCGATTTCCAATCATTATGACCAACTATTTTCGCAACTCTTTCAAAACTGTATTCTTGTAAGGCATTAGTTATATAAGTATGTCTAAAGGCTTTAGCGGAATACCTCGACTCCCCGAATGTTCGAACATTGGCATCATAAAAAATCATATTGATAGAACTCGTAGAGATGGGTTGACCACTACAATTAACAATCAGGGCTTTCGTTTGAGGGTGGTATTGTTCTCGAATCTCCATATAATCATTGATCACCTGAATAACTTCAGGGCTAATCTTTATTTTTCGCTTTTCGCTTTTTTTGCACTTAAATGACAGGGTTCGTTCCACCTTATCAAAATCATCTATAGTGAGATTTTCAACTTCTATCGGACGACAACCGGTATCAACAATGATTAAAAATATAGCCAAATCCCTTATCACATGGTGCGAATGATCATAAATAGTATTCATCAATTTAATAATACTGTCTTTCGGTACATATTCATTAGCTCGGTTAGATCTTCCCCGCAAGTGACAAGGAATTCTATATTTTTGTTTAACTAAATTTCGGCTAAATAAAAATTTAACAAACTGTTGGATGGATTGAAGATAGACCCTTGCTGTAGACGCTTTTATTTCTTCTTTAACAATACGTTCAGATAACACTTTTTCGTAATCTTGAATGCAATTAATCAATAAAGTCTCTTGGTTGTCTTTAAGGAAGGTGTTAATATTAATCCCTTTTTCTTCTAAAAAGCGTTCAAAAACAACAACCCTTTTTATATTTTCAACCACTCGATAATTTTTAGATTCTAAAAATTGACGAAAATCATTAATAATGCGAGAATACTCCTTTTCTTTTCTCAACCTTCCTTTTCTTATGTTGGGAGTCTTCTTTTTATGTGTTTGCTGAATTACAGCGTGTTGCTCAAGACTATTAAGAAAACCTAAAGGCTTGGCTTTATTATCATGTAAATAATTAAGGTATTGAGTTATAAGTTTAACTTTCTTGATCAACACCTGCTCGGATATCTTCTTGAATTCATGCACACGCTTCAAATAATCAAAATACCCATGGCATTCATGAACCGTTAAATCTTTCCATCCTTTGCCATGATATAAGTAAAAATCAACGATAATATTTTTTTGATACTTCCGATTACCTACATTCTGAATATTTAAGTGTGACAGAAATTCAGATATATAATTGTAATCTGTAAGATCAGCTAATGGTACTTCCTCATTTTCAGTTTTTTTAATTAGTTCCAAGCCATTTACCTCCTAAGTTTTTAGACTAACGCTAGCTTTTATATGATAAAATAGGGTAAAACATTGAATGGATTATAAATAAACTCTGAAAGGCACAAAAAAATGCCTGGCATTATTTTGCCAGACATTTACAGAAATATTCGTGGAATCCCATTTCTACGAATATTTTCTTTATCAAACTAAAGTAAGTTGAAAATTCATTTTTTTGGTCACGAATAATTACAGAAAGGAGTGTTGTCTTATGTTGATTAAACTATTCTGTAAATTTCAACTTAATAGTAACATAAATAACTGGCAACTAAAATATTCTTTTATAAAAAATTTATTTGTTGATATCGTAACCTTAAAAATGGGAACAAAAACGGTTGAGCTCATTTGAGTCCAACCAAGATAATGTCGACCATATCGTCATATGATTAATTCGGTGATGAGTTTTGAGCAAATTAAATTCTAATTTCGGCATTATTCAAAAAGTAATAAACCAAGAGATGACAGAGAAAGAACTTTTTCATGATATTACTGACGAACAAGGTAGAATTATTGTTGATCTACCAGAAATAACATTAAGCAAACATCAGCCAAATATATTGAAAGAGTTTCTGCTTTCGTTATCTCTTGAAGGAAGGTTTAGAATACTATTTTCAAAAGAAATGTTGGGGATGCCTGAAAACACTTTCATAAAGAAATATGGTGTTAATAAAAAGATTATTCAAGTTTATAAAGGACTTAGAGAAATATCCGGGTCCAGTAAAAAAGGGGAAATACGGGATATCATTATAGAAGATCGACCAAAACTTGAAATATTGGCGACATTATTTCTATTTACACGAGTTCCTATCGAGTGGATGCTAAAAGAAAAACCTTGTGTAACGACATCTTGGAAGTCATACCCTTTCGAAATCCTCCCCGATGTTCTTATGACATTAGACGAATTGAATCAGTACTTAAAATCAACTAAAGAAGCTGCTATTTTAGATAAAACGAAACATACCAGACCTAACTTTCCTTATGTCTATGATGCAAGAAGCTTTATTCTAAATATTGATTCACGAGATATTTATTTAAAAGCTTTAATTTATAAAGGCGGAGAAATACTTGTTGAAATTTTTAATGATAACATTCAACCTCAGGCATTAATTAAGTTAAAACAATTACTAGCCCATTACGGTCCAATAATATTAGGGTATTGTGAAACGGTAGTAGAAAACCAACAAACGATAACGATGATTGCTAAAAGTCGAAAAAAGATAATTTGTCTCCCAATAGAATTTAAAGAGATTTAATAAGAACATAAAGGGTTGGGCTCAATTGAGCCCAACCCTTTAACTTAATCACAAACTGGTAAACCTTTTAGAAAAGGAGGTCTAATTTTGAGTAATAAACTTAAAGATAATCATTTATCCGTAGAATTAAGAAGAACACAAGCTTTAAAACTCATTGAAATCTGGATAAAAGACGAAAATGCATATTTGAGTAAGCTTGAAGAAAACAATGTAGCAAAAAATAATTTACGTTAACTACACTTTTTCTTAAGGAGGGGAATATTATTGAAAAAAGATGAAAGAACAAAGTATCAAACATGGGATTCTTTACCTGATACTTTAACAGCAAATCACATCTCACAATTCTTACAAATATCAAGAAGAAGAGTGTATGAATTATTTCAAATTCACGTCGAAGAAGGGGGGATACCTAATTTCGAAATTGGTGCATCAAAAAGAGTTACAAAAAAGGATTTTAAAAAGTGGATCTCATCAAGAATGAAGGAAAAAAACAATACTAATTCATAATTGACATTAATAATTTATTATCAATTTTGGTATTTAGACTTAGAAATAAAATTAAATGTTATAAAATGAAGTAATTATATTGTATATGATGAACTGCCAATCCTTCGATACCGACTTCCCAACTCTTATTACAAGAAAGTTCAAATTAAGTTTGTCATTTTTGAAGATGGAAGAATTCTCAGAAATGTTTTAAATGTAAATGAAAGAGTATTTATAATTTTATTGCTTACAGATGTTGATAAATGCGCAATATGTAGTATCGTTGTACTGCGCAACAAATAGGTCTGCTTGTTCTAAGTAAGCATTTCCATTAATTTAAATTTCCGAACTCTTGTAGCAACTCTTCAAACTATTGAACATTTACTAGATGATGCGAAAGTGAATTTCCAACATTTTTTTAAGAAGTTGATATAGATTGATAATGTTCAATAGATTGTTCTAATAGTAAAATTATTTTTGTTTGTTCAATTTTATTTCTATAATTTTTGTTAACTTTTCCTTTTATATAAACTAAATGTTAAGTTACTAAGTTTATTTTGTTACTATTATTTTTACCAACTAATGAAATATTGACCTTACCAAAAATTTCATAAGGCCTTCTTTAATCAAAAAGCTCTGCACATGAACAAATGAAAATTAAAAAGGAAGTTTATGCTGCCAATTAATTAAGAGATTTAGAAGACTCCTTATCAATATAAGATTAGGAGTCATATTTAAAAAATACCCTAAGAGGCATCGTTTGATTTTGTTTGTTTATCATCTTGTTGTAACCTATATTCTAATAAAATATGGGTTCCTTCTGAAGATGTATATAATTGTACTCGATCGGAAAAGTTAGCAATCATGTTAAACCCTTTCCCTAATGAAATTTTACTAGAGTAACCCGACACCAAAATCGTTTTCGGAATTTCATGAAGCGGAATACCTGACCCCTTATCTGAAATCAAATATTGTAATCTATCTTCCTTACAAAATACTTGTAACTTACCACTTGTTGCATGTTTAATTATGTTAGTAACGGTTTCAGTAACCGCAACTTGCGCCTTCATACTACTGATGTTTGTTGGATAATCATTTTGTATTAAGCTCATAAACTGACGACTCCTGGGTATATCGGATGAATTTTTGATTGGGGTTTCATCAATGTATTCACCCAATTGCTTTTGAATGCCTTCAACAGAAGAATGGAGTCTGATCTTTTCGTTTGATAATGTGTTTACTACCTGTTCATACGACTCAAGTATTTTTTGCTCAAGCTTTATTCGGTAATTTACAAAAGGTGTTAAATCATGAACAAATAACGTAACATCTCCATTTTCAAGAGGTTGAGCATGAATATCATACTTCGAATGACCACTTTGATAGGTTTCATGCACGGGTCTTTGATATTCTAATGACTTATCCGAAAGAGATTGTAAGAAATCTAACGAAATATTATGTCCACCCGAAGAAATAACACCATCATTAACTTGAATAAAGAATGATTCTCCAAAACCTTCTGCATGATCAGACGGTGATTCTACCTGACCCGTTCTTTTGTTTGAACGTGTATGATTTTCTCCCGTTTTATATTGTTTAAAAACTTCACGAACCATCTCTATATGGTATAATTCTATCTTTTTCACTAAAGTAGGATCCAGAATTGTACCTGATAAGTCTTTTAACAGTTCTAGGACTGTTTCATTATCGTCGTGACGTGATAAAAGGTGTTCCAACTCATTACATAAGGCAAGAATACGTGACTCACGTGGTATATCTTCTTCTTTTAGTCCTTTAGGAAACCCTTGGCCATCCCAACGTTCGTGATGATATAGAATCCATTCTGTAAACGATTCTTTTGGAAACATCGATTTAACTAAATCAACCGCCTTTTCTGGATGAGTCTCATATTCACGTTCTTCAGAGATCGTCAATGCCCCTCGTTTTCTAAAAATATGAGGAGGAAGCACTGATTTTCCAATATCATGAGTGATAGCGGCATGTATTAAGTCACTTCTCTTTCCTTTCGGGTATTCAAATTCATCCAAAAGCATTTCAACTATAGAAGCAACTCGATTACCATGACCCGTTAAAGTCGGTGAAATATTCTTTTCTAATACAGAAATAAATGATTGTGAAGAATTTTTTCTGAGTTCAATTTGTTGCGTGAGATATCTAGAAAAAAACACAATCACTAACAGGAAAAATAATGTATATAACACACTTATGTATATATCTAGGTGATCTTCTAAAATTAAAATTCTAGGAATAACCACAGAGCCTACAATTACGGGCAAAATGGTCTCTGTCGTGTACTCCTTCCATTTGGTAAACATCTTTTCATTGTAGACTGTTTTAAATATGCCTTCTAATAAGATTAAATTAGAAACTTCATACACTAAAACAACAGCTGCCACTGCTAATATCATGCTTATGTTATTTAATAAGCTCCAAGTTAATAGAGCTAAAGTTAAAGAAATAAAATACATCCCAATCGTTACGAAATAACGAAAGTAGTTTATTCGTAAACTTCTATGGTGCACATGGATAACAAATAATGTATAAGTGCTAATTGCTATGGCTAATAAACCGAATTCTAAACCAAAATTGATCGATACTAATAAGACTAACAAACCACTAATGATATAACGTTGACCGGTTGGCATCTTTATGGGTAAGTTCTCTAAAATAACAATAACTAATAGCATGAAAAGATATAAGAAGTAGTCTTGAGTCGACTCCCAAATTTTATATATAGAGAAAATAGGAGTTACACATGCAATTATGGTTAATGTTAAAGTATACCAATTTAACATTTTAGTCATGAATTGTCACCACTTCTCTTTATTAACGGTGAGTTAACCGTTAAAAAACGAATAAATCCGATTCCTACAAAGATATCACCAACGCTCATAACATAAGGTTTAAGCGGAACCCAGTCCGCTAACACCCACCAAAATTCACCTTCTTGTAATAATTGATGCCTAGAATCGCTTGAAAAATTTGTAGGATCTTGCCCAACCATATTCATAGCAGCTTCAGAAACCGGCATTAATCCCCCAAACACGATTAGTGCTAGAACATTCAATGATGCTCCAACAATGATCCACTTCACGCCGACCAAAGAGTGATTAGCTATTAATCCGATTAATAACCCTAAAAATGTCATAATAAAAATAATTTCATACTTTTGTTCTTGATAAAGTGCAATTAATGTCAGGATTATTTGGATCACAAAACAAAGAACAATAAGTCCGGACCAACGTAAAGTGATATTATGTTGTATTTTACTTGGGTTTCTTTTTAATAATAATGTTAAAATGAGGGCTGCCAAGATAGCATATATCATAATTCTAAGCTCCTTTATTACAAAAAATAGCTGATGATGAAGAGAGCATTCTCTCCCCATCATCACTAATCATTACCACCAAGGGCGGTGAACAATAGGACCCATAGCTAAAGCTACGATTCCAATAATAGTAAGTACGTTATATACTTTTGCTTTCATGTCATTCACCTCCTTTCATGATTAGGTGCTATTAAGTTCGTTTAATCGTTACCATGGTTGCATCGTCTCGTTGTTCATAGTTTGAATAGGTTAAAATACGGTTGGTTATGTTTTCTATTAAACAGGTGTTAGAGTTATGTTGATTAACCACATCGATAATGCGATCACGTCCAAATTGCTCATCCTTCTCATTTTTAGCCTCTGTAATACCGTCTGTAAAAATGAAGATGTAATCATTTGGTTGAAGCATCACAGTTTCTTCTTGAAAGTTATAATCTTGAATAAACCCTATAGCTATCCCTTTGGCTTGAAGCAATTCACTTGGTTGATTCATTCTTTTTAATACGGGTTGTGGGTGGCCAGCTGACGCATATGTAAAGGTATTTCGCTCGATGTCATACATGCCACAAAACAACGTCGTAAATGAACGCAGCAACTTAAAATCTTCAAATAAGGTTTGGTTAACCTTCCTTAAAAGTTCCGATGGACTTTCACTGTGGGGAGCTAACGTTCTTACTGCTGTTCTAAGCATGGCCATTTTTGTAAAAGCAGGAATTCCCTTCCCCATGACATCTCCTGCGAATACCCAATATTTTTGTTTGTTGTCTTCATATACAAAGTCATAATAGTCTCCGCTTAAATAATGAGCAGGCACTGTATGACCGTAACAGTGTAGAGATGAACATGGTGGGGCCGTATGTTGAAGAAGGACATTTTGTACTTTGGATGCTTCTTGAAGTTCACTCGTTATTCGTGGTGTTGTGATCGTATTTTGTGTATCCTCTAATTGCTTTTTCATTAGTTAAGCACATCCTCTAAAATTGTGAATACTCCCATTTCCTCCATCACTTCTTCTACATTTTGACGCAAATTAACAAAAGATAAATGTCGATTTTCATCTTTCCAATCAATAACTTTTCGTATGAGCAACCCAATCCCAGAAGAATCAATAAATGAAAGATCTTTTAGATCTAGCTGACAATTAGACACCGTTTGTTCATCGACCTTCTGGATAACGGTATCGATCGTGAAAATATCCAATTCACCTTCAATATAAATAATGACTTCATCTTCCGATATTGTTTTAGAAAATATATTAAAGCTACTCAATCTCAGTCACCTCTTTCTTTGTTAAGTCACGTTACTTCACAGTTAGCTATTTATAATAAAAAAAGCCCACCCGAATAAGGCGGACTTATAACTATATCCCGTCTTCTTCGGTAACCCAGCTGCCATAGCTTTTGCCTTAGGCCTGTGGCTTTGCGTCCCTACCTTTAGGTAGGTTTGCCATTATCGAAAGAACTTTTATATTATATAAATGATAGCATAACAGTTCTTGTATAATCAAGACTTTATACCTACAAAACGTAAGTAATTTACTGAATTTTAACCATTTTGTTATGATTTTACAAATATTAACTTTCAATGAATGTTTCTTTTCCTAAAATTTCGGTAATTTGAAGAATTTCAAATACGTCGTGAATATCCTGACTAATGTTTGAAATAGTGATATTTCCATCGTTTTCTCTTATTGTTTTCACTAGATTAATGAGTAATCCTACCCCAGAAGAGTCCACAAAGGGGACTTGTTCAAAATTTACGTTGATTTTTTTTGATTTCATTAACTGTGGTATTAATTTTTCATTGATGATTTTGGTGCCATCAATATCAAGATCACCTATTAATGTTACTTCTAATAAACTACTTTTCTCAAAACATTCATACTTTAGCATTTTGATTACACCTCTTCTAAATATTAGACAAAAAAATGTCCTCTGAATCATTTAATTTCGCAATAACATGCGTTTTTTCTTTATTGATTGAATATTTAGCATTCCCTATTTTTAGTATCGTTCCCTCTAGCGCTTTATTGATATGAATCATTTGGTCATCTGGTACAGATACAATGGTTTTAGTACCACTATTTGAACCGACTTCATTAATGGTAACACCTAATCTTCCGTAAACTTCTCCACCTCTCACAACACCTTTAACATTTAGGTGGCCTCCAGCATGAACTTTTGTGTTAATACAGCCCTTTCCAATAATGTTGATATCGCCACTACAATATAGACTACTATTATTAGATTCAGAGATTGTAATATAAGCATTGGGCTCTACAGGTAATTGTGCGAAATCAGACAACTCTTGCATTTTTATTGATAAATGTTTTAAACGATCCACAGATGTAATGTGGTTGGATAAGGTTAGGAAAATTTGTTTAAGTTCAATGGCTATTTGACACCATTCATCGCTAAGGTACTTTTCTCCATGATTTACGACTTCTATATATTTTTTCGCATGAGTGGTAAACCCTTTAAAACGTTTTTCAAGAAGTATAGTAATTAAGGGTTGTAACCCACTTACAGAAAAGTCATTAGACTTAAATGCTGGAGATTGAATTAGTTGCTTGATAAAAACCATCATTTTTTCAATCTGATGATGCATGATTCCGAGTAAATGCCCGAGTTCAACCATTAGCATATTACTTTTACCAGCGGCTAATTCTGAACTTATTACATTACCTTTTACTAAAATTGATTTAGACGTTGTTAAATTAGCATAACTAGTGGATTTATGGACAAAAATATCTCCATCAGCATCAACGAGCATATTGTCATCAACTTCTCCTAAAATCTCAACATCACCATGAAACCTAATGTTTCCTGAGGATAAATTAACATTGTCTCGATGAACGAGTTTAGGGACGATAGTTGCTTTAACAAGCTGACCCCTTTGTTCAATTGATGGTCTTCCGGATTCTGTCGCTACCAATTGATCATCCACTTCAATAATACCCTTCCCTGTAGTGGTTTTAATCGGAAATGTTTGTTGAGCTGGCAGAGGTTCATTGGTCACTGCAACCCCAGGAATCCCTGGCTTGGGTGGATGAATTTTGGCTATAATCTCACCCTTTTCGACAGTCGGTATTGATTTTGATTCCCTAAAATCAACTTTGCCATTTTCGTCTTCCACCAGTCCATTTTTAGGGTTTATTTCAACTAGAAATTCAACCCAACCATTGACACCTGGATGAGGTTTTAATCCTTTCGCAATAATGAACGTATTAGGTTCAATCGTTTTAGTAGCCTCTACTATTTCGTTATAATCAATGCCATAATTGATTCGAAGCAATTTTAGTTGTTGAACGACATCTTCTTCACTTAATGTATTCACTACTTCCTTTGTTTCGTCAAACGTTAATTCAATATGTTCAGCTGGCTCAATATCTTTAATTTGACGTTTAATGTCATAGCCTGGATTCACTTTAAGTATGGCACTTAACCCTTGATCTTCAAGATTCACGGTCCAATCGGTTTTTTTATTAGCAACCTCTTCAACTAGTAAATCGATTTGATCTTTCTCAGCAAGAATAGTTGATTTCTCTTTCACTCTCACATTATCTTTAAATAATGTAATACCTTCACTAATGGTTACTGTAGGGTATCTTCTTGAAGAATCCCTTACGAACAGTTGGCCATTTTCAACCCATACCTTACCTTCTAATTCAACTTGTTTAAGTGATGCTTCACTTCTTTCCCTTACATCCAAATTTTCATTTATTTCAGTATGTTCAATCACTTTTTCTATTGAATAATTTTGGCTTTCTGATGAATAACCTTCTTGAAGATGATTATGATGTTGATTTAAAGAAAGCTTAACAACCGCAGGTTTTTTACCAATTCCAATAAAACCTTTGGATTCCATTTGCATAATTTCAATATTTATTTCTTTCTTCTTAGCATCCATGATTTTTAAACCTAAATTAATAGCTTCTTCAATGTTTTTTCCTTTTGAAATAAATTGTTGCATATTTCTCGCCCCCTTTATCAGTTACTTATTAAAACAATTAATTTTTATTTAAATCTAGAATTTGGCTTCACAATAAATGAGCATTATAGTGAAGCCCATTAAAAAACTATATAAAAATGCCCGCCAAAAAGATTGGCGGGCATTCTGCACGGTTATTAATACATTTTAACCATACAAAATTTAACCATCCTTTTCGGTAACCCGGCGATCGTAGCAATACTGCCTTAGACCCGTAGCTTTGCGTCCTTACTTTTCAGTAAGTTTGCCATTATCGAAGGTATTTAATTAAAAAGTTATAAAGTAAATGTATTTTACTTTTATTTTTAATTAATATCAACCGGTATTTTATTCCTGTTAAATAATACCTAATTATTATTAAAAAAATATAATTTAAAACATTTTTTCTCATTCATTTTATGACAGAAAATTAAATATAATGAGATTTTATCTTATTCTACATGTCTTGTTCATTTGACATATCGACACATGATCCAATGATTTCTACGACTTCTCCATTCTCAAAAACAGGCTTCAAATTTGCAATGTAAATTATACCATTAAATTCCACTTCATAAGTCACATTATTCCCCCCCCATGCCCGAGAATAAAATTTTACTTTGCTTTCTGCAAGTTCTGTAGGCAAAAAATCAAATAATGATTTGTTAGTGACATCTTTGGGGGTTAAACCGAATTTATCCAAAAGTTCACCTTCACACAACGTGTGAATAAAATGGTGTCCCTGTTTCCTTATTTTCATAATCATACCCTGTTGTCTACTTAACGTACTTTTTAAATCCGCTTGAATGCGATATAAATCTAATTCATATTCTTTTCGTTTGGTTATGTCACGCGCTACAAGCACAATGTGTGAAATGTTGTTTTCTTTATCTAAAATTGGAATGCCTTGGGTTTCTACCCATACAATATTTCCACTAATATCTTCCAACCTTGTTTCAAAACTTCGTTGGCTTTTTGTTTGTATAAGTTTGTTATGTTGACTTTTTATCATCTCAAGATTTTCTGATAACACGAAATCAAACATATTTTTCCCTACCATTCGATTAGGGTCAACCCCTAACATATTCCTATGAGACGGAGAGGCATATTGAATTATCCCGTTAACATCAATGGTAGAAACTAAGTCAGACATATTTTCAGTAATTAATCGATACTTTTTTTCACTTTCATAAAGATTCTCTTCCAATTTCTTTTGCTCGCCTATATCTTTTGCGATACTATAAACACCCACTACTCGTTTGCCTAAATGCATAGGGAAACACGAGGTTCGACAATGTATGTAAAAACCATTTTTATGTTTAAGACGAATTACCACATCAACTGGCTCTTTCCCATTTAGTACTTCCTCCAAATGTTTTTGAGCCTTATTAATATCCTCAGGGTGTACGGTACGAAACATATCTTTATCCAACACTTCATTTAGTCGATAGCCAAGTGTCTTCTCAAAGGCCTTATTGGCACTCAAAAACTTTCCATTAAGTCCAAAAGAACAAACCATATCAGGATTATGATTAAATAATGATTGAAAACGGTGATCATGCATCTTAGCAGATCTCATAATGATTTGGTCATCCAATCGATGGATAGTAGAAATAGCATTAAATTCACAGGTTAATACATCCTTTTTGTAATCATCAACATTTAAAGGTTTACTAAAAGCAAATCCTTGTGCTACCCCGCAATTATGCAGAGATAAGAAAATAATTTGTTCTTCTGTTTCAACACACTCGGCAACCGTTTGCAAATTCAAGTTATGACACATTTGGATAATATCTTTGACTATAGACGAATCTTTTTTGTTATATGGTATATCGCCAATAAACGACCCATCAATTTTTACCGTAGTAATTGGCAGGTCCTTTAAATACGCTAAAGAAGTATTTCCTTTACCAAAATCATCTATAGCAATTTTTATTCCTGTTTTTCTTAACTTCTTTAAAATATCAACGGTCTTTTTTATGTCTTTCATAATGGCCGTTTCTGTAATTTCAAGTTCAAGATATTTTGGGTCGAGTCCAGTGTCTTTAATTGTTTTGACAAGCACTTCATAAAGTTCATCTCTTTCAAAATCGACTGGTGATATATTTATTGATACTATAACATCAGGCAATCCATCATATTGCCATTTCTTTTTCTGTTCACAAGCGTTTTTTAAAACCCATCGGGTAATTTGATTTATCATTCCACAATTTTCTGCCAATGGGATAAAATCTACCGGTGAAATCCAACCCCATTCAGGATGATCCCACCGAAGTAATGCTTCAACACCAATCACTTGTCCTGAAGATAATTCTATTTGAGGTTGATAAACTAAACAAAACTCGTCCTCTTTCAAAGCTTTTATTATATCTTGTTTCTGAAAGGAATAAATATTTTTAACCATCATTCCAACACTCCTTAATATTAAGTAAAATTATCTTTTAATTTGTCATAAAAAAGACCTATTTTTGTTATCATTTTTTCATAATGCTATTTCGACTTATCTTTGATACATGTTGAAATAGTTAATACCCTTGCAGCATACAATCATTTTGTTTAATTTTTAATAAGTCACAAACTTAGGATTTTTAACTTAAAACAACTTCGAAAAAGATCTTTTAGTTGTTTAGAATTATATTATAAATTCTATATTAACGGTATCTTTTAATATCAAATTATGTCGAGATTTGATATGCATTTTTTCCTTTTTCTTTAGCAATGTACAAGGCTTGATCGGCCTTTTTAATAATGTCTTTTATATCCGTTTTATATTCTCCTGGTGAATAAACAGAAATACCAATACTCGATGTAACGCTATATTCTTTATCATTGTATATAAAGGAGTGTTAGTTTGATCCAAAATTCGTTTAGCAACCGATATGACTTCATCTTCATGTTGAATGTTAATTAATAGAATGTTAAATTCGTCTCCTCCTATTCTTGCAACTATGTCTCCCTCTCTTACGGAAGCTTCTAACTTTTCAGCTAATTGCTTTAGAAATTCATCTCCAATATCATGACCTAACTCATCATTAATAAGTTTGAAATTATCACAATTAATATACATAATGGCAAAACGTGACTGATTCTTTTGGGCTAATTCAAAAGTGTCCTTTAAATTTTCATCAAATAATCTTCTATTAGGTAACCCAGTTAATTGATCGTGGAGAGCCATGTATTTAATCTTTTCCTCATATTCCTTTCGATGAGAAACATCATTTGCTATCGAATGAATTGCCCTTTCTCCTTTATAGGTTGTTATAATTTTTGATACATCCAATGTTTTCTCCTTACCTTTTAAAGTTATGACCTTTTCATCAATTCTTCTCTCATTTTCATCACCCTCAATTAAACGTTCATTTAATCTTTTAATCTCTTCTCTTAATTTTACTGGATGAAAATCATATATGGATCTCCCAATCAATTGTTCATGACTATTAATCTCTAAAAGATCTGCAGAAGCCTGGTTAGCATACCTTATTATTACAATCACATGAATAAACATGGCACTTGGTGAATAATCCAGTAACTGTCTAATACGTTCTTCACTCTCATAAATGGCTTGGTGCATTCTTTTTTCAGACGTTATATCTCTAACGATCACAAACATTCCTACCAAATGTTTGTGTACAATCATCGGAACTTTTTTTATTAAGCAATGAATATCTGACCCATCTCTATGAGCAAGTATCATTTCCACTGTTTGTGGCTGGTCATGTAAATCATTTAGAAGTTCTATAATTGTTGATGAGTCCTTAACCAACATTAGTTCCAATAAATTTTGCTTTAGTAACATGTATTTAGAGATTCCTAATAACTTCTCACCCGTTTCATTCACATTCATGATTTTGCCATCTAAATCTATTGAAAAGACTGCATCAATATTATTGTTAATTAACGAAGCATACTTATGTTCTGTTTCCTCCAACTTATTAATCATGCTTTCCAATAATCGACGATCTATATATAACCATAGCTCCATAGATTTGATCTTGATTGTTCTGTATAGGGACTACCGTTACTAATACATCGATATGGTGTCCATTCTTATGAAGTCTCTGAACATCTTCGTATGTTATCGTTTTTCCCTGATTTATATTAAACAATGTTTCCATTACATTTAATTCATCTGCTATAATCGACAAGTTTTGCTTTACAATTTCTTGTTTTGTCCAACCAAACAATCTCTCAAACGCCGGATTCACTTCAAATATTTATGTTTTCTTATCAAAAATAACTATAGCATCGGACTTATTACTCATAAAAGTATTTAAAATATCTCTCTCTTGGTTATGGTTATTTAGCGCTATCAATTCATGCAACTCCTATTATCTTTTAAACTTCAACAATATATCTGTCTATGCAATGTTTATATTTAATCTTACAATCTTTAATTATTCCTTATCAGCTCCACCCGATATATATATCCCCTAAATAGACTATAGGTAAACATTTTTATAGGTATTATTTACTATGACTTAACGCTTGTTGGAATTCAATCATATTTTTTAATTAAATTCAAATTCGTTATATTGGTATAGAATTAATATATATTCATTATTAATTAGGGATTACAATAAATTATCTGTTTTTACGTGATTCTTCAATAAATTTATCGCTAAGCCTACTAATCAGGCTAGTAAAGTGAGATACAAAATAATCAAAAATTATAAACCTTGATATTTATTGAGCAGCCTACCAAGTTTTTGACTACATTCCACAACTTCTATATCTGTTAGATTTTTTGTTTCACTTAGTTTATATAGATGATTTCTTACCTTTTGTATAGAAATAGATAATGCATATTTTGAGAGAGTCAAGTTTTCTACTATACGATAGCCAATGGAAGAAACTCTTTAAAATAGACAGGTTCTTACCGATTGTACTCATTTTCAAATTATCATCCTGGCTTAGATACATCCGAACATCGTTTGTACTTATATCCTCGGCTTTTTTCTTAACTCTTTCAGCAAACATACTTAATTCTAATAAATAGTCACCTAGAGTAATAGGGCTCAAACCTTCCAGTTTTTAACTAAGGATTACCTATAAAAACTTTAACAATACCTATTAATTTATCATCTATCATCTAAAAGTAATTTGGTTTCTTGAGTATTTTCCATTTTATAAAAAAAGACAACCACCATTTAAGTGATTGACTCAGGTAGATTAACTACAAGTATATTTGTAATGTGCAGCAAGAATTTTTAGGTAATCAAAATAGCATATGATTGTTGAATATTGAGGTTCAGTATTAACAAAAGAAACAATTTTCTATTATCGAGTTCAATAGCGTTTCAGTGGTATCAAAAAAAGGTACGGTCCAGAGTTAAATTATATGATTAGAAAAAAAGCAACGTACAGAAGAAAGTTTGATTTTTTAGTGTATAAGGAAATACCTTCCTTGTTGTAGAATGGAACATTGAAAAGGGAGGCTTCTTATGAATGAAAATATAGAAAAACTTTTCGATCTAATTGAAACATCAACAGAGTTTAGTCAAATCAATAATAGTATTAGAAGGTTAGTCTTTACACTTTACTCTAAATCAAGAAGGTTGTATTCCTCTATTCATACAATAAAAGTGTATGGAAATCCAGATGTTAATGTAGCAGAAACACTACCTTTATTCAGGGTATTGTTAGAATCATATTTTCTTTTAAGTTAAATAATTAAAAATCCAAACAAAGAGGAAATTAAAGATCGATATAATCGCCTCACACATCATATGAATTCAAGAATTGCGAGAGTAATGAAACATTCAGAAAATCCGACAGAAGAAATGAGTGATTTCACTAATTTATATAAAACCTATTATAAATTGGATAAAGATATTGAGTTTTTAAATGATATGGGGAGCTTAGCTGAAAAAACAGGATAGCGAGAATTATATAGAAGACACTACACTTTATTAAATTCCTTTATTCATTTTAATCTAAGTAAGTTTATTTACGGGGATTTTAAAAATGAGGCAATTACATTCAATGAAATAAATTATAAAAACAACGATGAAGTTTATTTGTTAATTGATAAACTTATCTTATTGTTTATCAGTCAAATAATAGTAGGTTTAGAAATTAACTCAATTGAATGTGATGCTTCTAAGTTAGTAGTAAAATTAAGAAAGATATTTATGATGGAAACGCAAAAAAAGAATATGCTTTTAACCTATTCTTTGATTTGTAAATTAGTTAAGTTCTCATAACGTTAGTTATGTGTATTAGTTACACACCCTCGGAGGGAATTAATACTAAACCCAAAACATTGATATATCAGCATTTTTCAATTCATTTAGTTATGTTAGTTCTCAAAAAGAAGACTTGGGACTATCCCACCACACTCATTACACGCTTCAACGGTATTGTGTCCCTACTTTCATAAGATTAAAGTCACTTCGATAAATAAATCATCTTATAGACGCCATCGCGATAGTAGTCGTTTAATAGTGGATGTTTCTTACTTACAACGTTCCGATTAACTTAGCTTTACATATATCCTTAGGTGCTCACTTTAAGCCTGTCAACTCTATACCTTCATTCGTTAGATATACCGAAGTTCCTATGTACTAATCGTACTTTTCGGTGTTTGACACTGCGTTCACAGTTTACGTCTTTCGGACGTATTAATTTCTAGACCCGTACATTCGCAAGTTCGTCAGTCCTACCGGACATTCTCACCATAGATATTTTGTAGCATCCCGACCTATCACAAACCATATTCTAAAGAAGCAACTTAGGTTCATTTCAGCCGACTTCACCTAGCTTCATACACATTCTGACTACTACCATTGTGTGCATGTAGGAGGATTAGATAACTCGTTTTAGCTCAACATGACGGCTTTCGTTCCGAGTTTCAATTAATCAGTTATAATTGCTTATCAGCAATTCTCCTTTTTCGCGCTTGGGCACTTATAAGGAAACGTTTCGCGCAGTACATTTCTTCACAAACTTTTTATTTAGTAAGTAAATTTTAACATAATTTACTATCTAATATTAATCTAATCACTAAGCCCCTCTCACTTATTAGTTATTGATTATATCTAATTTTTAAGTGTTTTTAGTACAGGTAGTAAATGTATCAACTTTTTTTAAGTTGGGAATACTGCATTGAAATAAGTTTGGTCAAGAGGGGGTTAGACGAAATTGAAAGGTCATGTTTATAGACGAGGATGCACCTGCAAGAAAAAAAAATGTACATGTAGGGCTAAATACACTTATGTTGTCGATGTTGGAATTGATCCTAAAACTGGAAAGAGAAAACAGAAATCAAAAGGTGGCTTTAGAACAAAACATGAAGCTGAATTAGCGTTAGCATCATTAATACATGATATTCAAGCGGGTACTTTCATAAAGGAATCTGAGGAATTATTTAAAGACTTTGCTAAAGATTGGCTAGTTATTTATGCTGAAACAAATTCGGTGAAGCCAGGAACTATTAGAGTAAGACAACATGAAATTAATAACCTTTTACCTTATCTTGCAAATTTAAAACTTAGAAGTATTACTAGGGAAACTTATCAAAATACATTAAATGATTTAAAAGACAAAGGGTACGCAGATAACACTTTAAGTGGAATTCATCGTACCGGTAGAATGATATTTAGAAAAGCAGTTGAAATGGAGAAAGTTAAAAGAGATCCGACAGAATTTGCTTATTTAAGAAAAACAAAAAGGTCCGTTGAAGATTTAGAATCTAATGAAATACCCAAGTACTTAGAAAAAGAAGAGTTAAATCTTTTTTTACAGACGGCTAAAGAAAAGGGATTATTTTTAGACTACTTAATATTTTTAACACTTTCTTATACTGGTATACGTGTAGGTGAGTTAGTTGCACTTAAGTGGAAAGATGTAGATTTTAATCAACATACCATAAAGATCACCAAAACCTATTACAACCCAACAAATAATACTCAAAAGTACCAATTAGTACCACCGAAAACAAAAAAGTCAAAACGTACTATTAGTATAGATGAAGAAATTATAGTTCACTTAAAAAAGCATTTAGCTACACAAAATAAAATGAAAATGAAAAAACGTAATATGTACCATGATGAAAACTTTATTTTTGCGAAGAAAGAACGTAAACCAGGTTATCCTATAGTAATAAAAATTGTTGAAACTAGAATGAAGCGGTTATTAAAGATAGCTGGGTTAAATGAAGCTCTAACACCTCATTCTCTAAGACATACACACACTTCACTATTAGCTGAAGCTCATGTCAATTTACAAATCATAATGGAAAGGTTGGGGCACACTGACGATCAAACTACAAAAAATATATATTTACATGTAACACAAGATATGAAAAAAGAGGCTTCTCAAAAATTTGGTGAATTAATGAGAAGCCTCAAAAAATAATTCTTTTGTTAGCAAAATGTTAGCATTTAATAAATTTTTATTATAAATCCCTGTTGTATCAAGGGGTTGACACAGCTATTACATCATGCCCGGCATTCCGCCGCCCATTCCGCCCATATCAGGCGCGCCATCGTTATCATCAGGATGGTCAGCAACAACCGCTTCAGTTGTTAAGAACATCGCTGCAACAGAAGCTGCGTTCTGTAGTGCGTAGCGAGTTACTTTTGTAGGATCAACAATACCTGATTCAACCATGTTTACCCATTCACCACTAGCAGCGTTGAAACCAACACCGATTTCTTCGTTCTTTAAGCGTTCAACAATGATAGATCCGTCTAAACCTGCATTGTGAACAATTTGACGAACTGGTTCTTCAAGTGCACGTAGTAAAATCTTTTGGCCAGTTGCTTCATCGCCTTCAAGCTCCAATTCAGCAACTTTCTTGTAGATATTTACAAGTGCTGTACCACCACCAGAGACGATACCTTCTTCTACTGCTGCACGAGTAGAGTTTAGGGCGTCTTCAATGCGTAGTTTACGTTCTTTTAATTCAGTTTCAGTAGCAGCACCTACTTTGATTACCGCTACACCGCCAGCTAATTTAGCCAGACGCTCTTGTAATTTTTCTTTATCAAATTCAGATGTTGTTTCTTCTAATTGTGCACGGATTTGGTTAACACGCGCAGCAAGCTTATCAGAATCACCAGCACCTTCTACAATTGTTGTGTTCTCTTTAGTAACAACAACTTTAGAAGCACGACCCAGCTGATCAATTGTAGCACTCTTAAGATCTAAGCCAAGGTCTTCAGTGATAACTTCAGCACCAGTTAATGTAGCGATATCTTCAAGCATTGCTTTACGACGATCACCAAAGCCAGGAGCTTTAACAGCTACGGCATTGAATGTTCCACGAAGTTTATTCACAACTAATGTTGCAAGTGCTTCACCTTCAACATCTTCTGAGATAATTAAGATTGGTTTACTTTGTTGTACCACTTGTTCTAATACTGGAAGAACCTCTTGAATGTTAGAGATTTTCTTATCAGTAATTAAAATATAAGGATCTTCTAAGACAGCTTCCATTTTATCCTGGTCAGTAACCATATATGGAGAAGCATAACCACGGTCAAACTGCATACCTTCTACAACTTCTAATTCAGTGTTGAAGCCTTTAGACTCTTCAATTGTGATAACTCCGTCGTTACCAACGCGTTCCATAGCTTCAGCAATTAATTGACCAACTTCATTGTCAGCTGCTGAGATTGATGCAACTTGTGCAATTGAATCTTTACCTTCAATAGGTTTAGAAACTGAGCGAAGTTCCTCAGTTGCAACTGCAACAGCTTTTTCAATCCCACGACGTAAGCCTACAGGGTTTGCACCAGAAGTTACGTTTTTAAGACCTTCACGAATCATTGCTTGTGCTAGTACAGTCGCAGTGGTCGTACCGTCACCAGCAACGTCATTTGTTTTAGATGCAACTTCAGAAACAAGCTGTGCACCCATGTTTTCAAAGTTGTCTTCTAATTCAATTTCTTTTGCGATCGTTACACCATCATTAGTGATTAATGGTGAACCGTATTTCTTATCTAATACAACGTTACGCCCTTTTGGTCCTAATGTTACTTTTACCGCATCAGCTAATGTGTCTACACCGCGAAGCATAGCACGGCGAGCTTCTTCACTAAACTTTAATTCTTTAGCCATAATTAAATGCCCTCCTTATGTTTATTTAATTACTCAACGACTGCTAAAATGTCGCTTTCACGTAAAACTAAGTATTCGTTACCGTCTTGTTTAACTTCAGTTCCGGCAAATTTTGAGTAGATGACATGGTCACCTTGTTTCACTTCTAATTCAACTTTCTCACCATTGTCTGTTACTCGGCCTGAACCTACAGCAACAATCTTACCTTCTTGTGGCTTTTCTTTAGCAGAATCAGGTAAAACAATTCCGCTTGCTGTTTGTTCTTCTTGCTCTACAACTTCCACAATTACGCGATCACCTAGTGGTTTTAACACGTTAAAAACCTCCTCCAAATTTATGTTGAAGATGATTATTAGCACTTAACATTGTTGAGTGCTAATTCCAATTATTATAATAATGAATCTTGGTTTTTTTTGCAAGTAAAAAATATAAATTTTTGTTTCATTTTTTTGATTAGTATAGAATAAAACATAGGGAATAAAAAAGAACAGAGAAACATAACAAGAAGGGATCGATTTTTTTGGTAAAAAGATATTGGATTATTATCATCTTATACATTGCTGCACAACTATTCCCAGCCATCGGTGCTGGCTTAGCAATTAGTATGCTTGGTGTATCTGAAGGCGATGCTTTCGTCTACTCGTATATATTTGGAATGACAATCGCATCGATTATAACGATAGCTTTACTTTCACCAGATATGGAACAATCTCAAATGCGTAACCGACCAGGTATTCCTTATATTATTAAATGGGCTGTCATCGGTTTTTTCTTAGCTTTTCTAGCACAATATGTAGCTAATATTATTAATATTACTATATTAGATTTAGATCAGTCGTCGGAAAATACAAAATTGATTATGGATATTATTGATGAGAACGTCTACTTTATCCTTTTACCTATTTTATTTGCACCATTATTAGAAGAAATTATCTTTAGAAAGATTATTTTTGGTCAATTATACAAAAAGATGAATTTCTTCTTTTCTGCGGTCATCTCCGCATTGATTTTCAGTTTACTACACTTTGACTTTACATTTGTACTAACTTATCTGGCTATGGGACTTGTTTTTGCTTATTTATATGTCAAAACGCAGCGAATCATTGTACCAATACTTGTTCACATGGCTATGAATACAACTGTCGTGCTCATTCAAATGAATGTAGATATTGATGAATTAGAACGAAAACTAGAAGAAATAGAAAACTCAGCTATGATTCTAATTGGAGGATAATTTATGAAAGTTTCACCAATATTTCTAGCTTCAATGTATATGCTTATGGGACTTGCCTTTGTTTACCTTGGGTTACAAAGTGCGGATGAAACAATTTGGAATGCTGGTACCATTATTTTTACAGTGGTTGCAACCTTTGATTTCATCGTGGCGTTCCGCATATTAGGAGCTTATTTTAGACATAAAAATAATACAAATAATAAGGAATGATCCTCTATTGGATCATTCCTTTTCTTCATCCTGAATCCCTTTCATCTTAAACGCGAATGGAACAGCTACAGCTACGAGGATCGCAGCCAGCAGAAACGCTTCATTAATAGCTTCTAATGTTGCCTCTTGAACCGAGAGTTCATCAAGTAGTATATATTGTCCCCTTCTTACTTCATAGTAGACTGAGAACATAACAATCCCAAGAGAGGATGAAATTTGTCTAATTAAATTATTCATCGCGGACCCTTGAGCCACTAAGTGGTCAGGTATCGCATTCATACCAGCAGTAGTTGCAGGCATATTCCCTAGTCCTAAACCAATACCAAGAACAATATTTAAAGACATTAGTATCCAATAAGAAGTTGATAAATCAACAAAACCAAACATCAAACAAGCAAATGTTAATATGATTAAACCTGTAGGTACAACCAATTTTGGTCCTTTATTATCTAAAATTCGACCACCGATTGTCATGAACAGTCCACTAGCTAATGCACTTGGCAAAAATAATAGGCCTGTTTTTATAATACTTAAGTTATAAGCTTCCTGGATTAGGTAAGGTAGTAAAAATAAACTTGAAAATAATCCAATTGATGCCGAAGATGTAGCTATAATCGAATAGCGATAAGTTTTCACCTTAAATACTTTTAATTCTAATAATGGCTTCTCTATCTTTAGTTCATACCAAATGAACAAGGCAATTAACAATAATCCTATAATAACTAAAGCTAAATTGGTATAGTTCATAGCCTCTTCAAAGTTTCGCCCTTGACCGAGGACATATAATACAGAACCGACACCTGCTGTAATAATCGCAAAACCTTTCCAATCAAATACACGTGATGGATCTGATTCGGTTCTTAATAAATATTTAGCTGAGAAAAACATACTTAAAAAAGCAAAAGGCAGATTAAATAAGAACAACCAATACCACTCAAAATTCTCAGCAATAATTCCGCCAATAGTTGGACCAATTGCTGGAGCCACCATTGCAGCTACACCATAAATGCCAACTGCAAATCCACGCTCATTTCTAGGGAAAGCCTGGAAAATCAATGCCATGGCATTTGGCATCATTAACCCACCAGCAATACCTTGAATCGCTCGTGCTATGATGACCATACTTAACCATTGTGATAAAGCTCCCAATACAGACCCTGTTGCAAACAAAATTAAACCAGCAATATAGACTCTCTTTTTACCAAATCGATCCCCAAGAAAGCCTGTCACTGGCATGGTCATACCCATTGCGATCATAAAAATTGTTAAAATCCAACTGACACCAACTGCATCTGAATCAAAAATCTTCATAAATTCAGGTAAGACAGGATTCAACATACTATTATTTAATATTACAGTAAACGTACCAGTCAGTACGGATAAGACAACTAGCCATTTTGAGTCAATTTTCCCCATGTGGTGCCTCCAAGACGTCAATTATTTCGATATACGAATTATTTTACTCCTTCCTTTGATAAAAAGAAAGAGTATTTTAACTATGTTTTAAGAAATAAACGAGTGTTTGTAATTCGATTGATAAATCAATATGGTGAACTCGCACATGGTTCGGGACAGACAAGCGTGAGGGTGTGAAATTTAATACTCCTTCAACTCCACAGTCTACTAACTGTTCAGTTACTTCTTGAGATACTCTTGCTGGAACAGTCAAAATAGCAATTTTGATCCCTTTACGTTTTAATTCTTGTTCTAAATCATTAATATGATACACGGGCACATCTCCAATTTCTTGCCCGACTTTATCATCGTTTGTATCGAAAGCGATTTCGATTTGAGTATTTCCTTTTTTCATAAAATTATAATGTAAAAGTGCTGTTCCTAAGTTCCCCACCCCAATTAAAGCCACACTCGCTATTTCATCTTGATCCAGTAACTTTCTAAAAAATTGAATCAAATGAGCAATATCATAGCCATAACCTTTTCGTCCGAGCTCTCCAAAATAAGAAAAGTCTTTACGAATCGTTGCTGAGTCTATTTTAATTGATTCACTCAATTCACGAGATGAAATTCTGGTTTTACCTTGATTATGTAATATATTTAAATGTCTATAATACAACGGTAATCGTTTAGCAGTTGCCTGTGGTATTTTTTCATCCCTCATAATTTATAATCTCCTTTTATATGGTCCATTGCGTATTAATGATAAAATAGATACACTAGTGCACGTTGAGGTGAAATACAATGATTGTCATGCAATTAAACAATATAAGTAAAAATTTCGGTGCTGACCTTATTCTATCGAAAATTAAATTAGAAGTACATCATCATGACCGGATTGCCATAGTCGGTCGTAATGGGGCTGGTAAATCCACATTATTAAAAATTATGTCTGGCCAAATGCCTTATGATGATGGTGAAATATTTAAACCTAAAGATGTATCTGTTGGTTATCTTGACCAACACACAGGACTTGATTCCAGGGAGTCTATTTGGAGCGAAATGCTGACCGTCTTCCAACCATTGATTGAACTAGAAAAAGAACTGCGACAACTAGAACAAAAGATGGCTGATCCTGAAATTATTGAAGATGTAAAAGCTTATCAACAGCTGTTGGCTAATTATGATGCAAAACAAAATGATTTTCAGCAACGCGGTGGTTTCCAATATGAAGCTGAAATTGAAGCCGTCTTGCAGGGATTAAGTTTTGGAAAGTTTGATTTTAATACCCCAATCCAGGAACTAAGTGGTGGTCAAAAAACCCGACTTGCGCTTGGTAAGTTATTATTATCAAAACCTGATGTTCTTATTTTGGATGAGCCAACCAACCATTTAGACATTGCGACACTACGTTGGTTAGAGAATTATTTAAAAAATTACCAGGGTGCAGTTGTGATCGTCTCTCACGACCGCTACTTTTTAGATGAAACAGTAAGCATCGTCTATGATATTGCCTTTCAATCGGTTAAGAAATACCACGGGAATTATAGTTATTTTTTAAGAAAAAGAGTAGAAGACTATGAACTTGAAATTAAACGATTTGAAAAACAACAAGAAGAAATTAAAAAGCTAGAAGAATATGTTCAAAAAAATATAGCAAGAGATTCGACAAGTAAACAAGCCAAATCTCGTCGTAAAAAACTAGAGAAAATGGATCGAATGGACAAGCCGGATCTCGATGATCATTCTGCCAAATTCTCATTTAATATTAATCGAAAAAGCGGTAATGACGTACTGAAGGTTGATCAATTATCTGCTCGATATGGTGCTCTGGATGAACCAATCTTCAAAAATGTTTCATTTAGAGTGTCTCGTGGTGATCGAATGGCTATTGTGGGACCAAACGGAATTGGTAAATCGACATTATTAAAAGCCATCTTAAAACGAATCGAGCATGTGGAAGGAGAAATCCAATACGGAACAAATGTCGAGTTCGGCTACTATGATCAGGAACAGTCCACTTTAAATACTCATAAAACTGCCTTACAAGAATTATGGGATGATTATCCATTAATGCCTGAGAAAGATATTCGAACAGTATTAGGGAATTTTCTGTTTTCAGGAGATGACGTGCTTAAAACAATAGGCATGTTAAGTGGTGGAGAAAAAGCTCGTATCCTGTTAGCTAAGCTCATGTTGCAAAGAGCTAATGTGTTAATCATGGATGAACCGACAAACCACTTAGATTTAGATAGCAAAGAAGTTTTAGAAGCTGCTTTAGCAGATTTCCCTGGTACCATTTTATTTGTGTCTCACGACCGTTACTTTATTAATCGATTAGCGAATCATGTCATTGAATTAAATGACAAAGGTGCTCGTACGTTTATTGGAGATTATGATTATTACGTAGAAAAACTAGAAGAAGAAGCAGAAATTAAAGAAATGGAACAAACTAAAATTGAAAATAAAAAAGACTCTCAGCCTTCCACACCTACTAATAAACAACTTCAAAAAGACCGTCGAAAACTTGAGCGTCGAATAAAATCGATTGAAGAACAGATCTCAGAACATGAACAAATTATCGAGCAAGAAGAACCTAAGTTATACGAAAATGAGAATGTGAATGACTATACTAAGCTGCAAGAGATTAATGCTACAATTAAACAATCTGAAGATAAACTAGAAGAATTAATGGAAGAATGGGCAGAATTACAGGAAGAAATTGAATCACTTAATTAACAACAACTTATACACATTTTCAATGTTGTTATATCGGTTATAAACAGACTTATACACATTATCCACAGAGTTTCGTTCACTTATCCACAATTTTGTTCACAAACAGAATCGAATCATATACGGTACTACACAAAATAATCCACAGTCAGTGATTTTGACTGTGGATTATTTTATCCTAATATTAAACCTGGATTAGCATTTAATGAAAGGTCTTTATAGTTTTGATTGTGATATTGAATGGATGCAGCTGCGCCAATCATAGCTGCATTATCTGTACATAGATATAACGGTGGAATCATTAATTCCACATCCATTTCGTTAAAGCGTTTTTCTAACTCAACACGTAAACCTTTATTAGCAGAAACACCACCAGCCACAATCAGTTGATTGACACCCAACTCTTCAGTTGCTCGGTAAGTCTTCTCAACTAAGACATCAACTACACTGGCTTGGAATGAGGCCGCTATATCTTCTATGCGAAACTCTTCGCCTTTTTGTTTTAACTGATGAAGTTTATTAATTACGGCAGTTTTTAGTCCACTAAAACTGAAATCATATGACCCTGGCTCCAGCCACGACCTGGGAAAATCATAAATATCATTTCCTTCATGAGCTATTTGGTCAATAACAGGGCCGCCTGGGTAAGGTAGATTTAACGCTTTAGCTACTTTATCATATGCTTCTCCTGCAGCGTCATCACGAGTTTCACCAATCACTTCGTAATCCCCATGTTCTTTCATGTAGATTAGTTCCGTATGGCCGCCTGAAACCACTAAAGATAACAGTGGAAATTGAAATTCCTTTTCTAAACGATTCGCATAAATATGACCGGCAATATGATGGACACCAATCAAAGGAATGCCATGTGCATACGCTAAAGTTTTAGCGGCATTTACTCCTACTAATAAAGCACCGACCAAGCCCGGTCCTTCTGTCACAGCAATGGCATCCACTTCATTGATAGTTAGATTGGCTTCTTCTAGAGCTTGATCAATGACTAACGTAATCTGTTCAATATGATGCCGAGAAGCAATCTCAGGAACCACTCCACCGAATTTCTGATGAATTTCCATCTGGGTAGCAACAACATTCGATAACAGTTGGTTTCCCCCTTTAACAATTGCAGCAGCTGTTTCGTCACAACTAGTTTCTAAAGCTAATATTATTTCATCTTTTTGATTCATAATTTCACCCACATGACTAAGGCATCTTCACCATCATCTTGGTAATAGCCTTCTCTTTTACCTACCACTTTCAAGTCGAACTTCTCGTACAATTTCTGAGCAACATGATTGGACTCTCTAACTTCAAGAGTTAATTCAGATGCACCTTTTTCTTTAGCTAATTCAATAACTTCCTTAAACAATTTTTCACCCAATCGCTGTCCACGTTCTTTTGGAGAAATTGCTATATTAGTAATTTGGGCAGATTCTAAAACAATCCAAATACCACAATATCCAACAATCGAATCACCCTTCTCAATCACTAGATAATTTGAAAAGCTATTTTTTACTAGATCATATAAAAAGTCTCTCTTTTTCCATGGTGTACGGAATGACTTATTTTCAATTAAAATCACTTGAGAAATGTCTTCAAGTGTCATTTCACGTACGCGAATATCATTTTTAACATGATTCATTTTGATTTCCTTCCCCATGTTGTTTATTCCAATTCGCTTCTGCTTGAGTAATTCTTATATAGTTAGGCTTGACTGTATGTATTGGAGTTTCAGCCTCGTATTGACTTAATGCAAAGAGTAAACCGGCTCTAGGTAAATTAAAAGGTTGATTCACTACAATAGCTTTAGTACCTAATTCATCTTTGATTAATGGTTCGAAATTTTCTCCATTAGGGCTTGTAAAGTATATGATTTCGTCCAATGACTTTAAATATTCAAGCCACTCAATCATGGTCAAATTACAGTCCTTCTCAATTTCAATAATTTCCCCTTTATTACAGCGATACAGACTCGTATAAACATTACCTCTTCTCGCATCGAAATAAGGGCAAACTAAGCCATCTTGATATATTAGATTACTCGCAAGGAGTTTTAGGCTCGACACAGTCTTTATAGGGATATTCAATGTCCATGCTAATGTTTTAGCTGTAGTCATACCAATACGTATACCTGTAAAAGAACCTGGCCCTTCACTTACAACAATTTCATCTAATGATTTAGGCTCTAAATCAGCTAATTTCATAACTTGCTCAACTGAAGGCATCAATTGAATCGAATGATTGCGCTTAACGTTAACTGTTAACTCTGCTGCAAGTGTATCATCTTTGTATACAGCTACACTCATTGGTTGATTAGATGTATCAATACCTAAAACATTCATGTTTGAAGCTCCTCACATATCTGTTTAAAATGGTCGCTATTTGGAATTAAATGAATTTCACGTTCAATATCACTTAATTTATTTATTGTAATGTCTAAGCGTTCCTCAGGTAGGAATTCTTCTATAAATTTAGCCCACTCAATTACCGATATACCTTGACCATTAAAGTAATCATCGAACCCAATATCTTCATCACTATCTTCTAGTCTGTATACGTCCATATGAAATAAAGGTAAACGACCCTTATACTCTTTTACGATCGTATAAGTAGGACTATTAACTGTTCTTATAACTTCTAATCCTTTTGCTAATCCTTTAGTAAAAGTCGTTTTACCAGCACCCAAGTCTCCATCTAACGTAATAACATCACCAGCTTTAAGAAAATTGGCCAACTTAGAAGCGAAAGTTTGAGTTTCTGTTTCATTCTTCATAATAAATTTATACATAACATCACCTATTAGTTTTTCCCGTGTTTATAACCTTCACGATTTAACCTTTTTCTTTTACCATATTCATTTATGTAAACAGTAGGTTGAGTAGTCATATCATCAATGACCTGACCAATTTGTGTGACTTTAATTTGATGTTGATCGCACACTTCTCTAATTTTATTCCAATCTTCATCACTACACGTTCCTACAAGCTCAAAATCTTCACCTGAGGATAATGTTAGTTTTCTTAATTCCGTATGATCTAATGAAGCCATCTCATCGTGGAAAGGAACTTCAGCCCAATCAATGGCTATAGATACTTTAGAAGCTTCTGCAATTTCATATAATTCTGATGATAAGCCATCACTAATATCATTTAAACACATTCGTTTAACGTTTGTTGTCGCATCAACAAAGTCAATTCTAGGACTAGGTCTAATATGCTTTTGATTAAAATAATGGTGTTCAACATTGCTTTGTAAAAGTTTTAAACCATACCCTGATTCACCGAGATTACCTGTAACAAAAACTATATCATTTAGTCGAGCAGAACTTCTTAGACGATACTTTGAATTTGGTAAAGAACCTAATACTGTTACGGTAATAACCAATTCATTTCCCGATGTCGTATCTCCACCGATCAAATCCATTTTATATTGTCCTGCTAGTTCTTTCATTCCATCAATAATTCGTTTTAAATTTGAATTAGTCATATATTTAGGGCTAGTTATATTCACCAGATAATATAATGGAGAACTTCCCATAGCAGCTAAATCACTAAGGTTTGCTGCCAATACCCGATAACCCACATCTTCAAAAGTCATATAATCTAATGAGAAGTGTATGTTATTAACCATTGTATCAGTTGCCATTACAAGATCTGAGTCAAATGGTGGTTTAACAATAGCCCCATCATCACCTATACCTTTTATAACCGAAGATTGTTTATAATATTTAGGCCTAATCGATTGAATAAAACTAAATTCATCCATATGACTTAACCTCATTTATAGTCAATTTCATGCCTATCATAGCAAAAAAACTCAAATATAGGAAATAAATGAGTTCTTAAAACATAATTCAACCCCTACAAAACGGTTTGTAGGGGTTGAGGGGGATGAAAAATAGGTTGTTAAATTAACAAAAACCTTGCGTACCACACAAGGTTCAAAACTTTTATGCTAACATGGCGGTCCGGACGGGACTCGAACCCGCGACCTCCTGCGTGACAGGCAGGCATTCTAACCAGCTGAACTACCGGACCATTTTATTAAAGCTCTAAAGAGCAAAAAAATCATTTCGCAAAGAAGTTTTTCTATGTAGTGTCAATGAGTTAATTTGGTTGCACTCTACGAGCACTCCTGATTTCATCTCGCTAAGGAGCTTCTCGACGAAGTCTCGATGAGTTTATTTGGTTGCGGGGACAGGATTTGAACCTGCGACCTCCGGGTTATGAGCCCGACGAGCTACCGAACTGCTCCACCCCGCGATGTTATCAAAGAACCTTGTTTAGGTTCCTGACTATATAATATTAAATTCTTAACTGCTCGTCACGTTGCAAGCCTTTTCGGCGAAGCCTACGCTCCTCGCAAAACCTACGCTGAAGTGTACTCAAGATATTTACAGTCTTGCTCCACCCCGCGATAATGTTAAAGAATCTTATTCAGATTCCAGATAATATAAATTATAATTACAAGCCCGGCCGCGTCCTACTCTCACAGGGGAAACACCCCAATTACCATCGGCGCTAGAGAGCTTAACTTCTGTGTTCGGCATGGGAACAGGTGTGACCTCTCTGCCATCGCCACCGGACTATG
>NZ_SOPW01000024.1 GCF_004402015.1 Filobacillus milosensis
TTACATGTATTATTACAATTATATACGACCTTTTTCAAAATTAAATTGCCACAGCCCTGTTGAATACAGGACCGTGGCAGCATAGGTGTTTTTTCTTGTCTCATTTCCCTGGGTCAGTTCACCTTAATAGGAATACGGGGTTTGCTTTTGGGAATCGATGATGTCTAAGTTAAATACTTGAATGGATCATTAATTCATACATCTTCTATACTTTTCTAGTCTAATTGTTTAAATTAATCACTAATCTGGCATAATCAACATTTTAGTTTAGGTTTAGTTTTACTATTATTCACTATAGTTAGCACAGACTCTATTTCTCCCTGCCCATTTTGCCTTGTACAAACCTTCATCAGCAGTACCCACAACTTGGTTCATATCACTGACTGTGTCAGGATATGTGGCAACACCTATTGAAATAGTTAAGTTAATCGTTTGTTCTGATGATACATGGAATTGATGTATTTCCACCGTTTCCCTAATACGTTCTGCTATTTCTATCGCTTGATGATGTGGGCAATCAGGTAGGATTACTGAAAACTCCTCTCCCCCATTTCTAGATACGAAATCAATAGAGCGAGTGGTACTTTTTAAAATCTTTCCAAATTCTATTAGAATTTTATCTCCAATCGGGTGACCAAATGTATCATTTATATTTTTAAAATAATCAATATCAATAATTAATAACGACAATCTTTCCTTTTTATCATTAGCATTACTAATAAGCGAATTCCAAATGACATCAAATTGGCGTACATTATTTAAACCAGTAAGAAAATCTGTTTTAGATTCTTTTTCATATCTCAATATAAGGTATTGAGTTTTTCGAATATACTCCACAAAGAAAACAGCAGTAAGTCCGCCTATAATAGATATAATCCAATAGGGAGGAAGTAAACTTATTAGAATTCCGACGTCTTTAACAAGAAATGAAATGATAATACTAAATACTATACTCGAAAATATGATCATCACTAGACCTTGTTTATAAGAATTTAGAGCTAGATTATTTTTTTTAAATAATTTATGAATTAAGATAAAACCTATAATTAAAATGGACATTGAAATCATTGCTGCAACGGCAGAAGTAGTTACACCAAATACAAACCTGCCGATTATTATTAAGAATGCGCTAATTATTGCTTGAGGAATCCCTACAAACATTAAAATAAGCATAACTGGTATGAAACGTAAGTCAACAATTGTTTCAGTTGTTACTTGTATTGAGAAATTCATTAAAATATATCCTAAAACTCCCCCTGCAAGTCCATCTAGTATAATATAAATTTTTCGTTTTCCCTCTAATTTGAAGAACTTCCATCTTACTTGCAGATATATAAAAATTAACGAAATGAGTACACAAAGATTTATAAACAAATCATTTAATAATAAAAACAATAAAACACATCCCCCTTAAAAATCTAATCTTATCAGAATTTCTTTTGTTAATACAACACCTACTCTTTACTTTACCACTGTTTGTGATAAGGTTCACCGTGGTTATTTAAGAGGCAAAAAATGAACGGGCTTGGTTCAATTCCAGGCTCGTTTTAACTCACCTTGTCAGGGCCTAACTTTATTCATTATTTCATTGTAGTCCAGAATATCAGGTCTATGATTATCATGTGAATCAGAACTAATCTCACTTATTCTAATTTCTTTCTCAAATAAAAACCTCTTATGATAGATTAAGTTTGCTCCTTTTATTATCTTATTCATGGTATATGTGTCTGACATAGCCCCAATAAATCCCCCTATTACAGGCACCGCTTTTTTTCCAGTTTCTTTGCTCATTCTTTTACCAATCTGTTCGAGTAGATTTTTGAATATTCCTGCTTCTACTCCTTCTTTACCTGCCTTTTCAAGTGCTTTTTTGGCTTGGGCATTTGCTAATGCTCGTATCTGAACATATAGTAATTCAGCCCCACCTTTTTGGGCCATTTGTTTATATGATAATTTCGTTAATGACTCTTTTAAGACTGTAACGTTTGTAGCAAACATCATCTTACTAACTATTGACCCTAGGTTCTGTGCATCTGACGCTATATGGGGAGATAGACATTCTATTGTTACACTGGATGCAAATTCTAACTCTCTTGGATCATCAACAACATCATAGCCATAATATAATCCCACAGCTTGAACAGTTCTATAATACATAAAAAAGGTGTAGGCTAAGTTAAATGGGACTCCCCATAAACCAAAGAACCCTGTTACCCCTCCACCTACAAATGCCGTAGGTAAATCAAACATTTTCCTCCTGTTAATTACATTCTTTTCAATGTAATAACTTCTTAGTTTACATATTCCTTCAAATTGATCAATTTGGACATCTTCCATACTTAAAGATTTTATTACATGCTTTTTGCTTAAAGTATATCTTGCAGAATTTTCATTTACGACCCCAAAACCCTTACCAGAACTTTCCATCACCTTTTTTATTACCACCCAATCGCTCGCACTTTTTATAGAATCTGAAGTGATTTCCTTTACTTTTTCTGGTAAGAATTCAGATACTTTATCTTTTGTGTTTATTAAATGTGTTTGCAAAGGACTCGGCTGGATAAATTCCTCATATTTCTTTGTAAGAGTTACTAATAAATCTTTCTCTTTTTGATTTAATGATGTGGTTTTATCATTATACATTCCATTTACTCCTCCCAATCTTGAATACTACCAGCGTTAAGAAACGTAGTATTTTAAATCAAACTATGCCTTATAACACTTACATGTCTATCTACGGAAAAAGACCATTAATAAGTTAATACCCTTACTATTAGCCTATCCTTTGCTACACAAACATTTTTCTAAACAATATAGCATTCTACTTAGTTATACCCTCTAAAATCTGTTAACCCTATCTGGTTGCGTCTTCCGAATTGGTATGGACCACCCTTTAATGTATAAGCTCCTTTTGTAACTCTTCTTCAATATCAAGATTTTTACTTGGTACAATTACATTTTCTGCAAGTTCTTTCTTCTCACTAAGTACCTGATCGACTAGTTCTTCAAATCCTTTTCCAACATTAGTCTTTATAGTTGGATAATAAACGTGCACATCCTTCTCTTGCCCGATTCGATATGCGCGATCAGTTGCCTGGTTCTCAACTGCAGGGTTCCACCATCTTGTATAGTGGATGACGTGATTAGCACTCGTAATAGTTAAGCCTACACCTGCAGCTTTAGGGGATAGAATTAAAACATCAAAACCATCATTTTTATTAAACTGGTCAACTAAATCTTGTCTTGAATCGGTAGAACCATTAATGACCATAGCATTCAGTTTAAATTCTTCAACAATCGCTCTTTTTAAAATGGACTGCATTTCTCTATATTCAGTAAAAATTAACGCCTTCTCACCTTTTGAGTGAATATTCTTAAGAATATCCATCGTGACTTTTAATTTGGGTACTTTCTTAATCTTTAAATTAGAATATGAACGATCATATAATCCTGGATGAGAAGATATTTTTTTTAATTCTTGTATCCCCTGCAATGGCGCAATATCTTTTTGTTTAATCTGATGAATCACAGATTGATACATCTTTTCTTGCTCTGGCCCAAACTGAACTTCAAACTCACCTTGATGTTCGATTTTCTTTGGTAATTGATTCTCAAGTTCTCCCTTTTTGGTACGTCGTTTAAATACTAATTTCATTTCTTCCTCAAGACGACTTTGGATATGGTCATAACTTTCTCCATTTTTAATAGCACTTTCGTATTTCTTTTTAAATTCATTAAGGCTTCCTAACAAACCCGGTTGTACAAAATCCACAATTGACCATAGTTCAGTTAGATTGTTTTCAACTGGTGTTCCCGTTAAAGCAATACGGCCTTTATTTTTTAACGCCTTAATGACACGTGAAGTCGATGTAGAAGGGTTTTTGATTTTCTGTGCCTCGTCAGAAATAACCATTTCCCAGTCAATCTGCCCCAATACAATCTGATCTCTAACCAACGTATCATAGGTAGTTAATACAATATCAAAGTGAGATATTGTTTTAGGGTCTTTCAAACGATTAGCGCCGATGTGCACATATGGACTATGAGTTAACTCTGGGGCAAAATTATGCATTTCATTCTTCCAATTCTCAATTAATGATTTTGGCAATACTAACAATGTGGGTGTTAACTTACCAATATCTTTCAAATGAGATAGAAATGCAATAACTTGAACTGTCTTACCTAACCCCATATCATCAGCTAAAAGGCCACCATAACCAATGAAATGTAAATGCTTCATCCAGACAAAACCTTCCTCTTGGAAAGGATGTAAGTTAGCTTTAAATAGCTTAGGAGGTATTTTATTCTTAACATTCGAGTCTTCTAATTGTTGTCGAAACTCTTGTAACGGAGCATTAAATTCAACAGACTGGATGTTCTCAAATATTTCTATAACATAATTAGAATGTATTCCTTGATTCCTTTCATTTTTTATTTTGGAAGCATATTCTTCAAATTCATTTACATCATTAGGTACTGACACGTATGTATTATTATCAACCTTTTTATAATTGCCTTCCGTTTCAAAGTATCCTAAAGACTCCTGACTAATTTGTTCGCCCAATTCATTTTGAACGTTATAACCAACATTATAATCGAACCAACCACGCTCATTTTCATTGGCATACACAAATGGTTGAGCCTTATAAACCTGTATTCCTAATTTCTTAACTCGTTCACCAAAGTTTTCTAAAGAGATACCACCAATATCTTCCGGAATAAAAGATTCAGGATTCTCAATAAACCGAGGTATATCTTTCTCTTCGATTCGTTCAATTTGATTTAATCTCAGGGCAGTTTCCTTAGCCTTTTCATCAACAAAAACTCTTTTACCTTCTTGTTTTACATACCCACGACCAACTAATTGCTCATGATTCAATACTTCTTCATCTAATTCATCATGAGAATAACTTGGTATAATTTGGATTCCGTCAGAACCTCTTTCAACATCTGGCTCTACACCTTCAATAAATTCATAGTTTTCCCGAGTTAAATACTCATTTAACTCAACTTTTGAGCCTTTTGCTAGATGCTTAATCTTTGAAATCTGACGTAGTAACTCTTCACCTTGTTTATAAGGAACTTCATGTACAGCATTGATTAATTTTACATCATTTTCCGTCATTAAAACTAATTGACCATCGTTTAGTTGAATTAGGTTTTGATACCTTTTACCAACTAAATCTAACTTCGGATATTTTTCTGTTCGATAACTTAGGTTCAATTCAAAGTTTGATCGACCAATAATACCTTTATTATCAAGCTTGAAAAATAAAGAAGTCACTTCATCAGGCAGATTTAGTAATTCTCTCTCATCAGCTTCTAAATGGTAGAGTTCTTTATATTCTAATAAATAATTCAAGCGTTCCAATTCTATTAACCTTTGATCATAGAACAAGTCTTCCATTAACAATAATGTATCCAGATTTTTTACTTGCTTTATATCAGATACTGTTAACTGAACAGGCAAAGGAACCAATTCGTCGTTTTTTTGAATGCTAAAAATTATACCTGTACTTGTAAATTCTTTATTAATCTTAATAGAAGCTTTAAGTCTAGTAAAAATCGCCATTGATTATCATCCTTAATGAATAAAGTCATAACTACCTTTTAAGTATTGATTCATATATTGATCAAACCGCCAATCCCAACCTCCTGAGTGATTCAACTTGTTGATGAAATATGGAGCATATTGATTTTTTAAGTATTCCACTTTAGTACCTGTTTTCAAGTTCTTAGACAGAGTTCGGTCAAAGCCAACCGTTTCATAAAAATAAGCAGCATTTCCCTTATTAGCAAACTCAACAACAACAAACTCTCCAAAATACATAGCAGATATAGGTGGGTCATTGATTGTCTTTACATTATTAGTTAAATGAATATACTTTTTCCAATATTGAAATCGCTCGGAGTCTAAAAACTCCTCTAGTTTACGTTGAAATAGCCATTGTTTGACCTTGTTAATGGCATTGTTACTTACTCCATCCCACTTTGATAACGATTCAGCTGGATTACCTAAACGGTGTAGTAGTATTTGCATGATAAATTCATGAAAATCATCGACATTAAAGCTATGTAAGTAAAGTTCCATTACTTGCTTAAAATCTTTAAGAGGGTAATAATATAAAACTTCTTTCAATGTCTCTTGATTTTGCGTTCTAATAAACTGGTCGTTATCAATAAACTGAAAGATCATGTGATTCCATAATAAGTGGTGTAATTCTTTGCCTTCTTGAATCTTCCAAAGTTTTATGGCCTGATCCACACCAGCCGCTTCTTGACCAAGTTTAATTGACATAGATTCTATTACTTCATCACTCTGAAAAATTTCGTTATACATCTTTCTGACAGAACTACTTAATGATAAGAATTGTTCGTTTTCCTCTTTAAACGCTTTTGACAGAAGTGCAATAATAAAGGGGTCCTTGGGTCGTATTTGAAAATGATACCAAAATCGTTTACCTATAATACTGTTATAACGACGCTCTAAGATTAGACGAATTTTACTGTGCAATAGTTCATCTTCTATACCATAAGGATATTCACTCGCTAATAGATTCAAATGAAGTCTTTTTAACGTTTTTGAGTACTTAATAATCTCTTGTTCATCGTATGGTAATTCCTCTATTTCTTTTAGAATTAACGGTAAATCTCGTCTTATAATATAATCAGGGAGTGATTTTACACCTTTATATTGATTTTCTAGTTTCTTGGATATCTCCTTTAATTTTGTAGGCTTAAAGTGAAAGGAAAAATCAAACTTATGATTCATTATTAGCCACCAACTCTTGAATTTCTTCAAACATTTCCTCATCTTTTAATCTAAACTTAAATTCAACACGACGCGAAGCATCTTGATCAACTTCACCGTTATCCAAAATAGGATCACTATAAGATCTACCATTAGAAGTAAGAACATCTCTTAAATGACCGTCCTGATCCTCCATAGGAAAGTCTTCAGACAAAATTTCCTGCACTACTGCTAACGATCGATTATGGGATAGCTCTAAGTTATACAAGTAACTCCCTTGATTATCTGTGTGGCCCTCAATGATTATTTGCGAAATATGTGGCTTGAATTGTTCTGATAGTAAAACTTCCATATACAATGGAATGAACTTCGCTAAGTTTTCTTTACCTTCTTCCGAAATTTTTGAGCTACTATACTCAAAGAGCACACCGCTTGAGAGTGTTATAGCACCTGTTTGAGGATCTATAATCATCTCAACATCAGACCCCTTAAATGTTGCACTAAGTTCCTTTATAATTTCTGATTTTATACCTATGATGTCCTCTATAACTTCATTTTTAGCTTCAATTTCTTTTTGATTACTAAACATATTAACCATCAACAATAATGCAAACACAAATAGCAACGCACTCATCAAATCAGAATAAGACATCCAATAGTGATTACCTTCTTCTTCAACATGCTTATATTCTCTCGATCTCTCTAAACGTTTTCTTGCCATTTGATCTCACCCTTTAGCTTTGGCTATTCGAAGTTGTTTCAACAGTTTCTTTTAACGAACTAATGTATGTGTTAATACCACTTAAGTCTTTATCCATGGATTCCACAATATCCCTTAATCCATCTACACCAGTTGCCAGGTATTGAACGGCTTGTTGTAACTCTCGGTCAAATTGCTCAAATGTAAATTGAATGCCTTGGTGCATCTGTTCCGCAAAGGACTCAATTGATGAATCTAATGAATTATTTAATCTTTCAATATTCTCATTACTATGATTCATAGCTAGGCTGTTTGCTTCCCATTGACGTTTCAAATCTTGGACATTGTTTTCCAGTATTTCCTCATAAGATCCTCTAATATTTTCAATTCGTTCCCGTTCTTCCATCACTTTATTTAAAATTTCATTAAGATGACTTGTTGATTGCTCTTGTACTTGTGCTTGTTCAACCACATCTTCTAAGAGACTCTGAGTTTTATCACTCCATTGGTTAGTAACCTCATGTTGCTTTCTCAATGATTCTCCTTGTTCAGCTAACTGATTCGTCATACCATGTAAACTACTCGCCGTTGATTGAATATCGCTTTGAACCTGGGTCAACATATTACTTTGATCTTTAAATAACTCAATGCTTTGATTCATCTCATCAATTCGCGCTTTTAATTGATCTTCCACTTCAGTATATCTTTCTCCTAAAGAATGTAAGACGGTATCCATACGTTCTAAAATTGAATCAAATGATGAGGAAGTGCTTTCCAATTTATTGGATAAATCAAAAAGGTTTTCTTGGTAATTAGCATAGGAATCTGTAAATTGATTTAATGTATTTGTTAAACCTTTCGTTTCTTCCACCATTTCAGATTGATTTTCAGCAGCTTTCATCACATTTTCAACTAATATCTCCATTCGTGAGTGGACATGCTCCTGCCATTCAATTGATTTACCAAAAGCTTCTAAAATATTATCCATATGATTGTTTGTCGTTTCATTAAGAGAGTCAATAAAATTATCTACCATTTGATCCATTGACTCATGTTGTTTTTCAGTAGTTTTTTCAACTAACTCTTGCATGGTCTGCTGTGTTTGTTCAAGGTGAGGTTGAATGGATTGATTAAAAGATTCTGTAATACCTGATGTTAGTCGATTAATAAACTCATCTGTGAAAAACTCTTTGAGATCGTTCATCTGTTCTTTTTGTGTTTCTACGAGATTTTGTAACAAACTACCTTCAGATTCAACTGGAATTACTTCATCTAAAGAATCTCGTAATTTATCAATTTTCTTCAGGAGTAATAGTGGATAAAAAAGTAACCTGTCAATTATTTGAAAAGCTAAGGATCCTAATATACCTACTATAGAAGACATAAATGCTACATCCATACCTTCCAGTAAAGTATTAATACCTATTTGTATTTGTTCAGAACTTCCCCCTTGAAGATCTTGAATACCTAAAAATATCCCAATAAAAGTACCCAAAATTCCTAAAGATACAAGCATAGCAGGGATAGTTTCAACAAATTTCCTTTGACCAACCTTATATACTAAATCTTCTCTTTTAAAATATTCGTATGGATCTGGAATAAAGTCATCAGACTGATTATAATAAAAATAATATTGATTCCACTTCTTATCATATACACTTTTCCACATATATTTTTTATTGTTGATTCGATCATTCATATTGTTTATAGTTTGGTGGACATTTTCAGCTCTAGAATTTTTTAAGGTTTTAATAAATGAATTTGTCCGCCAACTGACATATATATAAGCAATAAAAACTATCACCAAAACAGAGACAATTACTTTTATTAATAAATTTGCGTACTCTTCTGTAGTAAAGAATTCCTTATTATTTAATAATATATCGACCACTTAAATTCCCCCATTATTAACAACAATCAACTGATTAACCTAATATTTCTATTTTATAACTACTAACGTATCAATACAATACTTTCCACACTAGTTAAATTAGTCTCATTCATAAAAAAGAATAACACCTATTATAAAGTGTTATTCTTATAATCAATCTCTAAATTTAATACATAATTGTATTTTTGCTGTAGTTTTTAATAATATTTCTTTATCTTTTGCCCCTTTAACGTTTTCTCATTTGTAAAAAATTATTAGAGTCATCATAATCCATATAAAAATCGATAAAGAGATCATGTATAGATGTCACCTATAGTTTTATACAGTTACTTTACTTCTTATATTTAGATACTTTATAAATTTATCTATATCATCAATAACTTCAAAATCACTCAAAAAACTACTATTTTTAATCGATCCAATTCTGGTTCTCTTATATTGAATTAACATCCTATATATTGGCTTATTTTCATAAGCCATGGCATAACCTAATTCAAAAGGCATCCACTTAGAATACCTGGAATTTCTACTATCAACATATAAAACACAACCTGAACTACGTAGGGAATCTAATATTTTATTAGTAATTTCTTTATTAGTGTATTCTTTAAGCATGGCCTCACCAGAATAAAATTCTTCTAAATATCTAAATAATATATTAGTATTATGGTTAGTGAAATCCAATATTAAAGAAATGATTTTTTGTGTTGCTCTTAAATAATTAAGCTGAAAATCGTCTAACCAATCAATGTATGTTGACAAGTTGTGCTCAAATAAAAACAGAAGTTTAAGCCCCAGCACTTCTCTTGAATCAATACTACTATGAGAAAGAAAGATATCATAATCTGTTCTATCAAAGTACTCAAATTGTGAAATTAACATCAATAATAAACGAGATTTGTAAAAGGTTATTATTTGGTAAATGATTTCAGGTTCTATTTTATCATATGCCCCTATTTCCTTACTTACTTCATTAAAAATCTCTTCCCCAAATCTTTGAGAAGCTCTCATTACTACCTCTTCAATTGGTATTTGATCTAAACTTAATATAGCTTCTAGAGTATTAATTATGTAAGTGTTTTCAGACATATTGCTTAAATCGTTATCATTAACAAATTTTTCAAATCTTTCATTAATATTATCTTTCCATTCTTCTCCATCTTTATAGTTCTCAATAACATCATATATATATTCATTTAAATATTTATACAGACTTTTTTCTATTATATCTATTTTCATTTGAACCCCCCTAATAGAATTACATTATCTAATAATAAGTCTTGCAATTGCTGTTTATTTAGAATTTTTTCTAGTGAAAAGGGACTAATTATAGTAATCCTATTAATAATCTTTTAAGGATTCACGCCTTTAATCCACCTTTCAAATCCAACAAAATTTTTCTCATCGCTATGAATGAATATTGAAGTTCCAGTCCTAACAGCGTATTCATACAAACCTAAATACTCTTGCCCCTTATATTCATCTATTGAATTACTACGAATAGTTAACGGGAGAATAGCTACTTTTCCTTTAAGAGCATCAAAATATCCTAATTCCCAAGGCATCCACACTGATTCAGTTGAATGCTCAGAGGTTGCAAAAAGCAAAGATGCACTTTGTCCCATCCTTTTTCTTAATGTATTTGCTGTTAGTTTAGTAACTTGTCCTCTATTCATTTGGGGGTCTTCTTTCCAATCCAAATAAACTGTGTAACCTAATGATTCTATAAAGTAACATAAACCAAGTATTACTTCAGCATCACTATAGGAATGAGATAAAAATACATCATAATTTTTATTTTCATTAAAATTAGCAAATGACTTTTGAATAGTTTGTTGTGAACTTTCATATAATGGCTTTTTATTTTTAGCAATTAATCTTAGATCATCTACATTAAAAAGACTCATGACTATTCCCACTTTCCCAATACTATCAATATTTTTTTCTAATCTCTATTGCTTCTTCAATCCAGTCCAGTAAATTGTCTTGTATATAAGCATATACTTTCTTACTGTCTTTACTAGGAGGATTTATTGCTTTTACAATTGATGAAAGTTTTGCGTTATTTCGTTTCATAGTAAAATTATCAAATGGATTATCTCCTTTTTCTTCTTTATTACCCTGTAAATTCTTTAAATTATGCACATAAATACCAAGAAGACCTTTTCCGTCATTCCATGATTTTTCTATCTCATAGTTAATCCATTTCCGGCCAGCAGTGTTACTTCCGATTAAAACAACTGTACAGGATTTTCCGTGTAATTGACTATCAATCCAATTTTGGATAGCTTTGTCACCACCTCTTTTTATCTTTTCCCAATTATTATCGGTAACAGTTCGATTACCTTCTATTACCCCCATATTCCGTATTTGTGACGCCCTATTATTATCAGCTTTATAATGAAAACTATAGAATGCTTTTCTTGCCATACTTTTTGTCTCCTTTAATTTTAAATTAATTTAGATATCTAGATGTTTAAATATTTTATTAGCTACCATTCTTAAATCACTACTTAACATCAATTCTTTATTTTCTGTATTTGATAAATGATTTAAAGTATTTACCCAGTCACTTTCTTGCATTTTCTTTGCTATTTGCGCTGTATGACCGCCAACTGATCCAATTACAAAAACTGGTATACCTGCTGCTCTTGCTAATTCAATTTCTTCCTCTACTCCAGGTGAATGACCTTGAGCGTCAGTTTTTCCTCCAAGGGCAATAAGTGCTGAAGCCTTTTTATCTGAAATCATACTTTTACGCATTAAAGTAAGACTTTTCTGCCTGTCATTTTCCACATTATCAGTGGGGAAAACTGTTGCATTCTTCTTGTGTTCTTCGATAATTGATTCAGTTACAAAATACTTCGATATATACATATGAATAATTTCCGCATATTTTTTAGGGTATTTCATTTTAGCCATATCAAAAATCAAATGTTGAAATGTTGGATGTGCACCAAATATTATAGTTAAACCTTTTTTCAAAGCCATTTGGATGAAAATATGAATTGCATTTGTTAACACTTGCTGATGTTCTGGTTCACAATCTGGAAATGCACCCGATATTATTATCCCTTTATCAGTTACATTGTTGCTATAACTACTATTCTTTAGTTCCTCAATATTTCCAATATACTCATCGAATGAGTCTATAAAACACTTTTCCTGCCCACTTACTGTAGATTGAAAAACAGAACCTGACATTGGACCTAACAGAATTGATGCATCATAATAAGGTCCCATTTGTGGATGGGGTTCATAACCTAGTTCATTTAATGCTGGTACAAAGTCATCTATATCTTGGTTTTTAGGTACTCTCCCGTAGAATTGTACTAGATGAGTCATTGGGCGCTGTTGGTATTTAAATCCTTCCCTTGGCACTTTAACCTGATATATCATCCTCCTCTGGTCTAACTCAGTAAAAGAGAATCCTGCTTCTGTTGTCAATGATTTTAGTTGTAGTAATTTGTCAAATGTATTACTTGCAAATTCCCTTGAAATGCTAAAAGCTTTATGAATTATGTTGTCAATAATATCAAGATTAATATTCGTTTCCTGCGGGTTTAACCCCTCTAAGTTAAAGTGCGGCTTATCCGACGGTCTAGTTTTTAAATTATGATCTGGAGAGTGTTCACCTAGTTTAATCCAAACTATTGGTATATTAATAGATAAGGCCATTCTTATCTCTCTATCAATCCAATCTGATTCCCAAGTTTTAGGGGTATCTAGTAGTATTACAGCATCACTTTGTCTTAAGTTCTCTTCTATTACCTCTTGTGCATTTTCCCCAACTTTTATATCAATTAAATCTCTAAATGCGCTCTCAGCTCGTAATCTTAGTTCTTTACAAAACGATGCTGCAATTTCTTCACCATCTAATCGACGGTGACTAATAAATAAGTTCATACTATCTTGTGCCAGTGTAGGTTGCATACGTGTAACTATTGTTCTAGCTAGATTAACAGCTATTGTATCTATGTAGTTTTCATTTAAAGCTCTTTGTCTAAGTTGTTCTGTTATATCGAAACTTTGCAAATGACCTAAAAGGTTATGAGGTGATCGTGTTTCACTATTAATAGCTATTGGGAAAAGGTCAGATTTTTGTTCTTCATTGTTTTTAACAGCGATTATATTTTTAAAGAACCCTGTTACGTGTTCTGAGTAATTTTGATCCTGTCTATTAAAAAACAAAAAGATATCATTTTTAGATATTTTTATAGAATTCAACGCCATAATGTTGTTAATAACGGAAATATTTATATGCTCCTGTAATTCATTCGAACAAGCTTCTAAAAAATCAATAGCTTTTCTTTCTTGTCCAATTGTTAATTTTGGATGCAATAAGAAAACTGTCATTCTAACACCTTCTTTCAATATTATCTATTTCTAAATACGTTTTTGTCAGTCTACCTTTTTATTGATAATTATAGCTTTTAATATTAAAAATTGTATAAACCAGTTAACTGATTTATTTTGCAGTTATTGAGGCAAATGGACTATAACCGGCAAGCTCCCCTTGCCTTCATCTTCTCTTTGATCTTTTGTTACCCACTTTTTAAAAAGTTTAATTTTTACAACCATTTTTATCACAAGTTATTCTAGAACTTGTATTTGCCCAGTGACTAGGGCTTTCATTTGTATTAAATCCACAACCAGTTGTTCCACCTTTACTCCCACTATGCACAATTTCAGTTGGCACGTGTTTAACAGACATATAGATCACCTCCTTTAATTTCAATAGTTTTTAGATAAGCTGTCTTTGCGAGATAGATAGAAAATAGTTTGTTGAAACAGTTACTTTACATATATCAGCAAACATTCATTTCCATAAAATATAAAAAAGTCAGCCATCCTAAAAAGTTCTTTAACCAAACTTTTTATAATGACTGACCTAGTTGTTATAATTTATATTCACCTTTAGACTCTGCAGCTTGTTCGTAATTCCATTCTCTAACTTCTGTATGTTCCGCCATTAATTCAGCTTGGTGCATCACGGTGTTTAATGCATTTTTCGCTTGATCTGGTGGATAATCATACTTCTTTAATAACCTTTTAACAATACGTCTCATACCAGCACGAGCACTCTTCCTGACGTGCCAATCAATGGTCATATTACGTCTAATTGCTTGTGTTAATTCATTGGCAATTTGCCGTAACACTTCATCCTCCATTAATTCTTTAACAACATCCTCTGAAGTTAAAGCATCATAGAAAGCAATCTCATCTTCGTTTAAGCCTAAGTCTTGCTCTTTTTGACGATCTTCTTTCATTTCATTCGCCATTTGGATTAATTCTTCCATAACTTCAGCATTTGTAATTGCTTGGTTTTTGTACTTGTTGAGAGACTTCTTCAGTTTCTCTGAGTATTTCTGAGATTTAACGAGATTACTTCTTTCCATTGATTTAATGTTACCTTCAAGTAACTTTCTCAACATCTCAACTGCAAGGTTTTTATGTTCATAATCTCGAACTTCATCTAGAAATTCTTCAGATAAAATTGACACATCTGGATGTTCTAATCCCATAACATCAAATACATCGACGGCTTCTTCTGAGATTATAGATCGTTCAAGTAGTTGACTTACTCTTGCTTCAACTTCTTTTTTGGATTGACGCTTAGGCTGTTTTTCTTGCAGTTTATTCAAACTGGCTTTAACAGCTTTAAAGTAGCTAACTTCTAGTGCAACTTCTTTACCTTCGTTGGTGGCAGCACAAAGTGAATGAGCTTTGGCAAGTTCAGTTGCCTTCTGTTTAAATTCTTTCTGTTCCTGTTCACTCTTACCAAAAATTAAGTTCATACCACCTGTTATGGCACGGATTCTACCAGATTGTGATGATTCCATATAAGCTGAATAATCAAAACCATGCATCATATTCTGCAAAATCTCAAGTTTTTCTTTCATGATTGCGATAGCTGCTGAGGTATCAATACCAGTTGTCTTTTTATCACTATCTGTATATTGATTTAAAGCTTTTTTCAAGCTCTCTAAAATTCCGATATAGTCAACAACAACTCCACCCGATTTGTCTTTAAAAACTCGGTTTACACGAGCAATAGCCTGCATAAGATTGTGACCCTGCATTGGTTTATCAATATACATCGTGTGCATGGATGGTACATCAAAACCTGTTAGCCACATGTCACGAACGATGACAATCTTTAGCTCATCACTGTTATCTTTCATTCGTTTGGCTAGTAAATCTCGTCGTTTTTTACCACCAATGTGACGCTGTAGAGATTCTTCATCAGCGGCACTGCCTGTCATAACAACTTTAATCTTACCTTTATCATCATCATCTGAATGCCAGTCAGGACGAAGTTTGATGATTTCATCATAGAGATCTACACAAATACGACGACTCATAGCCACTACCATTGCTTTTCCTTCGATTGTTTTGGACTTTTCTTCATAGTGATTCACAATATCCTTAGCAAGCTTCTCAATACGACTAGGTGATCCAACAATCGCTTCGAGCTTTGACCATTTCGATTTATATTTTTCTCGTGATGATTCTTCGTGATCCTCTGTAATCTCTTCGAACTCTTGGTCAATTTGAGCTAATTCTTCCTCATTTGCCTCAAGTCGAATTATTCGGTTTTCATAATAGATTTTGACCGTCGCTTCATCCTCTACAGCACGTGTCATGTCATAAATGTCGATATAATTACCGAATACGGCTGGAGTTGATTTGTCCTCTAGCTCTATTGGTGTCCCTGTAAAACCGATAAATGAAGCATTTGGTAAAGCATCGCGCAGATATTTTGCATAACCATATTTAACATCACCAGTTTTACGGTCTGTCTTAGCGGATAAACCATATTGACTACGATGGGCTTCATCAGCGATGATAATCACATTTTTTCGATCAGTTAAAACGGGCATCTCTTCTTCTTCGGGTTTAAACTTTTGAATGGTCGTAAAAATAATACCACCAGACTGACGTTCATTTAAAAGGTCATATAAGCCATTAACTTCTTGAGAGTTTTCGTTCGCTTGTTGCTTCTTCTGTTCATCAGTCAATTTACGAATATGTGCTTGTTTAGGTGACTGCATTAAAATATCTTGTGATTTCGCGAATGTATTATACAACTGATCATCCAAATCATTGCGGTCAGTAATGACAACAATAGTTGGATTGTTCTTAAGTTGATTAATTAACTGTCCTGTATAAAAGACCATTGAAAAACTCTTACCCGAACCTTGTGTATGCCAAATTACACCGATTTTACGGTCGCCTTCCTCACTCGTCGCCTTTTTAGTATGGTCAAGGGCTTTCTTAACAGCAAAATACTGATGATACGCTGCCAAAATCTTAGCAATCGACTTCTTATCACCTATTTTTTTACCAGTTTCATCCCGTTCTTCTTCGTGCGACTCCTGAAAAAGTATAAAGTTTTGAATAATATCAATTAGACGATTTTTAGATAACATTCCTCTTAATAGCACTTCATACTGGGGAACCTCTAATGGTTCAACATTTTCACCATCTACTGTACGCCAATTCATGAAACGTTCTTGACTAGCAGTGATTGTTCCAGCTTTTGCATTTATACCATCTGATAAAATGCAGAACGCGTTATAATTAAATAGAGTTGGAATATCACGTTTGTACGTTTGAATCTGTGCATAAGCATGATCAATACTAGCATTTTCATCAGATGCTGATTTTAACTCGATCACCACAAAAGGGATTCCATTAATAAATAGAACAAGGTCAGGACGACGTTCTTCTTTTTCAATGATTGTAAACTGATTAACCACAACGAATTCATTGTTTGAAGGCCCTTCAAAATCAATTAAGAAAGCTTTCTTTGTTTGGTTTTGACCATCCTGGTGAAAAGACACATCAATTCCTTCTGTCACGAGCCTATGAAAATAACGGTTATTTTCTTCTAAACTCGGACTATTGAATGCAACGATTTGTCGATAAGCTTCATCAATTGCTTCTTGAGGTAGATGGCGATTATTTCTAAACAGAGCATCCTTTAACCTATCTTCTAATATAACATCACGGTAATCTTTACGTTCGGGCCTTTCTCCATCTGAACTTATATCTGGACCAAATAAATATTCATATCCAAGCTCTTGAATAATTTCAATAGCCGCTTCTTCTAATTTATCTTCAGTGAAATTTTCTAAGAAGCCCATTTTACTCCTCCTTTCCTAATAAAGATTTAACACTAATTATTGACTTGTTCTTCCACAATGTTATCGTCAATTGGGACACGAATTTCGCCGGACATGAGTTTCGGAAGAAGTAAGTCCCTTATTTTTTCCATTCTTACATTTTCTTTATTGTTTAAAGCAATTTCATCTAAAATACTATCTACTATACATTTATACTTATTAAGGATTTTAGATTGAGGTATAACCATTTCTATATCAACAACTGCGTTTTTTGAAATCGCTAATACCGTTGTACCTGTAGCAAAACTCTCTGCTCTTTCTCTAAAATCATCTGACTTAATATAATAATATAAAAATGATTTAGGTAGTTTTACCTGTCTTAATGCGAATAAGTGATGTGTAAAAATTATATCTCTTTTATTAAACTCAGGCACGATAATTGGACTTCCAAGTATTAACCTATCTTGGGTCATATCTGTATTAGCTATAATAATATCACCTGGTTTTACTTTGTGCCTATCTTTGTGTTCTCCATCATAATACTTCATTTTTTCTCTTCTAAATCCACCACCAGGATTAATATTGCCTAAATTCAACATAGGCGTTCCATCTTCAACTAAATGTTTTCCTTTATAAGATAGGCCCTTTTGAACATCACAATGTTCATTTAGTTTACTGACTTCCCAGCCCTTAGGTATCATTCCCAACTCACTTTCAATCATTTCTCCACCACTTGATTTATAAGACTCACCATTATCATTTGGAAATTCAAAATCAACAAACCATCGTTTAAACAATACTTGAGCCATTTCTTCTAATCTTTCATTCATTTGGTTGTTTATTTCTATCTTTTTATCTATGGTTGACAGGATGTTTGCTATGGCTTTTTGCTCAAATATCGGCCTTTTTTCAATTTCTAAATTTTCTAAAACCGACACATACAAGTTTCTTTGTACACTACCAACTGCTAAATCCTTAATATAATTTTGATTGTTTAATAACCAATAAAAAATATACTCCATATTCATTATTTCACTATTAACATCAATATTTATTACTGCCCTATTCCCACACATATAGTCCTTCAAAATGCCCAGTCTACCAACTGTGCCTGATTTACTTATCGAAATAGTATTAGGTTTAAACATTAAAGCACTTTTCCGAGCACTTTTAAATCCTTCTTCAGTTAAAGTTCTTGTTGTAGTATAAACATAGGAATTATTTAAATCAGTTGCTCTTAACCATTTAATAGGGCCATCAAAATACTTAGGTTCTTTTTGTGAAGGGTTGACATAACCTTCTTTGAAAGTACAAAATTCCTTAAATTTCAAACCCAATCCCCCCTAAGTTCTTCTTGATTTCTTTTTCTAATTGTTGGGATTTATCGAATAGTTCTCTTAATTCGCTAGTTAGTGATTCCATTTTTTCTTCAAATGGAATCACATCATCTTCTATTTCTCCTAACCCTACATAACGTCCGGGTGTTAAAGCATATTCATTTACACGAACTTCATCTAACGTTGAGGACTTACAAAATCCTTTGACATCCTCATAACCTTCGCCTGGTTTACGCCAATTTTGATAAGTAGTAGAGATTTTTTGAATATCTTCCTCAGTTAATTCACGAAGACGACGATTAACCATTTCTCCTAAATTACGAGCATCGATAAATAAAATCTCATTTTCACGACCTCGATATTTAGGGTGGTCCTTCTTGTTTCGGTTTAGGATCCACAAGGAAACAGGAATACCAGTTGAATAAAATAATTTATCCGGTAAAGCCACAATTGCATCAACCAGATCTGATTCAAGTAAGTTTCTGCGAATTTCACCTTCATTAGAAGTGTTTGAACTTAATGAACCATTTGCTAAAACAATACCAGCAGTTCCGTTTGGTGCAAGATGATAAACCATGTGTTGTAACCAGGCATAGTTCGCATTACCATTTGGTGGGGTACCATGTTTCCATCGAACATCATCAACTAACTCATTTCCACCCCAATCACTAATATTGAATGGTGGATTAGCTAAAATGTAATCTGCTTTTAGATTTTTGTGTAAATCGTTATGGAAGCTATCTGCATGTTGATCGCCAATATTCCCTTCAAGTCCACGAATGGATAAATTCATTTTGCATAGTTTCCAAGTAGTCGAATTTAATTCTTGACCATAAATAGATAGGTTTTCAATTTTCCCTTGGTGACGTTCAAGGAATTTTTCACTTTGAACAAACATGCCACCACTACCACAACAAGGGTCATAAATTCTTCCCTCATATGGTTCAATCATTTCAACTAACGTTTTAACAACACTTTGAGGTGTATAGAACTCACCGCCACCTTTCCCTTCAGCACTCGCAAACTTGCCTAAGAAGTATTCATAAATACGGCCGAGTAAGTCCTTCTCTTCTTTACTGTGAAGTTTAATAGTTGAAATTAAATCGATTAACTCACCTAAACGACGTTTATCAAGTTCTGGACGAGCATAACGCTTATCAAGTACACCACGTAAAGAAGGGTTTTCCTTTTCAATTTCAATCATAGCCTCATCAATATATTGGCCGATCTTTGGGTCTTTAGCATAGTCCTTTATAAAACTCCAACGGGATTGTTTTGGTACCCAGAAAATATTTTCTGCTTCATATTCATCACGGTCTTCTTCAAATCCATCTCCTTCTTCAACCAATTCGTTATATTTCATTTCGAATTTGTCGGATATGTATTTTAAGAAGATTAAACCTAGTGTGACGTGTTTATATTCAGAAGCATCCATACTTCCGCGTAATTTATCCGCTGCTTTCCAAAGTGTTTCCTCAAATCCAATCTTTGCTGTTTCCATTTTAGTTGTCCCCCTTAATAGTTATGATCATCTAATATCTCAAATAATTCACTTTCAAATTCGTCCTGTTCTGGGCCAGTTGACACCCAATCAGGCAACACTTCTAAATAATGTGCCAATCCTTCAATTGTTTTATGAAATACTGGTTCATTCTGTGTTTTATCTAGCAACTCAAGCATTAGTTTGAATGTATCTAGATAAGGTTGGTGTTCTGCCCTGCTAAGAATGGTCTGAAATTTTTCTTTTAGTTTTGCTTTCTCAATATCATGCTCAATTTGATTCAATTCTTCTTTGTCATATACAGGTACCTCAACCAAATCATCATTTTCACCGATTAAAAATTGTTGTTCGTGGTCTGTTATGACAGGTTGTAAATCACTTTTTAATTTTTCCTTTTGAATTTCTAATTTCTCTAGATCTGTTAACTCTTTTGAGAAATACATAGCTTCTATCCCAAAGATTTCTTCCAAAGTTGGAAGATGTTTTTTTGAGATGTTTTGCTTACCTTTAATCCACAGGTTAATGTTCTGTTTTTTAATTCCAAGTTTCTCGGCTAGCTCTATATGCTGCATACCGTAAAGATCAAGGATGTACTCTAGACCTATCAATCCATCACCGCCAGCTTATTGACCAAAATATTGTCTGAGTCAATATAATTATATTCTATTAGGAAATTAATTTCCAGTCAAGGTGTATTTAAAATATTATAGCACCCATTGTATGTATTTTTAAGACAACTCACACATAGAATTTATTGAATACTTACTTAGATGAGGTGTACAACTATGTATGAACAACTAAGGTTAGCTCTAAATGAGAAAGATGTTGAAAATACATATAGATCAGAAATTAAAAAGTTAATTCCTGACGCCAAAATCACTTCTCCATTAAATATCGATGGACTCCTGGAGTATAAAAATGTTAGATCCCTACTGGAATTCAAGTTTGATGTTGATTTAAAATCTAAAAATGTGCAAGCAAATATATTCACTCAAATGATTTACTACTTTAAACGTTTTGAACTCAATGGTAAGAAATTACCAACAACCTTGTTTGTCGGTGATAATAATGAATGTTTTGCTCTTGAAGCTAAACATATTTATAAATTCTTAAATCGTGATATTAATTGGAACTTACCACCTAGTAAAGCCCATCAAGATAATCAAGAATTAATACGTGCCCTTGTCCAAGACGTAGATATAGCTCCTATGGTCTTTGATATAAATAATACATTAAAACTAAGAGACATTATTAATCAGTTACAGGATTTATCTGAAGGTAGAGTTAGTAAAGTAATCATTAATCAACAAAACATAGTAGAAGCTTTTAAATATTGGAAAGAATATGTTTTGTTAGACGACTCACTATCTGTACAAGAAGAAGCTTCACTATTCATTTACTGCTTAGTCGACCTTAGGAATACTTATTTACACCCTCATAAACCAAATACTTTAGTGAGTAACTTTCAACAAACCTTCACAGAAGTGCATATAAATAGTGATGTCCACCGTTCGTTTTTTTCACACTTTGAGCAAGATTATAAAACCTCGGAAATAGATCTTATAATCAGTTCAAAAGATCGATTAGTTGAAGAAGTACTCAGAAGGAGAGAGGGTGAATTTTATACTCCAACGATATGGACTTATGAATCAGAGAAAATTATATCAAATGCGTTAGGGCTTGACTGGAAAGAAAAATATATTGTTTGGGACTGTTGCAGTGGACTTAATAACCTAACAAGAGATTTTAAGTTTTCCAACTTATACTGTTCTACCATTAATATTGAAGATATTAGAACCGTAAATAAGATGCGATATAACCCTGAAGCAACCATTTTCCAATTCGACTTTTTGAACGACTCATTTAATAAACTTCCTCAAGAATTATTAAACCAATTAAAAGAAAATAAGCCTATTGTATTCTACATTAACCCTCCATTTGCAACAGCTGGTGAAAGAAAATCTAAATCAAAAACAAACAAAATAGGGACATCAGACACGATTGCAAGAGAAATAATGAGAGAGTTTGGTTTTGGAAGATCATCGGAACAGCTTTATGCCCAGTTTTTATTTCAAATCTTTTATATTAAGAAGTTTTTTAAATTATCTAATGTCTACTTATGCTTCTATTCAAAACCAACATTCTTGGTTAGTCCTTCTTTTAAAAGTTTCAGAGAAAAGTTTTTTAAAGAATTTAAATTCATTGATGGAATGTTGTTAAGAGCAAATAATTTCTCAGATGTAAGTGATTCATGGGGTGTTTCATTCACAGTATGGTCTAGTGGGAAAACTACAACAAATGAATTCAACTTAATTATTAAATCCATTAATCAAAATAACATGACGATCGCTGACTACGGAGAAAAGACTATGTTTAACTCAGATAATAACTCTGCATCACAGTGGGCTAGAGAACCCATAAACAAACTAGAAAAAGTAGATAGCCCACAGTTAAGTAATCCAATCAACGTAAAACAAAAAGGGTACGGAAAAGTTATTCAAGGTGGATTAGGTTACATGCATAATAACAGTAACAACATCATGCAAAGTGATCGATACGTAGGTTTATATAGTTCGGCTTTCTCAGACGGCCATGGGATACCAATTACAAAAGATAATCTAATGAGAATAGTTGCTTTATTTGCAGCGAGGAAATCAGTAAGAAGAACTTGGATTAATGATAAAGATGAGTTCTTAATTCCAAACACCCAGACTGAAGCTTATCAATTATGGAATAACGATGCCTTGATTTATTCCTTATTTAATAGCTCATCAAATCAATCCTCACTTAGAAAAGTATTGTATAAGGGTAAAGAGCATGATATTTACAATCAATTCTTCTTCTTATCAAAGGAAGAAATGTTAACTTTATCAGATGACTATCACTTTCATGAAATGTATAGAGATACCAAGCATTATAACAAAAATAGTTATGTATATTATTTGATTCAACAGCTTTCATTCTCAGATAAAGCTAATAAGGTTCTCAATGAAGCGCGTGAATTAATAATCGCCTCCATGCAATACAGAGAAGAATGCCATTACAAGGATATAAGATTTAATTTAGATGCTTGGGATGCGGGCTGGTATCAACTGCGATTAGGAATTTTTAATCAGGTAGAAAGCTTAAAAGATAAGTACTCGGAATTCACAAGGTTATATAAAGAACTTGAAACAGACATTCAAATAGGAGTTTATGAACACGGTTTTCTAAAAAAGTAAGGTAACAACTCAATCCAAGTTGTTACCTTATTTCCTCCTTTTTGTAATTATCATAAGAATAACACACTTCTCTTTAATGATAAGCTACACTAATCTCTCGCTTATCACACACCCACTCTAAAGCAGGATCTCCTTCAGTACAAATGATTTTCGGTATGATATTTTCAAAACTATACTCATACTCAAACATATCGACACCAGCTATAACTTGACCTATAATATAACGGCTTAGTTTCTGTTTAATTTCAATTAATTCAATCGAACCGGTTAAGGATAAGTAATCTAGCATATTTTCATTATTGCTGAGTTTGTAAATACCATCAGGAATTGAACTACTAGTAATCCTGATGGCATCAATTCGTCTTCTTTTAGAGCCTTTTGGCCATTTCCCAACACCATAAGGTGAGCCAATAGGTACTTCAACAAAGATTACGCCTTTATGTTCATCCCAATATTTCTGTAACAACAAATCTTCTGGAGTTTTAGCCGTCCACTCTAGCAAATAACCACCCTTTTTAGCTTGAGCTAATTAAATTATTTCTAATAACCTACTCTCGACCTTTCTCCAATTTACTGCCAAATCAATACTACAAACTTTTATATTAAAACCTTGCATCTCGTAATCCAAGTAGAAGCTTTGATTAACTCTTGGATATAATAATACTCCTACCGATTTTCTACCGTTTCGGATACGTCTGTCGTTTTCCAAATAAGAATATAGTTGATACAAGTGCCCGCTTCGAACAATCTCTTTACTTTTAAATTCTACTAAACCATGATGATAGAATTTCGTATCAATAATGTACTTCTGATCATCAATTTCTAATGAAATATCCGTATGCATTAATGGTAAGTGGTGAGTCTCATTACCAACAGCTCCCCAGTCCAATGTTTCACTGCGTGCTTTAGAACCAACAATTTCTGTCTTATAAAAGTTCTTAACGAAATTCTCAAAGAGTCTTGCCATCTTCATATGGTCACGCGAAAAATCATTAAAAGCGGCAGAGCCCGCCCCTTCATGTAACAGCACATTTTCAGATATGAATTGGCAAATGTTTAAGATAAATTGATAGTGCTGGTTATTTCGATGTAACGTCACTTGATGAAACAACTTCGGATGAAGATGAATTCTAGAAACACTTTGAAAATACATCAATAGTCTTTTAATTTCGTCATAATATTGTTTCTCAAGACTCTCATACATGCTTAAACGAAGCATCGCTGCCTTAATGATTTGGTTATGAGGGATATCGTAAGTTAAATTCTCATGTTGAATGTGCATTTTCCCTCGTTTAAATGAAAACCGTTCAATCGATTCTTTAAACAGCACCTTCCCTCGAATCACACCTGATTCTTCTTGGTAGGGTTGGTACTCTCTATAAAAGCCTTTCTTTATCAAAGATTTCACTTTCGATATAAAGACCTTACTTAATAGATTAATAATGTCTTTCTCATCTTCGCCATGTACATCAATCATTCGCTTCTCATGTGGATGATCCCAGGCATAAGCCAGCATATAGAATATGTTTTTAACTGGAATTCTACTGATGTCGGCTGAGGAGTTCATCTACTTTTTCCTCCTGATCAAACCAATATTCTTTTAAGAGTGGTTCTACTTCAAGTCGAATCACTCGTTCAAGCCACGTTTGTTCATCCTCAATATTCCCTTGTGGCGTAAAATAACTATGGCCAACCTCAAATCCTTTACCAAGGTTCACCTTGTCTCTCACTATCTCATTATTAATATCTGTCATCAACGAGATAATGTTTTCTATAAATCCCTGGCTAATTCCTTTCGCTTGAAGGAACTCTTTAAACGATTCTGTGTGAAAGCCAGGTTCTAAATCAATAAAGGCAAAACGACGACGTAAAGCATAGTCAACTAAAGCTAATGATCTATCTGCCGTATTCATGGCACCTATGAGATACACATTTTCTGGTATAAAGAATCTTTCCTGATCTTGACTATAAGTTGTTTTAATCGCGAATTCTTTACCTCGTTTATCCGCTTCTATTAACATCATGACTTCCCCAAAGATTTTAGATAAATTTCCGCGGTTAATCTCATCGATTATAAAGTAGAATTTCTCATCAGGATTTTCTTGTGCTTTTTTACAGAACTTATGGAATAACCCATCCTGCAGCACAAATTGACCCTCTCTATTCGGTTTAAAACCACGAATAAACTCTTCATAAGAGTAAGACTGGTGAAACTGGACCATTTCAATATTTTCTGGTTTTTTCGCTTCCATGTGATAATAAGCAAGACGTTTGGCAACAAAAGTTTTCCCTACACCTGGTGGGCCTTGTAGAATAATATTTTTCTTATATTCTAACGATCCAATGGCATCCTCTAGTTTATCAAGATCAATGAATAAATCTCGGGTAATGTCTTCGGTTGTATACTCTGCTAATTCTTCTTTTACCACACCAGTTTCACTTGGTTCTTCTTTTACTTCGAGCTTATAAAGAATGTCATCTAAGAAATCTTCATAACCTGTTACATCCGTTAATGTCTTTTGATTAATTGGATGACTTGATATATCCCATTCGCCCTCCTTTAACCAATCTACGTTTCTATAAGAATGATGTGGGCCATTTTCTGGATCGTATTGATATTGTGATGTCACCTGGCCCAAAGCAATGACTTTGCTTTTACCATGTTTAACAATCACGTTGTCCCCTTCTTTCATTTCTCTAACGAACTGTTCATTGGCAAGTGCATCATTAGTCGGGGAGTAATCTAATTCGTTGACTTCTTTCAGTGTTTCCAATATATCTTTTTTGTCTTTATATTGTCTAAGATCTCCAAGTTCATTCCAACCAATAGAGACTTGTTCCTTATCCTTAAAATATCTCCAATATTTACTGTTTTCACCTGCTGCTATTAACCAATACTTTGGAGATTCACTTTCAATTGTGTGTTGGTCCTTGCTTTTATCAAATATAAAGCTAAAGAATTGATCCACTTCATAATAGATTGGTAAATCAGTCTGACGTCCAATTAGTTCTTGATACTTCTCAGCGATTTGGTGATCCTTAATAGCATTTTGGAATTTCATGAATCGTTTAGAAAATGTATCACCCCTGATATAGCCAGGGTCTATTTCTAATTCGTTCTCAACCGCTACTCGATCTCGTTGATTAAAGAAGCAATACTCTTCAGGAAAGATATTACCAATCATTTCACTAAGTGCATTGGCGCCAATACCAAATAGTTTATATTGGTCATTATTTAAAAACTGATCCATACGACGTTCTAATGAATCATCACCATGAACGAGATATAAAAAGCTTTCTCTATATTTGTCTAGGGACGCATTCATATTTCCAAAAGCACGACTTCTCGCAATAGCCATTCGGTATGCATTCACATGTTGCCCAATTTTTTGGAAGTCTTCCCATTCCATCGTTTTTATGTATTCAGGATCTCTAAATTGTTGGAAGAACTTATAACTCTCTTCAAGATAATTAAACTCTTGCGGAAAGTTATTAAGCTCATCCTTGTAATAAAGCAAGTACTTCTCAACTATTGTTTTATTAACCTTCTCATCTAGTATTTCTGGATTGTTCCAGAATTTAAGAAGCTTCTTAAACTCTTCGTCTGTCAATTTATAATTGGTTAGCTGCGCTAATCTCATGATTAATAGATTACGAGTTTCTGGCAGTTCCTTTAGTTTGGAACGTAAAACCATCCCATCAGCTTCATCTAATCTAGCTTCCTTAACCTTTAACTGAGCTTGAGGGTAAACATGCTCTCCGACTTCCGGATCTGTTATTACTTCTGCCAAAGCAATAACACCCCCTGTACCTTTTTCGCCACCATCAGATCGCCATATAAATACTTCATCCCCTGCTTTAATCTCATTCATATGATACTTCTGACGAATAGACCAATCAATAATTTTGCCGTCTTTCACGTATTGATTTAAATCATGTAAATCTGGAAACTTGTCTTTGTTAATCGTAAATTGTTTAGGATTCCCTTGAAAAATCCATTTTGGCATAGTGTCTAACTCCTTTTAACTTCGTAGTTTTTGCTAAACTCACTAAATTGACTTTCAGTAAAGCCATCTTTGTACAATTCATTTACTTGCCATAACCCACTGTCTCTTATTTTATCTTTTGTTGAGGATATTCCCAACCAATTTGGTCTAGAAGAACATTCATTTCGACAGGTACCTGGCGCCTGTCGATTTGTAAAAAATAAACTAATTCTAATGCTGAAAACTGCAACATTTCAATAGACTGTTTAAGTTCTTTTGTCAGTGACAGTTTTAATGATTGTGTCTGATTTATATTTACTTGAAGATGCATGTAATCATCCTCCCTAATCTGAATACGCTTTCATTTATTATATTTAGTATATTTTATTTGGATCTACTAATTTTTAATAGTTTATTTCTTTTCGCCCAATCATAATTGTTTGCATCACTTTTTAACACGACTTCAATGTGTAGATCTCACCATTTATTTTGAAATTTGTTTCATTAGAATCAAAAGTTTTTATAGCTATTTGAAAGCAAAAATCATCAGCTGGATTCCATTGTATTCCTTTTTGAAATCTACGAACTACATTGTGAGATCCCAGAATTGCATTATATTCTTCCAACAACATTTCAGCTATGTGAGATTCGGCTATATCTAATTGAACCCCTAAACGCTTAGAAACTTCATCAATGTCTTCTCCAGAATAACAATGAAGTGAGCTTACTATTCCATCTATCAGGGGTTTACAAACACTTGTTAGATTTACGTTTTTCCCAATAGGAACCCCAATGTTAAGTTTAAGACCAAATTTAGAATTCTTATTTAATGATTTAGCATATGTTTCGATATTTGATAGTTTCATCTGATACCAATACTCATGAGGTTTATCTTTTAAAGATGATAACTTCATATCTCTCCATGTCGCTAAGACATCATCTTTTTGCCAGTAAAGATCAAAGTCTTTCCCATAATTGTATTGGTGATAATGATTGAACTTTGGGGAATTATTTAGGTGTGGCACGTTTTCTAATGATTGTTCAATTATGAAGTTGTTATCACCAATTTGCGAAAATGCCCCAACTCCGACGTTATACAATAAAACATTTTCCACATCAAACCATGATTTATTATCATTTGTACAAAACATAGCATATAGTGTCCCATTTTCAGTAGAAGTAATTTGTTTAAGTTCATTCTTTAAATCATTCCGCATGTCTTTCATCCAGTTCTTTGGTTCAAATTGTAATCGTTTAGTTGACCATAACTCTACCTTTTGATTATGACTGTTAGATGTATTTTTAATATAGTAGTTATCATCACGTACCTCGGATTTCTTTCCAGTTACCCAACCAAAATATAGATTTACTCCATCCAGTAAAACTGGCCCAACAATCTCGCCTTTTTTCGGTGACAATTGAAATAATTTAACAAACGCCTCATAATCTTCAAACCATTTTCCAGCCTCACTAAAAGAATGAACAAGCATCATTGCGTTCTTTGCCCTTACCTGTTTAGCTTCTATGAGTGCAGATGCTGTACGATGTAATAACTGATATCTTTTATCTAGAACACTTTCTTCATTTAGACCCAACTGTTCCAATAAAAAATCTAGTCTAGATTTTTTTCCTTTGCTATATTCTTTACCTAACCATGATTCAACCGTCTCTCCAAAAGGCTCTGAAACTTTTCCTTCAACCATAATGGTCAATAACTCATCATTGGCTTTAGCTAATACATAAAGGTCATTTTGTGAGCTTGCAGAACCTCCTGGTAGAGGCACCTTATATTCTGGAAATCCATATAATAGTTCAACTTCTTGAATCAATGGAATTTGACTTTGTTCAAATACCCTTTTAACACTAGGCGGGAAGTTTTCAGCCGCTTCCCATTTATAAGCCAACTCAAAAGCTGAGTAACCAGGTTTCCATTGTTTTTTAGAATCAGCTAAAAATTCTCTCCATGAACCCACTCCATTAGTAGGTACGTAATAATTCCCCATCTAACTTCCTCCAATCAATTAATGTATTATTTTAACACCTTCGTAACATACTCATCCCAATAACCTTCTTCATCACCCGAAATCTCATTTACCCAAAAATACATAAGGAGAATTTCTAAGTATTGCTTCTTGCCTTTTAAAAATGGCTTACTAGAAACACGTCTGTAAAAGTAATTCATATTAAACAAATTACTTTTCTGTTTAATATCATATTCATATTCGATGTAGTCTTCCTTATTTTTACTCTTGTGTTTTGCTGGCCATAGATCTTCGTTATCATAAAATCTAATGATCCAATCAAACGCAAAAGCGACTAAACTTACTTTATATTTCATCCATGTTTTTTCTACCCAATTATTTACTTCTTCCGTTATAAATACAGAACTCAAGTCCATGATGCGCTGACTTTCTAATAGATGATACTCCTTGATAAACTTAAATATGTTTTCCGCATTTCCTTTAATAAATGGACTCCTTTTAATTAAATCAGCATAACAATCATAGGATAATGACCTGAACTCATATTCCGTATGGTATAGAAAAAACAACTCATCCTTCTTTAAAAAGTTGATGATTGATTTATTGAGATGTTGTTCATATTCGTCATAAATATTTACTAACCAATCCTGGATCTCTGGGGAGAAATTATTCAATTGATTTTTGTATTTGCGTAATCTCTCATCATTTAGAACAGTTCTTTCGTCTACATCAATGCTTTCTAAATACTGATTAAAAAATTCAAACACATAATTATTACATATTCGTAGATTTTCTAACCTACTGTCCATATCAAATTCATTTAACCCATCTTCTTTTTTTCGTTTTGCAACATATTCTTCAAGCGTTAGCATAAATAAACCTCCTTTATAAGCCTCAAAATAATAGGATTAATAAACAAATTTAGACAAATGAAGAATAAAATCCTTCATATTGTCTGCAACGATTGATGTATAATCACTTATCAAGACTAATATACATATTGTGAGATCATCTTAATGAGGAGGGCTAACATTGAAGTTAAATAGAGACGAACGTTCTAAAGGTGATAAAGATGTGGAAAGGGCGATTCGAGGAGGTAAGAAATTATAATTATTTATAATCAACTTTTTTGGTTAGCGAATGCTAGTAGCTTTTTATAAGATTTGAAATATCACATTAAAGTCTACCTAAAAGAGGGCTAATAAATTACATTACATTTGTTTATATACCTCTCTTCTCTTTGCAATAAAAAATGCCCAAGTAATTCTTATACTTGGGCATCAATTGTGTAATTTGCTTGAAGGTCCATCTCTAAAATTAACAATACAATACTAAATGAGTGATTTAATAGTATCTGTTTATTCTAGCAAGTGACTGAATAATACACTACCTTTATTCATTACTAATCTAAAGAAAAGTTCAGCATCTTCTAGTGTATCGAACTCCTTTTTTATGAGAATTCCGTTTTTAACTCCAATTTCACTTCCCACTTTATAAGTCACGATATACTGCTTGGTATCTCCTTTAATAAGTTCAAATAATTTAGGCATTTTTATTCCTCCATATATTTATTATTTTGCTTTTTAATAAGTGTTTGATATGCCTTTACTTATCTAAAAGCTCAAGCTCACTATTAAGTTGATTTACTTCTTTTTCAGAGACCATGTACCGGTGGCTATTACCATAATTCGTAAGGATATTTTCCTCTACAAGTAATCGGACCTCTTGCTTTGTCTTATTTAAAATTTCCCCTGCTTCTGTACAGGAATATAACTTAAACATAGAGCACCTCCTATTATTTTCAACACTTTGCATTTTAGGTTTAATCTGAAAATTTTAAACGTCAATGTCATGTATACAACTACGGTAATTTGTCTACAATGTATATTAGAACTACGGTTGAATAAGTAGCTAGGTATACCGCGCTATCTGTATAACCGAAACTATTTCTTGAAAAAGCCTTGATATCAAGGCCTTTTCAAAATTGTGTTTTTGTTTGTTTCATTCAGACAAGTATTTATACGGTAACCTGAACACTTACATGGCTAAATCTGCGGTAGCTTGACTAATCCACTTTTCTATGTCAACAAACGGAGTTATTCTATAATTTATAGACACATTGTTGGTCGCGAGATTCAAATCAATCTTCTCGATTAGAAATAAGAATAAGCTTCGTAACTCAAGTTTGGATAATGGATTGCTCTTATCGTTTTTAAAGAAACTTGTAAAGAGTATTTCCAACTTTGTTGGATCGAGTAGCTGTTCAATTTTCTTAATGATTTCTGCCAGTTCTTCTACTTTTTTAGTAAGTTTATCAAGTGTTGAAGCAATAGAATTTGCAAATTCAATTTCTTCAGGGGTGTTTCGATTTACAACAAAGCGTTCCTGTTCTTTTACATGCTGTATTGTCTTTAAAACGTCACTCTGTTTTTGAGTCACTGATTTGTTCCATCTTTTCAACATAGTCAATGCTTCTTTTTTCATACCAACACTGTTTTTTGACAAGTGATCGAAGACCTTTTTAAATACAATATCATGTACTTTTTCAACCTCAACGAAGTTTTTACAACTTGTACATCGATATACGTACTTTTGGTTGTTACTTTTACCGGATGTGAAATTCTTTGAAGTAAGCGGAACATGGCAATTCTTGCACTCAAGTAAATCTTTCAGAGTAAATGGTGTATCCATGTTTCTACCAAATTGATTCTTAAAGCTTTTCATTTGTTTTACCGCTTCTGCTAAATGCGGAGGTATGATTGGTTCATGGGAGCTTTTAAAAATATCAATTTGGTCTAATTTCTTTCTAGCACTATTGGTACGACTTTCACGTACATTCCATGTCAAATAACCTTGATAAAAAAGATTCTGTATGATTTTATCAATCATCGATGCTACCCAAGATTTACCCTTTGGCGAGGGTATTTCACAGTCATTTAATAACGTAGCGATGAACTTATTACTATAACCCACACTAGATAAATAATTAATCAAGTAAACAATATCAGCCTTATTGTCAGTATTGTCGATGATTATTTCACCATTATTATCCTTTGTATAACCATATGGAAGTGCCGAACCAGGACGTTTAGGTTTTTGATTATCTGAAGGGTACAGGCAATTGTTTTGATAACGCACTGTCCTATCTTTCTTATATTCCGATTCATTTCTATAGATTAGCAACTTCGCTTGAATATGTGGTTTAGTAGGGTCCCACTCATCTGGTTCTGTCGTACTAAAAAACTTAAGTGTTGGCTTTTCTTCTTTTAATGGGTCATGGACATCTCTAACAAAATCATTTACTCGACGACTTACTCTAGACTCTTCACAAAAGAAAATCGCTCCTATGAATTGTTCGATTGACGCACAGTTAAATAGAACTTTCATCCATGGACGGTTAATAGCATCTTTATGCGTGGCTGAAACAGCTTTGTCCATAGACCATAGGATGATATGGTAGCCTTCTAGACTAGCCTTATTTTCTATTTGTCTTTTTTGCATTTCAACCGAATTGTTATCATCTTGTTTCTTATCGGAATAGCGAATATATCCAATTGCCGGCTTAATATCTTTTTCCAAAGATACAGTTTTTAACGGTGGCAAGAAACTTTCATCTTGAATTGGACCAACAACATCATTGATGATTTCTTTAAATTTTTCTTGTAGCGACATCATATTTTGAATAGTATTATCTTGGTGATTTTTTTCCACTCTTTCTTTAGGCAAGTTTTTTCACTCCTTTAAATTCTGACAAATACATTTCAAGTTCAACAGCTTCTTCGGAAACAATTACCTGCTTGATCATAAAGTTTACAAACAGATGTAACTTATCTAAACTTATTTCATTAATAAGTCCAACCCTAATAACATTTATTAAATCATTTACTAGCGATTGTGTATTAGATAGGTCTACAATTTGACTATTTAAATTTTCAACTTCCGTTTGGATGTTGTTAACTTTGTCCATATGATCTGTTATTCCCTTGTGATTATTGGGATCATAATTCAAAACATATTTTTCACGTATGCCAATCAGTTGATTACCTAACTCTTTTTTCTTTTTCTCCAATGCTTTGATAGAGCTATTTATAGCCCTTCTACAAACAAACTTTATGTCTTTCTCACAAAGAGAACCAATTAATTCAATTATGGACTCCTTTAAATGTTGATTTACTTCCGTTGTTGTTATGATAATATTTTTATGTTTAGAGCACTTGTAATAAGCTGATTTTCCTACAATTGTATTTTTATGTGCCATTTTACTACCACACTCTTTACATATTGGAGTAACAAAAGATTGTTCCCTAGAAGTAATTATGCTATCAATTAATTTTTGTTCAAATTGTTCAAGTACACGTTGAACTTCATGGAATAACTCCAAGTCAATCATTGGTTGGACATGTTCCAATAGGTAATAATGTGGTCCTTTTTGGTAATGACCCGCATAGAATGGGGAACGGAATATCTTCCAAGTATCTTCTACACTATTTCTTTTCATTTCCTTTTTATTCCTTAAAATAAGACTTAGAAGCTCATCATAACTTTTAACCGATGCAATGTTTTCAAAAGCTTTAATGATTTTGTAATGATACCTTTCATCAACACAGTATCTCTTCTGTTCAATTTCTGGCTCTTCACTTTTTTGTTTTTCTCTTTTAACATATCCAAACTTTTGTGGTGGATTGATTTTATGGACATCCTGAAGCCTAGCTTTAATATTTGCTCCTTCACTCTGAATCTGTATGCCATAAATCCCTTCAATGAGATAATCTTTGCTAAAAGGAGCAGTTTCATTACAAGTAAAGAACACATCAATATTAGCTGCGTAAAATATGTCGAGAATCTCATTGTACTCAAAAAAGTTCCTTGCCAAACGACATCGTGTAAATACTAGTACACATGTAATTTCCCCAGATTTAACAGCATCTAATAGCCTCATTAATTGTGGTCTATTTTCCATAACCACTTTATTAGCTGAAAGAGCATGCTCATTAAAAAACTCTACTTCACTAATTGGAATGCCATTCGCTTCCATCCACTTTTTTGCTGCTTCAATTTGAAGATTTTCACTTTGTGAATTTCCGCTGACACGGATATATACGCCATACTTTTTTTTAAGTCTAATTCCATTGACTTTGTAGTGCTTAGTAGAATATTTCAAAGTTTTATCGAGCATTTCATTCTCCAAGTTAATCCCCCCCTGAAATAAGTCTTTTTATACGACTTTGATTTGTACGTAATAGGTCAGCCTTTATAGTAGCGTCTATATTCAGTTGTTCTAATATGATTTTTTCCATCATTCTATACATCCACAAATCTGTTTGTTGACTGTTCTCTTCTGAATAAGTAACCCTTACAACTTTTCCTTTTTGAGTCATCAAGCTAATCACCTCCCGTCAATGTATTAAGATGATTGACGGGAAAGGCAATTTTCATACTATTTTTTATGATTTATCAGAATTACTAAAATTCAAATCTAGCTGAAGCTGGTGTGTTATACCCTTAGTACTCGGGCGTTTTATTACCACTTTTTTTGTTTTACTTCCTGGTAGACCTAGCTTAATAAAGGTATTATGCACTTACTTATTTCACCTCGAATCTACTTGTTACTTGATCTATATAAATCTGAATAACCCTTTTTGAAATACCTATCTCTTCAGATTTATCTAGTAAAACTTTGTAAAACCCTTTATGTTTATCTTTCATTGTGTTCCTCCCTTTCAATCTAGTAGAATTTACTAGAGTATAATTGTTTGAGCATGAAGTTAAAGTTCTTTGAACGACAATGCTTTATCAATACATAATTTCATGCTACTTTTTTGTATTAACAAGATTAGAAATGTCATCTAAATCAAAGAAATATTCAATATCTGTAATTAATCTATCTTTAGGCTTCTCACCTTGATTTATGTGAATTTGTCTAATAACACTGTGAAAGAATTTCTTTTTCTCTTCATCTGCTAAAGTTGAATAGAAATCTTTAAAGTTTTCGATTGAGTACCTAATAATCTCCATGAAAGAGTTACTACGTTTAAACTCCACTTGTTTAGTAAGTTCCTTTACAATAGATTTTTTCTCATTGATTGCATTTTGCTTAGTAACTAATCTATTTTTTAACAAGTCTGGATCAATATTTACAGAATTATCGTCAAACAAATCAAGTGTTGTTTCTATTCCTTTTTGTAGTTCCTCTATCTCTTTATTTAAGTACCTAATTTCTTCTTCTAAAGGTTTTAACTCATAATCTAAATTAGCTTTTGTAATATCATGTAGTAATAATGGTAAGATCTCATTTTGAAGATGATTTAGGAAATCTCTAAGAACATAATCTTCTGCATATTCCTTATTTATAAGGTTAGAAGTGCACGCAACTCTACCACTGTTTTTGTTTTTTGAGCATTGATAATACTTATACTTTTGACTACAGTTCCCTTGCACCATAGATGAACCACACCTTGGACACTTTATTAATCCAGAAAGAGGGTAAGAACCAGAATGGATTTTTACAGGAGTATAACTTCTTGTTTGCATAACCTCTTGTGTCTTTTCCCATAATGACTTTTCAATTATTGGAGTATGGTTTCCTTTGGTATACTCCCCGCGCCATTTAGTACTACCAATATAAATCTGATTCTCTAAAACAGTCTTAACAGCATTGATTGTCCAATCTTTTTTGTTTTTTGTCTTAATTCCTTGCATGTTAAGACTTGAAGCTATTTTTTTATATCCCCACATGTCAACAGCATATTTTTCAAAAATATATTTCACAACTCTTGCTTCTCTGGGAAGAACCCTTAGTTTTTTGTTAAACGATTTATAACCAAAAACCTGTCCTCCTAAGAAGAATCCATCTTCGGCTTTTTTCTCCATTCCTGATCTTGTACGGTAATTAATAAAATCCCGTTCTAGTTGAGCGACTAAAGACATTACATGGACGAGTATCTCGGCGTTGCGATCGTTTGTATTTATATTATCTGCAATCGAAATAAGGTTAACTCCGGCTTCATTTAATCGCTTCATAATAAATAGCGTATCAAGAGTATCCCTTGACAACCGATCTTGTTTTAAAACAATCACGTAATCTATTTCTTCTTCTGTTTTAAGGGCTCTATGGTACATTTCCTTAAATTCGTCTCTTCCTTCGAATGATTTCCCAGACTTAAGGTTATCGGTATAAACATCTACTACTTCGATGTTATTTCGTTGACAATACTTCATCATATCTTCAAGTTGTTTTTCCAATGAAGTATTACCAAAGTCTTGTTCTGGTCTTGGACTTATTCTTCTGTAAAGTAATGCTCTTTTTCTATTCGTTAGATGTACTACCATAATTACCACCCACTTTAGTTTCAAGTGAATCAGAGTACTTTATGATTAAATCAGAATAGTAACTCAAAAAATCTGCAGCTTTAATCTTATGTAAATCTTCCTTTTTAGCCAACATGCTTTCGTAGTACTCGTTGTAGTCATGTTTAATGTTTTTTGCCATTTACAACATCCTTTTCTATTGTTTTGTAATCAAAATAACTAGTCTTGTTTTTTTCATTAATCAAAATTCTTTATCACATATTCACCTCTCATTTGATCAAAAAGAAAAACCCCACAGATATGGCTTGAGACACACTCCTACCAAGGTAGTAAGATCATTATTTAAGCAAAATGATCTTACTCTTGATTGGAGGGTGCTTCCTCAGCCAATCTGTGGGGTTTTAGCCCAATGATTCTATAATAATATTTAATTTAATGATAATTAAAGTGTAAACAGATTTATGAATCTATTAAGTTAGACAAAAGGCAAATCAATTTACGCTTTCTATATTAAATTAACGAACGAGTGTTTGTCAATAACTTTCTGTAAAAAAATTAAAAAATTAAAATGTTTTTTCTAAATAAAGATATTTCTTCATGAATAGTATGGTTGTACTACACAGTAAAATACTCACTTAAATCATATGCCTTCTTCAACTAACGCCCCCAGTTACTTTAAGTACATTTATTCACAAATTATATGTTTTTAACAAATAAAACTCGTTCATTACCTTTGCAGTCATAGTTTGTATGTACTGGAATATTATCAACCAACTTATCACCTTCAACAATACTAAACCCTATATTAGTGTGGTAATAAATTGAATTCTTGTTTACTGGTGATGTAATACAACGAACCCTCTTCACGTTGGACTTTTTAACAATTTTAAAGAATTCATTATAAAGAGCGCTTCCAACACCTTCTCTTCGATTATTTGGATTAACTCCTACTAAATGAATATACGCTTCTTCTTTATTACTTTGAGATAAGAATCCAATTAAAAAACCAATTATATTATCATTTTTTTCTATTACAAAACTTGTATCATTAAAATTATCAAATAAAAATCGAGGTAATAAATGTGTCATTTCTCTGCCACCCCACCACTCATTCATAACTGGTATTATTCGCTGGCAATCCTCAACTTTTAACTGTCGCATGTTCATTGTAATCCCCCAGAATATCCTAATATCTAATAATTACATCTTAAACAATCCTGCCCCGAGAGTTGATCAACACGTGATTTACTTCTTCAACTAAAGACCTCAGTTTGTTTAAGTGCATTAGTTCACAACTTCTTAATTATTCACCCTCCAAAGAATGTGGACCACCATCATAATCAACAGCAAATGAGGTTCCTCCGATTACTTCTTTTTCGTAAAGAAAAACCCTAACACGTATTTCGCCGTGATATTTATCATTTAAGGGATGATCTTCTACTACAAACATAACTATGTCAATGGTTTTACCTATATATTTATCTGGTGCTATTGGTTGTACGTTCCATTCCTGTTGCCCAGGTATTGTTTCAAGGTATTCTTGAGTTATAACTTGACTACTATCACTAACCAATGATATTACATCATATCCCTTTTCTTCGAGATAACTTTTAGCAATTTTCACATTTTCACTTAATTGTTCTTTGTCCAAAACCTGTTCTGTTTCACTACACCCTACTAATGCAAATAAAAACAAGAAGAAAAGAACGAATTTTTTCAATAATCTTTTACCTCCTTTATTTTATTACATAGATTATTCACTAAAAAGTTCTAAAAGCTCTTGCACTAATCTGTCCCTTTAGCACAATAAGTGACTATTCTTCTTAAACTAACTGCCCCATATAGTTTAAGAATAAAATTCTTAGTCAGTTATCCATTTTTCTTTATCTGATAAAGCCCTAAAAATATCTTCCTTAAAACTGTCTTTCAATTCATAAAAATGAACACCTGCAATTTCAAAAACCTTACTATTTTCGTAAAAGGAGAACTGAATTAATATTCGACCACGAGCTAAGTTATTTTCATCCCAGCTTTCCACACGTCTAAATATAATCTCATATTTCGCTCCACGTTTATTTGGAGGATTCTCAGATAAATATTGTTCCCCGTCATAGTTTTCAAGCTTATTTGCCTTATCAAAATGATTGAGTAAATTTTTAATTTGTTCTTTGTTAGTTACATAATGATAAAAACTTCGATTACCATCTGACTCCCTTTTAACTGCTTGTAACACCATAGGGTTTTTAAAAGTTTTAAATGAATAATGGGGGTACTCTGCAATATTTCCTTCTGGATATGTAAAAGGATTATACAAAAAATTGTTGTTAATATAAATAAAGGAACCAATAATTAATGTTACAAACAATACGATGATTATTATTAACCACTTCTTCATCTAATCCCCCCTAAAAAAACATATCGCTTGTTGTAGACGTGTTACGTATTATCGACGCAACTTGTTAAACTAACGCCCCATTTAGCTGAATAAGTTTCTATTCCCCGTATCTATTTTTCCACTCTTCTAACCAAGTTGAATAGTTTCCTTTTACCTCTTCTGCTGTTTTACCATCCAAAGAATAAGGAGCACCAACTACATCATCGTTTTTAGAAATTGGATAGGACCAACCTCCAATTACTTCCTTTTCGATAACCCATGCAGTGACACTTGTTTTCCCCATTTTAAATAATTCATCTAACGGGTGATTACTAATTGTAAATTTTACTGTTTCAATTCTCTTATTCAGATATTCATCAGGTTCAATATATTGAACCGACCAAACTTGTTGGTCAGGCAGAGTGTGTAAATCGCTTTTACTAAATTCTTGCCAGCTATCACCTTGATAAGAAATAACTTCGTACCCGTTCTGTTCGAGGTGTTTTTTTACGATTTTAGCATTATCACTTAATTCTACCTCTTTTTCGTTACAACCCGTGAAAATTAGAACTGAAGTTAAGATTAAAATAAATATTTTTTCAAATAATATTCCCCCTTTTTAATCTTGTGCTAAACTGCCCCAATAGTTGAGAAACGCGTGATTTGCTTCTTTAACTATTGCCCCCTTTTGTTTAAGAAGCATTTTGATTAACCCAAGATTTTAGCAATGTTCTTTGCAATATAAATCAAGAGTATAATTGCAAATGGGAATAGAACAACAACAAAGATTGTAAAAGTAATCTTACTCTTAGATTTCTTCATTTCTTGCAGTTGCTTCCTGATATTATTCTTATCACTAAAATATATAGAAGAAAATACAATAAGCCCTATTACAAGTAGAGGCAAAATAAATTCATAAAATGCTGTTAAAATCTCTTTCACCACACTTCATTTGTTCTTTAAACTCTTGATCGACACGTCGAGTTGCTTATTCAACTAAAGCCCCATTAGCACAATAAGAAACAGGTTACTATTATCTGAATTAGTTAAAATTTTTACTGAGTTGATAAGCAGAAACACAAAAAAATGTAAGTCCTACCAAGAACAAAATTCCACCTAATGTGATATTAGATAGAATATATCCATCCGTTATAATTCGGAAATCATCTGAGTTCATACTTCCACCCATTGATGTACGTAAAAATTCATTTGCAGAATCTCTTCCATTTTCAACACTATTTATTAGTTTTGAAAATCCTACTATGGTAAGGATTATTGTAAATATAAGAAATCCGTAACGATATAAATACTTCATAATTCCCCTCCAAATTTTTTATTCAACTCTTCTGCACCTTCAATTGATCAACGCGAAAATTCCTTCTTCAACTATTGCCCCCATTTAGTTGAATAAAAATATACTAGAGAGAGATTAAAAACCTTCACTGTTTTATTATAGTAACTTGCACCTAAAACACCTAGAAAAATTACAAATATCGCCACAAATATACTTATATTATAAATGCTAGTTTATAAATGTACATAAATGATCATTTAAGAATGTACAACTCTGACCGATAAATGCATACTTAATTCGAGGTGAGGAGAATGCATTTATCGATTAATTTAACAACTGAC
>NZ_SOPW01000025.1 GCF_004402015.1 Filobacillus milosensis
AATCTAAAGGCAAAACCACTTGATTCATGTTATAATCTTTAAACATAAGGATCCTCCTTTGGGATTATGGTGTGGTTACTTTAATTCTATCAAAGAGGGTCCTTTTTGTTTATGTAAAAATTACAAAAATATAAAAAAATCGTGGGATTCATCATTACGATGGAGTCCCACGATTTTTTATGTTGCTGGGTTTTGTCCCAGCCTCTTTAACATTTGTATTACTTCTCAGAGAAGGATCTAATCAATAATGTTCCCGCTAATATTGTTAAAGCTGTATGTGTATGCGTTATAGTAAGCATTTTTATATAAAATTCACCAGTTATACCAAACCAATCAAACCAATAAACCTTTGGTATAAACATCAGAACCGACAACATAACTGCGGGAATGAATAGTATCCAATTGAATTTAAACTTTTTTTCAATTAACTTTACCAAGCCTCTCCATTCCAACAATATACCAAATAAGAATGCCCATAAAGTCATTTTAATTAGAAGTGTGTAAATTTCACTTGATGCTCTCTGTGCTGCTTTTTGCAAATCATAATAATCGTCAACCATCAAATAAACTAAGGCAATAAGCCCTAAAACTACGATTAAAGGACCTAACACTTTTTTTAAATATTCCCCCTCCTTTAACATCAAACCCCTATCAACTTTTATTAAAACTTTCTATGATTTTAACATATTTTTCTAACTAACATCTTTGACTCCTCTTTATTCATTTCACAGAATAATAGTCTAATTGATTTTGGTCTTGTACAAATGACTTACTATACCAAAATCCTACAAGTGCAATGACCATCATAGCTATTAAAATAATAATTGGAATAATGGCATTTAGATGACCTATCAATAGAATAAAGCTAGTTAATAAAATGATTCGAACGACTAATTCTACACTTATAAAGAAACTATTCACACGTCCTATTTTATGGTTAGGAATAAGCTCTAACATGAGTGTCCGTCTCATCACTCGCGTCCCGGAATTCCCTGCGCCTGCCAATAAATTCGCAGCTAAATAAATCGCAACATGATAAACACTCACTAATGCTAATAAAAACAATAAATAACTGATCATCATAACCTTAGTTGTAAACACATAACCAAATTTTTTAGCTAACAGAACACTGATGATGCCCGCACCAATTGCTCCAAGTGCGTAACTCATACTTGATAATCCATAAATTTGGCCCGATGCTTCAAGAATATCTGTGACATAGACTGGATCGACGTAATTAAAAGCTGTCACACACATAAATGGGACCAATGTTGAGATTAATAGAATCACCAACTTGCGTTTACCTTTCAAAAATTCAAGGCCCACCATAATGTCGTTCCAAACAGGTTTCTTGGATTTTACCTTTTTATATTGCTTCTCATATTTGATGAATGATATAAAAATAAAACTAAAAATAAATGTCGACATATCAAATAAAAAGATTATATCGTAACTAATAACTCCTAATAGTAATCCTGTAATCCCACCTGCTACAGCGCTTGCCGTCTGACTTTCGACTTCTAACACGCCACTAATCGAGCGATAATATTCCTTTGAGAAAATTTCCTGGGTTAGTGCTAACAACGTTGGATAATGTAAGGCAAAGTATAACGAAAAGGAAAAGATAAAGATGACTAATTGCCAAGTGTCGTAAGTTCCTGTCATCACACCAGGTATGGTCGCACTGCCAATCACACAAAAACCTAGCACCTGATTAAATAAATAGATTTTCTTTCTTGAAAATCGATCAATTAAAACACCAACATAAGGTGCGATGATAAACATAATAATGGTCGTTCCTATCATGGTATAACCTAATATGATTTCGCCATTGGTTTGATTCACTAACAACCAGCTGGCTGCAATGGTGGTAATCCCAGAACCCACTGACGATAAGAAATTAGCAATAATAATTAAAATAAATTGTTTATCTGAAATGATTTGTTTCACAATGACTACCTCCTCTGAGCTTCCATATCCTCATGGTAAATCAAGGAGAAGATTGTATCGTCAGCTATTAGATTTAAGATATGTAATTGATTAGTCTTATGAAAAACTACAACCTTAGTCGTAAAATCAGTTAAGTATTAAAAAATACAGATTCAAAAAACATCCATGTATGAGTTACATGGATGTTTAATCATTTTTGTTCAAACGGCGTAATATCACATTGCGTTAACCGGTGAATAATTTGTAATGCTGCATCATTATAAATCGTTTCTTCTGACGCCATGCAATTCTTTGGGACCCACATCGAATAGCCTTCCATATAGGCATCCTTGGCGGTAAACAATACACACATATCTCCAGCAATACCTGTCATAATTAAATGCTCAACGTCTAAATCTTCTAATAAGAAATTTAATTGAGTCCCATAGAATCCAGAGTGTTTTGGTTTGAAGATAAAGTAATCATCTTCGTCGGGTTCTAGTTTTTCAATCCAATCTTTGGCCATGCCTTCTTTACAATAGTCAATAAGCTTATGGTGGTTTTCTTTCCACATTCCAAAGTTGTCATTTACATAAATGACAGGCATGTCCTTTTGTTGGGCATAGCGCTTAAGATTAATAATTGGATCAATTATTTCTTTTGTATTTTCATAAAGGTCTTCCGCTCCATCAAAATCCATTCGGTTAATCATATCGATAATGAGTAATGCCGTTTTTTTAGATTCCGTCACGTTATTCATCCTTTTGAAATTGATTAGGACCTGGTGCTTCTTGACGCTTGTGCATTGTTTTGTTGTGTAAATCTTGAATCGTTTTTACTGAATCTTCGGGGATGTCTTCTCCGCGTAAAAAGGCATCAATGTGTGCATAGGAAACGCCCATTTCTCCCTCATCAGTCTGATCTTCCCACAAGCCTGCACTAGGTTGTTTATTTAATATGGCATCAGGAACGCCGAGATATTCAGACATCTTATAAACTTCGCCTTTTGATAAATTCATTAATGGTTCAATATCAGATGCCCCGTCTCCAAATTTCGTAAAGTAACCCGTATACTTTTCAGCTTTATTTCCTGTACCAACAACTAAATAGCCAAAGTTTTGAGCTATAGCATATAGTGTACTCATTCGGATTCTTGCCATTAAATTCGCCCTGACCATTCGTTCTGTTTCCTTACTCCACTCATCACCAATTGTGTTTTCAATATCTTTTATTTGTGTATTAAACGTATCGGTTAATTCAACACTGTAATAAGTAAGGTCTATGCTTTTCACGAGTTCTAAAGCATCTGGTTGATCCTCAACCTTCTTATCTATTGGCATGATTACCCCCATCGAATTGTTAGGGTATGCTCGTTTCATTAGAGCAGCTGCTAATGCCGAATCAATTCCGCCGCTTACACCTACAATGACGCCGTTAGCACCCGCATCTTCGACATAATTTTTTATCCAATTCACAATATGATTAACTCTTTCCTTCATTTGAATACCTCCTGCAAATCTTCCTTTTAATTAATATACCTTTAATGGAGGTTTATCAAACAAAAATAAGGTCTAATAGCGGCAAGGTCGTAACAGTTCCAATTATGTGGTTCACTCTAACAAACCACACATTTTTTAAATTCAAGGATAAAATAGAAAATTATGTTAAAATCAAATTAAGAATACGAAATATTTTGAATAAGTGCAAGGGAGCAATTTTAATGCAAATAAAAGAAACAGAACTTTTCTCAGAACCACTTTATCCACCTGTCGAACCTAATAAATTGGAAGTTAAATTGCTTCAGAGCAGACCAATTAGGAGGTTGAAGCAATTAGCACATTTCGGTGCTGGTTCATTGGTATCTCCTGTTGTACATAGCAGGTATGAGCATACTATCGGAGTATGGAAATTAACAGCCATTTACTTCCCGGAAAATATAGAACTTCGTGTTGCTGCATTGTTACATGATATTGGTCACTTACCTTTTTCTCATGCAGTAGAAAAAACGTTAAATTTTAACCACCATCAATTAACAGAACAATTTATCTTAGAAGATGAACTATCTTCTATACTGCAACAATTCAATATAAGTCCTAATAAAATAATTGAGATCTTAAACGAACCTTCTGTAATTACAGGGAAAGAAAATATATTAGGTATTGACCATCTTGATAGTTTCTTTAGAGACACATATATGGCGGGTATGGTAGATACTCTTCCTAAAGATTTATTACCAAAAATCAAATGTACATCTACTGGAATAGAGACAGATCGTGAAACTGGGCATTACTTATTACAACTAATTTTATCAGACCACAAATTGTTCTTATCACCATATATGGTTGCCGTGGACAGATTATTGGCTAAGTCTATAAAATACCATTGGAATGCAGATACAGTTAATAAGAATGAATTTGCCAGATTAACCGACTCAGATATGGTGTCAATGCTAAAATCATCCCCATCATATGAGGCTAGGAAGCTAATAAACACTTTGCTTTTTGAACCAGATAAAATTAGAATCAATAATTCCAACACAGGTATTGGTTACCCGATTAGTGTAAGAAAGATATACAGCAAGGTACCCATATATAAGGGGAAAGCACTAACGGACCATAGTAATCAGGCGAGAGATATTTTACATGATTTGAATAATTTATCCTTTGATTCAGAAGTTGTTATAATTTCTTAGTAATTAATGTTTGTGAAAAAATTAATCTAATAATATGTATTTAATCAAATTAGGAAATTGAAAATTGATTTAGACTACTAAAGGCATTTGAGTTAATACCCAAATGCCTTTTCAGCTTTTTAGTTAATACAATTATTACTCAGGCGGCAATTAAGTTTATACCTCCAAATATTCGTTATGTAACAACCCCATATGTACAATATCTTCCCAATTACCATTTCTAAACAAGGACTCTCGACTAATACCTTCTTCTTTAAATCCTAACTTTTCGTACATCTTGATGGCCTTATCATTAAATGAGAAGACTCTTAGAGATACCCGGTGCAAATTCAGTTCAAGAAACGCATAGTTTATTAGTATCTGCAATGCCTCAGAACCATATCCTTGGCCCCAGTAATCTTTTTCTCCAATATCAATGATACATTCCGCATTTCTGTTTTTATAGTCAATGTTGATTAGTGAGGTAATACCTATTGCTATATCATTTTCTTTTTGAGTGATTATATAGCTCTTGGAAGATTCAGAGCTTATTAGAATATTTTCCACAAAGCTTCTAGTCTCCTCAAGAGAATATAAATCTAGAGATGGATTTGTGGTATACATCACATCCATATCATTTCTCCATGAATGATAGAGTTCCACATCATCTTGACTCACTTTACGTAATACTAATCTATTTGATGAAAACAATTTGATCTCTCCTTATATAAATCAAAATCTTTAACGATGCCCGTCTATAATTGCTCAAGTAAAAAATCTTTGTCATCAGGGTAAGCGTGTTGTAATACTTTTATTTCTGCTGCTGTTTTCCAATCAGCCTCACCAATTATTCCATCAGGGTCATTAATCCCTTGGCTATCACCTATCTTTTTCACTCTAAAATAATATGTTTTTACTTCAATCCCTTTTATAATTGTTTCTTTTATTTTTATTTGCTCAATAACCTGAACATCATACCCTGTCTCTTCTTTAACTTCCCTCTTACAGGCAAACTCTGGACTTTCATCTTTTTCAATCCTCCAGATGGGACTGCCCATTCATCCGAGTCAAAAGCTCTGACCATTAATACCTCATTATTTTCATTAATACAGACTGCCGCTGAACCTGACCACCTTTTCATTACAATTCCTCCCAACCCAACTCTTCTCTATCATTCTTCTAGACAATACCTATCTATTTTAAAGACATAAATAATGATGGATTTATAGTTTCGCTTTCAATGACGATAGCAGTTAATCCTTTCTCACTTTTAGTTTCATGCCATTCATCTTTCTCCCAAAACACTGCATCTCCTGATTGGACTTTGAAATACTTCTCTTGATCACCTCGAACATAACCTTCTCCATTCATAATTAATAAAAACTGAGGCACTACCGCTTGATGGTATCCAATAACTCCGTCTTCTTCTAAGTAAATACACCCGATTTGAGTATTCTGATCAGTTCGTAGAATACGAGACATTATAAAATCAGAATTATATTCTCTTATCTTATTACCGGTGGATTTATCAAACTTATATAATTTCATGACCCACCTCCACTAGAAATTAATAGTTCTATCTATTTTACATGACTAGTCGCTTAACTTTCTAAAACGAAAAATAATAACAGGAGGAATCTCATACCAGTCAAATTCATTCTTCTCTTCCTTTTTGAAACTCGGTTCTTCAACACTATCAAGTACAAAGCCTGATTTAAAGAATTCGTTCGTGTAATACGACAATGGCCTGTGGAACATATAGTGTGGCGTCTTTTGACCTTTAATGCCGATCGCTTCATATGGTTCTGAAGTTAAGTACTTTGAGATTTGAATGCTGTTTCTGGAAACCAACTTACTATTAATGTCTTCTGACTCGTTGATTGTTCTAAGACCAGGCGGTTGAAAGCAGGGATGTGTAATGGAGAAAACAAAGGTCCCATTTGGTTTTAATAACTTATGTAGTGAGGCGATTAATGGGGTTATGTCAGCAATGTCCATTAGAGCCATATTTGCTACTGCATGATCAAATTTACCATTTCCCAGCTGAAGCAAGCCCTCATAATTAGCTGCATCAATAACTTTATAGGAGATTTGTTGATTATAGTCATTAGATCTTTTTTTCGCTCGTTCGACCATCTTTGAACTGTAGTCAAACGCCACGACATTAGCTCCCAGATCTGCCAGTCTCCTTGAGAAGTTCCCGTTCCCACAAGCAATATCCAGTATCGTTTGACCTTCTTTAATACGTAATAATTTTTCGGTATAGGGTCTTATCAGCTCTCGATGAAATCGATTACTTTCGTCTCCCATATAATCATCCCAATGATCAGCATTCTGTTCCCATCTGGATTTTGATTCATTTATAAGTTCATTCCATTCACTCACTTTATCTTCCCCTTTAACAAAAAGAATGTATTTAATATAATGGGTTAAAACTATTTGTCAGGTGATATTAAATGCAATTAATAAAAGATTATTTTCCTTTATTCTTTTTCCTTACAGGTGGATTCATCTTCCTTTACTTAGTTTTAACGAAATACACAGAAGAAGCGCACCAAAAAGAACTGAAGAAAAATAAATGGATGAAAAAAGATTATTACAATTATGAGAATGCAATCTTTTATCGTATTATGAGTAATTCGTATTTGATTGCTAAAACTTTTCTAATAATCGGTTCCCTAATCCCAATTGCGATAGGATTACTAATTTTATGGTCAATGTTTTAGAAAAAATATTGTTAAGAATTACTGATTATCTTCTTTTCTATAAAGTTTTCTTCAGTGACCTCATGCTCACTTATTAATAGAGATTGGAACGCTTCAAAAAGTTCTTGTATTTCGTCCTCTTGGTTAATTAATTTAATACTTTTCTGATACTCTTCTTCATCCTTATAATTTGTGATTTCCATCCATTTTGTAATATCCTCCTGGCTCTGAAGATAGGTAGTATTAAAGTTCAAATATTTACCATAAATCTCTGACGCCTTTTCCTGAATGCTCATAAACTCGTCCACTTTATCGTTTTGTATATGATATATATAGACCTTTACATACATTCTTTCTTCCTCCAACTCTCAAAAGTTATCAGATAAAATAAAAGGCGAACAACTTTTTGAACGCCTTTCATCTGTAGGTTACCCATTTTCTAAAATGATTTCTTTTAACTCTTTGCTTTCAATGAAGTATTCGTTAAAACTGTTTTTAGAAATCTCTCCACCTGCAATTACTTTGAAAACATTATCTCCTTTGTACCCGATGTAGAAATTATCCCCCTCAGTTCCTGAGTCCATGTTAAAGTGAGATGCTGAGTATTCTTCCTCTAATGGTCCATCTGTAAATATGGGGTCTATATTGACATGATTTTCATTTTCTTCTTCCTCGAACGAAATAAATTCAGCGTTATTATATGCCTCAGCAGCATCTATCAATAATTTTTCATTTTCTAATAAACTAATATCTTTTACAAGCATTCCATCTTTGTGAATTTTAAGTGATCCATAACTTATATCATCTGGATTTATCTTTGTTAGCTCATCATCTAAACAACCTGCGATCACAAATAAAATTAGAATAAATATACTGAATAGTCTCTTCATGCTAATACCCCCAAAGCTTATAACTCATATTTTTCTCTATTATTGCCTCAGCATTAAACTCTTGAATGTACTCTCATCTTTCAAAACGCTTTATGAATTTGTCATTAGTAATGTCTTTAATCAAGCCCTCCCAAAAATTTTGAGCAGGCTCGTTATTTTCTACTTGAGTGATTTTCCAATCCCCGGGAAACATTGTAAACCTGATACATCTATTCCAATATCTATATCAGAATACTTATCTATATGAGATTTCTTAGATAGACTACCTCTTATAAAAACATCATTTACTTCAGGGTAGTCTTTAAGTATGTTTATGATTTCATTGGCTACTTTCACTCTTCTATCCAAGAAACAGCCTCCCCTACCTCTACTTTTCTCCTTTTGATGAAGCTTAGCAATCAATTTTCAACCAGCCAGTTTCTTTAGGGAAGTCTTTGCGTGAAAGTTTTCTCCCGGTAATAAATTGATTATATGAAGTTATTGTTCCATCGTGAGAAACTATGTAAATTCGTTTTTTTCCAGTGCTCTTGCACCATGTCAAATAACGGGATGCAATTTTGGAAAACTCTTGTTCGTGTGTTTTATTAATTCCGCTTAACCAATATTCATCTGGTAATTCTCCATCAATACAAAAATCATTGAACACGTTTTTTATTTTTTCCTTTGTTAGAAGTTCATCACAAGGAAGTGTAGTACTCTGTGGGGTTTGAGGAAACATTCTAGGAGAAACGAACGGACTTACTATTTTCCTGCAGTTTATACCTTCACTCCAAATATGTGCTGTTTGTAAAGTTCTCCTTAGAGGACTAATTATTACTACGTCATTCTGTGATAAAGGAAACTGATTTCTAAGCGACATAGCTTGAAGTTTTCCTTCATTAGTTAAGGCAGGGTCTGAGATATGTAAGCTCTGAGGTAAATCTACGGTATGTTCCCCTTGGCCATGTCTGATAAATACTAACTCCATATGAATTCTCCTCCCCAACAACAAAGTCTGAATTAAATACTGGTTTCGTTTTTAATTTGTTTATCTTGATTGGAGTATTCAGTATAGAGTGACTGCATAACCTCTATAATTCTTTCATCTACAAATTTATTTTCATTTCTATTGGGTAAATGTTTAGCTCCTAAAACAAACAAAATTGGACTTCCAGAGAACTCTCCTAATATCCCAATGTCAACTGCTACATTCTCCAGTCCACCAGTCATATGATTTAAGAAATGAGTTGGGATTCCTTCAATCTCCCCTCTTTGCCTGACTAAACCATTAATAACAGGAGTCCAAATTTCAGGATTATTTTTGTATCCCTCAAATATTGCACGCAAGAGTTCAAAAACCTGGGCCAGCTCTCCCTTATTATCCAGATCTCTAGGGTTTTGTTTAATATTTATATTCGAAAAATATGTTTTGATTTTTTTATTAATCTTTTCCCATCCACCACAAAATTGGACAATACTATCCGCAACATAGCTATCGTGAGAGGCGATCATCACTTCTACTGCATCCTGCAATAATAAGGCTTTTCTGTTTTGAAAGTGAGGATATATAATATTGCTGTCTTCTTTTGGATTAAAACTAATATCTTCTACAATGTTATCCCATTGATATGGCCCTTCTTCTATTAATTGGGCTACACAATAAGCAATTGCAACTTTTCCGGCAGATGCAAGCGGAACTGATAATTTTTCATTTATTGAAATCACCTTTTCTTGATTAAATTCTGAATAGGCAATAACCCCAATGTCTCCAAATTCTATTTCACTTATCTTATCAATAATATTTTGCATAGATTACACACCTTATATATTTTCAGTAACTGCACTCTTAATAGTTTAAAATTCTTTTAATCATACTATCTATTAATTTCATAAAGAGCGTAATATTCAGACTATTGTAAAATATCATTTCTAAAATACGTTTGCAAGGGATATTTCCAAAAAATTCATGTGAAGTAGACTGTGGTAACTTTTTTGGTATTATTTCCGGTGCTTAATCTACCTTTCAATAATTGTGTTACTCTCTTTATCTAATACTTTGTAGTGATGGCTGTGAGTCCTTTCAAAAATATCAACTGGTAATTGCTCAAATATGAAGTTCTCTTTTGCTATTTCAATTTCTGATGAATATATTATGTTTCCTTTTTCATCCTCTAAGGTATAACTAACTGTCTCAGCGTCAGGGTAATTGTGAAGATATCCCCACACGGCACTATTAGAGCTGTTACCTACAGATGTTACATTGACAATTTCATACTTATTGGATAAATCCAGGTTCTGACAGTGTCCGCCAGTACCATGATCATATTTATAACTTGAATCTTCTTTAGTGAAAGTATTTAAGCATAACATCGGTTGACCAGTATAATCTTCAGTTAAGAAGAGGACGATCTCATCAACATCATCCTGATACAAAATTTTAATATTCACATCAAAAACTTCTTCCATTGCACCTAAAAGGGTTGCTGAAGAACAACCACCCAGAATAAATAATAAGAGACATAAATATATTATTTTTTTCAAATTCTTCATTCCTTCTTAATTAAAGTTGACGCATCAGTTACTGAACAACGTTTGTACTTTTAAACCAACTTCTCTTGGTTTTATTTCAATCAAGGACAGACTTTCAATATCTACCCACATTGGCAAATAGGTTCCTCTACCTCGACTATCATCTGTGTATTCCTCACCTTGACCAGTTCCAAAAGTTCCTTTAGTTATTTCAGCCAAAAAAAAATATTGAGTTCCATAATAATTAACTTTTGAGATGCATTCATTAACATTGACCTCAACACCCAATTCTTCAAGAGTTTCTCTTTTAGCCGCTAATTCAGGTGTCTCTCCTGTTTCTACTCCACCACCTGGGAATACGTAATAAACTGATTCATCTCTTATTCTTTTAATTACAGCGACTTTATTCTTTTCTACTATGATCGCTGAACCTCTATCTCTCACATTTATCCCCGCGCTGATATTGCTCATAATAGAATGCCTCCGTTTGTTGAATAACTTTTAATCTCGGCTTAACCCCCTAACTAAAAGGATCCCTTGATCGCCTTGTTCAACTCTTCCGCCCAACTGTGGACGTTTCTGTATCGCTTATTTTGATGATAAAGCATTTCAAAATCATCTTCACTATTCTCACTTACTATATTTACTTAATATTTCTTCAGGAATATGGCAATAATCATTCGGACATCTAGCTAACCGATCTTGATGCTCTTCTGCACTTCTTACATAGTTTGTAAGAGGCAATACTTCAACTACTATATCGTCATAATCATTTCTCTCGCTAATAAACGCCTTTGCCTCTTTTAGATGTTTATGATTTTCACTATATACTCCCGTTCTATATTTCTCACCAACATCCTGTCCTTGTTTATTCAAACTATATGGATCAATGATTTCAAAAAAATACTCCATTAATTCCCTAATCGATACAACTGTCGGATCAAATTCTGTTTTTACACATTCCGCGTAACCATCATATTCTCCTTCAAGAGTATGACTTGTTCCATTAGCTCTCCCCGCTTCTGTAAACGTAACTCCAGGTAATGTTTTTATAAAGGCTTGTACTCCCCATAAACATCCACCTGCAAAATATACTACTTCCATATTGACTCTCCTTTTTGTTTAGCTAAAAACCTTCCACAGTGTTTTGGAAATAATATTCCAATAATTTATCTATTAACCCTGGTTAATTACTAAATATAAAAAATTATTCTAAACATGACAATCCTTCATTGGCAAATTTATTGATCAATTCAGCCATTTCTTTCGGTGACTGTTTAACATCTACATCATATTCAATCCATTCCTTAATCACATGAACCGCTCCACTAACAACAAAGGTACTTAAATATGTCATATCAACTTCTTTCAATTGCTGACCTTCCAACCAATTATTTATCATAAATCGCTGTGCGATCGTTCTTAATCGTACCTCAAACGTCGGGTCGCCATTTTCATTTAACAAAGTTTGAAACATAAATTGTCTGTCCTTTATATACTCAAGTAATTTCTCAGTCATTTGAAGAGATTCTTCTTCAACGTTAAAACTGTAACTGCTTAAGTATTGATTCATGTCTTCAGCTATTTCTTCTTCAATTTTTTCAAGCAGGTCATACTGGTCCGAGTAATGCGTGTAGAAAGTCGACCGGTTGACATCAGCCATTTCACATAATTCCTTTACCGTTATTTTTGAAATTGTTTTTTGAGAAAGTAAAGTAACCAGGCTTTCTTTCAATACTTTTCGCGTATACTTTTTACGTCGATCTAATTTTTTACTCAAGGTTTAGGGCTCCTTTTTTATGACATTTTTGTTGTAAAACAACATCTTCCGTCAATGTGTCGGATAACTAACAATCGTTATTAAACTGTTTGTTGATTATCCAACACTGTGTCCATATAATAATAAAGTGAATTAAGGTTAGATGCAAGAGAGGATGAGGCCTTATTGATTTATCAGCAAGAATACTTAAACATAAAAAATTAGTCGTCATTACATTTATGATCATTACTATAATTAGCGCTGTAGCGCAATTTGGTGTTTCAGTGAATCACAATATGGTTGACTATTTACCTGAAGATACACCCTCCATGGAAGCAACAAACCTCATGGAAGAAGAGTTTGACCAACCCATCATGAATGCCAGGGTGATGCTTCATGATGTATTAATTACGGAAGCTACGACCTATAAGCAGCAATTAGAACAAATAGACGGTGTTTCGAATGTGATGTGGCTGGACGATGTATTGGATTTGAAAAGACCATTGGAAATGGCCAATCGGGATACAGTTGAATCTTACTATCAAAACCAAAACGCCTTGTTCTCCGTTCATATAAGTGAAGGCGATGAGGTTGAAGCTATCGATGAAATCTATCAATTATTTGGTAACCAAGTCGCGATTACAGGTGATGCATTAGACACAGCCACTTCACAAAAAATGGCTGGAAACGAAACAATGTATGCAGCGGCTTTATTGATCCCCATCATCATTATTATTCTAGTTTTATCTACTACGTCGTGGGTGGAACCTGTATTTTTCTTAACTGCCATTGGTGTGTCGGTATTGATTAATATGGGAACTAATATTTTTCTTGGTGAGATTTCGTTTATCACCCAGTCGGTCGCACCGATCTTACAGCTGGCGGTCTCATTAGATTATGCGATTTTCTTACTTCATAGTTTTGCAGATTATAGAAAACAAGAATCAGATCCAAAAGCAGCGATGAAACTGGCGATGAATCAATCATTCCCTGCCATTATTGCCAGTGCGAGTACGACCTTCTTTGGTTTTATGGCACTATCATTTATGGAGTTTGGGATAGGTGCTGATCTAGGGATTAATCTAGTTAAAGGGATTGCATTAAGTTTCCTTAGTGTCATGATTTTTCTACCAGCTCTTACACTTCTGTTCTACAAATGGATTGATCGCACACAGCACAGACCGATTGTGCCGGAGTATAAGAATATTGGTAAGCGTGTCATTAAATTAAGGTTTCCAGTGTTTCTTTTAGTTGTATTAATGATCGTGCCGGCCTTTTTAGCCCAGAACCATACGTCATTCCTTTATGGATTTGGTGACCAGCCTGACCATACACGTGCAGGGTCTGACCAAATTGCTATTGAAGAGGAATTCGGTAAAAATACGCCAATGGTCGTTCTTGTCCCTAATGGAGATATGGCTAAAGAAGAAGAACTGGTCCAACAATTAGAAAATATAAATCACATATCTAGTGTCATTTCTTATGTAAACACGGTAAGCCCGGCTATACCGACCAATTTTTTAGACGAATCCCTCACTGAACAATTTTATTCAGATGAATATAGCCGAATAACGTTACACACGAACACAGAACCAGAAGGGGAAGTTGCCTTTTCACTCGTTGAAGACGTTCGTGAGACCTCAGAAACCTACTACGATGACGTTCATCTTTTAGGTAAAACGGTGACGTTATATGATATGAAGAATGTCGTCGAACAAGATAATACGCTCGTTAATATTCTGACGGTTGTCACGATTGCGATTGTGTTGTTGCTAACGTTTAGGTCGCTATCGATTCCGGTGGTTTTACTATTAACCATTCAATCAGCTGTCTGGTTAAATTTATCGGTTCCATACTTTACCGATACACCATTGGTTTATGTAGGCTATCTCATTATTAGTACGGTTCAATTGGCAGCAACCGTCGATTACGGTATTTTATTTACCGAGTACTATATGAAAATTCGCCGTGATATGCCAGCTTTACAAGCAATTAAGAAAACGATTAATCATAAAACGTTTTCGATTTTTATTTCGGCATCGATCTTATCGAGTGTTGGGTTTATATTAGGCATCACATCAACAAACCCAATTGTATCCTCGATCGGGATGCTTTTAGGAAGAGGTGCGTTATTAGCATTTATTTTAGTGGTCTTCTTCCTGCCAGCGATGCTGTTAATTTTTGATAAAGTGATTGAGAGAACCACACTAAAGGCAAATTTTTATAAGGGGGAGTGAAGATGAGATTTAAACGTACAATTACTATATTTACGGCCTGTCTATTAGTGATTCCGACATTCTTTGTGTCAGCAACATCTAATCAGAACTCCTATGAACAGGAGGAGCCAAAGGGCAAAGGCTCTTATTCTGAGAAACATGAAGTTGTTTATGCGACACTGGATGCTAATGGACAGCAACAAGACATGTATATCGTAAATAATTTTAATATAGAAAAACCGGGTCAAATGATTGATTACGGCTCGTACAGTAGTGTTAAAAATTTAACTAACTTAAATGAGATCGAACAGGAAGATGAAAAGGTTAAGTTCACAGCAGAGGAAGAACAGTTCTATTATCAAGGGAACCTTGAGGAGAAACCTTTGCCATGGGACATTAATGTGAAATATCTATTAGATGGTCAAACCATTCAGCCTGACGAACTATTAGGTAAAGATGGTCAGCTTGAGATTCAAATTGACACTTCAGCTAATCCAAATGCTGATTCTACCTTTTTTGAAAATTACTTGTTACAAATCTCGCTTACACTAGATTCAAAGATCTATCAAAATATTGAGACTGAAAAAGGAACGATTGCTAATGCCGGTAAGAACAAACAGGTCACTTTTACCGTGATGCCTGAGAAAAAAGGCAGCTTTGTGTTAAAGGCTGATGCGAATGACTTTGAATTAGAAGGGATTCAGATTAACGCCCTCCCTTCTTCCATGACATTTGATTCGCCAGAAACGGGTGATATGACGAAAGATATAGAATCGTTATCCAATGCAACCAGTGAAGTTAATAAAGGTGTCTCTGAGTTAACAAGAGGGATCTCTGAATTAAATGATGGCGCATCCAGTCTGGCTAGTGGATCCAGAGACTACAAAAGTGGGATTAACCAATTGGATCAAAGTTCAAGTGAGCTGATCAAAGGCTCTGAGTCGATTAAGCAAGCTCTGGAAGAAATGAATCAATCCATGAATAGTGAATCAAGTGGCATGGATATGAATCAGTTTAAAGAGCTACAGCAAGGTTTAGATGAAATTGCAAAAGGACTTAAAGAAACCGAGAATGGCCTAACAGAGTTTAAAGATTCATACAATCAAGCTTATCAAGCAATAGATCAATCCATTAATGCCATACCTGGGCATGATATTTCTGAAAAAGATATTCAAAAGCTGTATGAAAGTAATGCTGATTCCAATGTAATCGGCCAATTAGTTGAGACCTACCAAGCAGCACAAAATACGAAAGCCACCTACACGAACGTAAAAGAAGCTTTCGAAGCAGTTGACCCGACATTAAGCTCGGTTATTGATTCACTCAGTGAGATGAGAACAAATCTTGAGAAAATGTCTAATAATCTAGGCAAAAGCTTAGACCAAACCAACATGGATGAATTAATGAACCAATTAAAAGAAGGATTAACAGAGCTTTCCTCTAATTATGAATCGTTTCATGCTGGATTGCTTGATTATACAGATGGCGTATCCGAATTATCTACTTCCTACGGGGAACTTCACGGAGGTATTTCCGGTTTGAACAATGGCGCAGAAGATTTAGAGAATGGTGCCAGGGAGCTAAACCAAGGAACAGATGAATTAGCCGATTCAACAAGTGATTTACCAAACCAAATGACGAGTGAAATTAATCAAATGGTTAGTGAATACGACAAATCAGATTTCGAGCCAACATCATTTGTTTCAGATAAAAACGAAAAAGTTAAAAGCGTCCAATTTGTTATTAAAACTGAAAGCATCAAAAAAGATGAAGACCAAGAAGAAGAACAACCAGAATATAATAAAGAGAAAAAAGGATTCTGGGACCGATTATTAGATTTGTTTAGATAATGTAAAAGCCATCAGTTCTCTCTGAATGTGAGAACTGATGGCTTTTTGCAGATGCTTAATATAATTTTATTATCTAGTTTGCATGTTTTATTATCCAGTTAAGTACATTTATTATCCAAAATTAATCATTTATTATCTACTTCATAAGATTTATTATCTACTTTAACGATTTTATTATCTAAAATCAGAAATTTATTATCTACTTTACAGTTAACCAATTGACATATTACTTTATTCACTACCTTAAGCTATTAATTAACCTTATTAGGTTTCGCCCAAACTAAGCTTATGATATCTAACCAATAACCTTCAACTTTATTAATCTGCAGATTAGACATTTCTATTAACTTCAAAATATCCCGATCACAATGACAGCCTGATATTCTTCTAAATACGGGATCAATTACTTTTTGAGTTACCGAGAGAAAGCTATTTGAACTAAGCCCGTGCTCCATTAATAAAATCGTTCCACCCTCTTTACACCAGTCATTGAAATGATTCAAAACATCTATTGGATTAGGATAGCTACATAATGATAGTGTCGATACGATACATTCAAATGAATCCCTCTCAAAATGTAATTTTTCAACATCTTCTTGGATAAAATTTGCATTCAATTGATAGTGTTCAGCGGTTTGTTTAGCACTTTTCAACATTTCCGAGCTGAAATCTACAGCAGTTATATGTACGTTCTCTTGATCATAATGGGGAAAATTGGCTCCTACTCCCACTCCAACTTCTAACACTTTTCCTTGAACGTTATTTTCAATTAGCTGTTTTCTCCATTGAGCCAAAGTTGGGTTACAACGATGTTTTTCATACATGTTCACATGGTTATCGTATTTTTTAACTAACTTTTCTTTTTTCAACTTCTACCCCTCCTTTGTGGAGTTAGTTTCAATCAATTCTTTTCGACTACTTCTCAACACGGTAATGAATCCATCTAATATTTGATGGCTTTCATTGAACCCTTTTCGCTTATAAAAATTTAGCCCTGCTTCATTGCCATTTGAAACATAGATAAAATAGTCTTCTATATCTTCATATTGTTTTAACCATTGAACGGACAGGTCAAAAAGTTTGGAGCCCACGCCATATTTACGATACTCATCTTTTATGTAAAATTGTGATAAACAGCCTACGTTTTTTCTTTTGACCGAATTCATATCGAAAAAGGTAGCAAACTTGGTATCATAAGCTTCTTTAGGAGAGACATTGGCATACACATAGCCCACTAACTCTTCTCCATCTTTCACTACTACAATAATTTTCCTCTGCATCTTCAATTGAGGGCAGCATACGCGATTCAAAGTTCATAGAATCAAAAAGTTCAGGTTTAATGTGGGCAATCGACTTCTGATAAGCCATTAGTTCATTACAAAGATCTTTACAATATTCTGTTTGATCCTCTGAAATCACTTGATAACTTAATTCCATTATATTCCTCCTATGTATCTTTATTATTCCAAAACATTACTAATATAGCAAAATAAAATCCACTAAATAGAGAGAAACTATCTAGTGGATTTTTTATAAATACTAATTATTTTTACTTACTGTGCGGTTCATTTCTTTTTCCAGCTTTAGAAAGTACATTCTTGTACCTAACCAAAACATCGCATAACTCACTACAAATAGAGTAATAGCAATTAGTAATGGTACAACTCCCATCGGTACCCACCCTAGATAAAACGCAATAGGCAGCCAAATTGATATTGATACTAAAAAGTGAATCGTTGTTTGTTTCAATGGACTCCAAGTTTCTTTTTCAAAAATAAGTGAAGCTACACCAAAATAAACTCCTACTAGCATACTTCCCAACATGTTTTCCCATATGGTTGCAACGGTTTGTTCACTCCCAGTCATCATCATAATGGTTAAAGCAATAAACGTAACTATCGCAGCAAAACCTAAACCTATAAAACTTCTTTTTAAAGCTTCATTAATCATCATTATTTACCTCCTATTATTAACTTTTGCTTGATTTCACTAACATATTTTCTTGAAACATACTCTTTCTCTCCAGACTGAAAGAACACGCATAAATTGCCATTAAAAGCTAATTCAAAATGTTTAATTTGATCTAAATTACCAATAACAGATTTTGAGAATCGTGTGAAATGATGTGCTGCCAACATATCTTCTAATTCATATAATTTCATATTAAGCTCGATTGATTGTCTGTGAATCACAGCATAGACCTTTCGATTTTGAGCATAGATGAATTCAACGTCATCAGGAGAAAGCAGTATAGATTTCTCTTCTTCTATTCCTACTATTCTTTTATTAGTCTTTTGATTAAGACTGTTAACTAGATTTTGAAGTTCTTCAGTCCATTCTTTAGCGTGAATCGTAATAAAAGTTTCTTCATAATTATGATCAATATCGATATTGACTTTCATGTGTCCCCCTCCTCACCAATTACTATATCGGCAATATTGTATTTTTACATAAATGATTGAACAACTTGCATGATTTCGCACATGAATTAACTTAGTTAGTGAATGAGATGTATGAAATTTTGTAACATATGTTTAACATTTGTAAAACTAGGTTAATGGTTTTATATAAATCAAATTATAAAGGAGATGATTAAATGAGCGACTTAGGTTCATCATTTGAACGTATGTTAAGTGACTTAATTCAAGCGATACCTAATGTGATTGCTGCACTGTTACTTTTACTTCTAGCTTGGATTGTCGCTGTCATTGTTAAAAATGTCGTACAAAAAGGATTCGTCAAACTAGGTGCACATAAGGGTTTAGGTAAAACATCTTTTGTCAGAGACGAAAAACACGGCGAAAGCATTCTTCATAGTATTGGGAAAATATTTTATTTCTTAGTTTTTATATTATTTATCCCTGCTATCTTAGATGCTTTAAGCATGGATTCAGTATCTGAGCCAATCACCAATATGATGGATAAGCTTCTTGGATTTATCCCTAACATCATTGCTGCTGCCATCATTTTAACGATTGGGATCTTCATCGCTAAACTCATCAAAGACCTTTTCGAAAAATTCTTCAAGAGTCTAAATTTAGATAAATGGTTTAACAAAGTTAGCCCAAGCAATACAGGTGGAACTGAAGCACAATCAACTCTATCAAATGTATTAGCCAATATCATTTTCATAATCATATTAATTCCAGTAATTACAATAGCACTCGAAGCACTAAATATCGATACTATTTCTGAACCAATTCAAGATGTACTAAACGATGTACTCATGATGATTCCAAACATATTTGTGGCGATTATTCTAGTCATTGTTGGTTACTATCTAGCAAAACTACTAGGTAATTTACTAACTAGTCTATTAGAAGGAACTGGAATAAACAAAATCTATTCATCATTCGGTGTAGAAGACGAAACAAAAAACCCTCCATTCGATTTAGCAAAAGCTCTAGGAACAATCACTAAAATTCTAATCATTCTATTCTTTACAGTTGAAGCTCTAAACGTACTAGAACTAGAAGTATTAAATACAATCGGAAATGCGTTAATTTCATATCTACCGTTCTTATTAAGTGCTTTACTAATACTTGGAGCAGGATTATATCTAGCAAACCTTCTTAACAATTGGATTAGAAAATATACTAATAGCCCATTATCTGCAGAAATTGTAAAGTATGTTGTTATTGTCTTTGCAGTATTTATGACACTAGATCAATTACAATTTGCTAAAACAATTGTCAATCTAGCATTCTTACTCATTCTTGGTGGATTGATGGTTGCCTTTGCCATTTCATTCGGTATAGGTGGTCGCGACTTTGCAAAAAATCAACTAGAAAAACTAGAAGAAAAGTTAAACCGAAAAGAATAATTATTACTCGAAACGAGCAGCTGGTAAATAGCAGTTGCTCGTTTTCTCTTTCTAATAAGTAATATCACTATCAGCCGCCAGACCTAGAGTCAATCAGACATTATGCTGATATGAAATCAGTCATATAATGGATGTGAAATATATCATAAGTAGTATTATTTAAGTTAGACATAAATAATACATGTGTATATGGCGATTGGAATTATTTTTCAATGAAATTTTTGTGAATTATGTAAGAAAAAAGTTTCGAGTTCCTAAACTTTTATATTGACAATTTATTTCGGGAGGCGTTATAATTTCAATCGGAGTCAAAAATTTCAAAACATTAAGGAGGGGGTTTCATGCGTTATTTAGTAGTTCTACTTGCTTCGTTAATGCTGATCTTAACAGCGTGTGGCGGCAGCAATACAGACGATACTGAAAATAACAACAATGGAACAGAAGAAAAAGAGAATAACGAAGAGAAAGAAAATAACGAAGAGACTGAAGACACAGAAGGCTCTGAGGAAACTGCTAATCCAGAGGAATTAGTAGTTGAGAAGTTGAATGAATATGGTGAGGTTATGCAACAATTCCAAGACGAACATGTAGATGGTTCTACCGTTAAAGATATGGAAACTGTTGAAGACGTTGCTAACTACTTTTTAGAGAACGCACCAGTAACTGAGAAATATGCAAACCAAATTACAGGTAAAATCGTTGAAGCTGGTGACGAAGGATTAACATGGGTTGAATCTGATTTCGAACTTGTACCAGGAGATCATGAATTCCGTGTTTATTCTGTATTTGATGATAACTATCTAATTAACTACACGATTAAAGGTGATGCAACGGAAAACCGTGGTCACTATACTTACAATGTAATTGAAAAAGATGGCGAATGGCTATTAAATGAAGTTCAATTCGGTTATCTTGATGGGGAATTCCCTAAAGAAGAAGAATCTGAAGAAGGTTCTGAATAGTAATAAACTAAGCCTTGAATCTATTAATAGATTCAAGGCTTTTTAGATATTTAATAACCTATTATTTCTCTAAAACGTTCATTCTCCTTTAAATCATAGAAAGCTTGATCCTCCAAGGCCCATTCGTTATAAGTACCATCCATCGAAATGGATTTTTCTAACAGATTAAGTGATTCCTCCACTTTATTGAACTTAATCAATACTCGACTTTTTCCATAATAACCTGAAGCCTGTTCCGGAAATTTCGTTATAACTTTATCATATACAGCTAACGATTCTTCAAATTTACCTAAATCATATAAAACATCGGCTTTATATGTGTACGCATCAATATCTGAGCCATCTATTTCTATAATTTGATTAAGTAATGAGACAGCTTTATTGAGTTCCCCCAAATAATCATGACTTGAAACTAAGTACCACAGTCCATCAACATCTTCTGGGAAGTACATCATATAATCATAGAATTGAGATAATGCTCCTTCAAAATCTTCTGTATAATAAAGTGCTACCCCTTTTCCATAAATAGCCCAAGGATTTTCAGGGTTAAATGCAATGGCTTCATTATAATACGTTAATGCCTCTTCATCCCTATCTACTGCTACTAATGCATTTCCCATATTCACAAAATCTGCATCATCATTAGGTTCTACTTCTAAAGCTTTTCTCGCATATTCAATTGCCTCTTCAAATCTGCCTAAATTGTGAAGTGCCCATGATTTATTATTTAATGCAGAATCAAATTTAGGATCTTCCTTTAAAGCGATATTTAATGACTTTAAAGCTTCTTTGTTTTGACCAATCTCAGTTAAAATATAACCTTTCTCTGCATGAAGTTCATAATCTTTAGGATATTTCTCAATACGTTCTTCTATGTAACTTAATGCAGCTTCAAATTCCCCTTTTGCATAAAAAGCTTCAACCTTTTCAGTATCTACAAAATAATCCTTTGGCATAAGTGTAGTTGGGCTACATCCAACCAATAAAAATAGTAAACTAAATAATATGACCTTTTTCAATTTTAATAACCTCGTCTCTCTAGTATGTAGTTATCTTACAATATATTTATCGGTAAGTTTTGGTCGTTTATATAGAAAGTTGTATTTTCTTTTGATAAACATAATAAAACCAGTTAGAGAATTCTTCTCACTAACTGGTGCTAAAATTATTACCTTATAAAATTTTATCTTATTTTCAGCCTTTCTTCTACAAATAATTTATGGCTTCCTTCACATATTTATCCAAATCACTAGGGTGCGTAGTGATACCCTTCTCGCTGGTCATTCTGTAATTTGTTCATTGAATCTTTCATAAAACTGCTCAAATTCGTTCCCTCACAAACCTCCCCCTTTTATTAGATTATGATGAATTTTTTTTACTCCAACTGAAAATGGGTTGACCACTCTCTATTAATGTTTTCATTTCAGACAAAACAATAGGCCAGAACTTGTACGCTCGTCCCATTAACTTATCATGTGTTAAAGTTAACTTCACCACATCTTCATTCTCCACTTTCTCCAGTTCATAAGTAATTATCGAAGGTGCAAGTTCATCTCCAACATCGTTCCAACTATACTTTAGCTTTCCATAGGGGTTAGACTCTAGTATTTCACCCTTTCCATCTAATTCACCATTGTTCTTCCTAAATTCTACAATTGAACCTTCCTTCCAATCAGAGTGAGCCCCTAGTGTCACAAAGTACTTTTTCGTATCTTCAGTACTTGTTAAGGCTTTCCAAAGTCGTTCTAAGGATGTCGCGATAAAGATTTCATATACATACGGTTGATCTTCCACCCTTTAACACCTACATTTTATATATTTTTCCGTGTTTAGTGTATACTGTGCTTTTATTTTTGTCTAATTATTCTGAATATTTTTAACCTAACTTGCCCAATTAAATACTTCCGTCGTAGATTGAATGTTTTTTATAATGTTAGACGGAATTAGATCATCAATGTTGGAAATTTGTCTATATTCTTTTTGCTCTTCTTCGTAATTAGTGATGGTTACTTCTCCACCTTTTGGTATAAAATCAAATACTTCTAAAATATCCTGATTGGTTAGTCGAATACACCCTAACGATTGCTGCTCTGTAATCGGTACATTTTCAGAACTTCCGTGAATCGCCAATTCTTCTCCAATTCCAATTCCTGCTACCCCGTAGGCATTTGGCTCTTGACCTTTAGGATTTATGACTCTATTGATGATTTGATAACGCCCCTCTGGTGTAAGGTCTCCTCTTCCAGAACCTATTTTCTTTTGCTTAATTAAATATGGATCACTATGAACCTTCAATAGATGACTTGCTTTATTAATAGAGACTTTCACTTCATTGAATGGGATAACTCTTTTATCAGAGGTATTGGGGTAAAACATTTCACTAATAGTATTAGACTGCTTATTAAATACCCAACCACCATTTCCATTCCACTCTGTATATACTTGGTTAGATTGACTTAGTATTTCATTAGGTATAAAACTTAAATAGTTATTTGGATAATCTTGCACAAGTTCTATAATGTCCTCAGGGGCCGCACCATTATCTTCTATATAACTCATTAACGCAGTTCTTACAAGATTGACAGCAACATAATTTAATGCAAAGTTCTGATCTAAATATTTTCTGTTTGGTAGATAACGAATTCTTACAGCGTCATCAATAGAAGAATTATATTCTGCTAACACGAACGCGTTATCAATCTGCTTTTGCTGTTCAAGCGCATTGACTTCATTGTGTAATTTCTTATCAGAAGTTATTATGCCATATAAAAATACAGTCTGACTTGGATACTCTTCACTAAGGTCCATCACTGCCTTATGTAACTGAGCTTCAACTTCCTCCATATCGATGGCAGGTTCAAAACTAAAAACAAACGGAATAATGTCATTATCATAAATCACTTCTGTGTCATGATTAAGATCTTGAAATGAAGAGATGGCTCGGCTAACAGGTTCAAACCCTAACAGAAATCCTAATACACAAACAAAAAGTAACAAAACTAACACAGCTGTAGCTTTAGCATAGGCCGGAATTCGTTTTTGCTTGATTGGGCTTGTATTTATTGGTTTTATATTGTTTAACTCATCTTCAATACTGTTTATAGCTTTTTTAGATTTAGCATAATAGGGAGAATGGAAATATTGAGCGGATTTTTGATAATGGTTTAGTGCTTTTGCAAAATAACCTTCTTCTTCATATTTCTTTCCAAGATGATAGTGTAGTTCGGGTGTGGATTGATTGGAATAACGATAAAGCTTATCGTAATAATTTGGATCATCCTTAGATACATATAAGTTTCTATTCAGTTTCTCTAAATGTTTCTTCAAATAACTATCATATTGATTCAAATCTATCCCCCCTAAACATACCTATTAACATTTGTATTTTTAAGAGAGAAAAATATAACTATTAAATATAAAAAAACTCTAGTGAAGAAATGCCTTCACTAGAGATAGATTGATTAATTACTATAAAAAATTGGAGATCCTGGCCCTAATTCAATTCCAAATAGCATCCAAACAATTAACATTGCTGTCCAAAATACCATGAACGCGATTGAATATGGGAACATAACCGAAATTAACGTACCAATACCCATTTTCTTATCATATTTCTGTGCGAATGCAATAATAATCGCAAAGTATGGCATTAATGGCGTAATAATGTTTGTTGATGAATCGGCAATTCGATATGCCATTTGAGTGAATTCTGGCGAGAAGCCCATGCCCATCATGATCGGGACAAAAACTGGTGCTAACATTGCCCATTTAGCAGAGGCACTACCGATAAATAGGTTGATAAATCCAACCACTAAAATAAATGCAATGACTAGTGGAATCCCACCAAATTCAATAGCTTGCAAGAATTCAGCACCGAATACACCTAAAACAAGACCCATGTTTGTTTCATTAAAGTAAGCTACGAATTGACCTGCTGTGAAAGCTAGTACAATAAACATACCCATTGAAGCCATAGTATCTGATAATTGATCAGCTACGTCTTTATCATTTTTAATGCTCTTCGTTGCAATTCCATAAAACAGTCCAGGTATGAAGAACAATAGCAAAATAATCGGTACTAATGATGACATAAATGGTGATTGAATAATTTGTCCTTCATCACCACGTAATGGTGCGCCACTTGGTACAATTAATAACGCCGTACCAATAACCGAGATAATTAATGAAATTGTAGCCCATCTTAAACCTTTTTTCTCAGATGCATCTAATCCATCTAAATCTTCACGATAATCACCTTTGTATTCACCTAAACGCGGTTCAACAATCTTTTCAGTTACCCACGCTCCTACGAATGTTAGTAAGAAAACAGATGCGATAATGAACCAATAGTTCATTGCGATATTCATCGTTTCAGCGTAACCAGCATCTAATACCGCTGCAATCGTTAATTCACCTAACATTGCATCAGTTGCTGACAGGAATAAGTTTGCACTAAACCCTGCTGATACACCTGCGAATGCTGCTGCTAAACCAGCTAGAGGATGTCGACCTAATCCAGCGAAAATAACAGCACCTAATGGTGGTAGTACTACATAACCAGCATCTGAAGCCACACTAGACATGATACCAGCAAAAACTAAACCTGCAGTAATTAAGCGATTAGGTACAATTTGAACAAAACCACGTAAACCTGCACTGATTAGGCCTGTCCGCTCAGCAACACCTATACCTAACATTGTTGCTAATACAACTCCTAAAGGGGCGAACCCTATGAAGTTATCAACCATATTCTCAAATATATAACGTATTCCTTCTTTACTTAAGAGGCTTTTAACCTCAACCATTTTCCCTTCTTCACCGGGGTGTTCTACACTTACTCCAGTCATTGAAACAATAGCTGATATAACTATAACTGCTAAAGCTAATATTGCGAATAATGTAACTGGGTGTGGGAGCTTGTTGCCTGCTCGTTCGATGAAGTCAAGAAAACGTTGAAAAATTCCACGACGTTGTTTCTCCATGTTTTCAATCTCCTTTCTACTCCCCATTTTTCTGAAAAATTAATCAATTGTTGATTGAGTAACGCATATCATTATAAGGGCAATCAGAGATATTTTGAATAGACTTTCAAATACACGAACTAGGAAAATAATTAATAACTTTGGGATTAATTTAAAATATAAAAAAACTGTGACTTATTACAAAATAGTTAAGTCACAGTTACGGGATCCGTTAATTGCAATTCACACTAAATTAATATTGAGATTACTTCAAAAAAGGGCCTTAGAATTTTCCTAAGCCCTTTGAGCGTGGAAATTCAATTATTCAATTTTATAATCTACAATCCATTGAGAATATGGAAAATATTTAATCACGAAATAACGACCTTCTGCTTCTTCTTCTGATACGTTTGGGACAGGAGTTAAAGGAAGTCTAACTCCCTCAACAGTGACAAAAAAAGATTCACCTGTTTTTCCAGAGGGTGGGAAATATTCAACCTCAGAAGGAACCCCCTCCAGAGTGCTATAATTTTTAGTTATGTAATTGAGGAAATCCACCCAAAAAAAATGGCTCATGATAAGTACAGCTACTCCTATTCCACCAAAAATAATTCTCATAGGTAGCCCGTTTTTCCCTCGAAAACCTTTCCAACCTTTATTAACAAAAATACTAAAAGAAACCAATGAAAAACCTGAAATTGTACCAGATGCCATGATGAAAATAAAACTGTGTATATATTCTGAGAAATAAATTGGGATGAATGCTAAAATACCCATACCGAGCAATATATAATAAAACATTTATTATTCACCTCTCTTTTAGTATGGCAAATCTATATCTATACATCCCTCTTCCATTAAACTGTCCTGTTAGCTAAATATAATATTCTAACTATTTTTAAGACAAATAAAAAGGCAACCAATTAATGATCGCCTTGTTCAAATCCCGTTAGCACAATAAAACTATTTATTGTTGAAAATGTTGAATTTGATTATATCCAGCAATTATAGCTCCAATCAACCACAAGGTTAAAAAAATAATGATTAAAACTTCTTTCCATATTTCCTTCCATACCCTTTTTATAGTGAGTTCCTCTTTTTCTCCCACAATGCTTTCAACTTTTTGAAACGGAGTTCTTAATAGAATGCTCATTAAAAATAAAAAGATATTTTTAAACCTCTTGTTGTGGGAAATCATTGAAATTTTATACAAAGAATAAAATATAACAAATGTAACGACGAACAAATAAGCACAAATCGTTATAACCATTCGAAATTGCACACCAGTAACATCCGTAGCTTCGGTAAAAAACATTAGCTTTCTTCTCCGTTTCATTCTTGTTGTTATAACTTAATGCTACTTATTCGTAGCCATTACAAAATATCATTTCCGAATCACTAAGCAGTATGCCTCAGTAACTTATAGTTTAATATGATAAAAATCGGTCACATTTATTGAACAAGCGCCACCCGTTAGCTCAAAAATACCTTATTCTACTCGATTAAATTTTCTATTGTTTGAGATATATCCATTAACCAATTATTATTCTCATTTGCTTCAATTAACTCATTCACTTCATATGTAGCATAATAGCCCTCATCAATAAATGGATCGGATTTAACAAGTTTTTTTGCTTCATCTATCGTTTCACAAATTAATATTTGCATAGCTGTATCATTATCTTTAAAAGGTCCACAAATTAAGAGTTTTTCATGTTCTGTAAGGTTTTGTAAATGTTTTACGTGACTGCTTAATAAATATCTCAATGATCTAAAAATTAAAGTGTATAAATAAGTAAGTATTAAATAATAAGAAGATAATAGCTATTAACCAATAAAAAATCTTTGGAGGTTCATTTGTTGATATCACTTTTAATCCATTTACTACCAACATGACTTGCCATAGGGTCACTATTATATATGTAATAAGTATCGATTGGTAAAACCAATCATTAATAGATCCACCGTCTGATATTCTAGGTAAAAAAACGTAAATAGTGACATTAATTATACTCAATGTGTAAATGTGAGTCATCATGGAGGCTATTTGTTTATAGGTAATTATTAAACGAAACAGCTTTGCCACCAAGAATGAAAACAAAGATATAATAAATATAAATATTAACAAATTAGTGATTACTTCCAATAAAAAGGTTCCAGTCCAATTAACTAACAAATACCAAGGCATAACTGTCACTGTTTCTCCAAAGATACTGTACTCAAATCTTTGTGTAAGTAAGACAAGTATAATTTCTATAACAATTATTAATATGATAAAAATTAACGGTTTTAATATAATTGGATCTTCTTTTATTTTAATGAATTGTGAAGTTGGCTTATAAAATATCCTCCATAAAGAAGGAGAATTTGTTTTATTATTTTTCAAATGAACAATCCTTTCACTTTCTTAATCATAAATTTTTATTAGGGCTATCACACAATCTTGGTTAATAATAAAAAATGTGTATTTGATGTTTTAAAAACGTGCTATTAGTTAAACAAAGTACCCTTTTAAGATACCTTCGTTTTTCCTCTATGAATGTTGTTAACCCACAAGACTTTTCTTGAGGAAACATTTTTTACCTTATTTTGATAACCTCCTGAACAACACCTTTTCTTTGGTTTTAGTAAAGATGAATATTAAGTTAATGTAACTTTCTTCCAATTAAGTTAGCAGAAACAGGTTTGAATTCTAATTCTCTTGACCAAATTGAAAGTTGACCGATATGATGAATTTCATGTGCAATTATATGGTGCAAAATATCATCAACTATATATTTTTCTTTATCCCAAGGAACAGCTACTAGCTCCTCTTTTACTTCATCGAGATCTGTTTTTAGAAATTCAGTTATTTCATTTTGGAATTTATCTGAGAGTGTTTTTAACTTTTTAGGTGTGTTATAATCTGCAAATTCAACTTTTATATCTTCTTTGCCTTGAATCCCACGAATCCAACTATATTCAACATCAATAATGTGAAAAAGAGTATATAAAATACTCCCTACTCCTCCTTGACGATTTTTTAACAACTCTTCAATTGTTAGTTGTCTACACCAGTCAAACCACTCATCCCTAACTTGCCAGTTGTACTCAAAAAATTTTAACAATGTACACACTCCTAGTATATTTAATATTAATAAATTCACTTTTACCCATCTCATTAATAAATTCGACAAAAAGAGCGTTTACCCTTCTTAGATCAACGCCCTTCTCAATTCCTGCCTATTTAAATTATATGATAGCTACTTATTTGATTATTAAGTCTCAGCTCTATAGGTTTTACCTAATTCGTTACCAAGACCGAAATAATGGCGAAAATTATATATAAGTGGACTCCATTTTTCTGGATCAATATGGTTCTCATTTAAAACTAAATTCTCATGAGCATGTACATGTTTAGCTTGAGTTTCAATAATACCAAAGTTGGGGTAATAATCTGGAATACGAATATCCATTACCTTCGCCTCGATTTGTATTGGACATTCTAATATTCGAGTTGGTTTTACTGATAAAGATTCTTCTGGGGTGAGTTGACTAGCGGTATATTTATCTTTTTCGTACGTAAAACCATTTGCAATCTTGTAATCTGGAACAGGATTTTTACCAGTAAAAGGTGCTAATTTCTCTACGTTTTGCCAAAGAGAAGGACTAGGTAAATTTATAACACATTCTGGATGGCTTTTAAGGTTCTCGATGGCTTTTCCACCTAACCCTAATCCCAGAACAATACAATTGCCTAACCCCCACGAAGATGATATTGGGCTAATATTCACACTCTCATCTTCATTTAATGTTGTGAGTAAAACTACAGGGGTGCCATAATAGAGAATTTTAGGTTTAACTAGCTTTGTTTTTAGTTTGTTACTTGAATTAATCATTGATAAATCCTCCTTTGTTGAATTAATTTGTATTGTATCACGTAGATATTTCCATTATTATCGAAGTATGAATGTTTTTGGAGGTAATTTTATGGATGTTAATCCGAATATGGCACTAGTAGCAGCCATAATAAGTGATAAAACAAGATCTAAGATGATTTTTATTATGCTAGATGGAAGATTCCATTCAGCAAGTGAGTTGGCTTATATGGCTGGAATCAAACCCCAAACAGCTACTTTTCATCTCAAAAAAATGACTGAAGCTCAAATTATCAAAGTTGAGAAGCAGGGTAGACACAAATATTTCGGAATAAAGGATCCAGGGGTTGCTAGTGTATTAGAAACTTTTTTGTCTATAGCCCCCCAATTTGAGGTTCGTTCATTAAAGAAATCACCTAGAGATAAAGCTCTACGCTCAGCGAGGACTTGTTATGATCATTTAGCAGGTAACCTTGGAGTAAAGTTAGTATCGGCATTAGAAAAAAAGGGGGTTCTAGTTAAAGAAAATGATAAATATGAAGTGACAAATGAAGGAATAGAATTTTTGGCTACATTACAAATAAACATTTACGAATTAAAAAAGAAACGGCGTTCATTTTCACATAAATGCTTAGACTGGAGTGAAAGGAAACATCATATGGGAGGAGCGCTAGGCAATGCTATATTTGAAAAAATATTAGAGTTTGGATGGATAAAACGACTCCCAAACACACGAGCTATTAAAATTACAACTTTAGGAGAAGAACACATACCTAAAATATTTAATATCGACTTATAGTTCCATGGCTGTTTCTCATTTGTTTAATATATTAGAAAAGGGAGCGTTAATACTTCTTGAATTAACGCCCCCATTTACTTTAAGAACAACTCTTCACAAATTATTTTACAATTTCGTCTTTGGGGTTGAGCCTGCTTTCCATATTGTTAATGCGATTGCAATAGTTGACAAGCTCCATAACAAGAACCCCCATTGCCCAGTAATAATTGAAATAATCAAGAACAACAATGGACTACCTATTAAAATAATTAATGATATTTTTTGATAACGATTCATGTAAAAACCCCCAGCACTGAAATATTAAATTGTAGAAATTATATTTTTTACATTTAGTTAGCTTTTCAACTCTTATCCCCGTTACTTTAATAACATTTAGTTTCCACTTAACCCTCTTACTAAAAGGATTCCTGATGCTATATTTATAACAACGTTTATTTCAGGCAAACTCAACATTTCGATATAAAATGGAGTCCCGACTCCAAACCACTGAACCCATTTAATTATGGGAATAAATCCGATAACTATTAATATAGCAGCTGGTGCTATCAACCAATTAATACGTATATTACCGATTAATACATCCTTTAGAGATCTCCATTCTATAAAGACTCCAAACAAAAATCCCCAAAGACTCATTTTAAGTAATACGAAGTATGGATTCTCACTCGCATTAAGATGGAGATTTACATACCAAAATGTATCATTCATAAGATAAAGTAATCCAACCATGCCGAAGAAAATAAAAATAAAGTATAATACCTTTTTATACAAAATATCACCCCTTAAAGCATATTCTTCTCACAACCTTATTCAACTATTGCCCCCAATTAGTTGAACAAAGTTATTCTTCAGACGTTCTTTCCTTCTTCATTTCATTTAATTCACTTATTTTTTCTAATACAATTTTTGTACAAGCAACAACTAACCCAGCGAGTAAAATCATTCCCATATAAATAGGGTGTAAATACGATTCGGCTACTCCATCACCGGGAAAATATCGATAGATTATAGGAAAAATCCAAAAAATCAGGATATAAAAGCTTACCATTGTCCCAACAATTAATCTCATTTAATAACCCCCCTATAAAATAAGCTCAACAGCCCATACATAGGCTCAAGAAGTGGACTTCCTTGTTAAACTAAAGCCCCCGTTAATGAAAAAATGTTTTTTAATCTACCTTTATCTTTATAGCTCTGGTAGCCATAAAGGTTTTGATATGCCTGTCTAATATTCTTGTTCCGCCAAAATCATCCTCATAAAATCCTGTCAAGACAAAACCAGCATCCATCTGACCTTGAATTTGGTCTTCTAGCGTGTGGGCGTATTCGATGGTTTGATTAGAATCAATGTAATCCTGCACTTCCTTCTCAGGTAAGTAATCCAATGTCGAAGAAGGAATGGAGTGTTTCACATCAAGTACCCCTTTTCTTTCTTGATTGTCATCAAAAATCCATAATAAAGGATTAGTGAAACCCACGATTAAAATACCTTTGTCTTTTAATACTCTAGATATCTCCTTATATACAAGAGGAACATCTTTTACAAACAAGTTTGAAACTGGATTGACGACCATATCAAAACTTTCATCATCAAAGTCCCTCAGATCGGACATATCACCTTGAACAGTTGTTAAAGCCAATCCTTCACGTTTAGCTACTTTTTCATCTTGTTCTAATTGCTTTTTAGAAATATCCGTAACCGTTACATTTGCTCCTGCCGCAGCCAGAACTGGCGCTTGTTGTCCTCCGCCTGATGCTAAACAAAGGATATGTAATCCCTCTAAGGAATTAGGAAACCAATTTCTTGGTACTGGTTTTACAGTGGTTACAGTGATTTCCCACTCACCAGATTTACTTTTTTCTATAACCTCACTACTTACAGATTTAGTGTATCTGGAACCTTCTTCTACCTTCTTATCCCATGCATTGCTATTTTGTTGTGTTGTATCCATTGCTTTCCCCCCTATATAAAGCTAGTTCTATTATCTACCTTTCTTCAACTATCCTGCCCCATTAGCTCAAGATCTTCTAAACCTATGTTAACATAATATTCCAATAATTTATTAGACAAAATTAAAAAGACGATTAATTTTGTTGACCGCCTTATAACTATTGCTCCCTATTTATGAAGAAGATTTTGTCATATTAAGTCTTCTACAAGAGTGTCCGTATCTGAAGAACTAACTTGATATAGTTCTCTTTTAGAAGGATATAAACTTACTATCAATAAGGTGAATGACAGTAACACCATTACTAATACACCAATAATTACTGTCATTTGAATTGAAATAACTTGAGCAGCAAGTCCCACAATACTTGTTACTATAATGATTAATATCGCTTCAATTAAACTATAAATACTTCCAACTCGTCCCATCATGTTAATAGGTATATTATTTTGGTAAAACGTGAGATACCCTGTATTGGCAAAGGAGATAAAAAATGCAAGAACAAAAAATCCTATCCCAGCAACAAGGAATGTGTTCGAGAAAGCATAAATAATATAACCGAATGAAACTAATACCGTGCCTAAGCCAATTAATAAAGAAATTGTTACCTTATGTACCAATAATGAATTTATAACAGCGCCTACCACGATCCCTGCGCCTGCAATGGATACCAATAATCCATACTTGCTATTCGACAATGATAAAACTTCTTTAGCAAAAGCTGCTTCAAGTGAATCAATAGCACTTGCCATTACAACCATCACAAAACTAAACAAGAAATAAACTAGCATGATATAAGTTTTTTTACGGCTGAAATTCACCACAACATCCCAATCTTTTCTTAATAGCTTGAATGAAAAACTTTGTCTTACTGAAGAAGTTGTAATCAATTTCTTTTCCAAATCAGGCATTAAACAGGTTATCAGTCCTGAAATAAATAATGCTATTGCATTTGTATAAATTGCAAAGGTTGGATTACCAATCAAAAACAATAATCCTGCAATAGCTGGACCAATAAAGAATGCTCCTGAAGTAACTAAGCTATGGAGTGAATTAAATCGTTTTCTTTCTTTTGCGGGTATCAGTTTTGTGATATAAGTCATAGAAGCTGGATCAAACATTGAACTTCCCATGTTTATGATAAACACAACTATATAAATTAGAAATATGGATGGCATGATAGGTAATAAAACTATAAATAAAGACCGTGCCATATCAAGAAAAATCATTAGTCTTCGTTTATTTAAACGATCAATAAGACTGCCAGCCCAGAAATTTGTAAATAAAGTAGCTAAGGGTTTAATAATATACAGTGCAGATACAGCAATTGGTGAGCCAGTCATATCCAATACGATTAAATTAAGAGCAATAAAGTAAATCCATTCCCCCACATTAGAGACACCAATACCTAGTAATAAAATTGATGGATATTTCCAAGATACGTTTTTGTTCTTTAAACTCATGTAATTCTCGCCTCCAATTATACTAATACATAGACTAGCTTTTCTGTTTAATTAATTTTGAACAACAAAAAAATCCCACCCCCAAGACCTATGCCTTGGGGGCGAGATTTAGAAATTTTATAATCGCGATGCCACCCCAGTTTGTTAATATGTCACCATATCAACCTCTTCAAGTACGGCAAAAAATTACTTTTGCTTATACTTTAGCTCTATAACAGGAGCTCCCGTCACGCCATCATTTTTAAATCCAACGTGATGCTCTGAGACTTGGTTCAATAAAATAACTCATGCTCCTTTTCAGCTACTGGAGCTCTCTGTTACGAATTAATTTCATCTACTCTTCTCTTCATAGCATTTGAATATTTAATTTTATATATCTTAACATCCGTAAATTAAAAACTCAATATATTATTAAACTAATTAACCGCCATAGTAGACAAGGAAACAAAGTTCTAATTCAACTATTGCCCCAGATTGTGTAAGTCTTGATTTAAAGATATACTCACGTTAGTTGAATTGTATTTTGTTCAAATTTTCACTAGGAACTCCTGTTTCTATGTAACTTCTTATTAATTTCCAATCACTATTTTCATTCTTTTTAAACGTTTGAAAAAATAAGCTTACTTCCTCTAACTTCTCTCCCCCAATCACTAATGTAGCAGACAAGATAGCCATAACTTCATTTTGTCGTAAAGGAACTATTGATACTTCATTTAAATCCCATTCATTCTCTTTTTCTTTTGCGAAATTAAACCCTTGTTCCCAGCCCATAATCGCCTCTTCATAACCAAAGTCTACTAACTCGCCATCTGAAATCTCTCTTGCTTTATAATCCTTGGATATTATACCTTTCAAATCTGTTAATGATGAGTTTCTCCAAACATCTAAATACCAATTAAGAAACTTACGAAATGAATTATTTTCCACAGACTAATTTGTTTACATACCTTCACGGTTGTTCACACCTTTAATTTTTTATCGCTTGTATGAATTCATGTATGTTACTAAACATTTGATCTGGTTGAACACCAAACTCTAATGCCTGATAATTTGGCAACCACTGTACTCCGATAGTATGTACGTTAGCTTGTTTACCAGCCAAAATGTCAGCGTCACTATCTCCTAAAAAAATAGCATCAGTGTTTTTTATGTTAAGCTGTGCCAATGCCTTGTTCAATCCTTCTGGATGAGGTTTTGGTATAGAAACATCATCACCAGTGATTATCACATCAAGTAAGTCTTTCATATTAAGGCAATCCAAAGAGATAAGCAAACTTCTGCTAGCTTTTCCTGTTACAATCCCCAATTTATAGCCTTCTCTTTTTAAAAACAGGAGTAATTTGTTAACCTCCTCACTCTCAAGAACAAGTTCTTGGTGTTTTTCACTATACTTCTCATAATATAATTCAATTGCTTTATCATAATTTGAATCCATAAGATTTTCTCTGATGATTCCGGTCTCAGATGGACCAAACATAGCCTTTATCTCATCTGGAG
>NZ_SOPW01000026.1 GCF_004402015.1 Filobacillus milosensis
AAAACGATTGTTTCATGGCAGGGCCTCCAAGCGACGTTTTCAACGTCGTGCGGAAGAAAAATAGGTTCGCCAAACTAAGGGTGAAAAATGTCCATTTTATTGACAGAAGTTCACAATCCGCTAAGTTGCACTACCTATCCGCTAGATTAGAGGGGCTATCCGCTAAATGGCAATGTCTATCCGCGAGATTGGAGTTCCTATCCGCCAGATTTAAATACGTATCCGTTAAATCACATGTTCAATCCTTCTTTTATAAAACAAACCAGTTATGATATTTTAATCACAACTGGTCTAATTCACTCTTATACAACTGGTTCAGCGTATTTATTTTCAAAGCCTTCACTAAGTGGTCTACCGGTATCATAAGATACATCTCCAAGAAGGTCTAACATTGTATAACGATCTTCATCTAAAGATGTATTCCAATATTGTATAATGGCAGACACTAATGAAACAGCTTCTTCACGGGCGTGCTTATATAAATCTATGAAACTATCAGTGCTTGGCTCTTGTGTTGCTGAGTGATGCCATACATCGTTTCTCTCATTTAAGAAATCAGTAATCTCTGTAATTGGCCGATGTGAAATAGGTGGGATTATTTTTGATAAATATTTAGTTTTCCATCCATGTGGGTCATAAACAATTCTCAAAACTAATTTCATATCACGGTAAGATTGATTAAAGAATCCTTCTTCAAAGTTCACATCATCACCAAAGTGTTCTTGAATGATTTTTTCCATCATAACAGATAGATAAGGATTTGCTTCAGGTCCTAAATCAATTTGTCGATTAACAGGATTCTCCCATGTTTTCATATTTCTAAATGTCCACATCATCAATGTATCAATAATGGTCTCTAACTTCTGGTGATCATAACCTTTATATCCTGCTTTGTAATGTATGTATGGATGGGTCACTCGATCTAATATATGATGTGTGATAAAACCAAGAGTGTATGCTTTTGCTTCGTCTGTACCTGCTTTAGCTCCCTCAATCATATCTCTTAAAACTACGCCACACTTACGCTTGTGCATGATTAACCCTAAATCATTAATGTTGGAATGCTTCGTCCATGGCCAAGGGTTATGATAAAAGAAAGGGTCAGGACCTTGAGCACCTAAATTAAGGTAGGCTTCGTTTTCTCGAATTCGATCACTTATCTCAATGTATTCCATAACATCTTCACAAAACAAAATATGAGTCCATACATTCGGCATTGATATCACCTTCTTAAAAAATCTTTATTAATTACCTTTTCTCGATTTTTGGAAAAATACCTTCTAAATGGACCAAATAATCGATACTTTTGTCATATTTAGGAATTTGGTGTAGGCAAAAGACGTTTATTTCAATTTGTTTTTGTTTAAAATGATTATGACCGGGATTATAATGGGAATAACAACATAAGAGATGCACCCGCTCAAGGAGGCATAAGAGTGTTTAAATTAATTAAATATGTCATAGTTATTTTATTATTCGGCTTTATCATAAATGCATTACCTGATTCCATGTTTAATAATGCAAACGGAGAAGGGGTAAAATCGGCTCAAGAAACTTCAAGTTTTGAAGTAGCAGTTGATCGGGCAGAACATTTAATCACAAGTGTTGATTGGGTGGAAGTGACTGATAAGGCTATTAAGGGGCTTAGTCAGGCAGCAATGATGTTATCCAACTACTTAGAAAATGGTGAAGAAGGGTCGGTTGTCATTCCAACGTATCAAGAGTCGGTCACTGAACAAAATGATAAACGAGACGACAATCAAGTCCATTCATTTGAACGCCGTGTACATGAGCTGGTTAATGAGGAACGAGCAAAAGAGGGATTAGAGCCGCTTGAATTTTCTGTAGATGTCAGTCATGTAGCTCGAGCGAAATCGCAAGACATGGCAAAAAATAATTACTTCAGCCATGAGTCGCCAACGTATGGTTCACCATTCGAAATGATGACTGAATTCGGTGTTCACTACTGGTCTGCTGGTGAAAACATCGCAATGGGCCAGCGAACCCCTGAACAAGTAATGGATGGCTGGATGAATAGTGATGGGCACAGAGCTAATATCTTACAAGAGAAATTCACTCACATTGGTGTAGGATTGGTGCAAGACAACGGTACCTATTACTGGACACAGATGTTTATAGGGAAATAAATAATGCCGAATCACTTAGTGGTTCGGTTTTATTATATAAGGAGGATGAGTACATGAATTTAAAAGTAAACGACTATATAATCATTGTTTTAATTGCAGTCCTTTTATTTCTAGACCATTTTGTGTCCGGAATACCACACAACCTTTTAGCCTGGGTGTTTGCTGGTGTCATTATTTATAGCTTAAATTATAAAAAATATAAAGATGTTTCTCTTAAGGAAATTATGAACTGGCAAATTTTAAGCTCGATTGTAGTGCTTGTATTGGTCTTGATATTCACATTGATCGGTACAGATGATACCCCTGGTGTGTCTTTAACTAGTGGGATGTTTTATTTTGTTATTCTATTGTCTCTTTTTGAAATTATTTACCAGAGACTACAAATTAAACGGGGGACTGATGACAGGTAAAAGTTATTATAATATGATAGTGAAAAGTATTATGGGGAGTGGAGAGAATGGGGGAGCTTTTCGGAGTTGAGCGTGAATCGTATCCGTTTGAACTGTTTTCGGTGTCGCATATGTTAATGTTGGCGATTTCTATTAGTTTGATTTTTGTTTTGTATTTTTTTAAAAACAGGATAAGAAAAAATCATGCTACACTGATTAGAAATGTTCTAATCATCACCTTAATACTAAGTGAGGTTTCATTCCACTCATGGTTTATCATTAATGACCGGTGGGATGTCAATTTAAACTTGCCTCTACAACTCTGTTCAATATCCCTTTATCTTTGTACGTTCATGTTAATAACGAAAAATTATCGAGCGTTTGAAGTAGCGTTCTTTATTAGTATGACCGGCGCTTTAATTGCCATCATTACACCTGAGTTATTTTTCGGATATCCTCATCTTAGATTCTTTCAATTTTTTATAGCTCATATAGCTATTGTTTTATCTTGCTTTTATATGCTTTGGGTAGAACAATTCAAGCCAACCTTCAAATCAGTCATACGTTCGTTTGTGGTATTAAATTTAATTGCTTTATTTGTTTTTATGATTAATCAATGGATTGGTTCTAATTATATGTTTTTATCCAGAAAACCTAGCAATGCAAGTGTGATAGACTTTTTGGGGCCATATCCATGGTATATCTTATCGCTTGAAGCTGTGGCACTGATTTTATTTACTATAATATTTTTCTTAATCAAAATAAGAAAACTTCTTAATTTACATAGGTCAATCTACTAATAAGTTATTATGTTTTGAATAAAATGTACTAATAGCACTGTACAAGGATTGATGTTATGTGGAATGAATTTAAACAGTTTGCTCTACGCGGAAATGTATTTGAGCTTGCCATTGCCGTTGTCGTTGGTACAGCATTTAGTAAAATAGTAGATTCCTTAGTCAATGACATCCTTATGCCTGTGATTGGTGTTATAGCTGGTGGGACAAGCTTTAAGTTCCTTGTGGTTAATATTGATGGAGTAGTCATAAGATATGGAGCATTTATGCAAGCGGCAGTTGATTTTTTTGTCATTTCTTTTTCAATCTACCTTTTTATAAAGCTGTTCAATTATTTAAGAGGCGGGGAAAGTGTTCCGCTAAAAGAAGCGCCACACCCGAACCAGGAAGTATTAACAGAAATTAGAGATATTTTAAAAGAAGATAAAACAAGTAAAGAAAAATCAAAAGAAGAAGAACGAACATTTAAAGTTCGTATAAAATAAAAAGGATTTGTCGGGGGAGACAAATCCTTAAACGAATTATGATGAATAAACTTCTTTTCCATTTATAAATGTTCGTTCAACACTGTTTCTTAAATCAAATGGATCCCCACTCCAAATAACGAGGTCTGCATCTTTTCCTTCCTCAATTGAACCTACACGGTCTTCAATTCCTAAATGCTTCGCTGCATTAATGGTTAGAGCTTTTAGTGCTGTTTCTTCAGTTAAGCCATTCTTTACACTCATAATAGCACTGGCCATCAATAATCCAATTTCAATAACAGGGTGGTCAGTTGTAATCGCAAATTCAATCCCGTGCTCATCTAACACAGGAAGAGTGTGCCAACCTTTATTCTCTAATTCTACTTTTGATCTTGAGCCCATGGTTGGACCGACAGCCACGCTCACATCATGTTTAGCGATGTACTCAGGGATGAGATGACCTTCTGTACAATGCTCAATCGATACATCAATGCCGAATTCTTTTTTGATACGTAAAACAGTTGTGATATCTTCTGCTCGGTGCGCATGCACTCTTAACGGAATTTCATGTGTTAATACTTTTCCGATGTTTTCAAGTTCAATATTACGTTGTTTTTCGCCTTTTTCTCGTGCTTCTAAGTAATTTTGTGCTTCTATTAATTTTTGACGAAGAACGCCAGCGACTCCCATTCTGGTAGTAGGCATCTTTCCTTTACCACCATGTACACGTTTAGGGTTTTCACCAGTGGCAGCTTTTAAACCCGAAGGCTCTCTAAGAACCATTTCATCAACTACAGTGCCATGTGTTTTAATCGTGACCATTTCGCCTCCGATGACATTGGCGCTTCCTGGTAAAGTTTGAACGGTCGTTACCCCACCTTTAATGGCGTCTTTAAAACCGCGGTCAAAAGGATTAACTCCATCGAGTGCTCGAATGTGTGGTGTTGCCGCATCACTAATTTCATTAAAATCATGACCAGATGGACCTTTTCCTTCTTCAAAAACCCCAAGGTGTGTATGTACATCAATTAATCCTGGTGTAACGACTTTTCCTTTAGCATCAATAACTTCGATATCATTTGGAAGATCGATATCTGTTCCGATTCGTTCAATCTTACCTTGATTCATGAGAACGGTAGCATCTTTCAGTTTGCCACCAAATCCATCAAAACCTGTAACATTTGTAATGGCTATCATTAAAATTACCTCCCATATGATTTGTATTTTACTATAAAGGTTTTCTTTAATAATTGCTAGAGTCATATAAATAAAAAAGCAAATCAATAAATTTGATTTGCCAGTTTATGTTTTAACTTTTATTCTACTAAATAAAGAGCCGATTGGTTTCTCTACCTTTTTCTCTTCAGTTCTTATAAAGTGTCCTGAACCGATCCACGCAGCAAGTGCAAACATCAGATAAATGGCTTGAGTAGCTTGTGCACCTTGTAATATGATTTGCAACCCAATACCTAATCCAAGAGAGGGGACCATGATTAGAAAGGTTCTAAATATCCGTTCAAAACCTTTGTGCTGAGGAATAGGCCATATTCGAGAAAAAATAACGCCTAAAGCCACACCTAAAGCACTTACGATTATTATTTGAATCATGGCTGTTGGCGTAGGAAAAGGCCATCCTCCCATGTAGTGACCAAGAATATAGAAGATTTGTAAGAATAAAGCGATACCGAACACTTTTTTCAATACACGATAATCCAAATATCGCTGAAAAACATAGAGTAAAGCAGTGATTATTGCAAATAGCGTTGTCATATTTTCACTCCTTTTACTAGAGTTATTGATTTTTAGAATTAAGGGAGGGAGACCCTCCCTTACAAAACAAATTATTTTTCTGAAACTCTCGGCACTCGTATATCCTCGACCATTTGCTGGATTTCTTCTGGCGGTGCAGGTGTACGTCTTGAAACGATAAAGGATACTATAAAGTTAATTAATGCACCAATGACCCCAATTCCTTGTGCGTTTATTCCGAAGAAGCTTTCGATGATTGGAGCTTCAGTACCGAACACAGGAACAGATCTCATTAATGCAATCATTACCACCGTAAAGGCAAGTCCGGTTGTTATCCCCCAAATGGCACCTTCTCGGTTCATTCGTTTATCGAATATTCCAAGTAGAATAGCAGGGAATAAGCTGGCGGCGGCTAAACCGAACGCGAATGCTACCACTTCACCAACAAAACCAGGTGGATTAATACCAAAGTATCCAGCGATCATAACAGCTAAGAAAATCATGAGTCGTCCAACTTTTAATCGCTGTTTTTCATCGGCATCAGGTCTAAATATTCGGTAATATAAATCGTGGGAAACCGCACTAGACATGGCGAGTAGTAAACCTGATGCGGTGGAAAGGGCGGCTGCTAAACCACCAGCTGCTACTAGTGCGATGACAATAGGTGCTAGATTTGCGACCTCTGGCGTTGATAGTACGATGATATCTGGGTCAATGACGACTTCATTGTCTGCACCGTTAGTGAAGGTTAATACTCCGTCACCGTTGGCATCATCAAGTTGAAGTAGACCTGTTTCTTCCCACTTGGAAGCCCAATTATAGCTTTCTGCTTGTTCAATTGGTGTATCATTAAGGCTTGTAATTAAGTTGTACTTAGCAAAAACACCAATCGCTGGTGCTGTTGTATAAAGCAGCGCTATGAATAATAGAGCCCATCCAGCTGACCAACGAGCTGCACGTACACTTTTAACTGTATAGAATCGTATGATGACGTGTGGTAAACCGGCCGTACCGATCATTAAGGCCAGCGTCACACAGAAAACATTAATAGCAGATAAATCAGTAAATGGTGCTAGATATTCTGTCATACCGAGCTCTACTTGCAGGATACTTAATTTTTGTGCGATATCGCTAAATGTTAATGACAGTTGAGGAATTGGATTTCCTGTAAGTTTTAGTGAAATAGCTGCTGCGGGAATAATAAATGCTACGATTAATATTGAGTATTGTATAACTTGTGTCCAAGTAATCCCTTTCATACCACCTAGTACGGCAAAGAATGCAACAATAGCCATACCAATTAAGACTCCAATGACTATGTCAACTTGTAAATAGCGACTGAACACAATACCTACCCCGCGCATTTGCCCGGCAACATACGTTAAAGAAATGAATATGGTTGCGACAGCTGCGACCGCGCGAGCTGCATTCGAATAATATCGGTCTCCGATAAAGTCAGGCACAGTATATCGACCAAATTTTCTTAAGTAAGGCGCAAGCAATAAGGCAAGTAATACATAACCGCCTGTCCATCCCATAAGGTAAATGGTTCCATCATAACCTAAGAAAGAAATTAACCCTGCCATAGAAATAAATGATGCAGCTGACATCCAATCGGCTGCAATAGCAGCACCGTTAGCTACAGCAGGAATCTCATTACCGGCAACAAAGAAATTACTCGTATCCTTAACTTTAGATCGCCAACCGATATAGATGTAGATTAGAAAAGTAATGACAACTAGCGTTAGTGTGAGGGCTTCTACACTCATTTAGATTCCCCCTCTTCTTCAGTAAGAATAACTTCTTGGACGTCATACTCCTCGTCGAGTTTGTCCATTTTTTTAGCATAGTAGAATATTAAAACTAAGAACGTCAGTATCGATCCTTGTTGTGCAAACCAAAAAGAAAGAGGTATACCAAAGAATTGAACTTGGCTAAAAGGTATTGCTAGAATAATGGCTGCAACTAGTGAAACGGAAGCCCAAATGATCAGAAGGGTACAAATAATACGAGTATTCCTCTTCCAATATTCTCGTTGTTTTTGACTTAAATCCAGGTGTTCATTCACCATGCATCACACCTCCAGTTTGTTTTATCGCTTAAGCACGAACAGTAACAAATTAACAATTCACTTTTTTAACACCACCCTTTTGTAAATAAATATGCAGATAAAAATTTTTTTATTATTCATATAATGATTTTGGTTATTAATACATGCTTATGTTATGTATAGATTTCGTTTAATTTCTGGGTTATTTAATTTTATATTGTTGTATCGTTTTTAATATGGCTGTATTGTGGTTGAATTCTATTTTTGTATAAAAATTTATAATATTTTGTTTAATTTATTAGAACAAGGGGTAATGACTATAGAAGGTAGTTTCAGGATTAATATTGTATACTTAAGGGAGATGGAAAAGTGAAGAAGTTTTTAATGTCATTAGCTGCAATTGTTTTAGTGGTAGGAATGTTTGCTCCTGTAACATTTGCTGACGATCATTCCGAGGGAGACATGGCGATGGTGCGTGTATTGCATGCTTCACCTGATGCGCCTGCAGTCGATGTGTATGTCGATGGAAATGTAGTAGTTGAAGGAGCAGGATTCAAATCTGCAACAGATTATATGGAGTTGTCTGCTGGTGAACATATGGTAGAAATTTATGCTGCTGGGACAATGGGTGAACAAGATCCGGTAATCTCAACCAATCTAACAGTAGAAGCTGGAATGGCTTATACATTAGCGACTATTAATAATGTAGATAATTTAGAACTGAAAGCGCTTCAGGATGAAATGACTGTTAGCGAAGGGATGGCAAAAGTACGTGTGGGTAATTTAATTCCAAATGCCCCTGCTGTTGATGTTGCCATGGTTGAAGGAGACGCCTTATTTTCGGGTGCCGAGTTCTCAATGGTTACTGATTATAATGAAGTTGAAGAAGGAACATATGATTTAGAAATTCGTACAAACAGTGGAACACCAACACAATTAATTGACCTTTCGGGTACGATGCTTGAATCCGGTAAGGTTTACAGTGCTTTTGCTGTAGGTACGGTAGCAAACCCAGAAGTCATTATATTGGAAAATACAGTAGCAATTACTAATTCAAATGACTCTGATACTAGTAAATCTGGAAGCGATTCAGATACGAATGAATCAGAGACGAGTGATTCTGAAAGCAGTTCAGATAAGAGTAAATCAGATTCTGATGATTCCGACACAACCAACTCAGATACGACTGATTCAGAGGAAGATGATTCTATGCCTTCTTCAATGCCTGAAACAGGATTTGGTGGAACTGCAGATTCAGGTAATAATGCATTATTGTATGCATCAATTTTAGGTGTAATTGCGATGGGTGTTGGTTTTGTATTGTTCCGTAGACGTTCGGAAGCATAATTATGAAAAGTATATTTTATTCTATAAGCCTGGGTCTCCTTGTATTTGTGATTGCATTTACTTTATTGAATCACTCTTTTCAAGAGACCGAGGTGATTTCTTCAATTGAGACTTCATCAAATCAAACGGAAATACAAAACCTTCATCATCAATCAAATGTTCAATCTGATGATATATTGGAAAGTGAATTAGAAATTGTCAAGACATCAACCAATCCCAAAAGTGATAAAAAAGGGATTGTTCCAAATACAGTAGAAATTCCAGCAATTAATATAAAAGCCCAGATAAACCCTGTTGGCCTTACCGAAACAGGTGGAATGAAAGTTCCTGATAATATTATGGAAGTTGGATGGTTTGAACCAGGAACCTTACCAGGAGATGTTGGTAATGCTGTTATTGCAGGACATGTAGATGGTGTGAGTGGACCAGGTGTTTTTTATAATTTAAAAAAATTGAGCGTTGGCGATCAAATATTTATTTATGGAAAAGGGGGTAAAGCACTTACTTTTACAGTGGAGAAAATAGTGTCTTATCCAGCTGAAGATGCTCCCATTAATGAAATTTTTGGTCCAACAAATGGCAAATCAATGAACTTAATTACATGTACAGGACCATTCGATCGTGAGTCTGGATACACTGACAGACTAGTTGTATACACAAATCTGACAAGTGATACAGTAGAATAAATGATTATAATCCCTCTTAAAATTAGAGGGAATTTTTTTGTTTTATAGTTGTTGGTATATATTAACACTTAAAATCTATTGATTCGTTGTTATAATGTGCGTGTAGGGGGTCAAGACATCCAAGGAGGTTTTTACTCTTGAAAATGTTAAGACCAATTACTGCCGTTTTAGTGGCAGTTGTAATGTCAATTATCTTAGCTACTGGACAAGTAGCAGCAAGCAGTCAAGATGATAGTCAAAATGTTCAAACTCATACTTTCTCACTATGGTTCCAAGGTGATTCCCAATTCGATTGGAATGAACTATTTAACCAATTCTATAATGGGCAATTCAATAATCAACCAAGTGAGTCGGTAGAAGAACCACAAAAAGAGCCGACAAAAGAGAAAGAAACAGAGGAGACAGCTGAACAACCCCAGCAAAAAGAACAAACAGAAACTCCTCAAGTGCAACAACCAGCTGAAGAAGAACCTGCAAAAGAGCAAGTGAAAGAACCACAACAAGAACAAGCTCAACAGGATCAAAGTCAGTCATCAGAGTTGCAAGCGTTTGAACAACAAGTGGTTGAACTTGTAAACCAAGAGAGACAAAAGCGTGGTTTACAACCATTAAAAGTATCAGTAGAACTAAGTGATGTTGCACGTGAAAAATCACGTGACATGGCTAAAAATAACTACTTCAGTCACACATCACCAACTTATGGTTCACCATTTAATATGATGAAGCAATTTGGAATTGATTATCGCGCAGCAGGTGAAAATATTGCAATGGGTCAACGTTCTCCAGAACAAGTCATGAACGGCTGGATGAACAGTGATGGCCACCGTAAAAACATCTTAAGCAGTAATTTCACTCATATTGGTGTTGGCTACGTAGAATCAAACGGATCAACTTATTGGACACAAATGTTCATTGGAAAATAAATAATAGAGAGAGTAGAAAGAGGGAGCACCCGCTAACTGATAATCAGCAGTTGAGCGGGTGTTTTTAAATAATTAGGGTATAAAAAATTACTGAGGTTTTCATTTTTAAAATAAGCCATTTCGTTACTAGAAAATTTTATTAATTACTAGAAACTTCATATGCGTTACTAGACAGATTGACCTAAATACTAGAAAGAATTAAAGATTTACTAGATAAATCAAGAAAAATACTAGACAGAATTCAATATTTACTAGAAACTTTAGTTAAATACTAGAAAATAGAGTTCACTTAAGATAAAAAGTTAAGAATATCTTACCGTAATACACCAATTTTTCCCGAGCTTAAAACAAAAATCTTTTTTCTTGTTTAACTTATATCGTTTTGGGTTCTTGGTAAATTTCCAAGCCTCACGATTAATTTTATCTATCTCTTTTTTATGTTGATCTAACACTTCTTGATAATCAAAATACATAAGAATACCTCCTTTGCTACTTATAGTATATGGCAGGAGGTAATATTATCCATTGGCAAGAAGGTTGAAAATTTCTCAGACTTTGGTCGTAAAAATTATTTGTTCATTTTTTTATGTTAACTTCTTTCAATACATCACTTAACATGTGACTGAAATCGGCAGGGAAATAGTGCCCTAACCCATCTTTTATTATTAATTCAGACTGAATGTTATGCTCACAGAGTAGTTCATTTAGAAGACAAGTTTTATCATAAAAATAATCCTGATCTCCTGTAATTATCCACCCTTTTAAATTAGAAGTGTAGTTTTGGTTAAGTATTTCTTTGAAAGAGTCCAATTCCTTTATCGCTGGTACAACAGCAATAAAGTGTTTTGTGTTTATGGTTTCCTTAAGTGCATATTCAATTGCCAACTTTCCACCTTGTGAAGCTCCAGCTATGACAACAGTATTAGAAGGTGAAATGTTTTTATAACTTTGTAAAGTATCTTGGAGTGCTATTTCCGGATCATCCCAACAAAATGAATTATAACCATGAACCTGGGATGATTGTGGAAAGGAAAATTGATAATTATTTAATAAATCATCATTAAACCAGTGGTGTGCGAAATTAGCAACATTACTACCACGCCAATGTAAAGTTAATAAAGAGGTATCTGATTCAGGATTTCCGAATGTGTAATTTTTGAATTGAGATTGTTGTTTAGCTTCTTTTAAAAGGGTATCGCAATGATTAATTATAGTATTAAAATCATCATATTCTTTTAGCTTCTTTAAATCAGGATAATTAATTAAAGTATTTGGGTTCCACCAAATTCCTCGATTAATTCCTTCTTTAAGTGCAGAGATTGATTGGTGGACCTTGCCTTCAACAGAAAATACACAAGCTTTCCAAAAAAGTATTTTATTTAAATTATCAGGATAAAGGGTTTCAGCTTTAAAAATAAGGGCATGAACTTTCTCGAAATCACCTTTGCCAAAAGAGGTGAAAACAGATCGTTCGAGCTCAACAAATGACATGATATTCCTCCTAATTTTTTTGACTTAAAGTGTTTAATGAGTTCTCCTTCAAAAAATCCACTTGCAACTGATGGGCTTCCTCTGAACCTTCACCAATCCAAATTAAATGTCCCCAAGTGTCGATCGTTTCTAATCTTGAGTTCGTTATATTTTGGTGTGCGAATAAAGGGTGGTCTAATGGAACTGATCCATCATTAGAGCTATGTATGATTAGTGTAGGTGCTTTAATATTATGTAAGTTATCGAGCTTCATCTGATTCGGTAATTCCAAATCGAGCATGAATCCGTGATTAGAACGATATCGGTTATTCATATTTCTAATTTCATCCACATCGGTAGGTAGAATTTGTGAATATAATTCTTTCTTTTTTAAAGTAGTGAATGAAGGTGCTATCTGTTTAAACATAAAGTTTGGAAACCAATTATTCATACGGCGAGTTAATGCCCAGGTGAATTTTTCAGTAACTGGGTTAAACATAAGTTTTGCCATATGGAATAGAAAGTTCTTAGGGGTTAACCATGTTTTTGTTACAGCACTTTGTAAGGTTAAACTTTGGACAAGTTCTGGGTAAGTGGATGTAAAATGAATCCCACTTGGGCCACCCGCTGAAACAGCAATCACATGTACCTTATGTAGATTGAGGTGGTTTATTATCGCTTGATAGGCTTGAGAAGCTTGATCGAGGTTATTCCATTCTTTTGAAGTGCGGCCATACCCTGGTCTAGATGGTGTGATGATTTGATAGCCACTAGTAATTAAGGATTCATAACCAAATTCCTCATTTGAATTTGAATGACCGCCATGCAAATTTAAAATAGGCTCTCCTTCACCAAGGATTGAGAATTCAATGTCTTTTTGATTTATTTTAATAATTTGATTGTCTCTATTCATAAGCTAACCCCATTTCTGTATTAGTAGATAGTTCTACAAAAATCGGGAGAATCCTTTGTTAATCTCCGGTGCATAATAAAAAAGCTTAAGGCAGTCGCCTCAAGCTTTTTCGTCTTCTAAAATCCATTCGACAGCTTCGCTTAAATTTTTGAAGCATTTATAAGCTTCTGGATGGGTATTAACAACCATTAAGCTTTTAATTCCCACAGCATTACCAGCTTCGATATCCGGCTCACGGTCACCAACTAAATAACTTTTCATAATATCAACGTCATAGTCATCGATGAGATCCAACAACATTTGTGATCCGGGTTTTCGACAATAACAATTTTCGTGTGGTGAATGTGTGCATGCCATGATTTCAGTAATATTCGCGCCTTCTTTAGCCAACTCTCTGGCCATATGTTGGTGAATATCTTCAAGTGTTTCTTCTGTCATGTAACCTAATCCAACTCCGCCTTGGTTCGTCACGACAAATATATGAAAGCCCGCCTCATTCAACTTTTTAATAGCTTCAGCTACACCTTCTAAAAAGTATAAATCTTCTTTTCGATTAACAAACTTTACTCGATTACTTTTGACCTCATTAATAACGCCATCTCTATCTAAAAAAACTGCTTTATTCAATACTTTCATCCTTCCGTGCTATTTTCATGGTTTAGAGTCGGTTCATTTTCATCATTATTATCCTCTAAGTTTCTAAATTTAAAAAGTAACACCAGGAACACAATATGTGCTATGAACCCTACGATTGCTAATATAATAAACAATGCGACCAATGATCTAAAGTTGATGCTAAAGGTACTAAAAAACATAACAGCAATCATGATGATTAGATATGCTTTCATTGTTTTTTCTGATCGGACTTTAAGCTCTTGATTATTGTAAGCGTCCGCTAAATCGATTAATAATAAGAAAATGAAATAAGTTAGAACAATACTTAATATACTAACAGCTAAAAAATAAAAGTGCCAGAACCCAAGCATGAAGGGTTGAACATTAGTATCGATGAAGACTTCTGGTATGGACATTACAATTAAAATAATTGAAATGATTTGACCGGTTTTAGCTGGTTTGTATAGAGTAGCAAAATGACCTAAACCTACTGCAAGGATAATATAACCTAAAGGGTCCATTAATATATCAAAAGAGTTAAATCTAAAATCAAAAAATACTATCATTAATCCCCAAAACATTTGTAAAATCGCGTGTCTCATTATTGTTTTTCCCCCTTTGTTTCAATCAATTCATTAATTTGTTCTTGTGATAAGAAGGGTTCTTCATGCATATGTAAATGAATCGAAAATTCCTCTTTATCATCGGTTGTACCTTCTAAAAAGTACTCTAAACCGTAAATACTATTGATGTTTTCGTTGATTTTAGTATACACATATAATTGCTGGCCCTCATTGATCGGATAAGGTGTTGTACCTTCGAAAACTACACCGGGAACTTCTTCCCAAGGAGCTTTTATCATTGGAAAAACTGGATGAGAATCTGACTCATCTATTTCTTTTTGCCATTCTTCTTTGGTAGTACCTGTTTCAGTTTTGAGTTTGGTTTCTATATTGTCTCTTGCCTCTTCAAATGGAAAATAAATCGATTGTATTTGCGCATTTTTATTAAAGTTTTTAGAAATAATTACTCGACCACCACCAGTTCCATAATGCCTGTTCTCAAATATTGCTTCTGATTGAGTATTATTTTCTCGATCCTTTAATATTACTTTTCCAATGTCAGCTACAACAGAGGAACCATCAGCAAAGTGTACGGTCATTTCTGTGAACCTAAAAGGCTTCTTGATATCTTGAAGCTGATTTTCTTTAAGTGTGATAAAGAGCTCCCTTATAGCGTGATGCTGGTACTCATACACATTTCTTGATTGATTATTTGATTGGTAAAAGAAAGTGTCTTGTTCTAAATAGAAGTCGTGTCCATTGATTGTGACATAACTAACACGACTTGTATCCTGTTTATTGGTTATGTAGGAAAACTTTAATGGTGAACCATCAATTGATTTTGTATAATAATGATCTAAAAATATGGGTTCTTCAATTTGCTGCGCTTGGTAATATATTGAATTACCGATTGTGCTTAAAGTAATTACGACCAAACTTACCCACAAAAGTTTATGTTTCATGTTATTTCCCCCTTATACATAGCTATATGATACCAATAAAATGATTAGAAAAAAATGGTTAATTTAATAGTGTTTGAATGGACAGACACCCAATCTCTGAAGCTTTACATACTATGAATATGTGAAGAAGTTTTTTGAAAGGGGAATAACATTGAACGGACATTATGGACATCAAAATCAAGGTCCTTATGGATATCAAGGTCCTCATAGGCAGCCTGATGGTGATCAATCTCCATTTAATTTCCTTGGGCAATTTTTTGGATTTCCTGGTCAACAGCAAGGAGGCTTTCCGGGTTTTCCGCCAGGTCAAGGTGGCCCAGGGTTTCCGGGTCAAGGGCCTGGATTTCCACCGGGTCAAGGACCAGGGCCGGGTTTTCCAGGGCAACCAGGTTTTCCACCAGGGCAAGGAGGACCAGGATTTCCGGGTCAGGGACCTGGCGGTGGACCACCTCAATCGCCACCACCATCCTTTACACCTCAACAGGGGGGCCAAGGAGGGCAACCTAGCTTACAAGCTGTAGATCCTGGAGCAATTAGAAGGTGTTTATATCGCTACACTTATATTTGGCTAGATAATCGCCAACGCTTTTGGTTCTATCCAACATATGTAGGTAGAAGATCTGTGTCTGGTTATCGATGGACTGGATTCTTCTGGGTATATTACGGAGTAGATTTGAACCGAATCGATTCATTCCAGTGCTACTAATCGAAAATGACCTCACCGCATTTGCAGTGGGGTCATTTTTTTATGCGTTATTCTAATTCTAACTTTATTAAATCTATTCCATTAATACAAAAAAGAAGGCTCCACCGCCGAAACGGGAGCCTTTCTATATATTAAGGGGATTAGGTAAAAAAGAGTTTAATTAATGTAAAATCGAATCTACATCTTGGTCACTTTGTACTATTAAAAGGACCTTACCTTCATCCATATCTTCTTCATATTCTTCGGCTTCATCTTTGCTAAAGCCCATTTCCTGTAGTTTTGTTCTTAGTTCGTCACCTTTTTTGCTAAACATGTTGTTTAAAAATGTTTTCATGTCTTGTTCGCTTAAACCAATTGTGTTAGCTTTTGCGTTACTCGCAATTCTATCCGTACGATCGTCATCGTGTGATAATACGTATACTTCACTATTATTGATACCGTTATCCTTCAGTTTTTGAATATCTTCAATTAGCTTTTCATCGTTAATATATTCTCTTACAAATGGCACTGTATCAACTCCTTGAGTTTTTGTTTTACAGTATTTGTTTACCACGTGAACACAGGTTTAAACATGCTTTTATAATAGCTTGGCTTTAAGGGGAGAATCTTTTTCATAAGTCCGGAAATCTATCCTTAAACTCCGGAAGACAGTTAAAATTGTCCGGAAAAAGGTCGTATTTAAGTTTTTTCGACAGACTTCGACCCGCTATACCACTCAAATCTGTCCGGAAACCAGGAAAAAAGCTCCGGAAATATGGAGCAGTTTTCAATAATAAGTCGCACAGCCCTTATGGCGTGTGCGACTATCTTAAGGTATTTACTTCAAAATAGATTCTACATCGTGATTACCTCTCACGATTAACAACAATTTACCTTGGTCTAACATGGCTTCATACTGTTCGGCGCCATCTTCAGAAACACCGACTTCTTCAAGTTTTGCTCGTAATTCATCACCTTTTTGTTCAAAATTCGTTTGCTTTAAGCTGATGGTTTTAGCGTTGATATCTTCAACAATTTCCTGAGTATGTTCGTCATCATGTGTGAGGACGTAAATATCTTCTTCAGAAACACCTTGTTCGAGTAATTTTTTTATATCAACTTCTAAGTTTTGGTCATTTTTATAATCTTTAATAAATGTCATGTCATTTCCTCCTTATTAATAACCTGATCGTTCATCGTCTAAGTCAAAGTTATCAAGCATATGGTAGTCATGCTTTTGTAATGGTTTTTCGGCGGGCCCTTCGAGGACTTCACCTGTATACGAGAATCGTGATCCGTGACATGGACAGTCCCATGTACGTTCTGAATCATTCCAATTCACTTCACAACCCGCGTGTGTGCAAGTTGTATCTACAATGTGGATTTCACCGTCTTTGTCTTTATAGGCTCCCTTTTTCTCACCGTCAATGCGAATTTTTGAACCTTCATCAGGCTCAAGCTCCTCAATCTTTGCCCTTGGGATCTCCATTTTGCCCTTAATTAAATGTTTTGCCATATCAATATTCTCCATGAAAAATTTCTTTAGGCTTGGATCAGGAGAAAATCGTGAAGGGGCAAACAATTCTTGGTATGGATTCATATTACCTAAAACAATATCACTCATTAATTTAGCAGCATTTGTCCCGTTAGTCATACCCCATTTACGGTAGCCTGTTGCAATAAGTACGTTTTGCCTCTTTTTCGTCAGGGCACCCACATAAGGTATTTTGTCAAACGTGATTAAATCTTGAGCAGACCACCGATGAAGAATTTCATAATTATTTTCTGTAAATATGTCATTACAGAATCGTCTTAGTCCTTTATAGTGCTCCATCATTCCAGCACCTTGTCCCGTTTTATGGTCTTCTCCTCCTATTAAATATATTTCTTCGCCATTCAAATAAGCTTTTCTGATTGAATGCTCAGGTTTATCGACACTTAAATACATGCCACCAGGATAAGGTTTATTTGCATTTACTGCCATGACATACGAACGACTTGCGTACATTCGTGCTGAATAAAGTCCAGTACCTTCATAAAACGGAAAGTGGGAACACGCTAAAACATAATTCGCTTTAACTTTAAAACCTTCGCGTGTAACGACGACTGATGCACCATGCGTGTCTTCAACATTGACAGCTGTTGTTTGCTCATGAATCTTACCACCTTGTTTAGTAATTAAATCAACTAAGTGTGCCAGATATTTTAGAGGGTGGAATTGAGCTTGATCTTTCATTGATAATGCGTTTTCGATCGTGACATTAAAAGGTATTTGTTTTTCAAGATTACCTTTAATATTTAAGTTGTCATAAGCCTGGTATTCTTTTTCTAATTTATTTTTATACTCACCTGATGTAGAGAAAAGGTAAGCATCCTGTTTTTCAAAATCACAATCAATTTGATAGTTTTTAACGAGTTCTTCTATCAGCTGTAATGCGTCGGTGTTAGCTTCATAATACATACGGGCTGTGTTATAACCCATATTATTGATCAATTCATCATAAATTAGTTCATGCTGCGCAGTGATTTTAGCGGTTGTATGACCTGTCGTTCCGTTAAGTAAAGTACTTGCCTCTAATAAGGTGACATTTAACCCTTGTTGTGTTAAAAGATAAGCAGCTGTTATCCCGGTTATTCCGCCACCAACAATAGCAACATCAACGGTTTGGTCCTCTGTTAAGGGTCCAAAAGTTGGGATAGATGTTTCATCTTTCCACAAAGAGTGTGATTCATCTGGTATATTTGCTTGCGACATTATGCTTCCTCCATTTCCTTAAACAACATTTACCTTATTGTTTGTTACAGCTCTTAACGATATTCATAATATAAGCTTTGTTGTAAAATTAAAGGAGGAGGGGATATTATGAGTATGGCAGTTTATGTTATTATCGGCTTTGTATTTGTGGCAACATTAGTGGGGACGATACTGATTGGTAAAAGTGAGAATGATAAAATAAAGAAGTATGAACAAGAAGGTGTAACCGCAAAAGATGAATTAGAAAGGTCTTGGGAATATGAAACATCCTCTTTAAAGAAAAATGTTCCTTCTTTATTCATTATTTATTCAATTGCTATAGTAGGGAGTCTAATTGCTTTAGCCTTATATATATTCTAAATATTACGGTTGTGTAACAATAATTTAATTAACGTGTAATATTAAATAGTTAATTTGCATGGTATGCTAAAAATGAAAGTAGAAATTAATTAATTTCCCCCTAGTATAAATATAATTGAAAACTTGAAAACGGTTTAAGCTGTGAACGCCATGTTCACAGCTTATTTTCTGTGAGAAGGAAAAAATGCTCCCTTTAATAAGAGAGCACATATACATTGAATAATTTTATTGACTAGTTTTTTTATTATCATCGATTTTTTCATTTAACATTTTTCTTAAAGCTTCTTTATACTTCCTTGAAACTAGGATGTATAAGAAATCCCCGGCTTTTATCTCCGTGTCACCATAAGGAGTAATTAATCGATCACCTCTAACTATCGCACTGATCGTCACCCTCTTAGGGAATTCAATATCTTTTAATTTTCTACCTACTACAGCATTATCTCGGTTGGCCTGAAACTGAATCATTTCCGCATTAGCTTTCGCGATTGAAATTAATTCAATAGAATGGTGTGGTGTATCTTTTACAGCCCCCATTAAACCAAGCTTCGTTGCAATAAAATTAATGGACGACCCTTGCACGAGAGCTGAAGTTAATACAACGAAGAAAATGACGTTGAAAAATAAATAGGCATTTTCTAATCCAGCAACGATTGGGAAGGTTGCTAATACGATCGGAACCGCACCACGTAAACCAGCCCAAGATAAAAACACTTTTTCTTTAACGGAGTATTTCATCTTAAATAACGATAAAAAGACAGCGATTGGTCGAGCCATAAAAATAAGTACAAATGAAATCAATAAACCTTTGGTAATGATATCAACCTGAAAAACTTGGTCTGGAAATGCTAGTAATCCTAAAATCACGAACATCAGGATCTGAGCCATCCAGGCGAATCCCTCGTTAAATTGAGAAATCGAATAACGGTAAGTTAATTCAGAATTTCCAATCACTAAAGCAGCCACATAAACAGCTAAGAACCCACTTGAATCAAGGAAAGATGCGGCACTATAAGTGATTAAAGCAAAAGATAATGTAAAAATAGGATATAAACCAGATGATTCTAAGCTGATTCGGTTAATAGAGAACGATGCTGCTTTACCTAAAATCAGACCTAATATTAGTCCAATCCCCATTTGCCAAAAGAAAGAAGGGAGCATAATCCAAAGACTTGTATCAGGTTGCGAGACAAGTTCAATAAATATTAAAGTTAAAAAGACCGCCATTGGGTCGTTCGTTCCAGACTCAGCTTCTAAAGTCGCACCCATTTTTGCTTTGATATTTCTTTCCTTTAAAGCCGCAAATACCGCAGCGGCATCCGTAGAACCTACAATCGCCCCGAATAATAAAGCTTCATACCACTGAACATCTAATATGTAGTGTACGGCTACACCAGTTAAAAGTGATGTTATTAATACACCCGCAGTGGCAAGTGAAATAGAAGGCATGGCGACAGAACGAACGGTTTTCCACTTCGTTTGAAGACCACCTTCAAAAAGAATGATGATTAATGCGAGAATACCGATTGTTTGGGCAATTTCTGCATTATCAAAATATATAAAACCTAAACCATCGCTTCCGATTAGCATCCCTACAAGTATAAACAAAACAAGTGAGGGTAGTCCGATACGACTGGAGAATTTAGCGGCTAATACACCACTGATTAATAAAAATGCTATAAGAAATATAATTCCATCATTTTCGAATGAACCAAAGAGCATAGCAGTTCCCCTTTTAGAGTTTGTAGCAATCTATTCTTTAATATATTTTATCATAATATTGATTTAAGCTACTTTTCCAAACAACTCCTTTTTCATTTTTCCTTTATATATGAATTCTAAACTTGCATAGGAAGGTCAATGTCTATATGTTAAAATAATAATGAAAATATTTTGACATTTTCTGATTAAGGAGGCCGGTAATGATGCAAAGTGTTCCTATGTTAGAGTCACAGTTCAAACCACCAGTTGTAAAAGACCAATTTGTTCAGCGGGTTGAACTACATAAGAAATTGCAACTCATTCCGAGCTATCCAGTAACGTTAATCTACTCAAGTGCAGGATACGGCAAAAGTGTGGGATTAAGTTCATTTGTACAATATAGTAAAATTCCGGTGTCATGGCTTTCTCTGACTGAATACGATACTGATTTCGTACCTTTTATAACAAAATTAGTTCACGCAATTAAAAAAATATATCCTCATTTTGATGAGAACATTTTACAAAAAATTGGACAACTAAATCACATTGTACGTGAACAAGAAGTATGGACGTTTATCACGTTGATAATCAACGAATTAGGTGAATCCAGTGATAAATTTATTTTAGTACTGGATGATGCTCATCACTTTATGACGTCTCATAATATTAATAAATTCGTACAACTATTTTTAGAACATTTACCATCATGTATTCACTTTGTGCTATCTTCGCGTTTCAAACCACGTTGGAGTATTATTTCAAAGCTGAAAATAAAAGGGAATTTACTGGAGATTTCACAAAAAGATTTAGAATTAACTACAGAAGAAGTTGGCCATTTAATACAAGATATTCATGAAATCGATATAGATGAAGAAAGGATTAAACAAATTCATGATTTAACTGAAGGTTGGCCTATTGCCTGTGGCATGTTTGTTCAGCAGTTAAAAACAGGAGGGAATCTCGAACAGCTATTAAAACAAGAAGTCCAATCACTTGACGAATTATTTCAATACATGGTCACAGAGATTTTATCAAAGCAACCTTCGATCATTCAAAAGTTTTTAGAACAGACAAGCATATTAGAAACCATTTCTGCTGAAGCCAGTGATTATATACTTAAATTTAACAGTTCATATCAAATGCTCGAAGATTTATTTAATCAACATTTATTTATCCAAAAAATTGATCTTTCTCAATACCAATATCATTCATTGTTTAAAACATTTTTAGAAAATCGATTAAAACAAACGAACCCAGAAGAATATTATTACTTACATAGTGAAGCGGCCTATTACTACGAAGAACATAGCGATTTAGATAAGGCTATACATCACCGCCTTAAAATTCAACAGCATGACTTGGCAGCTATCCTTCTTGCAGATTACGGCCGAGAAATGATACAAGAAGGAAAATTGGAACGATTAGAATATTATTTAAATCAAATTCCTGATTATAAAAAAGACCATCAGCAGGTCCTTTGGTTTGACCAAGGAGAAATATATCGTTACCGCTCAAAATATGAAAGTGCTGAAGAGTGTTATGATCGAGCAATTTCTTTATCTAATAACATGAATGATTACTATGTATTAAGTATGGCTTATGAAGGTAAAGCACGTATTTATTTAGATACAATTCGGCCTGATCAAGCCGATCATATTTTGAGAAAAGCAATTGACTATAGGGAAAAGTTAGATGTAAAAAATGAAGAAAAAGCGCGTCTTTATCACATGTTAGGGGAAAACCTTTTAAATTTAGGTTATGCAAAGAAAGCAGAGCTATGGTTGGATAAAGCAAAGGCTCTAAATTTACCTATTGATGAGACCAATTTAGAAGCAAGAATATATTTAAGGACCGGAAGACTGTTTCAAGCCAGGCAGTTTTTAATTGATAAAAAAGAAAACTTTCCTAATTACGAATTAGAACACTTGCCTCAATCGTATCGTGAGACCGATATACTTTTATCAATTATTGAATCATTCTTAGGCCATGCAGAAGAAGGTAAGATTTTTGCAGAACGAGGGCTGCAATTAGGTATAGAAAATGAATCAGCTTTCATTGAAGCATGTGGGTGGATGAGAATGGGGCATGCCGTCCAATTATTAAAAAGGTATGATGCTGATTTAGCCGTTCAATGCTATGAGAATGCGTTATCTTTAATGGATCAACTCAATATATCCAGGTTGAAAGCTGAACCGTATATGGGGCTTTGTATGTTATATGGGATTAATGGTGAGTACGAAAAAGCTTATCATGCAGGTCAGTTAGGGTTAAAAGAAACTGAATTAGTTCAAGATTTGTGGTTGTCTGCCATTATTAAGCTATGTATTTCTGTCGCTTCAGTCCATTGTAAGCGTTACGATTTCGCCCTAAAGACGTTAAACGAAACGCGAGATCACTTTAAAGCATGCGAAGATGATTATGGGTTAATGTTGGTATCGTTTTGGAAGGCCTTTTTAGGCTTTGAGATGAAAGATGATGAACTATTTGACGGTGAAATTGAAGAGTTTATTAGACGGCTTCAGACGGGTTCTTATGATTTTTTCTTGAAAAAGAGAACTTATTTTGGCCCAACTAATATGCAAATTATAGCTCCTTTGCTTCATCAGGCGCAGAAAAGAGGAGTCTATGAAACTTATGTAACACGTATGATTCATGAGTTAGGATTTGGTAATTTAGAAAAACATCCTGGCTATACGATCAGGTTAAATGCTTTAGGAGAATTCAAACTTTCTGTCGGGAATGAGCCGGTTAATGATTCAGATTGGAGTCGGGTTAAGTCTAAGGAATTATTGGAACTATTAATTACTTACCGCCACACAACGATGACCAAAGAAGAAATTTTTGAACATCTGTGGGCTGACTTGGATGAGTCATCGGCTAATAAAAATTTCAAAGTGACCTTAAATGGATTATTAAAAATACTTGAACCACACAGAAAAGCGCGCGAGGAATCTTTCTTCATTCAACGATCAGGCAGTGCTTATCGTTTAAGTACGTACTCAGGTTATGAGTTGGATATCAATGAATTTGAGGAATTTATTCAAGCGGGATTAGAAGAAGAGAACCCTGAAAAATCTAAAGAATTATTAATCAGAGCTTTAAAACTGTACCATGGTGATTATTTAGCGAATCATCGGACCGTAGATTGGCTCATACACGAACGTGAACGACTTCAAGTGTTGTTTTTACGTGGTGCAGAAAAGCTGGCACAGGTATCTGTACGATTGGAAGATTATTATACGTGCATCAACTGGTGCGAGGAAATTATATCTAAAGATCGGACATGGGAAGAGGCTTACCGATTGCTAATGTATTGTTATTACCAGCAAAATAATCGACCACAAGCTATTAAATGGTACCAGAGATGTGTAGAAGTATTGGAAGAAGAATTGAAGATAGAACCAATGAATACCACAAAAGAAATGTATGAATTGGTGATGAGAGAATATTAATATACAAAATATGTATTTTGAGCTTGGACGGCAAGATGTTGTAAACAGTATATATTAGGAGGGTACATTTTGCCTGGCCTAGATATACCTGCAGTTATCATGTTAATTTTAATAGCAGCTGCACTACCATGGAACAGTGTTCTGTGGTAGTTTTTTTGTGGAGAAATTTAGATTGATCTTGAGTAACAATCTAAAGTACTCAATTTTAACCACTTAAGTACTTATATAGATTTTGAAGGAAACTCCACTTCCTCGACAAAACTAGACATACTAAATTTCTGAACTGTTTTACATTAACCTATAAATTCTTAATTTTAAAAGGAGGGCGGAAGGAAGGACTGAAGGTGCAAACAATTGATTTTTGGAAAAAATGAAGCAGTGATCACGCCTCATCGTGATGCGTTGGTCACAAATAATCGTAATTGAACTTATTAAGAATTACATGAACCTATCAGTAAAGAAAGGAGACATTGTGTTGACGTTGTCAGCAGGAACTGGCTATACGTGGGCTGCCACCGTCATTAAATGGTAATCTGTAACTCGTTTGTAACTCTAGTCAATTATCTTAAATACAAGCACAAAGCTTGAAAAAAATTATATTAAATTTAAGGGGGATGTAAGATGTCCAAAAAATTATTTGGCCTATTCATTATGTTATTTATACTAGTCATGTTATTGGCAGCATGTAACGAAAGTGGTGGAGATGAGCCATCAGGTGATCCTCAACAAGAAGAGACTGAAGAGAATAATGAAGAAGAAAGTGAAGGAAACGAAGAAGAGAAGGAGCCTATTAAAATTGGTGTGTTAGCTTCTTTATCGGGAGTATTAGAAGCTTATGGGGCTCAGACGCAAAAAGGTTTTGAATTAGGATTAGATTATGCAACAAATGGTACAAGAGAGTTTAATGGTCGACCAATCGAAGTTATTTATGAAGATACCGAAACAAACCCGGAAGTTGCAACGCAAAAAGCTCTCAAACTATTAGAAGATGATCAAGTAGATTTCTTAGTTGGTTCATCAAGCTCTGGTGATACGTTAGCTGTTACTGGTTTAGCAGAAGAGTTTGAAACCATTATGGTTGTTGAGCCTGCGGTTGCAGATAGTATCACAGGTGCAGAATTTAATGAATACATTTTCCGGACAGCGCGTAACTCATCTCAGGACTCAGCAGCAGCTGCAGCAGCCATTGCAGATGAAGGCGTAAAGATTGCGACATTAGCTCCTGACTATGCGTTTGGTCATGATGGCATTGCAGCATTCAAGCCTTATGCTGAAGAATTAGGTGCAGAAATTGTTCACGAAGAATATGCACCACAAGATTCTACGGATTTCACACCTCACATTCAAAAAATTATTGAATCAGATCCAGATTACTTATACGTTGTTTGGGCAGGTGCGAACTCTCCTTGGAACCAGTTAAAAGACATGGATGTTCAAGGTAAAGGTATTAAAATTTCAACTGGTGCACCTGATATTGCCGCTCTAAAAACTATGAACGACTTAGTTGGCATGGAAGGTTTCACAGTTTACTACCACACATTACCTGATAATGAAGTGAATGACTGGTTAGTTGAAGAACATAAAGCCCGTTATGACGGTGAAGTTCCTGACTTATTTACGCCAGGTGGTATGAGTGCAGCTATCTCAATAGTTGAAGCTCTAAAACAATCTGATGGTAGTACAGATGCTAACGAATTGATTTCGGTGATGGAAGGTATGAGTTTCGAAACACCTAAAGGAACCATGACATTCCGTGAAGAAGATCACCAAGCACTTCAGCCTATGTATGCGATTAAACTGGTAGAGAAAGATGGGTATGATTATCCAGTACCAGAATTAATCCGAGTCATGGAACCAGGAGAAACAGAACCACCAATCAAAAACGGCCAATAAAATATCATATGATTTGAATGAACTTCGGCAAAAGTCGGAGTTCATTCTTTACCATTTTTACTTACATAAAAGGACTGTTATTGTGCATTGTTGGACGAAATTTTTTATAAAAAATATGGGGAGCGAACCAACAAAAAACTTTAACAGCCCCACAAAAAATAAAGGCGGTGTATGAATGGAATCTATTATAGAAACCAAAGATTTAACAATATCCTTCGGGGGACATATTGCAGTCAACCAAGTATCAGTCAGTATTCCCCGTAACCTATTTACATCTGTAATTGGACCTAATGGCGCAGGTAAAACAACATTTTTCAATTTACTAAGCGGCCAATTAAACCCTACAGTAGGTAAAGTTTTCTTTAAAGGAGAAAATATCACTAAAAAATCAACCGTAGAACGCACTAGATTAGGCATAGGTAGATCCTTTCAAATTACTAATGTTTTTCCTAACATTACAGTCTTAGAAAATGTAAGATTAGCCATTCAATCAAGAGAAAAAGTCCGCTTTCAGATGATTCGACATTTTACGTACTATAAAAAGTTTACTGAGGAAGCTCTTAATATACTAAATACGGTGTTACTAAGCAAAAGAGCCAACGCATTAGCTGCAAATCTATCACATGGAGAAAAAAGAAAATTAGAGATTGCGATGCTATTAGCGTTAGATCCTGAACTCCTTTTACTAGATGAACCAACAGCAGGGATGTCGTTAGAAGAAGTGCCGGCGATTTTGGAAGTCATCGAAAATATTAAGAAGGAAGGCAATCGAACGATTATTTTAATCGAGCACAAGATGGATATGGTTTTAGGATTATCTGATCAGATTATTGTTCTATACAACGGTGAATTATTAGCTCAGGGTAACCCGGAAGAAATCATGGATAACGAAACGGTTCAGACAGCCTATATTGGGGGGGAATCAAAATGACGAACACTCTTCTGAAGCTAGAACAAATTAACACACATATTGAACAGTTCCATATCCTTCACAATGTTGAATTTGAAGTGAGTCCTGGTGAAGTAACTGTACTTTTGGGACGAAATGGTGCAGGGAAAACGACTACACTAAGAACGATTATGGGTCTAAATAACGCCTCTAATGGGACAGTGACATTCAAAGGCGAAGACATTACTAAACTTCCTCCATACCATATCGCCAAAAAAGGGATTGGTTATGTTCCAGAAGACCAGGGAATTTTTTACGGTTTAACAGTCGGAGAGAATATGCGTGTGGGGATGCGTAAAGAAGATGACGCTACCAAAGAACGAATGGAATGGGTATTAGAATTGTTTCCTGATTTAAAAAAGTTTTGGAAAAAGCCAGGTGGTCAATTAAGCGGTGGACAAAAGCAAATGCTATCCATTGCGCGTTCATATGTAAATGAAAATGATTTGCTGCTAATTGATGAGCCGAGTAAAGGATTGGCACCCGTCATTGTTGAGAAAGTTATTGAATCGATTGAGAAAATGAAAGAGAAGACAACAGTCGTTTTAGTTGAACAAAACTTTTATATGGCCAGTCGTTTAGGTGATCGTTTTTACATTTTAGATGATGGTATGACCGTTCATCATGGCGATATGTCAGCGTTACGTGAAGATGAAGAATTAAAACGGAAGTATTTAGGCATTGCCTAGAGGGAGGGAGACTTAATGGATTTATTTTTAAACCTGGCCATTAATGGTATAGCGACTGGGATGTTAATATTCTTAATTGCCTGTGGCTTAACTCTAATTTTTGGATTGATGGACGTTTTAAATTTTGCTCACGGCGGGTTATTTGCTTGGGGCGCCTTTGTGGGTGTGTGGGCTTATGGAATTACCCAAAGCTTTATTTTAAGTATGCTAGCAGCGGTCATAGCTGGGCTACTTCTTGGGCTGATTACCGAGTACTTAATTATTAAGCCTGTTTATGGTAATCATATTCAACAAATTTTAATTACTCTGGGCTTCATGCTTGTTTTATCTGAGCTCATAAAAGTAGTGTTTGGGCCTAATATTTTAGCTGCCTCAAAACCTCCATACTTAGATGGTTCATGGGAGTTTGGGGATGTCACGGTTATTAAATATCGAGCACTTATAATAGTTGTTGGATTACTACTGTTCCTAGTTATTATGGCAGTTCTAAAGTTCACAAAAATTGGTTTGATTGTTCGAGCAGGCGTTATGAACAAAGAAATGGTTCAAGCTTTAGGTATTAACATTAGATTAGTCTTTATCGGTGTATTTATGGTTGGTTCCGCTTTAGCAGCACTAGGCGGTGCATTATTTGCTCCAAGTTCAGGTGTTGCTTATGCGGAAATGGGAATGGAATTTGGTATTTTCGCTTTTATTGTGGTCATCATTGGTGGAATGGGAAGTGTCCCTGGTTCGTTAGTAGCGGCTTTATTAGTGGGGTTATCCAATGGGTTTATGGCTTATTACTATTCCGATTTAGCGATGGCTGTCACGATGATTTTAATGTTTATTGTCCTGATCTTCCGCCCAGAAGGATTGTTTAGAGTAAGCGGGGTGTCTAATAAATGATAAAAACAATACAAAAATCAACTTGGATTTATATAGCTGTCGCATTTATGTTAGTTTTGCTTCCGTTCTTTAAAGATGAGCGCTGGTTTTTATTCTTGATGATACAGGTATTTACTTTCGGAATCTTTGCGATGAGCTACGATTTATTGCTCGGTTATACCGGTATCGTTTCTTTTGGTCATGCAATGTTCTTTGGGCTCGGTGCCTATAGTATAGGTATAACACTTAACTTTTTAGAGTCAACATTTATGAATCTTTTTTTAGGGATCTTACTAGCTTTGGTTTTGGGAGGAATTGTCGCCTTTTTTGCAGGGATACTGACCTTACGATTAAAGAGTCACTATTATGCAATGTTAACCTTGGCCCTAGCAAGTTTATTCCTGGTTTTAGCTGAAAAATGGCGTTCAGTTACAAGAGGTAGTGACGGGTTTACATTTAGAATTCCTGAATTACCTGGCCCACTTCAAGATCACAGAAACTTAGTTGTTTACATGTTCTGTTTAGTTTCGATGGTCTTAATTTTCTTTGGGTTAAGAAGATTAACAGAATCGCCTTTAGGAAAGATTTTAGTTGCCATCCGCGAAAATGAAGGGCGTGTTGAATCACTAGGATTTAGAATCATGCCTTATAAGGTCATTATTAGTGTGGTTTCAGGTGTTGTAGCAAGTTTTGCAGGTGTATTATACGCGATTAGCATTCGTTTTGTTGGTACAAATGTGTTTGGCATTGACGTGACCCTGGATGCATTGCTTATGACCATTATTGGTGGTGTGGGGACGTTAGTTGGTCCAATTATTGGGGCAGGTATTATTGAGTTTGCTCATCACTATTTATCTGATTTATCTGACGTTCATTGGATTTTTGAACGCTGGATTATCTTGTTTGGTATTGTTTATATTTTAGCTGTGATATTCTTCCCTGCTGGAATTGTTGGGACACTATGGCACAAGTTAGCTAAACGTAAACATAAAAAGCAGGAAATGAAACAGAAGACATCTGATAAGTTAGCGAGTTAGGAGGAGGGTTATGGCAATAGAACCGATTACATCATTTGTAGTCCGATGCCAACATTTATCCGAAGAAGGTAGTCAAGTGAAAGTTAAGCTTACGCATGTACAAAGTCAAAAAGATATTTATTTTGATCAATTAGATGAAGCATTCGAAACAATGAAGGAAATTGTAGAAAAACATGAAACTGAAAAGAGGTGACAGCGAATATGTGTGAGGTCGGAATCGTCTCAATAGGATCTTACATTCCAAAGCATTTTATGACTTCAGAAGAGCTAGCGGAACGTTCGGGTATACCCAATGATATAGTAGAAAACAAGCTAGGTATAAAACGAAAACCTATACCAGGACCAGACGATCACACCGCAGAAATGGGAATTAAAGCAGCTAGAAAGGCTTTTGAACGCTGTGATGTGAATCCACTCGATGTCGATTTAGTTATTTATATCGGTGAAGAATACAAGGAATATCCATTATGGACAGCCGGGATCTATACACAAGAGCAATTAGGCTGTGTGAATGCGTGGGCGTTTGACGTTCAGCTGAGGTGCGGGACAACAATTATGGCTATGAAAGTGGCTAAAGATATGATGGCATCTGACCCAAGAGTTAAGACAGTACTTTTAGCTGGTGGTTATCGAAATGTTGATTTTATAGATTACGAGAATCCACGTACGCGCTTTATGTATAATTTGGGTGCGGGAGGCGCGGCTATGATTCTGCAACGTGATTACTCTGACAATGCCTTGCTTGAAAGTACGATTATTACAGACGGATCTTTTTCAAAAGATGTTGTCGTCGTAGGTGGAGGAACTAAACAGCCTATGTCGAATGAAGTATTAGAGAACCATCTTTACCAATTAGATGTTTTAGACCCTGAGGGGATGAAAAAGCGTCTAGAAGAAAAGTCAATGGATAACTTTTTAAAAGTTATTCGAGATGCGGTCAAACTAAGTGATTATCAAGAACGTGATATTGATTATGTTGCTTTGCTTCATATGAAACGTTCAGCTCACAATTATGTATTAAATGAATTGGGACTCTCACAAGAACATTCTATTTACTTAGAAGATTTTGGTCATATTGGTCAAATGGATCAAATCATCTCACTCGAATTAGCTATTAAGCAAGGAAAAATCAAAGATGGCGACATCATTGTTTTTGTCAGTGCAGGTATTGGATACGCATGGGGAGCAAGTGTTATTCAGTGGGGTAAAAAATCTAAAGGGTGATGATAGACATGGTTGAAGTACAATTGACTCGTGTAACACTTCCAAATGGAGAAACAGTTGCTTATAGGGAACGAGAAGGAGGGGACAAAGTCATTTTACTTATACATGGTAATATGACTTCTTCTAAGCATTGGGATGTATTAATGGATGTGCTAGATTCTCAATATAAACTTTATGCCATCGATTTACCTGGGTTCGGTGAATCAACTTATCACAATGAAATTGAATCGATTAGAGATTTAAGTGAGACAGTTAGAGAATTCATTAATGAACTTGGAGTAGATGTATATGCATTATTAGGCTGGTCAATGGGAGGCGCTGTATCGTTACAATATTGTGCTACTTATGACCAACCTTGCGAGAAACTTTTACTATTAGCTTCAGGTTCAACACGTGGTTACCCGTTCTTTGGAACAGGAGCTGATGGGATGCCGGATATTAGTAATCGATTAAGTTCACTTGAAGAGGTCCGTCGAGATGCTGGTAAGACCCTCGCTGTTCAGGGAGCGTATGACCGAAAAGATAAGGGGTTTTTAAAAATGATGTGGAATCATTTAATTTACACCAAGCAACAACCATCTCCGGAGCACTATGACGAGTATTTAGATGATATGATGACTCAACAAAATTTGGCAGAAATCTACCAAGCTCTAAACATTTTTAACATAAGCCATGTACATAATGGTCTAACAGAAGGAACAGGTGAGGTTAACAATATAGACGTGCCAGTGCTTGTGATGCGAGGCGATAATGATTTAGTTGTTACGGAATCCATGACAAATGAGATTATGGCGGATTTAGGAGATAAGGCTACATTTAAAAATTTAGTAGACTGTGGTCACTCACCACTAATTGATGATCTAGATCAATTAAAAGAAACTATCGAGACATTTCTGGAAGGGAGATTATAATGGGACGCTTACAAGACAAAGTGGCAATAATTACAGGCAGTGCCAATGGTATTGGATTAGAGGCGGCACGTACATTTGCAAAAGAAGGCGCAAAAGTCGTTCTAGCAGATTTTGATGAGGATACAGGGAGAAAACGAGAGCAAGAATTAATCGGTGATGGATATGAAGTCACGTTTATTCAAGTAAATGTCGCTGAACGAGATAGTGTAGATCAGATGGTTGAAGAGGCTATGAATCAGTATGGTGGAATAGATATTTTAGTCAATAATGCTGGGATTACAAGAGATGCCATGCTATCAAAAATGACACCAGAACAATTTAAACAAGTGATTGATGTTAATTTAACAGGTGTGTTTCATTGTACACAATCAGTCCTACCACATTTAATTGAACGTGGTAAGGGTAAAGTGATTAATACATCCTCTGTTTCAGGTACCTATGGTAATGTTGGTCAATCAAACTATGCTGCAGCTAAGGCGGGAATCATTGGACTTACGAAAAGCTGGGCTAAGGAATTAGGTCGTAAAAATATTAATGTGAATGCAGTTGCTCCAGGATTTACAGAAACGGCTATGGTTGAAACCGTCCCTGATCATGTGATAGCTGCGATGAAACAACAAGTTCCGATGGGAAGACTCGGAAAAACTTCTGATATTGCAAATGCTTATCTATACTTAGCATCAGATGAGTCCGACTATGTGAACGGTCATACATTACACGTTGATGGTGGTATAATGATGTAAGGAAATAAACCTTGCTAGAAACCAAAGTAATTCCAATATGGAGGAAATATATATAAACATATTTATAATACTAAAATGTAGTAAAATTATGCTTGCAATTTTTTCCGTTACCTGCTATGATTAAGAAGAATTATTTTTGTTCGGTGTAAAGGATAGTATGAAAATAGAGTTTCGTCTTGAAGATACTTTGGGCAAGAATAGTATTATATTGTGTGGTAACACACTAGGAGGCAACAAAATGGAAAAAGGTACAGTAAAATGGTTTAACGCAGAAAAAGGTTTTGGATTTATCGAAGTACAAGGACAAGACGATGTATTCGTACACTTCTCTGCTATCCAAAGCGAAGGTTTTAAAACACTTGATGAAGGTCAAAGCGTAACTTTCGATATCGTAGAAGGTAACCGTGGGCCACAAGCTGCTAACGTTCAATAGACTGCTTAGTCTTAAATCGTTTATACAAACAGACTCTTTATACGGGGTCTGTTTTTTTATGTCTTATGTACAATACTTTATAAAAAAGGCTCTAAAATATATGTTGGGGTACAGATAATTTTCTGACAAATAAAAAACACGCAATCTCCTAATTTTGTTAAACTTTGTTTAGACCAATAAACAAGTACAAAAAAGGAGATGCGTGTAT
>NZ_SOPW01000027.1 GCF_004402015.1 Filobacillus milosensis
ATAAACACCCAAAGAAGCCTAAATCATCATATTGATTCATCAAAAAATGGCATCCATCATTTAATTTTTATGATGGATGCCATTTTTAAGTTATTTTTGACTAGTTATGTCCCAGCCTCTTGTTTATGTGATTTAAAGTACAAATAAAATTATCTATTTTTAAAGAAATCCACAAACGCATGGTAGATTTCAATCCCTTGAAACGAGAACAAGCTCATTGCAGTGATTGAAAATACACCAATCATTAAGAATCTTAAAAACATCATTTGAATTCCTCCTAGTTTAGTTAATTTGAATAAACTAGAAAGAATGTTTAACATAATTACTTCCGTAATAGACCGGTGTTAATATTAATAATCTTAATCTGTAATACCAATCAGGAATTAAATCAAAACGTATATTCAGCAGTATTGGTATAATTAATAGTGGTACGAATAGGAAAAAGAATTTATTTAATTTTTTATGATCATCAAATCCATAAAAGGAATAATTGGATTCATTAATTTCAGTAATGGAGTTTGGTGTGTCGATTGGAATGTCATTTATTGCTGTTCCACTTACATTACAAAATATATAAACAACAAATACAGACAATAACAAAAGACGAAAGGCACGTTTATAATTCACGAATGCCATCTCCTTTTATATGATAATTCCATTATATCATCATTTAATTATATTTATTCTTATTATAACAAGTAATAATAGTTTACGATATGGGCAAGGAGTGTGTACATAACTTGAAGATTCGTCCTTATGAACCAGAAGATGCTCAAGCAACAAAAGAACTTTTTCAAGAAACCATTCGAAAAGTCAGTCGTCACGATTATAATGAGAACCAAGTTGAAGCGTGGGCGACTGGTTTTCAAACTATAGCTGAGTGGAATAACCCTCTACAGAATAGTCATAGTTATATCGTATTCGAGGATAAGAAAAATATATAGGATTTGGTAACGTAAATAATCAAGGAGTAGTAGATATACTTTATACGCATAAGGACTATCAAAGGTCATTAAACATGATGATGGCTCTTTAACTTATATTATGTCGAGAAAACAACACGAAGAAATGTTAGAGAAGTATCGAACAGAAATGACAGTAAGCCTAAAAGAAATGGTGAACAACGAGGATCTTAAGTCGATGAAAGATGTAGCGGTGAATGATACCTTTGATGAGTTTACTATGATTGTAGATTAGGCAGCGTATGAAAATAGCTATGAGCATTATGCGACCATGAGTCTTGGCTACTCAGGTACCATTTATCAGTTATTTTCTGGTGCATCATCGGATGATTTTAATGTGACGATCAATATCGTAAATGCTGATACAGGTGAAGTATTTGATACAGTTAATTATTCTGAAGACCGGGAAAGCTTTGGGCAATAAGATCAAGTAGAGTACCGAATATCACATTCGGGGCTTTATTTTTGTGTACTATTCTGTAGGTTCTGATTAAAAACCATCACATCTAGTTTGATTATGTTTACCTCTTTTTTGATTTAGAATTTAATTTTCAGAAGGGTTATTAGATATTTGTGTTGAATAGGAAAGTAATCGACAAATTTTGTTTGGAGGAATACAGAATGGCAGAAAAAAATATTAAACAAAACATGGGGCTAGGGATTGGTGTAGGAATAGCAATAGGTACAGCCTTAGGAGTAGCAATGGACAACATCGCTGTTGGAGTGGCAATAGGAGTTGCGCTTGGTGTTGGATTCGGATCTGCTAAAAGAAAAAAATAGGACCTAAAATGTACTCGTTGATAGATTATAATTAGCATATTTCTATTCTCATAAAAATGGAGTTATCTACCATTTTTATGGGTGTATTCATTTTTTGCTTTTTTACGTTCGATTTCAATATTATTAAGTAAACGATATAAAGTTCTTTTAGTTCTACTATCAACATTCTTAAATTCTATACCATACGTAAATTTAGACTCAAGGTGAAATTCATTCTTTCTCTTTACTATTCCATTTAGTTTATATTCTTTCCCATATAAATTAAAAAATAGGGTTAAGACGACGTGTTTTCTAACCGGTAAATCTATTTCTGTGATTAACTTCATTCCGCCCATGCTTAAATCCTTAATTTTTCCTTGTTCATATTTATTTAATATACCTGGTTCTTCCCCAACTTTAACTATTTCAAATTCGCATTTTTCAAGCGGTAAATTAACACGAAATGCCTTTCTATTTTCCAACTTCTGTTTCAGATTGCTAACTTCTTGACTTAAATTAGCTTTCATTTGCCTCATATTATTTAATTTATTATATATGTTAATGGTAAATAATAATATAATAAATATGATAGATAAACTAACTGTGATAATGGTAATTAATATCATCATAGAATAATCCCCTTAAGAATTTAAACAAGATTTATTGGAATATAAAACCTAAAGTTTCACAGATTTGTTTGTTCTTTGGAGGATTATTTAGGTGTCAGAAAAACGAGGGATTAGGCAATATATTTTATATAATTATAACCTAAATAGCCCCTAAATCCAACTGAGCACGGTATCTTATTTATTTTGACTTTATGACTGTGATAACTTAATTAAAATACTCAATTATTAGATGCTCTGATTGAGGAAAGTTGAACATCATTTGCCATCCACCAATTCCTCTTATATCGAATTTCTTAACCATTTCATATTTAGCCAAAAGACTTCTGGCATCTTCAAACCAAACTTCATGCTTAAATCCATGCTCATCCTTGTAGATAAACCACGGCGTTTCACTTTGAGCATCATAGTGGATAGGACTGCCGTGTTTTAATGCTTTTTCAATCGCCTTATGTTGAGAGTAAGCTTGTGCCTGCCCCGTACCTATATTTAAAGGCCAAAGAGATGGCCAGTCATAGGCGTATAAAGGAATACCCAAAATGATTTTGTCTTTTGGCATGACTGAAGCGGCATAGTCTAGAGTTTTCTCCACTTGGTTGATTGGGGCAATAGGGCCTGGCTCACCACCTCGCCAGTGCCAGTCATAGGTCATTAAAAAGATGAAGTCTACGTAATGACCAAGGGTCTTATAATCATAAGCCGCATTCCAAGATGGGGAGCGGTCACTTTGTAATGGAGGCACAGCAATAGCAACTTTCATGCCAGCGGGTTGAAGTTTGTTGGTTAGCTTTTTAATGAATTGATTAAACAGAGGCCGATCTTTGGGAGCTAAACCTTCAAAATCAATGACTACTCCTTTTAAATCAAACTCATTCAACTTATTATAAATGTCGTTAATGAGAACCTTAGTTTTTTTATCGCTTTTCAAAAGCTCACGGGCTAAGTGAGGGTCGAAGCCTTTATCAGATATGTTGGTCACGGTTACGAATGGAGTAACATCATTTCTCCAAAGGATATTCTTAAATGATTCCATCTGATCCAGCTGACTTAAATGACCTTGTTCATCAGGATGATATTCAAATGCAGCAATTTGGTTTAAAAAATTGTACTTTCGTCCGGAAATCCCGTCAGCAATATCAGACGGACTAGCAAATGAACTGATTGTGATGTCTGATTTTTGTGGTTTGGGAATGGTAATTTTCTTACCAGCTGGATTGATTAAAGCGTTAAAGTCATTATGTTGTAATAAATGAAAGATGGATAGTTGATGTCGATTGGCAATTTCCAAAAACGATTCATTATCTTCACCGATATATTGGTCGGTGTTTAAAACGAGGGATTGTCCCGGGACCAATTGATCGCCCGTGATTCCGTTAATTTTAGAAATTTCATTTGGGTTAACATCATATTGCTGAGAAATTTGATAAAGTGTATCCCCTGGTTTAACAACGTATATAATGGATGCTTGGCTAGTAATAGGGGTAATAAGCATGAGAACTAATAGGATAGTGATTATCTTTTTCATTATCGTTCCTCCGAATCTTTGACTTATATTAGTATGTTTCGTAAATGCCTTTTTATAAATAGGATAGGTTGAATAAAACAAGACACTTATCATTAAAATAAGGAAGATTGAAATAGACAGTTATAGGGTGAACGTGATGAAGAAAATGCACAAAGGAATATTAACATCAGTTTTATCGATTGGAATCGCACAAGGGATGAAAATTCTGACTCATAAAAGTAAAACAGGGGTGTGGGATGTTAAACAGGCGCTAACATCCGGTGGTATGCCAAGCTCACATTCAGCTGGCGTGTCTGCGCTGGCTACTTACTTAGCCGCAAATAAAGGGATTAATCATACAGAAACAGCTTTAGCGACCATTTTTGGTATTATTGTTATGTTCGATGCTCAAGGGATTCGTCGTCACACAGGTGAGATTGCTCAATTGGTTAATGATTTAAGAGGAAATTTAGATGATCTCTCAGGGGACTTTCCAAGCTTTCAAGTAGTTGATTCAGATAAGGAGTTAGAGGAAATGTTGGGACACCAACCGTTAGAAGTTCTGGGTGGTGCGGTTTTGGGAGTTGTGATAGGATTGATTTCGGCTAAGTGTGAGGATGTAGATACTTAACTTAAACATGAAAAGACCTCCCGGGCCCAGTGGGCGAGGGAGGTCTAGTTAGGTTTGGCACCCTATGACTCCGAGTGGGCTCGAACCACCGACCTCCACCCTGTCAAAATTATGGACAAAAAATTAAATATATTAATTATGTTAAATAAGTTAATTTACATCCAGAAAACCTTATTAAATAAGGCTTTTTGAAAGGGAAGAAATTTAAATAAATTAAGTATATGTAAGCTAGTTAAATAAATTAATTAATTCTTGTGCAGGTTTTGTGCACATTTTTGTGCAGCATTTTTGTGGTGTAGTATGTGGCTTTAATTTTACTCTGAAAAATGTGTAAATTCAACTAATTATCATCTATGGATTTTTGTTATAGTTAAAATCGTTGCTTTATTAAACGTGTATTAATACTTTTCGATTGTGTTATTTATAAGTACACATAATTAACGTTATATGAAGCTTCTGCGGAAGCAAAGATTGCCTTCGGCTTCTTTTATGAACAAAACTACTGCACAGTAGACCAATACTGCTCAACAAATAATTAAGATTAGAATTATCCTAATGAGCTTTATAAATTTGTATATTTAAGTTAAATGATAATGCTACTATGCATTAGCTGATTTAAATGAGGAACGGAGAGACTTAATTTATGAATGTAGTTGGGGTCTTCATTATTTCTATTGGAATTGCAATGGATGCATTTGCAGTTTCAATTTCAAGTGGAACCATACTTAAAGACAAAGTTAAACTAAAAAATATATTGAAAATCGGTCTATTCTTTACATTTTTTCAAGCATTAATGCCTTTAGTTGGGTGGGGTTTGGGAAATCAATTTAGTTTTTACATAAAAAGTTTTGATCACTGGATCGCATTTTTATTATTAGGTGCAATTGGTGTAAAAATGATTATTGATTCAATATCAACTACAGATGGGCGCGCACATGATAATCCTTTAAATAATAGAGTTTTAATATATCTCTCGTTTGCAACTAGTATCGATGCATTAGCTGTTGGAGTGAGCTTTGCATTTCTTGAAGTGTCTATATTATTTTCAATTATAAGTATAGGCATTACAACATTTATTCTATCGTTTATAGGTGTATTAATTGGACAACTAAGTGGAGAACGTCTGAATAAAAAAGCGGAACTCTTCGGTGGTATGGTAATTGTTTTTATAGGCGTAAAAATACTCCTGGAACATTTGAATATTTTCTTTACCTAAAAAATCATTATTGAATTATTACTTATAATAAAGTGATTTGAGAAAAGTTTTTCCTGCTATTCTTATATTAAGAACGTTAAATACAAATAAATAACCACAAATCCCAACACTCCAAACAATAAACTTTTAATTATCGAGGAATGTTTTATTGCTTCACCAAATATTTCTTTTACAGCGACCATAAAAATCACTGTTACAGCAATATTGATTATCAACGCAAGTAGAATAGGAACTCCAGCTCCTAAATATTGCCCCACAAATGATCCGACAGCAATTGGGACTGAGATAAGAACAGTGAATAATAACCAAGTAAACAAACCAAAACCTGCTAGAAAAAGGGGTGTGAAAATAATAATTCCTTCAGGGATATTATGTAGTACGAGAGTAGTTAGAATTGAATTTCCTAAATCAGTACCTAGCGTTGAACCTAAAGCTACACCAACAGGAAAATTATGTATCGCTATACTAATTGTCAGAAGTACACCAGAACGAATGAACATATCTTTCTGATGACTATCTGTTATAATTGTAATTTTATCGAACATCTTATGAATGTATTGAAATATTAATATACCAATTAATATACCGACGAAAAGAATTATCCAACCTCCTAATTCGATACTTTCCGGAATCATTTCAAGAAACAGTAACCCTATTATTAACCCCGCACATATAGAATAGATAAAACTAAAATTACGTTTAATGCTTTTCATCATCCATGCAAGTCCACCACCGATACTAATACCAATTGCTGAAGCGAATGCGCCTATAAACCATGTTGATACCATATAATCTCTCCCTGAAATAATTGATGTTCAGTCTTAGAATTATCTTATTCATAACCTATATTGACATTCATATTTATAATAATTAAAATATGAATATATATTGATATATACATACAATTAACCTTTTTTCTCCAAATATATTACGTATTTAAAAGGGGGAGTATAATGATTGAAGATGAAAAAAATACAGATATAAATAATAAAGATTTAGATGAAGAAACATTGTTTGTGGTTTCTCAAACGTTCAAAGCATTAGGTGATCCAACAAGAATTAGGATTCTTCATTTGTTATTCCATAGTGAATACTCTGTAAATGGAATTGCAGAAGCCTTAAAACTGAGACAAACCACTGTTTCACACCAACTAAGGTTTTTAAAAAATTTACGTTTAGTGAAGTATCGTAGAGAGGGAACCACCTTGTTTTATTCACATGACGATGAGCATGTAATGAATGTCCTCGAACAAACTATTCAACACGCTTGTCATAGTTAATATTTTATATTATGGAGGCAGTTAGGAGGTATTTTTATGGGACATGATCACGGTCATGATCACACACATGGTGCAAATAAAAAAGCATTAATGATTAGTTTCTTTATCATTACTGGTTTTATGATTGTTGAAGCTGTCGGAGGTTTTATAACGAATAGTCTGGCTCTTTTATCAGATGCAGGGCATATGTTGAGTGATTCTATATCACTTGGAGTAGGAGTGTTAGCCTTTACTTTTGGTGAAAAAGTGGCGAATTACAGTAAAACATATGGATATAAAAGATTTGAAATTTTGGCTGCGGTATTTAATGGAGTCACGTTAGTATTAATTTCATTATATATCTTTTATGAAGCTTACCATCGATTTGCTGATCCACCTGAAGTAACTTCGACAGGTATGTTAATAATTGCTACTTTAGGATTAATAGTGAATATTATTGTTGCATGGATGCTGATGAGTAAAGGGAATACTGAAGATAACCTGAACTTAAGAGCTGCTTTTCTTCATGTTTTAGGTGATTTATTAGGATCCGTTGGTGCAATTATTGCCGCATTATTAATTATATTCTTTGACTGGGGATGGGCTGATCCTTTAGCAAGTGTTATTGTCGCAATGCTAGTCTTAATTAGTGGTTGGAGAGTAACAAAGGATGCTGTTCACGTACTTATGGAAGGGACACCAAAAAATGTTGATTTAGAAGAAGTTATTAAGTCAATTGAAAATGTAAAAGGAATTCGAAGTATACATGATTTACACGTTTGGAGTATAACAAGCGGTAAAAATGCATTATCATGTCACGCAGTTGTAGATGGAAACTTATCTATTACAGACTGTCAAGAATTACTTAGGCAAGTTGAACACGAATTAGAACATAAAGAAATAGGGCACGTGACCATTCAGTTAGAAAATGAAGCCCACCCTCATGACGAAACTTTAATGTGTCAAAATGAGGATGATTCATCATCCCATGGTCATCACCATCATTAATTAATAGTTTAGTGCCTCCAATAAGTTGGAGGTATTTTTTTAAGGAATTTTAACAATTTATTATTTTTGAATTATGTGCAAGGCAGTGATGATATGATAAAGAAAGTAAGCAAAAAGGGGTGTATAGCAAATGTTTGCTTGTAAAAAATTTATTCCATTAATAATTTTAGCGATATTCACCATTTCCTTTGTTATGAAAATGCCTGTAAGTGCTCATTCAGTTCTTGAAGAAGCAACACCAAAAAAAGGAGAGAAATTAGGAGGACCCATTCAATCGGTTAAGCTAAAATTTAATACAAAAATCGAGAAAGGCAGTTCATTATATTTATTGAAAGATCATGAGGAAAAAGTTGAACCATCTTCAATTAAAATAGATAACAACGCATTAGAAGCAAGATTTACTCAACCTCTTAAAAGTGGTAGTTATACAGTTAAATGGGAAATTTTAGGTGTGGATGGACACATAATAAAAAAAGATTATACATTTACTGTGAAATCATCTAAAGCAGAAAAGGAGAACTCAGATAACAAGAATGATCTGCAAAATGAGGAATCAAATCAAAAGAACAAAATTAATCAAAATCAAGAAGAAAGCTCAACAATTGAATCCGAGAACGATAATGATCAGTCAGTATTTATTTTTACCTTAATTATTTTATTAGCTATTGTATGTATTGGGTTAATCATTTGGTTAAGTGGTGGAAAAAGAAAGAATTCTAGGGGATGATACGATGACAATATTAGTTTCACTTACTGAATTTATATTATATACATGCTTTGGGATTATCTTTGGTTCACTAATTTTATTTTTAGTCCCAGAGGATAAAAGACCTCAAATAATCATATCTAAAAAGGTTTTATTTCTAGCAGCTTTGTTCATTCCATTAGCAGCATTAGTTCCAGTATTAAATACTGCTGATATATTGAATGGTGATCAAAATTATTGGTTTATATTTAAGAATATACTTTTTACTTTTGAAGTAGGTAAAAATTGGATACTAATTGCTTTACTATCATTAGCATTGCTACGAGTTATTTTTGCCAAAAACCTTAAGACTAACAAAATACTCATATATATAGCTTTATTCATCACCCTTTTCATGCTACTAGGATATACCAAATCGAGTCATGCTGCTTCAATAACAGAGTGGCAAGGCTTTCTATACCATACGATGCACTTTTTAGCTGTTTCTATATGGATAGGGATTTTATTAGTCGTTAGCTGGTTTTCTAAAAACTATAATAATTGGGCAGCTTTCTTAAAGTGGTTTACTCCGGTCGCTGTAACCTGTCTTGTAGTCGCTGTCATAGCAGGTTATTTTACAATGCAAATCGATATCAATTCTTACGATGATCCGAATGCTTCTGTGCTACAAGAATATCAAAACGGCCTTATTGTTAATTATGGACAGGCGTTACTGTTAAAGCATATATTTATAATTTCATTGGTAATATTTGCTGTGCTTAATGGAATTTTGTTCAGAAAGAACTTGAATCAAACTTCATTTAACCCATTAAAATGGGCAAGAATTGAAAGTGTTTATGCTTTAATTGTTTTTGGTTTAACAGCTTTTATGGGACAGTCTTGGCCTCCTCATCAAATTTACAGTTTGGTTAAAACATATGGGGCCTCACCAATGTTTACAACTTTATATGACGGGAACATAGTGGCGGCCATTCATGATTCTGACACACTCAAGATGTTTAATGTCTCTTTTAGGTTCGGGTTAGAAAGCTATTTGTTATTTGGATTGGGTTTTATATTTATGGTGATCACTATTTTGGCATCTACAAAGAAACATTCTACGTTTGTTTCTTCCCTAAGTGCGCTATTGATGGTAGTTGCTCTGTATTTTGGAATTATGTTTGGAATTCAATAATTTCGTAAAAAACAGGTGTCATTTCTGTAATTCATGACACCTGTTTTTTTATTACTTATTTTTAGAAATCTTAATAAAGAGCATTAAAATTATAACTATACTGAATGCGATTAAGGCTAAGAATGGTATGGTTATAAATCCAAACCAATTAATATATTCCACGTTACAAGGCACACCACTGGCACAGGGCTTAATCTCTGCAAAGCCCGGAACCTTTTGCTCTAAATAGTGGAATATTGAGATAGAACAACCAATGATTGCTATAGGTAAAACATATTTTTTAATAAATCGTTCATTTTGAAAGGTAGCAATTCCAAGTATTATAGTTAATGGGTACATTAATATTCGTTGATACCAGCATAGCTCACACGGTATAAATCCTTTAATACCACTAAAGTAAAGGCTACCTAAAGTCGCAACAAGTGAAACGATCCAAGCCAAATAAAGAAACATTTGTTGTTTATCTAGTCGTTCCATTATAGATTAGCTTCTTCCAATGCTTGATCAATGGCAAGTTTAATTTCTTCATAGTCAAATGGATCTTCAATCATAATATTATTGACCATAATTGTTGGTGTGAGCTGGACGTCAAACTTATTGACTAATTCAGTATCTTTTTTGACTTCATTGATTTCTGAATTATTTTCAATTGATGTTTTTAATTTATCTATATCAATGCTATTTATATCACTGGCGATTTCTATAATCTTTTCTGTTGTTACCCATTGGCTGTCATGATTTGCACTTGGTTGCTCATCAAATAATGCCTTATTAAACTCCCAATAAGCACTAGGACTTTGTTTGTAAACAGATTCCGAAGCTAAAGAAGCTAATTTTGATTCTTCACCGTGGAAAAGTACATTTATGAATGAGAATTTAGCTTTACCAGCTTCTACGTAATCATTCACCAACTGTGGAAAAATCGTTTCTCCCCATGCTTTACACGCAGGGCACTTGAAATCTCCAAACTCTACAACGGTTACTGGGGCATCTGGATCTCCTATGATAGGTTGTCCTTCAATTGATGGCGTTTCACCAAAACTCATTTCTTGTTCATCCTTAGATTGATTTTTATTCATAATGACCAAAACAGTCAGTAGTATGACTACCACTAAGGTTATTATTACAGCAATTTTAAATGGTGATCCTTTACTTTTCATGCGAGTACACCTCTCTATATAATCTTATCAATTAAAATATTTAAAGCAATAATAACACCATACTTTTAAAAAGTTGATTTAATTTTAAAATGTTCATATATTGTTTAGAATTCAAAGGTTTGACACACATATTAGATGTTGCTAATATGATGATAACAAATTATATTAGTTATTACTAATATGAGGAGGTCAAAAATTGAACAATAACGTTGATCTGAAAGTTGAGTTTCTACATGGTTTTTCTCATAAAACAAGAATTCAGATTCTGGAATGTATCAAAGATAAAGAAAAAACTGTCTCTGAAATAGTCAACGAAATAGATGGAAATCAATCTAATATCTCACAACATTTAGCTTGTTTAAAGGGCTGTGGAATAATTGTAGGCAGGCAAGAAGGTAAATATGTGTACTATGGTTTGCGTAACCAACAGATTCGAGAATTATTAAATATGTTTGATAGCGTTCTCAACGATATTGAAGATGATGTGGCTACTTGTGAAAATCATATAAGCTAGGAGGATTAAACCTATGTCAGATAAATGTTGTGGTTCAGGTAAACCTGAACAATTAAGTAATAAGGATTGTTGTAGTAGTCAGGTTGAAAACGTGGCTTCTAAAGAATTAAATGAGTCTAGTTGCTGTAGCAGAGAAAATGTTGCAAAAGAAGTTGCCGAACAAAATACTGATAGTTCTTGTTGTAGTAACCAGTCTGAAGGTCGTAAGGAAAATGATGCTTGCTGCAGTAGCCAAGAAGCAGCAGAGTTGGATACATGTTGCAGTAACATAGAAGAGGGAAAGGTTACAGGCGTGACCAATCGTAGCAACAATGAAAAACCATCAGTTTCTCTTAAAGGTGAAAAATTCGAATATCGTATACATGGAATGGATTGCCCATCATGTGCTTTAACGATAGAAAAAGGTTTAAACAAGATAAATGACGTTCAAGAAGCAAAAGTCAACTACAATACAGCTAAATTACAGGTCACTGGAAACAATGCATTAGCTCTTGATTATGTTGAAAGTGAAGTTCAAAAACTAGGATTTAAAGCAGAACCAATCAATCAAAATAGAAATCTAAAGACTTACCATGTTGAAGGAATGGACTGTGGCAGTTGTGCAAGTAGCATTGAAAACCATTTCAAAGCCTTACCTTCTGTTCAAAGTGTCAATGTTAACTTTTCAACTGGTAAAATGAAAATAGAACATGAAAATAGTGTCGATGAAATTGTCTCAGAAGTTTCTAAAATTGGCTATAAAGCCTCGTTACTCACAAACAATAGTGGCCAATCTGCTGAGGCAACAAAAACCAAAGAGGGATACGGATTAATTACGTTCTCTGGTCTTCTAATCGTATTAGGTTTCTTAGGGCCATATAATGGGGTTTCTCCATTAATCTCAACTTTCTTATATGCAATTGCAATTGTTTTAAGTGGTTATAAACCTGTTAAAAGTGCTTATTTTGCCATCAAAAGCCGTTCATTAGATATGAACGTCTTAATGTCAGCAGCTGCAATTGGTGCTGCTCTAATAGGAGAATGGTTTGAAGGGGCCACTGTCGTATGGCTATTTGCATTGGGGAATGTTCTTCAAAATAAATCGATTGAAAGAACAAGGAAGTCAATCAGCAACCTAATGGATTTAGCCCCCTCTGTAGCTTGGGTAAAAATTAATGCTGAGTTAGTCAAAAAATCAGTAGAAGAGGTTGCAGTAGGAGATATCGTGGTGATAAAGCCAGGTGACCGACTACCCTTAGATGGGGAAATTATAAGTGGTGAAACGAGTGTTAATCAGGCACCAATTACAGGTGAATCTATTCCAGTAGATAAAGTAGATGGAGATACAGTCTATGCTGGAACCATTAATGAAAGTGGCTCGATTGAAGTTAGAGTGACTAAGTTAGTTGAAGACACAACGATATCAAAAATTATTCATTTGGTAGAAGAAGCTCAGGAACAGAGAGCACCTACTCAGGCGTTTATTGATAAATTTGCAAGTATTTATACACCAATCGTGTTTGTATTGGCGTTAGTTGTCATCGTATTACCGCCCCTTTTTGGTTTTGGTACATGGGGTGAATGGATATATAAAGGACTCGCACTATTAGTTGTTGCTTGTCCTTGCGCATTAGTTATATCTACTCCTGTCGCCATTGTATCTGCCATCGGAAACGCTGCAAGGAATGGTGTATTAATCAAAGGTGGGACATTCCTGGAAAAAGCTGGCGCAATTAATGCAATTGCTTTTGATAAAACAGGCACACTGACGGAAGGGAAGCCACAAGTATCTGATATTGATGCATTGACTCTATCAGAAGTTGAATTAATATCACTGGCTTATACACTAGAGAATTATTCGACTCACCCTATAGCTAAAACGATTGTGGAATATGCAAAGGACCAAGGCGTTCAGGCTAAAGATGGCGAGCTATTTAAGAGTATCGTTGGTAAAGGTGTTCAAGCAACCATCGATGGGGAAGTTTATTATGCCGGTAACTTAAAGCTTTTCGAAGAAATGGATTTCGATCTAGAAGCCATTCAATCAAAAGTAGACGACATGCAAAGACAAGGAAAAACAGTTGTGATCATTGGTACAGCCAGAGAAATTATGGGTATAATTTCCGTTGCTGATAAGATTCGAACAACTACTGTTAAGTCATTAAAAGGGCTGAAGCAAGTCGGTGTTAAACAAGTGGTCATGTTAACTGGTGATAATGAAGGAACGGCTCAAATGATTTCGAAAGAAGCTAATGTCAATCGCTATTTCGCAGAATTACTTCCAGAAGATAAAGTCGATGCCATTAAACAATTGCAAAAAGAAGGTCACAAAGTAGCAATGGTTGGTGATGGTATAAACGATGCACCAGCACTGGCAACTTCTGATCTAGGTATTGCGATGGGTGGTGCTGGAACGGATACAGCCATGGAAACTGCCGATATCGTTCTAATGGCTGATAATTTAGAGAAGCTACCACATACCGTTAAGTTAAGTCGAAAAGCTTTATCAATTATCAAACAAAATATTTGGTTTTCTTTAATTGTAAAGTTTGTTGCGTTGATACTTATATTCCCGGGATGGCTAACTCTTTGGATGGCTGTGTTGAGTGATACAGGAGCAGCTTTAATTGTCATTTTAAATGCCTTACGATTACTAAGAGTTAAAGGTTAAATGGAAGCAGTCCTATGGTTATAGGGCTGCTTTTACATATAACAATTATTAATTTCAGGATGTGAAGACATGTACCATACAATTGTCATTGGTGCCGGACAGGCAGGTTTAGTGATGGGTTATTACTTAAAGCAATTGAATCAATCATTCATCATCTTAGATAAAAATAAAGAAATCGGAGAGGTATGGAAAAATCGATATGATTCCTTGGTGTTGTTTACGCCACGATTATATAGTTCATTACCAGGATTAAAACTTAAAGGGGATCCACAAGGCTTTCCTCATAAAGACGAAATTGCTCAATACCTAACAAACTATGCAGTGTATTTTAATTTGCCGATTAGTCTTAATACTGAAGTCATAAATATTCGCAAACAAAAAGGTGTTTTCGTGATTTCAACATCTAAAGGAGAATATCATTCTCAGAATGTCATCATTGCTACAGGACCTTTTCAAAAGCCTAATATACCAACTTTTTCTTCTAACTTATCAAAGGATATTATTCAACTACATTCTTCTGAATATAGAAATCCCTCACAACTGAAGAGTGGAAGTGTTTTGGTAGTTGGAAGTGGTAATAGCGGGGCCCAGATAGCTGTTGAAGTGTCTAAATACAGAGAAACTTATTTATCTTCTGGTCATAAGTTAAAATTTTTCCCGCTGAATATAGGCAGTAAAAGTATTTTTTGGTACTTAGACAAATTAGGTTTATATAAAGCAAATGTTAATTCTAAAATTGGTCAGTTTCTTAGAAAACAACACGACCCTATTTTTGGGTTTGAACTCGAAAACCTAATTAAAAAAAGAAAAATAATACTAAAACCTAGAACTAAAATACTTAAAAATGATAGTTTTGTCTTTGAAGATGAAAGCCAATTAAAAGTTAATAATGTTATATGGGCTACGGGATTTAAGTCAAATTATAGTTGGATTGACTTACCTGGTTTATTTGATGAAAAGGGAATGCCCATTCATCAAAGAGGAGTTACTTCTATAGACGGTCTATATTTCTTAGGGTTAGCTTGGCAATCAAGTAGAGGCTCTGCACTTCTTCAGGGAGTAGGAGCAGATGCAAAATATCTTTACAAATATATAGTTAATAAAAATATTTAACACTAGATAAAAACACTGCTAATTCTTCAACTACCTTGAGAATAAACCTTTAAAATTAGAGTTGATAATACTTTAAGTGAAAGCTGTTCAATGAACATTAGTTTTCCATAGTTTACCTATGTTCTGTTTCTTCAACTAAACGGGGTGTCAGTTGAAGAAGGCATATGACCAAGTGAGTATTTTGCTGCGTAGTACAACGATACAGCGTAGCAAACAACATCTAATTGTATGTACTTAAAGTGCTTGTGGCAATAGTTAGTTGAATATCGTGATAAAGTAAGATATGTGTTAACACGACTCAGTTGGCATTGAATCGGGTTATTTATTGCAAATAAAAAGCGCTGCAAAATGCAGCGCAATATTATATATAAGTGTACTTGTTTAATTCGCAACAAAAAAGCGAAACAATAGCTTAAAAATTACATATTTCTCTTTGTTTAATTATGTTCTTGATTTGTGGGCGATCCTGAAGTAAATAAAGCAACTAAGAAAATTATAGATAAAGCAAAGGAAATGAAATAGAAAAATAATTTTCCACCTGTATAAAAAAATAAACCAAATAAGATGATTTGAGATAAACCTAATATAAACTTTAGTCCTACATCAAGCTTTCTTTCTTCAAGTTTAAACATTATCATATTAGTTATTCCCATCCAAAGTAAACCGATACAGGATAAAATGTACATTATTCCAGGTAAAAATGCATTAACCAGTACACTAAATTCATTGCTACTATTGAATAGGTATTTAAAGCTTTTTGATATGAAAGTGGATAATGACATGTCTGCCACACCAGCAGATAATTGTTGTGCTAAGATCGCCATACATAAGCTCAATCCGATTAATAAAAATTGTACTAGATTGTTACTGAAAATGTCCTTTCCAAAGTTAATCATTTAAACGCCTCCTTTTAAATTTATTATATGAAGGCTTGTTTTATAATAAGACAAAAAAATGGATATGAAGTTAAGTTTTTACACTAATTGAGTTGATTAAAGTTTGTAAGTAGATCCTTTAACGCTAACCCAATATAGGTTATGAGACACTAGGTATACTATCACTGTTTATACTTCTATAATCACTTGTCTTATACCACATATAATCAAAGTGTTTTGACCATTCAGCTCCTACTTTTTTATTTTTAATAACTACCAATATTTCATCGTGCTTATTTCTTGCCGCTTTTGTATAGTTGTAAGAACCAACAGAAATTACAGAAGAATCGACAATAGTAATTTTTAAATGCATATAACCATCATGACAGTTTTCTTTAATCGGTACCCCAGCATGTGTAAGTTTTTCTAAGACTTCATCTTGACCATATGCATTTTTGGACTGCTTACGGTCTGTAATTAATCGAACCTTTACTCCCCTATTGGTTGCTTGAATAATACTTTGTAAGATTCCTTTGTCTGTAAATGTAAAAACAGCGAGGTCTATTGTTTCTTTGGCTTGATCAATTAAGTTTTTTAATATTTGATCAGGTTTTTGATTTGTTTTTGTAAACGCATAATCAAGTTTGATTGTATCCTCTCCATCATTTGATTTTACTTCGATCATATTCATTTGGTCATTTTGTCTACTACTTTTATAAAGTATATAACCGACAATCGAAGCTCCCAAGGTACATGTACCAACTATTGTAGCCATATCCATTACCTATCCCCCCTTAATATACGCTTATGTACAAGTAATGTTGTCCTATTCCTAAGAATTTGATAAACCGTTCAATTTTGAGGTCATGTGACTAAAATGACATAGTAAATGGCGTGGGAATCGACCACGCCACTTTTTCTGGTTTGACAGCTTTTTATAAACTTTTCCCTGCAATTGGCACCAGTTTTTTATGTTATGCACGAATGACAACGTTTATTGTACAAAGGAAAATAACAGTTAATTTAACTGCCAATACAATCGACAGTTTAGAAGTCAATTTTAGAATCAGCTCTATGAAAAAGGTAGCTAAATAAAGTTACTGGAATCAAAACACTTTGGAATTTTATGTTAAAATAGCATTAAGTTTGTGAAGGATTGTACTTTAACTATAGGGGCAGGTTAGTTGAAAAAGAGAAGAATTTTATTGAGGTGGTTCAATGGAGCAATTTATCAATGAGTTTATATCACCAAGTAAACAATATAAAGCCCAAGTTATTAAGAGAACAGATGGTCTCTATACTACCGAAGTGTTTATGTGGCAGGAAGATAGTGGTTATAAGTTTTGGTCTCAAATAAAGGAAGGAATGTCACTTGTAGATACTGAAGAACGTGCAATTGAAAGTGCTTTGGATAAATTAAGACAATGTTCTGGTGAAATAATCAATGGTTAATGGTTCTTCTAAACCAGTTAATAAAAGTTTATTCTAATTGCATTAACTGGGGCGTTAGTTTAATAACGAATAATGCTCCTTGATCGACTAAGGGGTTAGGGTTGTTGAAAATAGATATTCGGAAGGGGAGTGGGGGAATGACAACAATTGGATTTATTAGACACGGAGTAACAGAATGGAATTCTTTAGGTAAAGCACAAGGAGCCTCTGATATTCCTCTAAATAAAATAGGTAGAAAGCAAGCATCAGATATTGGGGATAGATTATCAAAAGAAGATAATTGGGATATGATTATTACGAGTGACTTATCCAGAGCAGTCGAAACAGCACAAATTATTGGAAGTAAATTAGGTTTACCTATTAGCCATGCCGAAGCAAGAGTTCGAGAGATAAATTGTGGGAAAATTGAGGGAACCACTGAGGAAGAAAGGGTTAAACTCTGGGGAAGTAATTGGAGTAACTTAGAGCTTGGAATGGAAAAATTTGAAGACGTATCTAAAAGAGGAAGAGATTTTTTAGAAGAGATAGTTAGTACATATAATGACAGAAGAATATTGGTAATTAGTCACGGTGCTTTAATAGGTTTAACATTACAACGATTACTTCCACAAAAATTTCAAAAGACATACATCGATAATACATCTATAACTATTTTAAATAATACAGAAGGCAAATGGGACTGTATTTTATATAACTGTATAAAACATTTAGAGTAATTTATATTTTAGGGCATTAGTTGAATAAGGATATTGCTCCTTGATCCACTAACGGACAGGATTGTAGAATAAGCAGGCTTTTAATGAAAAATATAAAGGTAACTATGAGAGTAAAGGTTGTGCATCATGAAAAAGACTGTGTATTTATTGCGTGAAAATTATTCCTTTTTTAAATTAGTTGTATTGTTAAGTCTTACTCCTTAGATGGGAAAACAGCTGAAGAGTTACATGGTGATTTCAATGACTGGCTAGAGCAATGGGAAAATAAATATAAATACTAAAAGACAACAGGAGAAATATGAGAACAGCCCTTTTTAGATTCTACCTATATTGATAAACAAAGTAACAACACAATATATTGCAAAGAACATAGAAGCGAGTGAAATATACTTTGTTACCCCTTTTTCTTGTCTGACTATTGCAATTAGTGACAAGACAAACCCGATTAAATATATAATTGCTCCTACTAAAACGCCATACCAATTTGTGATAAAAGGTAAGTTGAGAGGGGAAAATGGTTCTATTGCTAAGAACAAACCTATGATTACCAAACATATAGACCAAAAGCTAAAGTTTTCAATCAAATCCCGCACCTCTTTTCTTAATTTTCTTGATTATAACATATTTTAACAGTGTAGAAATTTTATTGATTACAAATGCAACAAAATTTACGCACAAAGCCTTAAAGTAATAAGGGCAATAGTCTAAGAGGGAAATGGCGAGCATCATATTAATCTCCTTTTTCTTTTATTTATTTTAGTTTCTGAAAATTATGACATAATAAAGCTTTATTTGGAATTTTATGTTAACATTTACTTGTCTATATATTTACCAATGAGGTGTATTTATGAAAAATTATTTAGAATTTGAAAAACCAATATTTGAATTAAAGGAAAAAATCTCAGAACTTATTGCTTATGCAGAAGATGCAGATGTTGATTTGAATAAGGAAATTTCTAATTTACAGAAGAGAGTAGATAATTTACAGGACGAAATCTACTCTAATTTAACACCTTGGCAAAGAGTACAAATTGCGCGTCACCCGAATAGACCAACCACATTAGACTATATTCCATTGTTATTTGATAATTTTATTGAATTACATGGCGATCGGTATTTTGGCGATGATAAAGCTATTGTTGGTGGAGTCGCTAAGTTTAATAGAACCCCTGTGACCATTATTGGTCAACAAAGAGGGAGAGATACAAAAGAGAATCTATTTAGGAATTTCGGAATGCCTAACCCTGAGGGTTATCGTAAAGCTTTGAGACTTATGAAACAGGCAGAAAAGTTCAATAGACCCATTATTTCGTTTATAGATACAAAAGGGGCATTCCCTGGAAAGGGTGCTGAAGAACGGGGACAATCAAGGGCATTAGCACATAATTTATTTGAAATGGCTGGTTTACGTGTTCCTATTATTTGTATAGTCATTGGTGAAGGAGCTAGTGGTGGCGCATTAGGAATTGGTGTAGGAAATCACTTACATATGTTAGAGAATACATGGTTCTCTGTAATTGCACCTGAATCAGCAGCAGCATTACTTTGGAAAGATAGTACAAAAGGGGAAGCAGCTGCAAATTCAATGAAAATTACAGCACCAGACTTAAAAGAGTTAGGTATTATAGATCAAATCATTACGGAAATAAAAGGTGGAGCACACAATAACCCTAAGGAACAGGTTGTAAAGGTGAAGGAAGTTATCAAAAGTTCGCTTGATGAGTTTTCGAGTTATTCTGAAGAAATGGTTGTTGAGCACAGATATAATAAGTATAAAGATGTTGGAGTATATAGTACGAACCACTTTGTTTAGAAGTCTAAGCCTTGTTCAACTCCCTCGGTTAGAATCAATTTTCTTTCAAATACTCACTTATTCGCAGGATTTCAAGCCACTTGTCTGAACATATTGTTGAATGAAGTGGTTTACGACCGTTTCGACGAGTTTCAAGCATACTTA
>NZ_SOPW01000028.1 GCF_004402015.1 Filobacillus milosensis
GCGGTGAATTTAAGAAAGTACACCGCCATAAACACCCAAAGAAGCCTAAATCATCATATTGATTCATCAAAAAATGGCATCCATCATTTAATTTTTATGATGGATGCCATTTTTAAGTTATATTTGACTAGTTATGTCCCAGCCTCTTTTTTACTAACAGCAATACCTAATGGATATCTAACACCTTCGCGTTGGTGAGGTTCCATGATGACACCATTCTGATAGAAAAATTCAACATCTTCATATCTATCAGTAAACAATGTTCTAAATTCATCTTGCGTTAATTGATGAATATGAAATGGATTACCACATGGTTCACCACGGCCTTTACCAAATGGGGTGGAAACGATTAGTGTGCCACCTGGCTTTAATAAATTGTAGTAATTATCTAAAATAGCCTGTTCATTCTCTATATGCTCAATTGTCTCGAAACTGACAATACAATCAAACTGACCGTAAGCATCTTTTAAATTTGAATCAGTCGCATCAGCAATCTCATAATTCGTCTTTGGATGATAGTATTCTTGTTTGGCATATTTAATAATGTCAGGATCTAAATCTAAACCAATAACTTCATCTACTTGCTTTTTTCTTCTTTTGGCTATCATATGTGTTCCATAGCCAGCACCACAAGATAGGTCTAGTACACGCCCATATAAATAATTAAGTGCAAATTGATAACGAGCGATATGTTCAAGTAATAATGGATTTAACGGGTCCATCATATTCGGAATTACGCGTTCACCTGTATCTTCAATCATGAAAAGCCCTCCTTAAAGCAAGTCTATTATGACAAACTTAAGGGGTTTTGAAAACTATTTTGACGGTCATTATTCTTAACTTTATAATTGGATTAAGAAAGTAGAAAGGTTGATCGGAATGGATGAAGTTACTTATAAAAATCGCAGGGAAGACGCTTCATTAAAATTATTTGTCGTCTTATCAAAAGCGGCTCGTACACTATCTGATTTGGCGCAAAATGATATGGTCAGATACGGATTGAACCCTACAGAATTCGCCACATTAGAATTATTATACCACCGTGGCCAACAGCCTTTACAAAAAATCGGTGAGCGAATCTTGTTAACGAGTGGCAGTATAACGTATGTTGTTAATAACCTCGAAAAAAAAGGTTATTTAAAGCGAATACGTTCAGAGCACGATCGACGTGTTACCTATGCTCAAATCACAAAACAAGGTAAAGGCTTGTTAAGCGATATTTTTCCTGAACATTGGAAAGAAATAGATGAATTCATGGCAGGGTTAACTGAAGAAGAAAAGGAACAAGCAATCAGATTAATTAAAAAGTTAGGGCTGTATGCTGAAAAGCTGAAAGATCTTTAAGGTTTGTTTACTAAAAGTAGATTAAGGGAAATTATATACTAACACATTATCAAATAATCAACTTTTGAGGTGAACAGACTATGTTAAACAAAAATGTAGTTATATACACTAATGAAAGTCAAGATTCTGTAAAGCTAAAAAATATTTTGAATGAATGGGATATTGATTATGAAGAGCGTAATATAAGTGAAAACAATGACTATCTAATTGAATTACAAAAAAAAGGTATTTTTGCAACACCAGCTACTTTTATTGATAATTATTGTATACAAGGTGTTCAGCCAGATCATTTGAAAACAGAATTAAATATTAATTAAGGTAGACAAACACCCTTCCTGCAATATTCTTCATAAGATGTTGTAGGGGGTGTTTCTTATATGAATGAAAATTATGTAACGCAGGCCGAAAATACCTTTCCGCATAATTATTATTACCCGCCATATTATTATCCAGTTCAGGGCCAGCAAGAGCAGCAACCATTTAATCAATCTTCTAATCCCAACTATTATCAACCGATGTACTTTGAAATGCCTGATCAGTATGAAGGAGAGGGCCAAGGTATCAACGGCAATATTCCTCCTTTCATTCAATACTTTCAAGATTCTAATGGAGAAGTTGATATAGATAAAGTCATTTCAACTGCTAATCAATTCATGAAAACAGCTTCACAAGTAGCACCAATGGTAAAGACATTAAATGATTTTGTAAAAGGTTTTAGACCTTAGCCTTACCGTAAAAATCGGTAAGGTTATTTTTTGATTTCGATTAAAGTGTTACTTTATTTCAAATACATTGAATTGTGTTAAAATTACTTACGTTGTAAAAGAAACTTCAAGAAAGAAGGATAATTATGTTTAACAACAAAATATCAAACACATCTTTTTATTATGGATGGGTTGTTGTATTGATTTCGGGGTTGGGGGTATTTTTCTCAGGACCTGGTCAAACATTCGCTATATCGATTTTCATAGACTATTACATAGAAGACTTTGAATATTCGAGGGCATTTGTCTCGAGTTTATATTCAATTGCGACCTTAATGGCAGGCTTTTTATTATTCACAGTAGGAAAACTAGCTGATATATATGGACAGCGTGTTATGATGGTTGCGATTGGTTCAGCCTTAGCGTTTGCAGCATTTTGGAACTCACTAATTTCCGGACCAATCATGATGTTTTTAGGGTTTTTCATGTTACGTTTATTTGGACAAGGTTCCATGACACTTCTCCCCAATACATTGGTACCTCAGTGGTTTTTAAAGATAAGAGGACGGGCATTATCTGTAATGGCGATTGGTGGATTCGCTTCAGCCGCTTTATTTCCACCGATGAACGCTTTCTTTATTCAAGAATTTGGTTGGAGAACGACATGGATGATATGGGGAATAGCGCTTTTAATTATTTTTGTTCCCTTAGTTGCGATCTTTGTACGAAATAAACCAGAAGATATAGGAGAAGTGATTGATGGTAAAAATGCATCGATGAAAATCAAAGTAAAGAACGCATCACGATTACAATTATTTTTGACTGTAAGTATAAATGTCCTTATATTATTAACGTTAATTCCGGTGATCAACGAGTATTTAATGGACCAATTTGAATGGTTTCCTGCTATATATATTAGAATTTTGCTGTTAGCTGTTTCGATTATTGCTTTTATGATTGTATTAAGAAAAAGACATTTAACGAAGATGAATTATCAAGCAGATTCTGGAGAAAAGCCGGATAAGGAAGACATTACAGAAGATAATGAAATTAGTTGGACGTTGAAAGAAGCTAGGAAAACTAAAGTATTTTGGGCTATATTGATTTGTGTGAGTGTTCCGGCGATGACGAATACCGGGATCACATTTCACTTGGTTTCGATAATAGAGAATAAAGGACTTGATCAAGATACAGCGGCAATAATTGCTTCAATTATTTTATCGTTAATGGCGATAATTGGGTTCCCAGTAACCTTCGTTTCAGGATATTTAGTTGATAAATTTAAAGTAAATTACGTTTTGGCTGCAACATTCTTTATTCATGTCGTAGCTATTATTTGGTTGTTTTTTGTATCAACTGCTACAGGAGCGATAGTTTATGGGGTTATTTGGGGGATAGCTCATGGCTTTGAACGAATAGCTTTAAACATTGTATGGCCAAACTATTTTGGGCGCACACACCTCGGAAGCATAAAAAGTATTGCGCAATCCACAATGGTTGTAGGGTCAGCTTTAGGACCGTTACCGTTTGGCTATTTTTATGAGTGGTTTAATGGATACGGTGAAATACTATTAGTAATGGTCTGTTTTCCGTTAATTGCGATGCTGATCGCTGTTTTCTCTCCAGCTCCAGAATATGAAAAATATCAAAGCGAATAAAGAGTAAGACGATCATGACCAGTGATCGTCTTTTTTAATTCCCTAGGTAAATTTTATTCTCTACTTTATCGGTTTTATTCGCTACTTTAAATTTTGAGTTGAATATATAGGTGTCATTAAAAAACTGAGCCTAGAAACCTAAGCTCAGTTTATATGTCTAATATTAATCTTCTAGGAAAGCTAGAACTAACCCGCCTTCACCAGCATGGGTAGCAATTAGTGGCCCCATTTCAACTAGTATTTCTTCTTTAGGATTATATTTTTCACGAATAGAAGCTAAAACTTTTTTAGCTTTTTCTTCACAGTTTCCATGAGCTAAAGCAATTGTTTTTCCTTCTAGTGATTTTGTATATTCGCCAATTTGTTCAACGAGTCGGCGAAGTGCTTTTTTCTCACCACGAACTTTTTCAACCACTTCAATAGCACCTTCTTCAGATGCCTTCATAAGAAGCTTGATATTTAGTGTTTTAGCGATTGCGCCTCTCATCTTATCCAAGCGGCCGCCTTTAATAAGGTTTTCTACAGTCTTTAAGGAGAATAAAGTGGTCGTTTTCTCTACACAACCTTCAATGTAGCTTGCAACTTTCTGTATTTTAGCACCATCTTCACGTAGCTGACCGGCTTCATTTAACAGTAATGCAATTCCGCTAGATGCTGTTTTTGTGTTGATGATTTCAATCGTACGATTTGGTTCTTCGTCTTGTAGCATTTCTTTACCTAAAACGGCATTTTGGTAAGTTGCGCTTAAGTTCTTTGTCAGAGCTAACATGAGAATAGGTGTATCTGGATCAACTTCTTTGAAATGATTGTAAAAATCATTTGGACTGGAAGCGGATGTTTTTGGTAACTCCTCAGATTCAGATACCATTCTGTAAAACTCTTCAATATCTAAGTCAATACCCTTGTACTCCTCATCATTGAAATGAATGTTAAGGGGTACAATTTTTACGTCATATTTCTCTAATAAATCTTTCGACAGATCAGCACCGCCGTCTACCATTAATTGAAATGTCATAGACCTCACCTCTTCTTATACTTTTTAAAGCTAGGTTATTTATTAACTATTTATGTTCTTCACTAATAACTTTGACCTTTTTTTTCTTAGAAGTACTAAATATAAATAATGCTAGGCCAAAGATAACAATGGTTCCCCCTAGAAATTGTGGTACTGTTACTAATTCATCTAAAATGTAGTAAGCCAGTATTGATGCACCAACAGGCTCTAAAAGGATTCCCATGGTGATCGTTGAAGCGCTTACCCATTTAATAGCCCAATTAAATAATGAATGTCCAAAAAATGTAGGGATGACCGCCAAGGCTACAAAGTATAGCCATGTATCACTTGAATACCCGAAGAAGGGTTCATTTAATATAATATTATACATGATTAAAGTGATAGAACTTATTCCATATACAACAAATGTGTATGTAACTAGCGATAATCGCTGCCGAACATTTTGGCCAAAAAGGAAGTAGCCCGTAATGGTAATCGCCCCCATCAAGGCTAAAAAGTTACCGAATAAGGCCATTCCACTAATTTGAAAATCTCCCCAACTGATGATGACACTACCGGTTAAAGCAATGATTAAACTGATGACAGCCCCACTTGTGAATCGTTCTTTAAAAAAGAAATAACTGCCTATGAACGCCCATATAGGTTGAGTGGTAACTAAAACAACTGAGCTTGCCACAGAAGTGTGATTCAGTGATTCGAACCAAAAGATAAAATGTAAAGATAAGAAAATTCCAGAAGCGGTTGAAAATAGCCAATCTTTTTTGGAGATTTGCGTTAACTCCTTGCGATATTTTAATAAAACAAGTGGGAGCATGATTAAAACAGCAAGTAATAATCTATAATTGGCGATTATAGATGATGGAGCATCAGCTAATCTGACAAAAATGGCAGAAGTAGATACCGATAAAACGCCAATGCCAACTGCTATATATGGTGCGAATTGTTTTTGCTCCATAGAGAACACCTCTGTTTAGTAGTATGTCTGACGAATACGATCAATTAATATAGGTCCTAGTGCAACACCTGAAATAAATCCAAAAATATGTGCAATTTCATTGATTCCTGGTCTAAATGTTGTTAGAAAACCAATAATGATAAATACAATAATAATTTGTCTGCTTTGTGAGTCGATTAAATCTTTCCTAGCAAAAATCATATAAGCATATAACCCAAAGATACCGAATATAGCTCCAGATGCCCCAAGATGCTGTATATAATCATTACCTAGAAAGTAGAATGCCACATTTGCAAGTATTCCCATCGATAGATATGCTAAAATAAATTTAAATTTGCCAAGCATATGTTCTAAAGCTGGCCCAAACAAAACTAAGCTGAAACTATTAAATAAAACGTGCAATAATCCGCCATGGGCAAAAATAGGAGTAATAAAACGCCAATACTCACCTTCAGCAATAAGTAAATTTTGCCCTACTACCAAGCTTCCAATATAGGTAGAAAAACCAGAAAGTATAAATAAAACTAAGTTAATGGCGACGATAATTGATACAATAGGATATAACCTAATAAATTGTTGAAAACTTTCTGTTCGAACAAAGAACATTCAAGTCGCCTCTTTTCATTCAGTAAGTATGCGTTACAGTCGCTAACGCTTTTCTTAAGAATACTAATCTTTGTTTAAAGTTTCAATAAGAAAGTAGGTTGTATATGATTCAAGGAACTGGAATCGATATTATCGAATTAGAACGAATTGAAAAACTGTTTCAACGTAATGTTAAATTCGTTGAACGTGTTTTAACGAAATCGGAGCAAGAAAAACTTAGCACGTTCACCAATCACAAAAGAAGAGTAGAGTTTTTGGCTGGTCGTTTTGCTGTTAAGGAAGCCTATAGTAAAGCGGTAGGTACTGGGATTGGAAAACACCTTTCCTTCCAATCAATTGAAATTATATCGAATGATTTAGGACAACCCGTCATATATGTGAATAGTAAGGAACAAGTCGGTGCTCATGTATCTATATCTCACAGTAAACAATATGCCATTGCCCAAGTCATCTTAGAAAAATAATTTTCTCTGATAGCTAGTCTGCATATTAAGACAAGTTGTCTCATATAGTGTATTGCGGGGTAACAAATGATCCAATGTGCACATTGTCACCGCAACACGATAGATCGCTTGTTCCAGAAAAGAATAAGTAACGATTATGAGGCGAAGGAGTTGTCTGAATGAAAGGAAAACTAGTGCTCTTCATTTTACTCTTGTCAATGGTGGGGCTACTTACAGCATGTGGAGAAAATACGGCCGATGATGTTGTAAATTCACTAAACAAAAAAGCAGAAGACATGGGTAGTTTTAAAGCTACTGCTAACATGGAAATCGAAACTGGTGAAGAACCACAACAGTTTGATGTACAAGTTTGGCACAAGAAAGATGACTATTACAAAGTTGTACTTCAAAACCAGTTAGATGAAAAAGGGAACCAAGTAATTTTACGTAATGACGAAGGTGTTTTTGTTTTAACTCCTTCCATCAACAAAAGTTACAAATTCCAAAATGACTGGCCAAAGCATCACAGTCAGCCGTATTTATTTACTTCTTTAGTAAATGACATTAATAGTGATTCCGACCGTGAATTCAAGAGTACAGAAAATTATTATGAGTTTACTGTGAAAACGAATTATAAAGGTAATCAACAATTACCTTACCAAAAAATTTATTTCCACAAGAAAACTTATGAACCTGCACTTGTCAGAGTGTTGAACGCTCAAAACGAGACAATGGTTAAAGTGACTTTCTCAGAATTTGATTTCAATCCTGAGATTGCTGACTCTGAATTTAATACAGAGGAGAATTTAGCAAAAGGTGCAATCAGTGTACCAACTATGGCTGAGTTAGAAGAACAGTCTATGACAGTTTATTACCCTACAAATCTCCCTTCAGGGTCTGAATTCACTAAAGAAAAAGTGGTTTCGTTTGAAGATGGTGAGCGATCGATTTTATCGTATGAAGGTGACAAAAACTTTACTCTAGTACAAGAGATGTATTCAACGTATCCAACTAGTGTCGAAGTGCCAGTGTATGCCCCAGGTGAAATGGTGGATTTAGGTTTTACAGTAGGTCATTTAACAAATAATTCTCTTGAGTGGCAACAAGACGGCATGAGTTTTGTACTTGCAAGTGATTCGTTAACAGTAGAAGAAATGGTGATGGTCGCTAAATCTGTACAAGGCCAAGCCATGAAATAAAATGAATATAATGAAGAATCGATTACCCGTAATATAAATTATATTATGGGTAATTTTTTGTGTTTTTGTTAAAGTTTATTTTTGATTCTACGAACCGCTACAGGCGGACGCTTTCAGCGGGCACGGCCTCAACGAAGGAACATCTTTGAATAACCTCTATTGCATCTTTGCACCGAGGAAGCATACTGCGAAGCGTTTTGTTTTCTCCATAATCCGTCTCATTGACATTCTGAGTCTGAAACTAGGATAATAAATGACAACAATAAATGGATTAGAAGAGGGTTATATCATGGATAAATCAGCGTACCATCGAGATACTTGGGTAACAGTCGATTTAAATGCTATTAAACATAATGTTAAGCAAATCAAAGATCACTTAAAAAATAAAGAAGTCTATGCAGTAGTTAAAGCTGATGCATATGGACATGGTGAATTGGAAGTCGCTGAAGCAGCGCTTGAGGCTGGTGCGACAAGGTTAGCAGTCGCAGTCCTAGATGAGGCGTTAAGGTTAAGAGAGAAATTTACTGATGTACCGATATTAGTAATGGGGTGGACAGGCCCTGAATATGCTAAAATAGCAGCTTCTAATAATATCACACTAACAGTTTTTCAAGAAGATTGGGTGCGTAAATCTCAGTCATTTTTAGAAGATCAACAATTGAATGTTCATCTAAAAGTTGATACCGGTATGGGACGCATAGGTATAAGAAGCGGTGAAGAAGCATATGATGTAATTAGAGCCTGTAAAAATACGAATATATTAATAACGGGATTGTTTACTCATTTTGCAACTGCTGATGAACCGGATGAAGGGTATTATCAACAACAGTTGAATACATTTAAACAATGGGTTAAAGAGGTCAAACCATATTTACCAGAACAATTGAATATTCATATCGGTAATTCTGCTGCTGCAATGCGATATCCGAATGATATGTATGATGCAGTTCGTTTTGGAATAAGCATGTACGGTTTGTATCCTTCAAAAACGTTATCTCAAATAACGTCTATTCAATTGAAACCTGCATTTACATTACACAGTAAATTAATACACGTTAAAAAGATTCATAAAGGTGAAGGAATTAGCTACGGCGTAACTTATAGAGCAGAATGTGATGAATGGATTGGAACTATACCAATTGGCTATGGAGATGGTTGGATTCGTAAACTTCAAAACTCTCATGTACTGATTAATGGACAGAAGCTGCCTATAGTTGGTAGAATTTGTATGGATCAATGCATGGTTCGATTAAATCAGCGTGTTGATGTTGGCACCGAGGTCACACTTATAGGTTCTGAACAAGGTGAGACAGTGTCAATGGATGATGTTGCAGACCATTTAGAGACCATTAATTATGAAATCCCATGTATCTTAGGGAAGCGTATTCCACGATATTATTTGAAATAAAAATTTTGACAAATTGTATATTCTTAAATTCATATAAACAAAAATTTCTATAATAACCGACTTTTTTTCTTGTTTTTCTTTACGAATCATGCGGAACAATGCTATGATTGATTATAGATTTGCTGCGTGAATATTGCTGGGGGTGTAAGGAAATGTCTGAAACTTCGAAAGAAATTGTCTTGAGACTTCCTATGTCTTTATTAAATGAATGTGACAACTTAGTAGAAAGTCACGATGAATTAGATCGTGAGACTTTGATTATGCAAGCGGTAAACACTTACGTTCAACAAGAAAAGAAACGTAAAATCAAAGAAAAGATGCGCCGTGGTTATGTCGAAATGAGAAATATCAACTTAGGAATAGCATCTGAAGCATTCGAAGCCGAAGAGGAGGCTGAAACCACTCTTGAGCGCTTAGTGAGTGGGGTGTAATTAATTTGTACGTAAAACGTGGCGACGTCTATTATGCAGATTTAACACCAGTTGTTGGATCTGAGCAAGGCGGTGTTCGCCCAGTACTCATCATTCAAAACAATATTGGAAATCGTTTTAGTCCTACCGTGATTGTTGCCGCGATTACAGCACAAATACAAAAAGCTAAGTTGCCGACTCACGTAGAGGTTGATTCGAAGAAATACAAGTTTGAACGAGATTCAGTTGTTTTACTTGAACAAATTAGAACAATTGACAAACAACGTTTAACAGATAAGATTACCACATTGGATGAACATCTAATGAGACAAGTAGACGAAGCTTTACAAATTAGTCTAGGTCTAATGGATTTATAATTTTAGCGCCTGGTGTTAAGATTAACACAAGGCGTTTTTTTGTGTATTCTTAAAAAGAGAGTCCATTTACAATTAGAATAATAATTCTGAAAAAATAGCGGATTTTCTCGATTAGTGTTAAAGTTGACTTAAATATGTGCAAAATTGGAGGTTAATTAATTGAATCCAGAGTTAAGAAATATTTTGTTAGAAAATAGCGACGAGATTATTCAAGACTGGATGGACGACTTGAAAAATAGCAAGCTCAAGGAGTACAAGTCTGCAGTCTCAGAGGATTTAATTGAACAAGTAAACCGAGAATTTGTTAATGTAATCTTCTCGAAATTAACAGATGAAAAAACCAGTGAAAGTTTAGAACAATTATCGGAAAGAATAGTTAATCTGGGTTGGCCTTTAGGTTATTTAACCGAAGGGATGCAGTCATTTAGAAGTATCTGTATCCGTAAAATTATTGAAGAAGTTAATAGAGATGACCATGAATTTTTCTTAGAAGTAATGGATGGGGTTAACAATTGGGTTGATCCTGTTAAAAATGAATTAATTAATAAGTACTCAACAAATTGGACTAATATTATTTCCTTACAAAAAGTAGCTTTACAAGAGCTATCTGCTCCTTTAATTCCAGTCATGGAAGGGATAACAGTAATGCCACTAGTAGGTACGATTGATACGGATCGCGCCAAACTAATAATGGAAAACCTTTTAGATGGAGTGATTAAACATCGTGCTGATGTAGTATTAATTGATATTACGGGTGTGCCAGTTGTTGATACAATGGTAGCTCATCACATTATCCAAGCTGCAGAAGCCGTTCGATTGATTGGAGCAACTTGTATACTTGTTGGTATACGCCCGGAAATTGCTCAGACAATAGTTAACTTAGGTATTGATCTAAGCAAGTTCCCAACGAAAAGTTCTCTAAAGCGTGGGTTTGAAAAAGCACTAGAACTTACTGAAAGAGAAGTTGTTTCAACTAATGAAGAAACTGGAAAGGTTGTTGATGAGTTAATCTCGTCAATTGATAAGGAGTGAATGAAATGAGAATTCCTATTCTTAAGTTACAAAATTATTTGCTCGTTTCCGTTCAAATTGAACTGGATGACCAAACGGCGATGCAATTCCAAGAAGATTTATTGAATAAAATTCATTCAACAGGTGCAACTGGTGTCGTTGTTGATTTAACTTCAGTGGAAATCATAGATTCGTTTATTGCAAAAGTATTAGGTGATGTAGTTTCTATGGCAGAATTAATGGGGGCCAAAGTAGTATTTACGGGTATTCAACCTGCAGTTTCAATGACCTTGATTGACCTAGGAATCCATCTACAGAATGTACAAACAGCTTTAGATCTAGAACAAGGGTTAATTAAGTTGAAACAAGAATTGGAGGAAAAGTGATGAAAGGCGCTCTAACAAATGTGCCAATCACTAAAGAATGGGATATTGTCGGTGCAAGACAGTCCGGCCGAAATATGGCCAGAGATTTAGGATTTGGCTCAGTTGACCAAGCGAGAATAGCGACTGCTATTTCAGAGTTAGCGCGAAATATATATTTATACGCAGGTAGCGGGGAAGTTTCTTTTGAAGAAGTACAAGGGGAAGCTCCTGTTGGTATCAAAATCATTGCCTCTGATAATGGACCAGGAATTAAAGATATTACGAAAGTAATGGAAGACGGTTATTCAACTTCAGGAGGACTTGGTGCTGGTTTACCAGGTGTTAAAAGACTGATGGATGATTTTGATATGGAATCAAACGAAGAAGGGACCAAAATAACGATTGTTAAGTGGTTGCGTTAGGGTGAGGTGAATTCATGTGAGCTCTTTAAAAGCAGATATTGGAAACTACAAGAAATTATTAGAAGAATACATGAAAACAAAAGATGAAGCTGTATTATATCAGGCAGAACAGTTTAGTAAAAGCTCAATACAGAAAAATATTTCACCAGATGAAATAGTAAATGTACACTACCAGGCGATTCAGGAGCTTATACCTAATTTAGATGATGAAGTTAAAGAGTCTTTTAACTTCCTTATTGAAACAATGATTAGTTATGGGTTAGCTTATCAAGAATATCAAGTGTTGCGGGAAAAACAAATTGAGTTGCGTACTGAAATTGATGTAGCTGCTAATATGCAGAACACCCTTCTTAGCACGACCGTACCTGATGTTCAAAACATTGATATTGGTGCTAAATCAATACCAGCAAGACAAATGAATGGTGACTATTTTCACTTTGTTCAGGATGATGAAGGAAATATAGGTACTGCGATTGCAGATGTCATAGGTAAGGGCATTCCTGCTGCGTTTTTTATGTCTATGATTAAATACGCAATGGAAAGTTTCCCTGAAGATCGAATGTATCCTAAAGTCATTCTTGAATTACTGAATCGTGTAGTTGAACGAAATGTTGAAACTGGTATGTTCGTTACGATGTTTTATGGGCTATATGATATTCATCGTCATGAATTTTATTATGCAACAGCTGGACATGAACCAGGATTTATTTATAGAGCTGAAGAAGATCAGTTTGAAGAAATTGACGCAAAAGGTCTTTTGTTAGGTGTTAAGAAAAACGTTAAATACAACCAGTATGTTAATGAGATTAACAACGGAGATATGATTGTTTTACTAACGGATGGCGTAACAGAATGTCGCAGTGGTGATCGATTTATAGAGTCAGATGAGGTTCTTGATGTGATTCGCAAATATAAGGACTTAAGCTCCCAAGAAATAGTCGAAAATGTCTATAAATACTTAGAACGACTTCAAGATTTTACATTACGAGATGATTTTACACTAATTGTTATAAAAAGGAATTCCTGATTGTGTTTAAAACTACTGTTGTTCGGGTAAATAGTTAATAATTCGAAAAATGTAAGGGGGAGATCGTTATGAATTTACATATCGATGACTTTAAGGAAGGCGACATTTATGTATTAAAACTTGCTGGAGAGATTGATGCTTACACTGCTCCACAACTAAAAGAAAAGTTATTGAATGTAATTGAAAGTGATAGTTCTCAAGTTAGAGTGGATTTAGAAAAAGTTAATTATATGGATAGTACAGGCTTAGGTGTATTTATTAGTGGGTTAAAAACGGCTAATGAAACAAACAGTTCTTTTAAACTGGTGAATTTACAAGATAATGTATATCGCCTCTTTAATATTACTGGATTACACGAGGTCATTGATATTGAAAATACAATCCGAGGTGGTATGTAATGAATAAACCGTTTGACTTTGTAGAAATGAAGTTGCCGGCCAAGTCGGAATATGTTGGCGTGCTTCGCCTAACAATTTCAGGAGTAGCAAACCGTATGGGCTTTGCTTACGAAGATATTGAAGATTTAAAAGTGGCCGCATCTGAGGCTATTACGAATGCGGTTAAACACGCTTATAACGATACTGATCAAGGTGAAGTAACAATTGGCTTTGGAATGTATGAAGACCGTTTAGAAGTCATGGTTGCAGATTATGGTGGCAGCTTTGATTTAGATGAAATTAAAGAAGATATAGGACCATATGATCGTGACATGCCCATCGACAACATGAAAGAAGGAGGGTTTGGTCTTTTCCTTATTGATGCCCTAATGGATAAAGTCGAAATTAATAATAATCACGGTGTAATCGTATTAATGACAAAGTTTTTGCAAGAAAATGGGGTGGGTCAAAGTGACGACCAAATCTCAACTACACAATAACGGCGATGATATTTATATTCTTATAAAAGAATTGCGAGAGTCCCCGGGCGATGAAGTAATCCAAGAGAAGATTGTTCTAAAATATGAAAACTTGGTTCACTCAATTGCTAAAAAGTATTCCAAAAATTCTTCTATTCATGAAGATTTAGTTCAAGTAGGAATGTTAGGGTTAATCGCAGCTGTTAATCGTTACGATGATACTTTTGGGAAGTCGTTTGAGTCGTTCGCTATCCCAACGATTATCGGAGAAATTAAGAGGTACATCCGTGATAAAACATGGAGTGTCCACGTACCTAGAAGAATTAAAGAGCTTGGTCCAAAAATTAAAAAGGCCGTTGAAGAGTTAACGACTGAAAATCAGTATTCACCATCAGTCCAAGAGATCGCTAACTATTTAGAGGTTTCAGAAGAAGAAGTTCTAGAAGCGATGGAGATGGGGCAAAGTTACAACGCTCTATCAACAGATCGACAAATCGAAGCTGATTCTGATGGTAGCACCGTAACCATATTAGATTTAGTTGGATCACAAGATGATGGATATGAACAGACAGACTATAAACTCTTAGTAGAAAAATTGCTTCCACTATTATCTGAAAGAGAACAAGATATTCTTAAATGTACTTTCTTTGAAAACTTAAGCCAGAAAGAAACTGGTGAAAAATTAGGACTATCTCAAATGCATGTATCCAGGTTGCAGCGTCGAGCACTTCGCAAATTAAGAGAATCAATCTCCGAGGAAGATATGGAGGTACTCTTTTGATTGAAAAAAAGGAACGAATAGAAGTAGCCACTTTTAAGAAAGCCAAAAAAGGTAACTATTTTTCTGGTGATGGTTATTTCTATATTGAACTAGAAGATTCTTTTATTTGTGTGTTAGCTGATGGTTTGGGTAGTGGTAAGATAGCCATGGCATCTTCTGCAGCTGTTATTGATGTTGTTAAAAAGAATGCCGAAGACCCTTTAGATACGTTGCTAGATAAATGCAATGAAGCTTTTTCTGGGAATGAATTAAGAGGCTGTGTAATAGCTTTATTAAGAGTTGATTATGAAAATGAAAGTTATTCGTATGTATCATTCGGTAACATTGGCATTATTACCGTAACACCAGATGGTAAGAAGAAGCGTAATATACCAGTCCACGGGTATTTGTCAGGGATACCATTAAGAAACACGGAAATACATCGTGGTTCGCTTAAACCAGGGACTGTATTTTTTATGTTTTCGGACGGTGTTAACGAACGACAGTTGACCAAAGAATTCTATAGTCATCAATCTATGTCTTTAACGATTGAATGGTATTCTTTACAACAAAAGTTATCTATGGAAGATGATACAACTTTAGTAGCGATGAAATATACAGGATGAGTTGTGTGTTTATGAACAATTAAGCACACAACTCATTTTTTATTTTGGTATATTAAGTTATAACAACGCTTTAGATTTAAGAAATACGGGATTTTGATATGTTATAATTATTTATTAGAATGCTTAAGGAGGTAGCGGTTTGACTGAATTACATAAAGATCTAACTCAATTCGTAGCAAAAGAAGTTCAAATTCAATCATCAATCGTTTCAAGAGTCATTGAAATGATTGACGAAGGTAACACAATTCCTTTCATTGCACGTTACAGAAAAGAACAAACTAAAGGGCTAGATGAAACACAAATACAAGCAATTAAAGAAACATATGATTATCAATTACAATTACAAAACCGTAAAGAAGAAGTATTACGTTTAATTGAAGAACAAGGAAAATTAACAGGCGAATTAAAACAAGATATTCAAGACGCTGACAAATTACAACGTGTAGAAGATCTATACCGTCCGTACAAGCAGAAGCGACGTACAAGAGCGACAATTGCTAAAGAAAAGGGATTAGAACCCCTAGCCAAACTTGTATGGGAACAAAAAGGTACTAAGCTTGAAGGTGAAGCAGAAAAGTATTTGTCTGAAGAGCATGAATTAACACAGGTTGATGAAGTTTTAAATGGGGTTAATGATATTATTGCCGAATGGATTTCTGATGAACCGAAATTCAGAGAGAAAATAAGATCGTTAACTTTTTCTAAAGGTGCAGTAGTTACTGAAGTTAAGAAAAATTCTGAAGATGAAAAACAAATTTTTCAAATGTACTATGACTACAGAGAGCCAGTGCCTAAAATGGCTCACCACCGTGTGTTGGCTGTCAATCGTGGCGAAAAGGAAAAGGTGTTAAAGGTAACGATTGAACCACCAACTGACACTATTTTAGACTATTTAGTCCGCTCGATTATTAAAAGTCAAGGTCTAGAAGAGGCAGACTTTCTAAAAGAAGCTATAAACGATGGTTACAAGCGCTTAATCCAGCCATCGATTGAACGCGATATTCGATCCACAATGACAGATGAAGCAGAAGACCATGCAATAGATATCTTTGCTAAGAACTTAAGGAATTTATTACTACAGCCACCATTAAAAGGTAAGATGATTTTAGGTGTAGACCCAGCCTTTCGAACAGGTTGTAAGTTAGCTGTGGTTGATGAGACCGGTCATATGAAAGAAGTGGATGTAATTTATCCGACTGCACCTCGTAATGATGTCAAAGGTGCAGAGAAGAAAGTTTTAGAAGTAATGAAGAACTACCCGATTGAATTAATTGCAATCGGAAACGGTACAGCCTCTAGAGAAACAGAGCAATTTATTGCAGAGTTAATCCAAAAAAACAATTTAGATGTTGCTTATTTAATCGTAAATGAAGCAGGCGCGAGTGTTTATTCTGCATCTAAATTAGCTCGTGAAGAATTTCCGGAATTACAGGTTGAAGAAAGAAGTGCCGTATCGATCGCACGTCGTGTACAAGATCCGTTAAGTGAGTTAGTAAAAATTGATCCAAAGTCGATAGGCGTAGGTCAATACCAGCATGATGTTAGTCAGAAGAAGTTGAGTGATTCTCTACAATTTGTTGTGGAAACGGCAGTCAACCAGGTCGGTGTAAATGTTAATACAGCTTCAGCATCGTTATTACAATATATTTCTGGCTTAAATAAGACGGTTGCCGGTAACATTGTGAAATATCGTGAAGAACACGGGAAGTTCACCAACCGTAAACAAATTAAGGATGTTCCTCGCTTAGGCGCAAAAACATACGAACAGGCTATTGGTTTCTTACGTGTCTTAGAAGGGGAAGAGCCTTTAGATCGAACATCAATTCACCCGGAGAGTTACAAAACTACGAAGAAATTATTAGAAAAACTAAATCTGTCTACTGAGGATTTAGGTTCTGAAGTGCTAATAGATAAATTGAATAAAGAAGATATTTTAGGTTTATCAGAAGGATTAGATGTTGGACAGTTAACATTAGAAGATATTGTGGCTGACTTAAAGAAACCTAATCGTGATCCACGTGATGAATTGCCAAAGCCATTACTAAAAACAAATGTCATGTCAATGGAAGACTTAACACAAGGTATGGAGCTTCAAGGGACGGTTCGAAATGTAGTGGATTTTGGTGCCTTTGTAGATATTGGGGTAAAACAAGACGGGCTTGTTCACATCTCTAAACTGGCTAATCGTTTTGTTAAAAACCCATTAGATGTTGTTGCTGTAGGAGATATTGTGACCGTTTGGGTTGATGAAGTGGATGCTAAAAGAGAAAGAATCGCATTAACAATGGTTCCAGTAACAAATTAATTTTCCTGTGTTTCTACGTTTTTGCTGTGATAAAAAAACCAACATTGATTTAAAATTCTAATTTGGCGCACGTCCTTATTGGCGTATGCGTTTAACATTTGACGTTTAAACCATTTAGGCATAACCATCACCTTTATCTTTAAAATTTTATTTTATTATATGATAGAAAATAAAAATTGCTAATGAATAAAAAGGCAAGATCTACCTAGTTAAATTTCAAGATTGTTTAGCTAGGTAGATCTGTTTTAATATGGATAAGTATGGAGGAAGTAATATGGATAATTTAGAACTGCAAAAACTAATAAAACAAATATCTTTACAGTATTTTTATAAACCGTTTGTTGGGGAAGCAAGGTTTAATAGCCGTCTTCGAACGACAGGTGGTAGATATATTCCTTCAACGAGTGTAATTGAGATTAATCCTAAGTATTTAACTGAGTTAGGTGAACAAGAATTAATAGGGATTATTAAGCATGAACTTTGCCATTATCATTTACATATTAAAGGGAAACCTTATCATCATCGAAGTAAAGAATTTAGGCATCTCTTAAAAATCACAGGTTCTCCTAGATTCTGTAAAATACTGCCTTCAGAAGAACAAAAGAGAACCATAATATATAAATGCCAGAAGTGTGGAATGGAGTACAATCGTAAGAGAAATGTGAATGTACAAAAGTATCGTTGTGGGAAATGCAAAGGAAAGTTGAAATTAGTTAAATAAAATTATAAAAGGTTATTGACTTTAAACATCAATCCATGATAAATTTTATTTCGCGGCATTAAAAAATAGTCAACAAACACACAGATTATTAAAGAATTTTATTTAAAAAATTCTTGATATCCAATTGACAGCTATTAAAAGTTGTTGTAAGATATTTATCGTCGCAACTTAAAGGACAAACTAATTTTATTATTCCAGCGTAGCTCAGTGGTAGAGCAATCGGCTGTTAACCGATTGGTCGCAGGTTCGAATCCTGCCGCTGGAGCCATGGAGAAGTACTCAAGTGGCTGAAGAGGCGCCCCTGCTAAGGGTGTAGGTCGCGTAAGCGGCGCGAGGGTTCAAATCCCTCCTTCTCCGCCATTATAATTTGGCCCGTTGGTCAAGCGGTTAAGACACCGCCCTTTCACGGCGGTAACACGGGTTCGAGTCCCGTACGGGTCATATCCATTTTTTTAATCATTCTAGGTCCGGTAGTTCAGCTGGTTAGAATGCCTGCCTGTCACGCAGGAGGTCGCGGGTTCGAGTCCCGTCCGGACCGCCATTATCATTGGGCCATGGCCAAGCGGTAAGGCAACGGTTTTTGGTACCGTCATGCGCTGGTTCGAATCCAGCTGGCCCAGCCAATTCTATTCTTAACAAAAGATCGCTACTTATTTATAAGACGATTAAAACGTCTTTTTTTATTGCTTAAAAAAAGATGTATATAGATTTGCTTTATTTGAGCCATTAGCTCAGTCGGTAGAGCATCTGACTTTTAATCAGAGGGTCGGAGGTTCGAATCCTCCATGGCTCATCAATTGCGGTCGTGGCGGAACGGCAGACGCGCTAGGTTGAGGGCCTAGTGGGGGTTACCCCGTGGAGGTTCAAATCCTCTCGACCGCATCAAGAATTTTTATAAAAAGTTCTTGCATTACTTCGACAAATTTGATATTATAGTTTTTGTCGCCATTGCGCCTGTAGCTCAATTGGATAGAGCGTTTGACTACGGATCAAGAGGTTAGGGGTTCGACTCCTCTCAGGCGCGTTAGCAATCTTATAAATTTTCAATGATTTAGGGTTGTATTTTTACTCTTAACAGTTTAATATATTTATTGCGCATCAATTAATGACATTTATTAATTGCGGTTGTAGTGACGAGCGTTACTTCTTATGAAAGGCTGCGAGTTACCCCGAAGCAATTAACATCCATGAACTTGCTCAAAGATGCAGGGGCATAGATGAGAAATGTTATAAGCGTGTTAATCAGTTTGATATTATTTCTTTTATCATGCGGGTGTAGTTTAGTGGTAAAACCTCAGCCTTCCAAGCTGATGTCGTGGGTTCGATTCCCATCACCCGCTCCATTAAATGGGCCTGTAGCTCAGTTGGTCAGAGCGCACGCCTGATAAGCGTGAGGTCGGTGGTTCAAGTCCACTCAGGCCCACCATTTAAGTTCGAACCTTGAAAACTAAACAAAATAGCCTGTCGTCAATTCGGTAACTTTCAACGGTTGGTGGAAAGTTACTAAGACGAAACAAACAAGCCAATCAAACTACTTTTATGGAGAGTTTGAT
>NZ_SOPW01000029.1 GCF_004402015.1 Filobacillus milosensis
TTAGCTCTTTGGGATAATTATTTTGCTTTTTACCCATTGTAAACACGTCCTTTAAAAATGTTATTTCCATTGTAAACATTTCGCCAGTTGGTGTGTCCACTTTTTATACTAACCCTCAATAAATTGTAAAAATAAGCAAATAAAATTTCGGAAAAGGCAAATAAATTCTTACGATAAGCAAATATATAATTTTTATCAATAGAAAAGCGCCTATTCAGGACGAATAGGCGCTTCAATTTTTAAAAAATACTGTCGGTACTTATTCCCAAGACCTCTGTATTTATTGATCATTAGCAGCAACTGCTACTAATTATGTTGGTCAGACAAATGCAAAACGGATACGGCCATGAAGCTATCTCTTTCACTTACAGAACTTCCATACTGCCTCTTCAGTATTAACCTCCTATAATATAATCTATGACCATTATGTTCATAGAAAGCTATACCATTATTCAGACTTATATCTTTTTCTTCGCCTTAAAAATACGAACAGACCAATAATTATTAATGGAATAAGAATGGGCGAAAAACCAACAATTGCTACGACAATTCCAGATCCAATATTCAATAAAAAGTTAATCGTATCCATAAATAGTTTTTGTGCTTTTGATAAAGTATTCAGCTCAGATTGAGATTGAACTTCAGGAACCTTCACCGATCGTTCTTGAATGCTAATATTGATCGTTGAGAAAGCCACATGGTTTTCGAGGTAATTCATACGCCCTTTTATTTTCTCAATTTCTGATTGAACCGATGTTAAGTCATCAGAAATTTTCAAGAGATCCTCTGTTTTTTGAGCGTTTTCCATAAATGCTAATAAACGTTCCTCAACAGCCTCCTGAGCTCTTAGTCTGGATTCTAAATCTTCATACTCTTCAGTTACATCTTTTCCTTCAGTTCTGGTGTTGCGAATACGAGCATCTTCTGATTTTAGACTGTCCATGAATTCCTGAAAGTGTTCTTCAGGGACTCGAATTGTCATTTCCCCTGATGTGTTTTCGTCTTCACCATGATTGTATTGAGATGAGTTGACGATATAGCCATTGACCTTTTTTATTTCTTCGTTAATTCGGTCAACAGTTCGGCTATAATCACTCACCTCAATATCAATGTAACCTGTTCGTATCATCATGCGTTTAGACGTTTTAGATCCCTCTGATTGTTCACCTTCATACTCTGCGTCGTCTGCATTGCCGCTGCCGCTTTCAGTTGTGCTTTCTTTTTGTTGCTCAAAACCTCCATCGTCAGCGTTGTCCTCTGCAGCATTTCCAGAAGAACTGCCTTCATCCATAGCTGGATCTGAATTACTACAAGCGTAAAGCCCAACTAACAACAATAATACTAAAAATAAAACCACCTTTTTCATAATTGCCCCCCTAATTCCACTTTATGGTTATAGACGTAACTTTATGGTTAAAGGTTACAAACTTTGATTAAAGCTTTTATGCAAGGGGAATATAATGAGATATGGAAGTTAACTCAAAGGATGGTCATCGATGCAGTCAAAATCAATTATTAAAGGTAGCGCAATAGTTATTTTCGTTCTAGTCCTATACTCTTTTCATCAGCGTTTATTTCATATATCTCCTGAAGATCTTCGTACGTTCATTTTTATGGCTGGGTGGCTGGCTCCTCTTTTTTATTTAATATTATTCACGTTACGTCCGTTAACCTTATTTCCAGCATCTATATTTTCAATAGTTGGTGGATTGGCATTTGGTGCTATATTAGGGTCATTACTCGCTTGGACTGGGGCAACCCTAGGAGCCGTATTGGCGTTTTTAATTTCAAGACGTTTAGGTGAAGATAAGTTTAAGCATTTAAAAAATAAAAAAGTAAATGAATTAAAAAATAAATTTGAAGAAAAAGGATTTCTTTATATTCTAGCTTTACGTTTTTTACCTATTGTAAATTTTGATTTAATTAGTTATGGAGCGGGGTTGTCAGAAGTAAGGTTGATAGATTTTACTAAAGCTACAGTAATTGGTATTATTCCAGGTACGTTAATTTATAATTTTATGGGTGCTAGTTTAGTAGAAGGAAATAAGTGGACGATGATGATTGTAGGCATTGGGTATGCCATTATTGTCCTAGTGCCAGTGCTTTGGAAGAGAAACATTATGAAACGAATCGATCAAGTCAATTCAAAACATACGGAGGGTTAGGGTTGAAAAAGTTACAGCAACAGTTACAACAAATCGATCGAAAAAGTTACAAAGGTTATAAGTCTATCCAAGGTAAGTACCAATTTCAAAACTACGAATTACATGTGGATTATGTCCAAGGGGACCCATTCGCTGCCCCGTCAAAAATCAGGTTAGTCATTCCGAAGCGTTTTCAAGCTATTGAAGCAGAATGGCTTAAGACACTTCGACGTCAAACATATGTTGAAGACCATATGGCTCGTCGGGTTCATCAGGCGATTTTGAAAGAAAAAACTAATATTGGAGGCAGTGGTAAAAGTGGTATGGTTGCCATTGACGCTCCAGATCAAGCGATATTAAAGCGTTCTGCTGTATCCATAACGAGTGATAAGGTCACTGTATGTTTATCTGTTGGCTTACCAGCTAATGGACGACGAATTAATGGAAAAGAAGCGCAGAAACTTTTCTTTAATGCATTGCCGTCGATATTAAATCATTCCATTTTTGCTTTAAATGAAAAAGATTTAACGGAAGTAACTCACCTAGCAGATCAACATGACGCGATCAGAGAGAAAATGAAGGAAGAAAATTGGATTGCATTTATTTCTAATGATTCTATATTACCTCGTAAAAGTGGAATTAGTTCAAAACCACTTCAAGGCGCAGTACCTTTTAAGAGTCCCAAAGAAAATGAAGTATCTTTTGATATACCACATCGAAAAGCACCAATCTCAGGTATGGCTATTAAGAAAGGTATTACTCTAATTGTTGGTGGAGGTTTCCACGGAAAAAGTACGATATTAGAAGCACTAGAACAAGGCGTATATGAACATATAGCAGGCGATGGAAGAGAATATGTTCTGACAGATCCGAGTGCCGTGAAAATTCGTGCTGAAGATGGAAGAAGTATTAGTAAAGTAAATATCTCACCGTTTATTAATGATCTACCGAACGGAGCAGATACCCATACATTCTCTACAGAAAATGCGAGTGGAAGTACCTCACAAGCTGCTAATGTCATGGAAGCTTTAGAAGCAGGAGCTTCAACTCTGTTAATTGACGAAGATACAAGTGCCACAAACTTCATGATTAGAGATGAACGAATGCAGCAGCTTGTCGTTAAAGATAAAGAACCCATCACTCCATTCGTTCAAAAAGTAAAGCAGCTTCGAGATGAACTTGACGTGTCAACAGTCTTAGTCATGGGTGGCTCAGGTGATTACTTTGATATCGCTGACCAAGTGATTATGATGGATCAATATGTACCAGTCAACGTGACGGAAAAAGCGAGACAAATTGCTAATGAAAATCCGGTTGAATGGCCAGAAGCTGCACAAACATTTGGCAAGTGGACAGACCGCCAAGTTGTGAGGGATTCGATTAAGAAAAAATTAGGTCACAAAGCTAAAGTTCAGGCAAAAGGTAAACATACGATTATGTTAGGCAGAGAAGCGATTGATTTGTCATTAGTTGAACAAATTGTCGATGTTTCCCAGACAAGAATGGTCGCAAATATGTTAAAATATATGGCGATGCATGCACCTGTAAAGCAAGACCTAACAGTCCCAGAATGGCTGGATTATTTTGAAGAGGAAGTTAACAAAAAAGGTCTAAGCTTTACTCAGAAAAATCAAGAAGAACATCCAGGCGATTTAGCGATGCCACGTCGATTTGAATTGGCAGCTGCGATTAATCGCCTTCGTCAAATAAAAATTAACTAAAAGAGAGGAGGGGCGTGCATGGACTTTCAACAACTGAAAAAAGAATTAATCGAATACAGCGAAGAGATTGGCATCCAGAAAATCGGTTTTGCTTCTACTGATACGTTTGACACCTTAAAGCAACGCTTAATGGTTCAACAGTCTCTAAAATTTCAATCGGGTTTTGAAAAGGGTTCGATTGAAGAACGCACGACCCCGACTCAATTGATGCCAAAAGCTCAATCAATTATTTCAATTGCGTTAGCGTATCCTTCCCGCATGAAGGGTGCTCCGAAAAGTAGGAAAGGTGATCGTCGTGGTATTTTTGCCCGTGCATCATGGGGCAAAGATTATCATGATGTGTTACGTGAAAAATTAAATTTGTTAGGTGAATTTTTACAAGAAAAGCTGGATGGAGTGGCTTATAAAGCGATGGTAGACACTGGGGAACTCTCAGATCGTGCGGTAGCAGAACGTGCAGGTGTTGGGTTTGTCGGAAAAAACTGTGCGTTAATTACTGAAGAATATGGTTCCTGGGTATATTTAGGCGAATTAATTACCAATATCCCGTTTGAACCTGATAAACCAATTGAAGAGGGCTGCGGAGATTGTAATATCTGCGTTGATGCCTGTCCAACTGGTGCACTCGTTCAAGGCGGTCAGCTTAATGCTCAACGTTGTGTAGCCTATCAAACGATTACTAAGAGCTTTCTACCTGATGAGTTCCGAGAAAAATTAGGCAACCGAATATACGGTTGTGATACTTGCCAAATCGTTTGCCCTAAAAATAAAGGAAAAGATTTTCACATTCACCCTGAGATGGAACCAGATCCTGAGTTGGCTAAACCAAAGCTGATCCCTTTATTGAAGATTTCTAACAGGGAATTTAAAAATAAATTTGGATACATGTCAGGTTCATGGCGAGGTAAAAAACCTATTCAACGTAATGCAATAGTAGCTCTAGCCCATTATAAAGATGAAACGGCTGTTGATACGTTAGCTGATTTAATGGTCAATGACCCTCGTCCCGTTATTCGTGGGACTGCCGCTTGGGCTATCGGAAAAATTGGTCGCGAAGATGCTAGAGACATGATTGAGCAGGCTAAGGAACGCGAAGAAGATGAAGATGTGTTATTTGAAATGGAAAAAGGACTGGATTTTTTGGTTCAAAAAGTATAACCAAAGGGGATGTATTTAATGAAACCATTAACATTAACCAGCTATGATTCACCGATGGGAGAGTTTTTGATTGGTGGTCACAATGAACATGTTTATTTTGTAAAATTAGGTGAAGTTGACGACCGTCATTCGTGGTTAGAAAAATGGCGCAATAAACATTCTGTTGATGAACCCCTTCATGACCTTGAAGCTTTTCCAGACGTAAAACAAGAATTTGACAGATACTTTAATGATGGTTTGACAAACTTTACGTTCAAAACGGAAATGATAGGTACCGATTTTCAGAAAAGGGTTTGGCAAGTATTGAATGAGATCCCTTACGGTGAACAATGGACCTATAAAGATATAGCTGAAGCAATTAATCATCCCAAAGCCATTCGAGCTGTGGGCGGAGCGATTAACAAGAATCCAATCTCTATTGCTGTACCATGCCATCGCGTTATTGGAAGTGATGGTTCATTGACTGGCTATGCGAGTGGCCTTAATCACAAGAAATTCCTATTACATCATGAAACGAAATCAAGTAATTGGTTACACCAAACGAGTTAATCTGTGATATAATACATCTCGGTTATTAAGAATAAAGAGGTGTAAACAGTGGGAATCCATGTCGTTTTATATCAGCCAGAAATTCCAGCCAATACAGGGAACATTGCTCGTACTGTTCTCGCTACTGATTCGACGCTGCACTTAATCCGTCCGTTAGGTTTTTCAACTGAGGATAAAATGCTGCGCCGTGCTGGGTTAGATTACTGGCATGATGTGAATATAAAATATTACGATTCACTTGATGAATTATATGAAAAGTATCCTGAGGGAAGCTTTTATTATATTGAAAACTTCGGAACCAAATACTATACAGATTATGATTATAGTAATACAGAAGAGGACATCTTCTTTGTTTTTGGTCGGGAAACAGACGGAATTCCGAAGAAGTTGTTAGAAGGTAAAGAAGATCATTGCTTACGCGTTCATATGACAGATAAAGTTCGATCATTAAATTTATCGAATACAGCTGCGATTATTGTTTATGAAGCACTAAGGCAACAAGGTTTTCCGAATGTGGATTAAGATGAGACAGGTCGAGGCAGGTCATTTTTATGGCCTGTTTTTTTATGTTAACTTTGGACTTGGTCACTTGACGGTGAAACTTAGATACAAACTGATAAATTTTAAACACTAATTTTTACGACTTGGAAACAAAATTTTTAATCTTGGAGACTAGTACTAAGAAGTTGATAACTTTCAAAAAATAAAAAAAATCTCTCACAACATCTATTGTGAGAGATTTTTTAATGTCTATTTTTTAGGTTGACCTGGTTTTGCATCGTAACCAGCTGTAAAAATGGATACTAAGAATGTAATACATACACCTAAAATAACTGCTAATTTCATGAAGATCCACCTCTATTCAAAATCATTACTTGTATTATAACCAAAAATTCAATTCATGTGAACTATTGTCATAAACTGTTCGAATAATTTTTAATATCTTGACTGAATAAACATTAGACGAAGGGGTGGTCAAATGTTAAAAGATGAGATGACACTGAGTGAATATGTTGAACTAATTAATAGTGGGAATTATTTTCCCTTATCAGCGCATGAACGTATGTACAATGCCATCCAACATGCTATTCGTGAAGGAATTATTACTAGTGAAGTCGATCAGTCACTTCTTAATAGGTTAATTGAACAATACTTTTACCCGGCAAGTCTGGGATATGATATTCATAAACGGATGTTGATTTTAGTGGGACCGCCTGGGAGTAGGAAATCGAGTGTCGTTCGTTGGTTGAAACAGGCAATGAAATCCTTTTCTTACACCGGTCAAGGTGCAATTTTTAAAGTCAAAGATTGTCCTATGCAGGAAGACCCTTTACTGGCTTTACCGGAACATGTGCGCCGCGAGTTACCTGTAAAAGTGAATGGCGAGTTATCACCATTCAATCAATTTAGGTTGAAAAATGAGTGGGCTAATAATTGGCAGCAAATCCCGGTTAAGCGTTTTTATATATCTGAAACATATAGAAAAGGGATTGGAACGTTCTTTCCTGGTGATCCGTATTCTCAAGACATATCAGACCTCATTGGTTCAGTTGATTTTTCTACAATTTCAACGTACGGGGCATCGAGTGATCCTCGAGCTTATTGTTATGATGGGGAGTTTCAAGCGGCTAATAGAGGGGTGCTTGAACTTCAAGAAGTATTCAAAGCCAATCAACAACTGCTTTACCCTTTTTTATCGTTGGCAGAGGAAAAAGTGTATAAAATCTCGCGCCAATCATTAGTGACAGCTGATGAAGTTGTGATTGGTCACACCAATGAAGAAGATTTAAAAGAGTTTATTAAAAGTGATAAACATCAGGCTATATTAAACCGAATGGTCCTCGTAAAAGTCCCATATAACTTAAAACTTTCTCAAGAAGTTGCTATGTATCAGAATCAACTCTTAGAAAATGACAGGGAGCGCTTAGGTTTTTATGCCTTAGAAACATTAGCTGGTGCATTAATTTTGACGCGCATGAAGCGGTCCTCATATTCAATTACACTTCTTGAGAAACTAGAGCAGTATAATACGAATAAAGTCGATCAAGCTATCATTAATGAATTTTTAGATGAAGGGATGGAAGGATTAGATCCCAGGTATGCTTTTCATGTTTTATCTGTGATTTGTGCAAAGAGATTGACAATCATTGACGCTAATGATTTACTAGCACAGTTAGAAGAATTGATAAAAGGCGACTATCGTATAGGTTCAGGTAAAAAAGAGCAATATATCTATGCTATCCAATTAGCTCGAAAATTTTATACAAAGGCATGGTTGCAACTTATTAAAGATATAGTTGTAGAGGTTGAACGAAATGATCTTGAGAAGCTTATGACTAAGTATCTGACCAATCAACCTAATTCATTACATAATCGACTAGGAATAGACCAATCGAATTTTAAACACTTTGAATCGGTATGGCATTCGCTAATTGATCGCACAGAGCATATCATGTTTAATGAATTACCTGAATCTTTTCAGAGCGCCTTAATTGATTTACACATTTTCAATCAGCAAGAGCGGTTAGCTGAATGGTTTAATCAAAAAGTTAAGCCGCAGTTAAATTCTCGTGGGGTTAAACTTACTGAAAAGGCAGAAACAGATGTAATAGACTCATTAAATCAATATCTGAACCAACTAAATTGATTTTGTCCTTTAATCCGACAATTTTTGTTGTGTTTGCCTTTTCTATATACACATTTTCATATATACTAATTGTGATGATTATAATGTTTTTCTGGTTATGAGATTCAAGTTGTTTGTGAATACTTTAAAAAGGGTAAAAACTTGATAGTGATATCCCGAAAAACTGTTATACAAACTTAGTAACTTAGCTTACTTATTTGAAAACTGATGGGGGTAGTAAAAGTGGCAATGAAAGGGTCTAACGACAATGTTTGGGATGCTTTTCATGGTCCAAACATGGGCTATATCGAAGAGCAGTATGAATTATATCTTGATGACCCTGATGCAGTAGATGAAACACTGCGTCATATGTTTGATGAACACGGAGCACCAACTTGGGTGTCAGCATCTGTTGAATCAACATCGAGTGAAGGCACACAATCGTCAGCAAGTCTGCAAAAATTAACAGCGGCGATGAAACTAGTTGAGGCAATCCGTCGACATGGACATTTAGAAGCGGATATTTTTCCAGTTGGAAAACAAGATGATCGGTTTTCACCGTTAGTCGATCCGAAGAAATATGGTATATCAGAAGGTGACTTAAAACAGCTTGATGCCAAGCTATTAACCTCTGAAGTACCGAAAAATGTACAGAATGCATGGGATTTAGTAACGCATTTGAAAAAGAGATATTCAGGGACGATTTCATACGAATTCAATCATATTCCCGACGATGATGAACGCGAGTGGCTCTACAATAAAGTAGAAACTGGCGCTTTTGATGTTTCATTAAATAATGATGAAAAGAAACAAGTACTTAAGAGATTAGGTGACGTTGAGGGCTTTGAGCAATTTTTAGCTAAAACATTTGTTGCACAAAAACGTTTCTCAATCGAAGGTTTAGACGTGATGGTACCGATGTTAGACCGCATGGTAACTAACGCCCATAATGATGATGTAGACCATATCATGATGGGGATGGCTCACCGTGGTCGTTTAAATGTGTTAGCTCATGTTTTAGGTAAACCTTACGATATGATTTTTTCCGAGTTTGCGCATGCACCTGATAAAACACTAGTACCTTCTGAAGGTTCAACAGGTATTAACTATGGTTGGACAGGTGATGTTAAATATCACTTTGGTGCTAACCGTGAATACCAAAATGGTGATGACAGCAAAACAAAAATAACACTTGCACATAATCCATCACACCTTGAATTTGTGAACCCAGTAGTTGGCGGTTACACACGTGCAGTTCAAGACCAGCGTGATGAAAAAGGTTATGCTAAAAATGATGTAAGTAAAGCATTTAATATACAGATCCACGGAGATGCAGCATTCATTGGTGAAGGTGTTGTTGCTGAAACACTTAACTTATCTCAATTACGTGGATATGAAACAGGTGGATCAATTCACATTATCGCTAACAACTTAGTTGGTTTTACAACCAATCATGAAGATGGTCGTTCAACTAAATATGCAAGTGACTTAGCTAAAGGATTTGAAATCCCTGTCATTCATGTGAATGCTGATGATCCAATCGCATGCTTAACAGCAGTCGAGTTAGCTTACCAATATCGTAAGCAATTTAAGAAAGATGCATTAATTGATTTAGTAGGATATAGAAGATACGGACACAACGAAATGGATGAGCCTCGTGGTACGCAACCACAACTTTATAAAGATATCGATAATCATCCAACGGCATATGAAGTATATGCTGAACGTTTAGTATCTGAAAATGTTTTAGATGAAAAAGAATCAAAATCGTACAAAGAAGAGTCTAAGAAGAAACTTCGTGAAATCTATGACAACATGACTGAAAGTGAAAAGAAAAATCCTTCAGTTCCTGACTTGCCAAAAGAAGTGGTTAATGGCTTAGATAAGATTGAAACAGCAGTAGATGAAGATACTTTACGTAAACTAAATGAAGATATGTTAAAACGACCAGACGGTTTTGAAGGCTTTAAAAAGCTCGAAAAAATCTTGAAGCGTCGTGAGAAAGCATTTAATGAAGACGAAAAGATTGACTGGGCATTAGGTGAGGCTTTAGCATTTGCTTCAATCCTAAAAGACGGCACGCCAATTCGTATGACTGGTCAGGATTCAGAGCGTGGTACATTTGCTCACCGTCATGCCGTTTTAAATGATGTAAATTCTCAAGAAAAATATAGCCCGTTCCATGGCTTAGAAGGTGTTGAAGCATCTTTTAGCATTTATAATAGTCCATTATCTGAAGCTGGTGTATTAGGATTTGAATATGGTTACAGTGTTCAATCAGATGATACGTTAGTTGTATGGGAAGCACAATACGGTGACTTTGCTAACGCTGCGCAAGTTATTTTTGATCAGTTCATTGCAGCAGGTCGTGCGAAGTGGGGACAGATTGCAAGTATGGTTATGCTTCTGCCACACGGTTATGAAGGTCAAGGACCAGAACACTCAAGTGCCCGCTTAGAACGTTTCTTACAACTTTCGGCAGAGAATAACTGGACTGTTGCAAACGTAACGACAGCAGGACAGTACTTCCACTTGTTAAGACGTCAAGCTGCGATCGTTGGAACAGAAGCGGCTCGTCCATTAGTATTAATGACACCGAAGAGTTTAATCCGTAACCAACGAGTGGCTGTCGAGCACGAAAAACTTTCCTCTGGCAAGTTCAAAACTGTTTATGAACAAGAAGGTTCAGGCGAAAATGCAGAAGCAGTTAAGCGCTTAGTCATTGGTAGCGGTAAAATCATGGTAGACATTGAGGAAGAAATATCGGAAAAAGATCCGAACGAAGAAGTACATGTTGTTCGTTTAGAGCAGATCTATCCTTTTCCTGAAAAAGAGCTACAAAGCATCTTAAAGAAATATAAAAACGTAGAAGAAATAGTTTGGGTACAAGAAGAACCTAAGAACATGGGTAGCTGGGATTTTGTAAAAGAACGCATCCAAGAAATTAAGAAAGTTAAGCAGAAACTTAACTATGTTGGACGCCCATACCGTTCTTCACCTGCAGTTGGTGACCCTAACATTCACAAATCAGAACAAAATCGTATTATCAATGAAGCATTAACGCTCGATTAAAGGAGGAAATTAAAGTGAAGGAAATCGTAGTTCCTGAATTAGCCGAATCCATTACTGAGGGTACGGTTGCTGAATGGTTAGTTTCAAAAGGAGACCAAGTAGAAAAAGGAGACCCCGTTGTTGAACTAGAAACGGATAAAGTTAACGTTGAAGTTAACTCGGATTTTTCTGGTGTCATTGCAGAAATTTTAGTTGAAGAAGGTGATGACGTTGAAGTTGGTGACGTAATCGCTAAAGTAGACGAAAGCGGAGAAGCATCTGGTTCTGGTGATTCAGGTGAATCTGAGTCTAAAGATGATGACAAAGAAGAGTCTAAAGAAGAACCAAAAGAAGAGAAAAAAGAAGAAAAGTCTGAATCTAAGGAAGAGAAATCTGATTCTAAAGATGAAGGTAAGGATGATAATAAAACAGATCAGCCTGTCGCTTCACCAGCAACACGTAAGCGTGCTCGTGAATTAGGTATTGATCTAAGTGAAATCAAGCCAAAAGATCCAGTTGGCCGTATTTCTAAAGAAGATGTGGAAGCAGCAGCTAAGTCTAAATCTGATTCTGGTAAGAAATCTTCTAAGAAAGAAGAAAAATCTGCTGAGAAAACAGAATTTGATAAGCCGGTTGTACGTGAAAAAATGTCACGTCGTCGTCAAACAATTGCGAAGCGCTTAGTTGAAGCTCAGCACACAGCTGCGATGCTTACAACTTTCAATGAAGTAGATATGACTAACATGATGAAAGTACGCTCTGAGCGTAAAGATGCCTTCCAAGAAAAACATGGCGTTAAATTAGGTTTCATGTCATTCTTCACTAAAGCCGTAGTTGGAGCACTTAAAGAATTCCCATTAGTTAATGCGGAAATTCAAGGCGATGAAGTCGTGAAGAAGCAATTCTACGACATCGGTGTTGCGGTATCAACTGAAGAAGGTCTAGTTGTACCAGTTGTACGTGATGCAGACCGTCTAAGTTTTGCTGGTATTGAAAGTGAAATTGGTGACCTGGCGAAAAAAGCTCGTGATGGTAAACTAGGATTGAAAGATTTACAAGGTGGTTCATTTACAATCACTAACGGTGGTATCTTCGGATCACTACTATCTACACCAATCCTAAACACGCCACAAGTTGGTATCTTAGGAATGCACAAGATAGAAAAACGTCCTAAAGTAATGCCGGATGATTCAATCGAAGTTCGCCCTATGATGTACATTGCTATGTCTTATGACCATAGAATCATCGATGGTCGTGAAGCCGTACAATTCCTAGATCGAGTGAAACAAATGATTGAAGACCCATATGACCTTTTATTAGAAGGTTAAGTTGATAAAAAATCCCGCTCACAACTTCAGTGAGCGGGATTTTATTATGTTTAACTCAAAATGCCTCTAATTGCTTCATAGAATAGATTGGAGGTGTTTTTATGTATGACGATGGCTCGTTGCCTATTTTTTATCATGGACGTCATCCACAGTTAATTCGAGCGAAGAATAAGGTGAAAAATAAATCTGTAAATAGCCCAAGAACACCCATCACTCAAGAGACATTAACCGCACTATTTAATTCAGTACAACCACGCCAAAAATCTGTCATAATAAAAAAACTTAACCTAAACAAGACATTAACCAACCATATCGGTCATCAGAAAAACTTAGCAGATAGTTTAGTATATAATCATATTGAGCAACCTGAATATAATCATGAGATAAATGTTCTGTTAATTGATGCGTCATTTTCGATGTCTAAGTCGTTATCAAAAGCATTAAAAATAGCTGAAAATATATCATCAGACATTATTTTGTATCATGATATAAATTTATTTCATTTTAGCTATAAACGAGAATCAGTTGAGTGTCTCGGGGGAACGAATTACTATTTACCATTAAGAAGATTAAGTGATCTAAATAAAAAATTTAAAGTCATTCACCTCACTGATGGAGATACAACGATTAATGATAAATTTAAATCCACCCAACTAATTAACCAAAAAAACGAACTAACTTATGAGGAAATTAAAGTGTAACTCTCCCAATAACTAACATAAAAAACGTTCTTTCGGTAAAGATAAAATTATTCGAGGGAACGTTTTTATTATTAGGCAAAAAATTAAGAAATCCCTGATAATTCTCAATAAAAAATTACCAATTATTTTTTAGTTTAAAGTATTGTCGATTAGGGTAAAAGTTGCTACAATCAGAAATTGTTGAAAGTTTTCACATGAATAAAGGGAGGACAACATCTTGGGTATTATATTAGACATCGTATTTGCAATTGCAGCGATCGCGATTGTTCTTGGTATTGCATGGTTCATGTCCAATGACAAGAAAAATATACAATTTAAAGGAATCGCTTTCATGTTAATTGCACAATTAATCATAACTTGGTTTATGTTTAATACTGAAATCGGTCAAAATATTATTAAAGCGATTTCAGCTGCATTTAATAAACTCATTGAGTTTGGGCGTTCAGGTGTAGAATTCGTCCTGGGTGGACTAGCATTCGCAAACCCTGATAATCCACAAGTATTCTTTTTTGATGTACTATTAATTATTATATTTTTTGCAACAATTCTTTCTGTATTAACTTATTTAAAGGTTTTACCATGGCTTATCAATTTACTAGGTGGAGCGATTTCAAAAATCACAGCGCTTCCAAAGATTGAATCATTTAACGCGGTAAACAGTATGTTCTTTGGACAGTCAGAGGCATTACTTGCGATTAAATCTCAGTTCCATCGAGTAACAGAGAATCGCCTTTACATTGTAAGTGCTTCTGCTATGGGGTCTGTATCAGCTTCGATTGTAGGTGCTTATCTATCGATGCTACCTGCTCAATATGTTTTAGTAGCTATTCCACTTAACATGTTCAGTGCACTGATTATTGCATCTATCATCGCTCCAGTTAAAGTAGAGGACGAAGATGATGCTGTTGATATTAATGATGTATCTGGTTCGAAAAGTATTTTTGAAGCAATGGCAAACGGTGCACTTGATGGTGGTAAAATTGCCTTAATCGTTGCAACTATGCTAATCGCTTTCTTAGCTTCACTTGAACTAGTTAACTTCTTAATCGGTTCATTAATTAGTGGTTTAACGCTACAAGAAGTACTTGGTTGGATTCTTTCACCTATTGCATTCCTAATGGGTGTACCAGCTGGTGAAATTTCTCAAGCTGGTGGAATCATGGGTCTGAAAATTATCACAAACGAATTCGTAGCTATGTTAGAACTACAAGCAGCCATGGAAGGAATGTCTGAAAAAGCAGTTGGTGTTCTTTCAGTGTTCTTAACAAGTTTCGCTAACTTCTCATCAATTGGTATCATTGCTGGTACTGTTGCTGGTATTAATGGTGAGAAAGGTAAAGTGGTTTCACGCTTTGGTTTTAAACTTTTAATTGGTGCAACAATGGCATCAATCCTATCAGCTACAATCGCAGGTCTATTTATATAAACTTTTTCAAAGGTTTGGATCAATTTGGTCCAAGCCTTTTATGGCTCTAAAATATATGTTGGGGTACAGATAATTTCCTGACAAATAAAAAACACGCAATCTCCTAATTTTGTTAAACTTTGTTTAGACCAATAAACAAGTACAAAAAAGGAGATGCGTGTATTATGAATTTTAACATTTCATTGCCTGGATTAGAAG
>NZ_SOPW01000002.1 GCF_004402015.1 Filobacillus milosensis
GAGACATGTGTTTTATAAGCATCAGGAGAACTTGTCTGAGAAGCAACGGTGGTACTTAGAACACTACTTAAGTAAATCTGATTATTTGAGAAAAGCTTATCAATTAAAAGAAGAGTATCGAACGTGGTTCGAAGAAGCAAAGGCTCTTGGAACTAAGCATCTAAAGTTAATTAAAGAGAAGTTATATCAATATTATGATCTCGTTAAAACTTCAGGAATAATTGAATTTGAAAGGTCGATATCGACCTTTCAAAATTGGCAAAAAGAAATTATGAACAGCTTCGCTTTCAACTTACACAATGGGTATGTTGAAGGGATAAATAACCAGACCAAAGTCATTAAACGAAACGCATTTGGATTTAAACGGTTTGATCGTTTTAGATTAAAGGTGTTATTACACCATCAATATAAAAATGTAGCAGTTCGAGTCGCATAAATTAGGAGTGAGCGTTCGCTCACCCCAACATTTGACTTAGAACCCGTTTTTTATTATTTGTCGAGAAGCAACAACTAACTTTTAGAAGGATTATAATGTATTTTGTAGAATTCAGTTATTAACAATATTTTCAAGGGGATGTTATTATGTCTAGTTTTATATCACACATTGGAACAGTTGAGATACCAGTATCTAATCTAAAAAATTCTATAAAATTTTACACAAAAGTATTGGAAGTAGAAGTTATATTTGAAGGTGAGAAAAATGCCATGCTCAGTTTTAATAAGAAAGGTGTGCCTACCATTTTCTTAGTTGAAACTGACAAAATTGAAGGTGTCTCTTTCCATAATACGAATTCAGATGTTGAACACACGGTCATTGATTTTTATACAGAATCACTCGAAGACTTTCGTTATTGGTTAACTGAACAAGATGTTGAGGTAGGTCCTCTGAATGTTCACCCCGAAAACGGAATGGGCGGATTTGGTTTTAAAGACCCCGACGGAAACAAATTAAGCGTAACGAATGTTTTACATAAATATCAATAAAAATTTGTTAAATCCGTTTATATTGTGCGAATTTATTGAATTAATTAACTAAACCCTTTTAAATTGTTAAGCCCTATAAATTATGGTAGTTTAGTGAGGTAAACATGATTGAAGGAGGAAATTAAATGAGTACACATATCGGTGCGAAAAAAGGTGACATCGCTGATACGATTTTACTTCCAGGTGACCCACTTCGCGCAAAATATATTGCTGACACATTTTTAGAGGATGTAACTTGCTACAACGAAGTACGTGGCATGTACGGTTACACAGGTACATATAAAGGCAAACGTATTTCTGTGCAAGGTACTGGCATGGGTGTACCGAGCATCTCTATTTATGTTAATGAATTAATTCAAGAATATGACGTACAAAACCTGATCCGTGTAGGTTCTTGTGGTGCATTACAAAAAGATGTTAAAGTTCGTGATGTTATTTTAGCTCAAACATCTACTACTGACTCTCAAATGAACCGTATGGTGTTTGGCGGTATTGACTATGCACCTGGTGCGGATTTCAATTTACTTAAGAAAGCTTACGAAGTTGGTGAAGATAAAGGATTAAACCTACGTGTAGGTAACGTCTTCACAAGTGATAGCTTCTACCGTGACAACGCGATGGATCTATTCCAACAACTTGCTGATTACAATGTATTAGCTGTTGAAATGGAAACAACTGCATTGTATACTTTAGCAGCTAAATTTAATCGTAATGCTTTATCAGTTTTAACAGTAAGTGATCACATTCTAACAGGTGAAGAAACAACAGCTGAAGAGCGTCAAACTACATTCAACGATATGATTGAAGTTGCACTTGAAGCTAGCATTACGCAATAATAGTTAAACCTCTCATTTTAAATAATGAGAGGTTTTTTTATAAAAATATTGTTCACCTTGATGAAAATTAAGTTGACAATCCCTTCTGTTTTGTCTATTATAATTTTCAGAAAGGAGAGAGAGAAATGAATAATTTGAGTTTCAAATTAGCTTTTGCTGCTATTTTTGTTGTTTTAATGGCGATTGGTGCAAATATAGCTACTTGGTTTCCTTTATTAAAAGTAAGCGGGGTACCACTGACATTGCAAACATTTTTTGCGATTTTAGCTGGTCTATTATTAGGTAAGAAGTTAGGTGCCTTTTCAATGGTAGCATATTTAGCAGTTGGTGCAGTAGGAATACCAGTTTTTGCTGACTTATCTGCAGGTGTGATCCATTTCATTAGACCAACAGGTGGATTTTTAATTTCATTTGTTTTTGTTGCGTTTTTTGTTGGTTTAATTGTTGAAAAGAGTGAGGAATCAATTAAAACATACTTAATCGCTACCTTTGTTGGACTCATGACTAATTATCTAATCGGAACACCTTTTATGTATTTATCTTTAAATTATGTAATGGAAACAAGCATGTCATTAGTGACAGCTTTCCAAATCATGATTCCATTCTTTATTAAAGATTTCATTATTACAATGGCTGCAGCAGTGGTCTTACCTCAATTTATAACAAGACTAACAAAAGCGGTTCCATCTTTAGCAACGACAAGATCTTAGTCCCACAACCCACATTTAATTATAGAGTAAAAGTAAATCCCCAGCCAATGAGCTGGGGATTTGCCTTTATCCAGTAATAACTTTCGCTAATGTTCTTGCCATCACACCTGTTGGTCCTTTTGGTCCTAAATCGTGCTCAGATTCAGTCATAGCTGTTCCGGCAATATCTAAGTGTACCCACGGTGTATCTTCTACAAATTCACCTACAAAGCACCCTGCAAGCACGGCATGCCCTTTACGTCCAGGCGAATTATTCAAATCTGCAATGTGACTCGTGCGAACCTTCTCTTTAAACACATCATGATAAGGAAGCTCCCAGATTAATTCTCCAGTTTGTTCCGAAGCTTCATAGACTTCATCGAACCATTCACCATTATTCGTCATGGCACCAGTCATTTCATCACCTAATGCAACGACTACTCCACCTGTTAGTGTAGCTACATCAATAATTTTAGCTGCACCTTGCTGTTTAGCATATGTAATGGCATCAGCTAATGCTAAACGACCTTCAGCATCTGTGTTTCGTACTTCAATCGTTTTACCGCTCATTGACACAATAACATCATCTGGCTTAAATGCAGCTCCGCTAATCATATTATCTGTAGATGGGATTAAGCACATAACATTTTCTTCTGGCTTTATCTGACCAATGGCATCCATGGCTCCTAACACAGATGCTGCGCCACCCATATCCATTTTCATGCCAATGATACCTTCTTTACCTTTAATGGAATAACCACCCGTATCAAAAGTAATCCCTTTACCGACTAATGCAACAGGATCCACCCATTCGCTTTTCCCTTGATATTTCATGGCTATAAAACGTGGTGGCTCTTTTGACCCCTGGTTGACTGCTAATAACGCACCCATGCCCATTTCTTCAATTTGCTCTTTCTCAAATACTTCAATTTCCATACCATGTTTGTTCGCAATGTTTTCAGCAAATGCTGCTAAATCAACAGCCGTCAACAAGTTACCTGGCATGTTTACTAAATGACGAGTCGTATTAGCACCCTGTCCCAATGCATAACCTACTTGAAGGGCCTTTACTAACTCTTCATTATCTGTCAGCAAGTCGAGCTTTGTTAAATATGTCTCAGGCTTTCTCGACGTGTGGTACGTTTGTAATTGATAATTAGCCATCGCAAACGCTTCGCCAATTGCTTCGACAAATGTTAAGTCTTCAGTAAGACTTTCAGTTGATAATGTTGCTGCTTCAATTTGGTCCTTGTTCACTTGCTTCAATACTTTACCCATGGCTTTTCGGAATCGGTTTACATCCAATTCGTCTTTTTTGCCTAAACCAATAAAGTAAATTCGTTTAGCATTTATTTTACCAAGTGTATGTACTTTTGAGACTGCACCATAACTGTTGCTAATATCTCCACTCTTAACTAAATCATCCATTTGATAATCAAACGATTCATTTAACGTTTGATAAATCGTTTGTTCTTCTTTATTTTCTTCGTAAATTCCTACGACCATTGCTTCGGTTTCTGCTTGTGTCACAGTTTGATTGACTGCCTTAAACATTATGCCACCTCCAAGTTTAGTACTTTCAATATTAACAAAGATTATCGAGAATGCGAAATTAGATCATATTATATTTTCGTTAAGCATTAAAATAATGTAGAATGAACCTATCTGAATAGTAAATAACTTTTAAAGGTGGCAGACAAAATGGATGTTCTCAATAATACTCCTTTATTCCTTGCACTATTTGCAGTTATTTTCGCACAAGTAGTTAAAATACCGATTTATTTTATTGCTGAGAAAAAACTTAATGCCTCTTTAGCTTTTAGTACTGGCGGCATGCCTAGTAGTCACTCGGCGGCAGTTGCAGCGCTAACAACATCTGTAGGTATTGAGCATGGTCTTGATTCTCCTTTCTTTGCGATCTCATGCGTTTTAAGTATTATTGTGATGTATGATGCAACAGGAATCCGAAGACATGCGGGCCAACACGCCACTCTATTAAATCAATTAGTTAAAGATTTTCAACGTTTTGTGGACGAAGCTAAAAGTTGGCAGGAGAAAGAAGAACAAGAAAAGCAACGTGAACTAAAAGAATTATTAGGTCATCAGCCTATTGAAGTTTTCTTTGGGGCTATTACTGGAATTTTAATCGCTATTATTTTTTATTCATTAATTTAAATTTGCTTATTCCCTATTTATATTTGCTTTTTCAAAAATTTTATTTGCTCATTTTAAAAATTTATTTGCCTTTTTCGAAATTTTATCAATCAATACAAAAGCAGCTGCGAACAAAATCGCAACTGCTTTTGTTTATTATTTATTAAATACTGGCATCACTTCTGAACCAACTTGTCCTTCCCAGAAAGCGATATCCGCCTTAGTAACAGATCCATTACCCTTTTCAATAACGTATACTTCTGTTGTACGTTTACCCCATTCATTGTAAACATCTTCAACTGTTTCATAATACAAATCTATTTTATTACCTTTAATCGCGCCACCGGTATCCATAACAATTCCATACCCATAGTTAGGTACATACATTACTGTTCCTAGCGGGAATACCCTTGGGTCCGCCGCAATGGTTGAAAGTGTGTCTCGCTGTACTTTCAATCCTGAGAACGTCACCCCATATAAAGGGTGGTCTTTTGTTTTCCCAGTAGACTCATAACCAGCTGTATACCCAGTTGCTACGACTGTTTTAACTGGATACTGCTTAAAAGCTACCTCTGCTGACATAGAAGCCAATTCAATATTTTCAGCTTCATCTTCATCAGCGCTTTCACCTTGCACTGCTACTACTTCTTCCCCATCTTCTTCAAGTAGTTCCTCTTCCCATTCATAGGATTTATGAGTTAAAGATACTTGGAGTTCATCGTGATTCTTCGATTGTTTAGATGGTGTATTCACATCTGCTGTCATAAACATGTTGATTGATAACAACAGTGCTGCAATGCTAGTCATTAACAAAATCAAAAAGAAAAAGTTCCTTAATTGATTACGCATTTTAAACACCTCTTTGTCAAAGAGCGTAACCAGATTAAGAAACTTTTATACATTTAACTGAAAATTTAAAACATTTGATAACCTTTTTTACGTAATAGTTTAATCACATATCCAGCAACTAAGGTTCCTAGAAAACCAGATATTAAGACAATCACATCAAACGTCTCTAAGTTCACAAAGCGTTCCTGCAAATGTGAAAGCGCTGAGACTGGAGAAGTGAAATAACTCCAGATTGATATATCATCAATAATCAAAATAACAATGATTGGAAAAACAATCGCCATTAACCAGGATGCTCTTAATAGCATGTTTATAATAAATGCTATACCAAAAAACAATATAAAGAACAACAACGACAATACAAAACCAAATAAAAAGCCCACTACTTGTCCCCTACCTTTATATCTCTAATTTCACTCCAATATTGTATCTTAAAATAAAAGAAAAGCAAAGACTGATGCCTTTGCTTCTCGTTAAATATTTTAGTGATACATATCTAATTTACCTTTTTTAAGAACTAAGCCTAAGCCGCCAAGTTTCATTAAATAACGATTGTCTATTGCCTTTTTCATTACAGAAGCAGAACGACCATATAGCTTCTTATCATCAAAGACAACGCCAATTGCATCTGTGTGGCCTAGTGAAGCCACTGTACCTTGAATATGAGGTTTAAAGCTTTCAAATTTGTCGCTGCCGCTTAATAACTGTTTTAAGTTATGTGCTACAGTATCAGCCATTTGAATAGCAATTTGTGCAGTTGGTGGGTAAGGACGTTCCGTTTCAGGGTTCATAATTACCGCACAGTCACCTACAACAAATACATTATCATAGTCTGGAGTTCGTAAATCATCACGAACTGGAACACGACCACGGTTCACTTCAAAACCAGATTCTTGGACGATTGAATTACCAGTTACACCAGCAGCCCAAATAACATTCTTCGTACTAATTTCTTCTTGCTCATCGTCTTTCTCAACAACAATGCCGTCTTCATTGACCTTTTTAATCATTGTGCCAAGTCTGAACTCAACACCTTTTTCTTCTAAACGGTTCATAGCATATTCAACAAGTTCAGGATCAAAACCTGCTAATGCCGTTGGACCCGCTTCAACGTTTAGTAAACGTACTTTTTCACGTGGTACATCATACTCCTGGCAAAGTTCAGGAATACGATTAGCTAATTCAGCTACAAACTCAATACCTGTGAAACCAGCACCACCGACTACAATTGTAATTAAGTCTTGACGCTCTCCTTTTTCAAGGTTGTACTGAGCAAAATTGTACTCAATGTGGTCACGAATTAAACGTGCACTATTAATGTTTTGAATTGAGAAAGCATGTTCTTTCAAGCCTTCAATTCCAAATGTTGCCGACTCGAATCCTAAACCGATTACAAGATAGTCATAAGATAACTCGTCATCTTCAAGTTTGACTGTCTTACTTTTCGGGTCAATAGATTGAACGGTGTCTTGTACGAAATTGATTTTGTTAAAATCAATCACATCTTTAATTGAAATACGTGTACGATCATGATGTAAAGTACCGGCTGCATTTTCATGTAACCAAGTTGTTTGATAGTGGTAATCATGCTTATTGACTAAAGTGATATGTGCATCTTCAGCAGAAAATTTCTTCTGAAGGTTTACAGCAGTCATGATTCCACCATAACCTGCACCCAAAATGACAATGTTTGGTCTGTTCATTCTAATCCCTTCCATCTTTAAAAAATTTTAAAATAAAGAAACGTTAACAATATCCACTTTGTGATTTTTTTCACAGATAAAGATAAAAAATTGTCATAATTTCGTTAAACATTATCTAAATTCAATCATAGAACTTTTTTTATACATTTTCAACCCTCACCTTATTTCCAAACATTTCAGATAATTGATGGATAAAAAAGTTATCATAAATACCTGTATAATGTTATAATGTTCAATGGTGTAAATTGAAATTCATAAAAGGTGGAGGAATATATATGAGTGATCATGTTAGAGACATAACGATCATTGGCGCCGGCCCGGTTGGTCTTTTCACAGCGTTTTACGGCGGCTTACGACAAGCTGATGTACAAATCATTGAAAGCCTTCCTCACATCGGTGGTCAATTATCTGCTTTATATCCAGAAAAATACATTTACGACGTTGCCGGATTTCCGAAAGTCCGTGCTCAAGAATTAGTCGATAATTTATATAACCAAGTGAAACCCTTCAATCCTGAAATTACACTTGACCATGCTGTTCAAGAGGTAGAAAAGATTGAGGAAAACTTGTTTAAACTTACGACCGATAAAGACACTTTCTATACAAAATCTATTATTATTACTGCAGGTAATGGTGCTTTTGAACCTCGTCGCATTAAGGTAGAAGGTGCAGAAAAGTACGAAAGTACAAACCTTCATTATTATATTAAAGATCTTGAAGCCTTTAGAGATAAGAAAGTACTTGTTTGTGGTGGCGGTGACTCAGCCGTAGACTGGTCTTTAATGCTAGAACCAATTGCGGAAAAAGTGACACTTGTTCACCGTAGAGATCAATTCCGTGCACACGAACATAGTGTTGAACAATTAAAAGATTCTTCTGTAGAAATTTTAACACCATATGTTCCATATGAACTTCAAGGCGAAGAAGAGATTAATAAAGTTGTTCTTCAAAAAGTAAAATCTGAAGAAATTGTTGAAGTCGATGTGGACGATGTTATTGTAAACTATGGTTTCATTTCATCTCTTGGCCCAATTAAAGATTGGGGACTTGAACTCGAGAAAAACAGCATTGTGGTTAACACTAAAAGTGAAACAAACATTGAAGGCATCTATGCAGCTGGAGATATTTGTACTTATCCTGGTAAAGTTAAACTCATTGCTTCAGGATTTGGCGAAGGCCCAACAGCTGTTAATAATGCTAAAGTTCGTATCGATCCGAATTCAAGAGTACAGCCTAAACACTCAACTTCTATGAAGGTGTTTGAAGATAAATAATATTGACTTCTTCACAGTTTTTGTATAATATTTTGATAGTTATACAAAGGGGAGTAGCTTTTACAATAATCGTCGTCATTTCAGGGAGAAACCCTCGGCGTTATTGGCAATTACTTGTTAGCGAGACCTTTGCTTACCTTAGGATAGGTAGGCAAAGGTCTTTTTTGTTACATAATATTCCAATTTATTAAGGAGTGTAGTTATGGACCTATTTACTGTTGAATTTTTCACAGCATTGTTAGCAATCATTATGATTGATTTAGTTTTAGCTGGTGATAACGCAGTCGTTATTGCACTGGCCGCTAGAAACCTTCCTAAAGAACACCAGAAGAAGGCTATTGTTTGGGGAACTGTCGGGGCTATTGCCATTCGAGCAACTGCGACATTATTAGTTGTTTGGTTACTTAAGATACCTGGACTATTACTAATCGGTGGTATTGTGCTCCTTTGGATTGCATATAAACTACTCACTGAAGATGAGGATCCTGATATCAAAGCAGGTAACAGCTTGGCAGCTGCGATTAAAACTATTGTTATTGCAGATGCAATGATGGGGCTGGACAATGTTCTTGCAGTGGCTGGAGCGGCTCATGGAGATTTCTTACTTGTCGTTATTGGATTATTAATATCAGTGCCTATTATCGTTTGGGGAAGTCAATTAGTTCTAAAATTAATGGATAAATATCCAATTATCGTGACAATTGGTGGTGGTGTATTAGCATGGACAGCCTCTAAAATGATTGTTGGCGAACCATTCGTACACACATATTTTACAAATGATTTTGTGAAATATGGATTTGAAATATTAGTTGTTGCGCTAATATTAACTCTTGCACACTTTAAAAAACGTTCTATTGAAAACCATACTCATCAAGAAGCAAGTGGACAAGCATAAGTTAAAAAAGCCACGTCAATGACGTGGCTTTTCTTATTAACAATTTTCCGGTGTCCCTTCTCGATCCTTCGCTTTAAATGAAGAGCCACAACCACAAGAAACAATCGCATTAGGATTATCGATTGTGAAGCCTCCACCCATCATGTTCTCTTTAAAATCAATGGTTGTACCTTCAACAATAGGACGGTCCATTTTAGCTATAACAACTGGAAAATCATAGTCTTCATATAGCTCATCTGTTTCTTTCACTTCATAATCGAAGCCTAATTTATATGAGAGACCACTACAACCTCCACCTTTTACACCAAAGCGCAGATATACTTGATCAGCGGACTCCGCTTTTAACATCTCTTGAATTTGATATTTTGCCTGATCTGTTATTTGGATTGCCATACGACATAACCTCCTTAACCTAATTATACAAATCAAAACCTCATGCATCAAACACCTTGCCAGTAAAATTCACCTTTTGTAATCGTCACAGCTGGTCCTTTCATCATGACATGACCACTATGAACCCAAGAAATTATTAAATCTCCCCCATCTAAATGGACAATAACTTCTTGATTCCGCTCGACAAAATTATTTAATACTGACGAAACTACTGCTGCACATGCACCTGTTCCACAAGCCTGAGTAATACCAGACCCTCTTTCCCATACACGGAAATTTATCTCTTTTTGATTTAAAACTTCTACAAATTCTACATTGACTCCCTCAGGAAATCGCGGGTCATTTGTAACCTTTGGACCTACCGAATGGATTGGAGCTTCTCCTATATCATCCACATAAAAGATAATATGTGGGTTTCCCATCGAAACAGCCGTTACATGTAAATTTTCTTCACCAACTAAAAATGGTTCATTAATGACTTTCTCATCTCCATCACCACTTAAAGTCAGCATTGGAATCTTGCTTCTATTGAGTTCAGGTTTACCCATATCAACTGTAACTTGGTTGACAGCATCTCCTACTAACTCCACTTCTGCCTCAACCACACCTGATTTTGCTTCTATCTTAAATTGCTTTTTTGTAACATAACCTAAATCATATGCCAATTTAGCAACACATCGAAGCCCATTTCCACAATTCATCGCTTCTGAACCATCTTTATTAAAAATTCTCATACGGACATCAGCAACCTGAGATGGCAACATTAAAATCAGCCCGTCAGAACCGATTCCTGTATTCACATTTGAAACAGCCTGAGCTAATTTAGGCAATTCACTTTCAGATAAATTGGTCTGGTAGCCATCTATATAAATATAACTGTTACCTAAACCATGCATCTTTGTATAAGGTATATTCATCTTTATTCTCCCTATATTGATGGTTCCTCTTCTTCTAATTGCTTATAAATATTATTTAATAACTGTTCCGGTGACTCAGCTGTTACACAGACACCTTCAACAAGTGCAAACAAAGTCATTGAACATAACGCGCAGTGACTTGTACACCCTAATTCCACAACATCTAAATCTGGATCCCTTGATAACTTATCAAAAACTTCTTGAGATCCACTCATCAGATTATTGATACAAAACTCTACGATTGGGTTCAATTGTGACACTCCTTAATCTAACGTTGTGTGAACCCTGGATCTCAAATTATCCTTGAGGTTCCAACCCTCTACTTTCCAAAGCTTTATAAACTGTTTTTAATCGAGGATTTCCTTCTCCAACGATTTCTTCATCAATTAAGACAACAGGGTAAAACATATCTTCTTCAATAACTCGTTCTGCAAAATCCTTATAAGGCTCTTCTGCAGGCGGATTATAAATATCAATGTATTTAAACGTGACGCCCTCTTCACCAAACTTACGTCCAATAGCAGCTTGCAACCATTCATATTGCTCCTTTGAACTTGGCAAATTCACACAGCTTGGGCATAACACTTCTGCTCCATAAACAACTAACTCTACGTTATTCCCCATGGTTTTCCTCCTAAAGTAAATTCATCAGTTAGTTTCATTTTACACGAGAATAAAATAAAGTTACAATGATAATGATTCTCAATAATTTGTTATAAAACGGTTAGAAAAAATACGAATTCGTGATATAATATAGTTACATGAAAGGGGAAGATGAACGATGTTTGAACAAGTACAAGAAGTCATTGGTAAACTACGCCCTTTTTTACTTCGTGATGGCGGTGACGTTGAGCTTGTCGATGTAGACGACGACGGTATTGTGCTTTTACGATTAAAAGGTGCATGTGGGAATTGCCCGAGTTCAGCGATTACATTAAAAGCTGGAATTGAACGTGCCTTACGCGCAGAAGTACCTGGTGTCCAAGAAGTAGAACAAATTTTTTAATTCACCATAATAATCAAGGAGCAATGCAAGAAGGTGTCATTGCTCCTTTTTATTTTGATTTGATGTTGTAAAATAAAAAGTACAAGATGTAGGATGATACTTATCTACGAAAAGCGAAAGGCGGCGACTCCTCCGGGAAAAGCACGAGCCGAAAATCACGCAAAACGAACGGCAGTGAGTTTTGGGAAGTTGAGGCCGTGCCCGCGGAAAGCGTCCGCCTGTAGCGATTCGGAGAATCAACAATTAACTCTAACATAGTTTTTTCATTTAACAGGTGTTTTAGGTTTCTCTCCTTTGAGTACTCGCTCAATATTATCTACTGCTAACTCCATCATCTTTATTCTTGTCTCCACACTGGATGATCCAATATGAGGTAGTGCCATCACATTGTCTAATTCTAATAGCGGGTGGTTACGATGAATAGGTTCATCTCTAAAAACATCCAACCCTGCAGCATGGATATCTTTCGTTTTCAATGACTCATAAAGGTCATCCTCATTCACTACGCCACCACGAGAAGTATTTATAAAAATGGCAGAGTTTTTCATTTTACTAAACGCTTCAGCATCAAACATTCCTTTTGTTTCGTCAGTTAGAGGGGTCATACAAACAACAAAATCAGACTCATTTAATAAATAATCAAAGGAAACATATTTTGCACCTAAGCGGTCTTCAGCTTTTTCTTTACGCGAACGATTGTAATATAAAATGTTCATTTCAAAACCTGTTGCTCGTTTTGCTACCGCTTCTCCTATATTACCCATCCCAACGATTCCAATCGTTTTATGGTGAACATCAGAACCAGCAAGCAGTAAAGGTGACCATGTCTCCCATTTATTTTCTTTAATATAATCTACACCTTCTGGAATCCGACGAGCTGTGGCTAATAATAAGGCAAATGTTAAATCTGCTGTCGTTTCATTTAATACTTCTGGCGTATTTGTTACAGTTACATCATACTTCTTAGCTGCCTCAAGGTCGATATTATCATAGCCTACAGCCAAATTTGCTACAACTTCAAGGTTTTTAGCCTTACCAAAAACTTCAGAATCGATTTGTTCTGTTAACATCGTGAGTAAACCATGAACACCTTTTACTTTTTCCAATAAAATATCTTTTGGAATAGGTTGGTCTTCCTTTGTCCACATGTCAACTTCAAATTGATCCCTTAGTTTAGATAATACAGATTCGGGTAATTGACGAGTGACATATATTTTTTTCTTCATATAAACCCTCCTAAAGAATTATCTTTATAATATCTTTTAAATGAAGTAAAATATAAAAAACAAAACAGAGAAGGTGTATCGTTTATGAGTGATTTAGAACTTAGAGCATTAGAATCTTTACAAGAACGTGGTGTCCAATTAGACAAAATAGCTGATCTCGTCTACTTTTTACAAAAAGATTATGTAGATGAATTATCTTTAGATGAATGTTTATCAAATGTTAAAAAGGTACTTCAAAAACGAGAAGTTCAAAATGCGATTTTGACTGGAATTCAATTTGATAAATTAGCCGAAAAAAATCAGTTGGAAGAACCACTACAGCAGATTGTTGAGCAAGATCAAGGTTTATATGGAATTGATGAAGTCATTGCTCTATCTATTGTGAATGTTTATGGGTCAATTGGCTTAACTAATTTTGGATATATTGACAAGGTAAAACCAGGCATACTTGAATTTCTAAATGACAAGCGAAATGGTTGCCATACATTTTTAGATGATATTGTTGGAGCTATTGCTGCAGCTGCATCAAGCCGGTTAGCTCATAGTCAAGATGATAATGATATTGATACTGTAGATGATTAATAGTTTTTGAAAAGGAGCCTCTAATTAACTTAGAAGCTCCTTTATTGTTTAATACTAAAATACCCAATCAGCCAATGTTTCAATCGAATAAGTTGGTTGAACGGCATATTGCATCAATTCATCTTTTGAAGTGACCCCAGTATGCACATGAAGTGTATCCATTTCAGCACGAATCCCTGCTTGAATATCCGTTAAATAGTTATCGCCAACCATTATTGCATCCTCAGGTTCTACTCCTAATTGCTCTAATGCAATTTGTAACATGTGACCTGTTGGTTTACCAATAATTTCGGGCGTCATACCAGTGACATTCTCAATGAGATTAACGAACGCCCCATTTCCAGGAACCATTCCTTTTTCAGTAGGAACTTTAATATCAGGGTTTGTTGCAATTAATTTAGCCCCATTTTGTACATGAAGGCATGCTTGTCTTATTTTCTTGTATGTATTATGGCGATCAATCCCTACTACCACATAATCTGGATGGTCTTCTACAAGTTGTACGCCTTTATCTTCTAAAGCAGTAGTTAATCCCTTTTCACCAATTACATAAGCTGTAGCATCAGGCTTTTCTTCTATTAAATAACTGGCAGTTGCCAACGATGCTGTCATGATTTGATGAACTTCTGACTCAATTCCAAATTGCTTTAATTTAATTTGGGTATCTTCTGGCGTTCTAGAAGAATTATTTGTCACAAACATAAATGGTATACCTTGGGCCTTTAGCTCTTCGATAAATGACTTAGCCTCAGGAATAGGTGATTTACCACGGTACATGGTTCCATCTAAATCAATTAGATAAGCTTCATATTTTTTCAACACAATTACTCCTCACGTTTTTTAAAGGTTGTGACTGGTCCCATCTCTTTTTCCAGGTAATCAAGAACATAAGGTCGAAACTTCTCAAGCGTTGAGACGTGTTGAGATAAGATTTCTTCAATTTCATCATGATTAATATTTGTGTATTCACGAACCAACATCTTACGAAGAGCAATTGTATCTTTGTATGCCTGCTCATCTTCTTTTGGTATAACCTCTTCATCAACTAAAATATCTATAATGTCATCATAACTGCCTGGGTCACGCATAATAAAGCCGTCAATCATCATATTGCCGACATCAATAATCGACTCAACAACCATCTGTGCCAGACGCTCAATCCCCAATTTTTCTAAAAATGAGACACTCTTCTTTTGCTCGTATGTTTCTAATAAACCATTCATATATAGTAAAGTATTTTCAATGTGCTCTCGGTCAACGAAATACATGATCAACACTCCTAATTCATTTTATATTATCTCTTCAGTTAGTAATCTTATCATATTTCTTTCTTGTAACGTACTGATAAATTAGTTATTTTATGACATGCGCATTTAAATTTGCTAAAATATGGACAAATAGTTGTAGGAGGATCTTTAATGAACATCCACATATTATCTGATGAAAAAGAACCAGCTGAAATTCGATATGTAAGTGTTAATACTGATACTCGCCGATATGACTTAGCTATAATATCCAGCGAAACTCTGAAGGAAAAAGGCGAAGTGATTTTAATGGACCAACAAGGAACAAGATATACAAGAATAAGTAAACACAAAATTGAAGACAGTGAATATCTAGCTCACGCCTTTAATGTCAATGAGTATGAATCTGATGAGATTTATGAGTTCTTAAAAGATGTTCTAGAATAAGTTGAAGCCTCCTGTACAAACTAATGGTACGGGAGGTTTTTTAATGAAGAAAAGTCGAAGAATCAAAGACCAGCAAGACGATTTTACACCAGTTGAGGTTCAAGACAATTATCAAGTCCCTGAGGAATTCCCTGATGGTAATTATGGCAGTCCCTTTAATGCTGACCGTCCTTTAAAGCCTTATCCAAATAAAGAATCTAAACGACACCATTCAGCTTTTAATTATGAAAATAAAGAATTACATGCAGATATTCCAAGAGCGTATCCAGGTGCTCACGAACCTCAAGATTTCCCCAATGATGAAGGTATAACAAATGATGAAAAAGAATGACCTGTAATCTCAGGTCATTCTTCATTTTTATTTGTCAATTCGCTTCATTACAAAAAATGCACATCCAAAATTACAGTATTCATATAAGTAATCTTCTAAAGTTGAAATTTTAGTATCAAACGTTGCTTTTTGATTTTGATCATCGTAGAATCCTTTTAAACGAAGTTGACCAAAACCCCAATCGCCAACGATATAATCATACTTCACTAGAATATCACTAAACCGTTCTTCAATGGCCTCTTCCTGAAAGGCTTCTTTATGATTATGGACGAGTTCATAACTTTGTCCTAAAAGTTCCACTATCATCACCTCTAATACATAACATTGTACCATATTTTCCTAATCTAAAGCTTACATTTTTTTAGCATAAATGAACAGTATATTAATCAAGTACTCATTTCTAAAGGAGATTTTATCATGAATCGTCTACATAGACTAATTACAGTCTTAATTGCTCTATTCATTGTATCAATGACTCAATCAATATTTATGTCAGCAGAAGAAACAAAAGAGATTGATGATTATACATTACGAAAATCTCTTTATGAAAAAACAGAAACATTAACTCAAGTTCCGTGGTATATTCTAGCAGCAATTGACCAATATGAACGAAACATTAAGAAAACGAATGAAGATAGAATAACAGGTATACAAATCCCTTATGAACAATGGTATGGCGTATTACCTGCTGATCCTAATCATCAACAACAAGAAAACACATTGAACCTCTTCGGAGGAATAGGAAAAGATGGGGACGGTGACGGCATTGCAGATCCAACGAATGATGAAGATGTTTTATATACGTTTGCTATGGAAATTAAGCAAAAAATCTCCTCTAATGACGACCTGGAATCGGCGATTACTGCTTATTACGAACGAGAAAAAGCCGCTCAAATAATTTTAGAGATTGCTACACTATTCAATCATTTTAAGACAACAAATTTAAGTGAAAGAGCTTTTCCAATTCCTAAGTGGAACAACTATAGTTATCGTTCTACTTGGGGTGATACACGAGGCTATGGCGGCAGACGAATTCATGAAGGCACAGATATCTTCGCAGGTTACGGTACACCTGTCCGAAGTACTTCATATGGAATCGTTGAAATTAAAGGTTGGAACCGATTCGGCGGCTGGCGAGTGGGTATTCGTGATATGTACAATATTTATCACTATTATGCACATTTAAACGGTTTTGAAAAAGGTTTAGAAGAAGGAAGTATTGTTAAACCAGGAGATGTAATTGGCTATGTAGGTTCTTCAGGTTATGGTAAAAAAGGAACTTCAGGCAAGTTTCCTCCCCACTTACATTATGGAATGTATAAAGATAACGGAAAAAATGAATGGGCTTATGACCCTTACCCTTATTTAAGACGATGGGAACGCAATCGATAATTTGCAATTTCACTTCAATATTGGAAAAATGTAATTAGGAAACCATTTTGGAGTGGAATACATGAAAAAAATCGTAGGTAGTCGAGTCATCAAAACCGGATTAGCCATTTTTATAACTGCCTTAATCTGTGAATGGCTGGGGTGGCCACCAGTATTCGCAGTTATTACGGCAATTGTTACTATAGAGCCAACTGTGTCTCAGTCGATAAAAAAAGGAATCGTTCGTTTCCCCGCTTCTGCAATCGGTTCTTTTTTCGCTGTTTTATTTATTTCTTTCTTTGGACATTCGGCAATCACCTATGCTTTAGCTGCCGTATTTACGATTATTACAACTTATCGTCTTAAATTATACTCTGGTTTACTAGTCGCTACGTTAACATCTGTTGCTATGATCGAAGTGATCCATACCAATGTCATCATGTCATTCTTTATTAGACTTGGTACAACAACAATAGGCTTATTAGTCTCAACATTGGTTAATATGTTTGTATTACCACCAGATTATAAAAAAGATATTAAGACTAAACTAAATTCCATTGCTGAACGTACCGGCTTAGCTGTTGAACAAATTTTTCATCAATATTTAATTAATGATTTAGACAAACAAACATGTCAGATCAACCTTGATGAACTAGATCAAAAAGTACATAAAATTGAGTCACTTATTCAATTTCAAAAGGATGAATCTAAATATCACCCTTTAACCGTAACAGAACAAGAAGAATTTGAGTACACCGAAAAGCAACTCGTTCGAATTAAGCTGATTATTTATCATATGGATAATATATTAAATACTCCGCTTACTGAATTATCATTAACCGCTTTAGAAAGAGAAATGATTTTAGAATCTGTACAAGAGCTTGCTTATTCAATGAGGCAAAATACACCGTTTGATCTGGAAAGTCACAGATTAAAGCTGAAACAACTAATGGAGTTGTATTGGGAAGACAGTGACAAACTTAGACAGTACAGACAAGAATACACCACAACCTTCCCAGCCGAAATTATTGTCCTGTATGAATTAGTATCTATTTTTTATTTAGTTGAGAATTATTATAAGGAATCTAAATTTTAAATGAACTTGTTTTTAATCCAAGTCTAAATAAAGCCTTTAGTACTTTAAAAGTACTAAAGGCTCTTATTAACTATTCAGCAGCTTCAGCATTTGAATTTACAGGTGTTGCTTCTTTAACAAGCTTGCCCGGCAACTGCCATGCAGTTACAACCGCTAATAATATAAAGATAATATCAATAAATTCAAAGAAAGAAGAAAAAAACTGTTGAAAGTATACTATGGTTTCTCCTGCTACCAATCCCGCTAGATCACCATTATTAAAATAATAACCAAAAATAAAATACTTTCCTAAAAATATTCCTAATAAGCTTGAAATTACGGCTATAAATTGATGAGCGTTGTTAACTTCTTGCTTTGCAAAGAATATTACTGCTAAACCAGACAAGCCACCAATTGCCCACGCAACGATTCCTATTTCATATTCAGTTAAAATAGCAATTATTGCCCATATTGCTGCACCAGCTACTGCAGCTAACAATCCGCCTAAAATAGGTAAACCTAAATTATTACTTTTCATCTTAATTCCCCCTAATAAGTTTTTATATCTCTACATTATCTTCTATATTATGATAAAAAAGTCCTCTTTTCTCCAAAATTTTTACTTTTACAAATTTTTAGTCCTTTGTAAAAATATTCTAAGTAAATCTTATTATATCAAAATCACCACACTTTTCTTAAAAGTGTGGTGACGATATTGATATATTGAATTCGACTTTAAATAATGCTCCACCTAAATGAGATTCTCTTACCTCTAACTTCCCATCAGATTCCTCAATAATTGTACGTGCAATGGCTAATCCTAAACCTGTCTCTCCTCCCTTTCCTTTAACAAAACGATTAAAAATGTAAGGGATTAAATCTTCGGGAATACCATCACCATCATCTTCAATCATGAGCGTCCGACCCTTAGTGGTAATTCTAACTTTTGATTCTGCATGACGAATGGCATTGACCGTAATATTTAACACTGCCTGCAACAATTTTTCTTCATCAGAATAGATTTCAAAGGATTCCACTTCATTTAACTTTATTTGAATGTGATGTTGTTCGGCTAATGGAATAACTCGATCATATACACGCTCGATTAGGTCATTAGTTGAAATGGAACGTCTTTCAAACGTATCTTCTGCACTTTCCAATTTAGCCAACCAAATCATCTCATTAATAATTTTTTTAAGACGACCGATTTCTTCTACCATGGTCTCTAACCCTTTATCTCGCTCTTCTCCTTCAAAAACACCTTCTTTAATTCCTTCAGCATATCCTTGAATGGTCATAAGCGGCGTCTTTAATTCATGGCTCGCGTTCTGGAAAAAGGTCTGTTGTGATCTCATATATCGTTTAAGCTCATCTGCCATATCAAATAAGCTTTGCTCTACTTCTTTAATTTCCCCTGTAGCAATCACTCGCTCTAAGTCATCAAATTGCCTCTTCTCAACTTTTTTCAGTTCTTTTTTAAGTAATGTTAACGGCTTAACTAAACGATTAGTAAAATAATAACTTAATAATACAGCTAATATTCCACCAACAATAAATACAATTAGCAAACGTTTAAAAAAGCTTTGTTGAACATCCTGCAAATCATTCAAAGGCGTTAATAATATTAATTCTATATCCTCTCCCTGAGGTTTCCTCGCAATCCTGGACGTTACATATTTCTGATTCGCGCCCTCCCAAAGATTATTAGAATAATCATTAAAGTAGCCTTCTTCATAAAAATGTCGTGCGTTTTTAACAGGCATGGTAGTAGATAAAATGGTATTTTTATTAGCATGATACAAAATTAAATCGCCATCTTGAGAGTTTATAAATTCTTGAAATTCATTTACAGATTGAATCGAACCATAATCGTTATTTAAGATATCAATTAATAATTCACCTTTTTGTCTCAGCTCAACTTCTTCTTTTTCTATTAACATGTCTAGAATTAATGAATAAATAATAATGCCTGCTAACGTTAATATAACAAGAAGCAAAGCTGAAAAAGCCAGGTTTAATTGTGTTCTTAATTTCATATATGTTCACCGTCAACTTTAAGTCGATATCCAAATCCCCAAACTGTTTCAATAGGAACCTCATTAAGTTTTTTCCGTAATCGCTTGACTAAATCATCTACGGCACGATCACTTCCGAAGTAATCATCCCCCCACACACGATCTAGTAACTCTTCTCTTGAAAAAGCACGATTTGGATGTTTAGCTAGTAAAGTGATTAACTCATACTCTTTTGATGTGAGATCAAGCTCTTCGTTTCTCCAAAATGCCCGCCTCTCTGTTAATTCAATCACTAAATCATTAATTCGCACTGTATGTGTTTCTTGCTCTTCTTCATTATTTGCATTTACGCGTTTAAATAATCTCTTCACACGAGCCACCAGCTCTCCTGGACTAAATGGTTTCGTTAAATAATCGTCACCACCTAATTCGAGACCCAGTATTTTATCAACATCTTCACCTTTGGCTGAGATGATAATTATTGGCACATTACTTTTCTCGCGAATCTTTTTACAAAAATCATAGCCATCCATTTGAGGAAGCATTATATCTACAATCCACATATCTGGAGGATTCGTTTCCCACATTTCAAGCCCTTTTTCTGCAGAGTCCATCACAATCACATCATAATTGGCTTTTGATAGATATGCTTGGACTATTCGTTGAATATGTGGATCATCTTCTATGACAGCAATTTGCTTCATCTTCACCACCTCCAAAAAGTTATTACTCTATTACATTGTTACATCTATTTTAATAGAAATTGGGTACATTATCTAAAATTACACACTTTTTATACATTTTTCTTAAATGATTGCCACAAACCTATACCATAATTAGAATTGTAAAATTAATTGAGAGGTGATGAACACATGTTTAACGAAGAACAAGAACAAGAACAACAAACTACTAATCAAATAGAAACTCAACAAGAAGACATGACATATTCAAAACGTAACGATAAACCCAAAGAAAAGAAAGGAATAGGTAAAGTAATATCTGCAGCGTTTTTAGGTGGTTTGTTCGCTACTGTATTAACCGTTTTATTATTATCATCAAACATTCTATCGAGCGCTTCACAAGATCAGTCAAATGAATCTCAACAAGCTGACAGTCAACAACCAGAAATCTCAGAGAAAGTTTTCGATTCAGAAGATTCTTCGGTAATGAATAATTTAAATGAACTATCTGAAGCCATCGTAGGTGTTGTAAACATTCAGAAGAAAAACGTATTTGATAAAGGTTCTGAAGCAGGTACAGGGTCAGGTATTATTTATAAAAAAGAAGGTAACGAAGCCTATGTCATTACCAATCAACACGTCATTGAAGGAGCTAAAGAAGTCGAAGTAGCCTTAAGTCAAGATGAACGTGTGGATGCTGAAGTCGTAGGTGCAGACCCACTAACCGATTTAGCGGTATTAAAAATGAGTGCTGATAAAGTGAAACACGTAGCAAAGCTAGGAAAATCAGACAATATTAAAATTGGCGATTCAGTTGTAGCAATCGGTAATCCATTAGGTTTACAGTTTTCTAACTCTGTAACAAAAGGTATTATCAGTGGTTTAAACCGTTCGTTAAGTGTGGATACCAATGGTGATCGTCAGCCAGATTGGGTAACAGAAGTTATCCAAACGGATGCAGCCATTAACCCTGGTAATAGCGGTGGTGCACTTGTAAATGAAAACGGTAAAGTCATCGGTATCAACTCTATGAAAATTGCTAAACAACGAGTTGAAGGAATGGGCTTTGCAATCCCAATTGATCAAGCGAAAAAGATTGTCCAAGAACTTGAAGAACACGGCGAAGTTAAACGTCCATTAGTTGGAATTAGTGCCGTATCACTAGGTCAGGTTCCAAAACCATATGATCAGAACATTCAAGTACCTAAAGATGTACAAAATGGATTAGTCATCGCAGAAGTGAAAGAAGGATCTCCTGCTGATGAGGCTGGTCTACAACAGTACGATGTCGTTACAAAAATTAATGATGAAAAAGTTAAAAACATTCTCGATTTAAAAACGTATCTATATAATGAAGTCAAAGTCAACGATGAAGTCGAGTTAACCATTTACAGAAATGGTGAAGAACAAACCCTTCAACTGAAACTAGATGAAGCGATTTAATACAAATGCAAAAGGTGCTATTCTGAGTGGAATAGCACCTTTTTCTTTATTCAATTTCACACTCATCTGATAAGATAATTTCTTAATGAATATTGTTAAAATTACTTTATGACGGAAAATATTCCATAGGCTCTGAACAATGAACGTAATCATTTTTCTTATAATAATTAATGGATTCATCACTTGGCCATACTATAACAAACTCAAATTTGTTTTCCTTAACCCATTTATTTATCAAACTTAGTATTTCACTTCCAATACCTTTATTCCTAAATTCAGGAATAGTATATACATTAGTCATATAAGCAAATGGGTGTGTTACTCTACCAGGACGCGGGACTTTATGTATTAATTCGATGTAAATATGCGATACAATTTTCCCTTCTTTCTCAGCAACCCAAATAAACCATTGATTGTTAATAAGTGCATTCTCTAAAAAAGTTCGACACTCATTTTCAAATCCATCAAATGATGAATTCTTTTTACTTTCATCGTATTCAACGGTGAAATCCCACCTCAGTCGTATTAGTTGATTAATATCCTTTGATTCAGCAAGTCTTATATTCATCGTTACACCCCCATTATTCTTTATTTAAAATAATTTGCAATACTTGTCTCATTTTCATAAAACTATTAAATTAATTGTCTTATTTTACCACAAAACCTTTGTATTGTAGATTAGAAAATGAAATATATGGTAGTATTTAGACAAAGATTTAAATTGAGTAAAACTAGATAAAGAGTTTTACTCATAAATCGTTTTAGAACGTGTCTGAAAGGGAGTCATGACATGAAAAAAATTCATAAAATAATATTTGCCGGTACTGGGATCATGACATTAGGATTATTGTATTTATTTTCATTTCATAGTTACCACGGAGAAAGTTTTGTAGATGCTTCTTCAAGTTCATCTACAGACAACTTGCCTATAAATACAGATGCAAATCAAAATGGTATTTCTAACAAAGAAGAAATCTCCAATGAGGCAAGTCAGTTAGTTGGCACTCTTTATGATCCACTCAAAGGTGGTATATATAATGTTGGAGGAAAGTTAGGATTTATTGTATGTATTGATGTACCGCGGATTGCTTACGGGCATGCAGGTATATCTTTGGCTGATTTACTTGAGCAAGATTACCAAAGGAGCCCTGAGCATTATGATGCAGAAGGTGGTATCAATACACCTGAAACGCCTTTCTTTTTCCGACGCGTCCGTAATGTATATGATTTTGCTAAAGGTAATGACTTGTTAATTGAGGAAGTTGAGACACCTGAAGTTGGGGATATTGTTTTTTATGGTCAATATCATGCGACACTTGTAACAGCTGTTCACGAGGATGGTACTTATAACGAAGTAGAAGCACACCCGAAGCTAATTGTTGTAAAAGAACATAAAAATAAAAAATGGATTCCGCGTGATGTTGCGAGGATACTAGACTAATATTATTCCACTCATGTAAAAACACGTAAATCCAAAAGAATTCACGTGTTTCATTATAATCATGTCTTAAAATTGTTCCACCTCTGTTGAACCGGTCAAAGCTGTTGTTGAAGATGTTCCTCCACTGATCACTTGAGCAACTTCATCAAAGTAACCAGTCCCCGCTTCACGCTGGTGTCTCGTTGCGGTATAACCAAATTCCTCACTACCAAATTCAGCCTGTTGAAGTTCAGAGTATGCTGCCATTCCATGATCACGATATTTTCTAGCTAGTTCGAACATGCTATGGTTTAAGGCGTGGAATCCAGCAAGCGTTACAAACTGGAACTTATACCCCATCGCCCCCAGCTCTTGTTGGAAGTGTGCAATCTCCTGATCTGATAATTTCTTCTTCCAGTTAAACGATGGTGAACAGTTATAAGCTAACATTTTATTCGGGTATTTCTCGTGAATAGCCTCTGCAAAACGTCTTGCTTCTTCAAGGTTTGGTTCTGCCGTCTCGCACCATACTAAATCAGCATAAGGTGCATAAGCAAGCCCCCTTGCAATCGCTTGTTCCAACCCGGGATGTGTGCGATAAAAACCCTCTGCCGTTCGTTCACCAGTTATAAAAGGTTCATCATAAGGGTCCACATCACTTGTGATTAAGTCAGCTGCATTCGCATCTGTACGAGCAATAATTAATGTCGGTGTTCCCATCACATCTGATGCTAATCGAGCTGAGATTAAATTCCTCACAGCTGTTTGAGTTGGAAGTAACACTTTACCACCCATATGACCACACTTTTTCTCTGAAGCTAATTGGTCCTCAAAATGAACAGCTGATGCACCCGCTTCAATCATCCCTTTCATCAGTTCAAACACATTTAGCTGTCCCCCAAAACCAGCTTCAGCATCAGCCACGATTGGAGCAAACCAATCAACTGAATCATCACCTTCCGCGTGGTGAATCTGGTCGGCTCTTTGTAGTGCCTGGTTGATGCGCTTTACGACACTAGGGACACTGTTAGCTGGATATAAGCTCTGGTCAGGATACATTTGACCGGAAAGGTTCGCATCAGCAGCCACCTGCCACCCACTTAAGTAAATGGCTTTCAAGCCTGCTTTCACCTGCTGTACCGCTTGGTTGCCTGTTAATGCGCCTAACGCATTTACATAATCTTCATTCTTTAACAAGCGCCATAATTTTTCTGAGCCTTTACATGCCAAAGTATACTCAATATCTATAGATCCCTTTAACCGATCAACTTCTTCAGCTGAATAAGGTCTCTCAACACCTTGCCACCGTTCATTAGTTTTCCAGTCTTGTTTAATAAGGTCAACACGATTTTGACTCATTTCACCATTCCCCCTTGAACTAAATAGTTATACGCTGGTATTGTTAAAAACTCTTCAAAATGATCTTTTTTCACTAAATCTATGAAAAGCTTTGTTGATTCTGGGTACTGCTCTTTCAATTCTTTTGTTATACTTTCTTCAACTAATTCCATGGTTACTTCCCGCCCATCTTCCAATCTGCCATTTGGATGATGAACCCATTGCCATAGTTGTGCTCTCGATATCTCAGCTGTTGCGGCATCCTCCATTAGATGATTAAGCGGGACCGCTCCACGTCCATTCAACCAAGCAGCAATATATTGTACACCTACTGAAATATTGGTTTGTAAGCCTTCCGCTGTGATTTTTCCTGTAGGTACTTCTAGTAAATCATCTTTTGTTATATTTAACTCGAGCTGACGATCAATCTGATTTGAGGTCGGCATATTACTATTAAAAATATCTTTTACTAAGTTAATCATTCCAGGATGAGCGACCCAAGTGCCGTCATAACCATCTTTCACTTCTCGCTCTTTATCTTTTCGGACTTTTTCAAAAGCAAACCGGTTCGCTGCATCGTCACCCTTAACTGGAATTTGAGCCGCCATCCCACCGATTGCTGGTGCATTTCGCTTATGACACGTTTGAATGGTTAATAGCGAATAAGCTCTCATGAACGGGGATTCCATCGTCACTGTTGCACGATCTGGTAAAACGAATTCGGGGTGGCGGTGAAATTTCTTTATATAACTAAAAATATAATCCCACCTTCCGCAGTTTAACCCGGCAGAATGTTCTTTAAGTTCATATAAAATTTCATCCATCTCGAATGCGGCTGTTATCGTTTCAATTAAGACAGTTGCTTTTATAGTCCCTTGTGGAATATCTAATTGATCTTGCGCAAATACGAAAACATCATTCCACAATCTAGCTTCTTTGTGATTTTCTAATTTAGGTAAATAAAAGTAAGGTCCGCTACCATTTTCGATTAATCGGTTGGCATTGTGATAGAAATAAAGTCCAAAATCAAAGAGGCTACCTGAAATCGATTCACCATCTATTAAAAAATGTTGTTCTTCTAAATGCCAACCTCTAGGGCGTACCATCAACACAGCAGGCTCTCCAACTAATCGATACTCTTTTCCATTATCAGCTGTAAAATCAATTTCTTGCCGTACAGCATCTTTCAAATTAAGTTGACCATTGATCATATTTTCCCAAGTTGGCGAGGATGCGTCTTCAAAGTCTGCCATAAACGTTTTTGCACCAGAATTCAATGCATTAATAATCATTTTCCGATCAACTGGACCTGTGATTTCCACTTGACGATCCAACAAATCTTCAGGTAGTGAATCAATCGTCCAATTACCTTCTCTAATATGTTGAGTTTCAGGTAAGAAATCCAAATTAGGCATGTCATTAAGCTCTTCTTGTTTTGTTAAACGAGTTGCCAACAAGTCTTTGCGTCTCTGATTAAAATGGCGATGCAAATCATAAAGAAATTCGATCGCTTCTTCAGTTAATATTTCTTCTCCTCTCTCTACAAACGTTGAAATCTCAATGCCTTCTTGTTTTTTAATCAATAGTTCTTCACTCCCACTCTGTTATAAAACAAACATTAAATTATATGTTGTTATATAACAACATATACAAAAAATTAATCTTCCTTTTTAGAAAGACAATGTTCACACTCTAAAACCGGTACACGCTCATCTATTGGTTTTCCACATTCCGGACACACATGTTTAATCACGGATATCACCCTCTCTGTATTAAAACAATAACTTTACTTTATTACTGTTATAAAACAGTTTATGTTTTAATCCAGAAAAGTGCAACAGTTTTCAGATATTTTTTGAAATTTTGTATTAGTTTTAAATGTATAAAAAATAGAGGGGAGTCTTAAACTCTCGGGCGGATAGGAATGCTGATTTCGCAGATACCAGGACTAAGTCCAATTGAGGATAAATTAAAAAAGCAGCCTATCCATTAACAGATAGGCTACTTACCTTAAGGTTTTAAGCAAGAAAATCATTATAGAAGTTAATGATTAATAAGATCAAGATCCATGCTGGAGCAATTACTCTTACGAACCATAACCAAAGAATTCCGAAGATAGATTCCCCGAAACCAGTCTCTCTAAGTGCGTCAATTTTCTTCCATCTCCATCCAACGAATAGAGAAGTAATCATACCTCCAAGAAGTAATGTGTACTCAGCAGTTAATAAATCGATCGCATCTAAGAAAGAGTTATCGAATATTGTGAATGTAACTGGTCCACCTTGTGATAATGCTGATGGAACACCAAATAGTGTTACAACAATACCCGCTACAAGTGTTGCAGTCTTACGATTCCACTTAAGTTTTCTCATTAGGAAGGCTACGTTAACTTCTAATAGAGAAATCGCAGAAGTTAGTGCCGCAACCGCTACTAAGAAGAAGAAGAGAATCGCTACAAAAGTTCCTGCTCCACCCATTAAGTTAAATACTTCTGGTAATGAAACGAAAATTAATCCAGGACCTGCAGAAGGATCAATACCAAATGTAAATACAATTGGGAAAATCACGATACCAGCAATGATTGCGAATAATGTATCGAATGTCACAATTGTACCAGCTGCTGAAGATAATTTTTCTTCTTTTCCTAAATAACTTGCATAAGTAATCATCGCACCCATACCAAGTGATAAAGTAAAGAATGCTTGCCCAACAGCGGCAGCATATACATCAAAGTTACCAAATGCTGACCAGTCAGGTGCAAATAAGAAATTCATTGCTTCTCCTGCACCATCTAAAGTTAAACTGTAGATCGCTAAAAGAACTAAAATAAGTGCTAATAAAGGCATAAATATTTTGTTTGCAATTTCGATACCTTTTTTAATACCAAAGAATACAATTGCAATTACGATTGCCATAAATAAGAACTGCCAGAAAATAGGTCCTGCTGTTCCACTGATAAATCCACCGAAGAAATCACCAACGCCACCTTCTTCGACACTTTGTGCTGCACCAGTTAAGTAACTGTATAAGAAATAAACAATCCAACCGGCGATTACACCATAGAAAGATAAAATTAAGAATGCAGATAAAACACCTAAGAAACCACCTAAACTCCAAAAGCCACCTGCTCCAGAATTATGGTAAGACTGAATTGCATCAGATTGACCTTTACGACCAACTGAAAACTCGGCCATTAGTACAGGTAGTCCGATAAGTAAAATACATGCAACATAGATAATTAAGAATGCTGCTCCCCCGCTGTCTCCAGCAAGATAAGAGAAACGCCAGATATTACCTAGTCCAACTGCTGAACCTACTGCTGCCAGAATAAACCCCAGCTTACTGGCCCACTGTTCACGTTCCATATAATTTTCCTCCCCATATAGTTATTTAGTAAAGTATATGACAAGTTGTAATATGTAATGTTTTAATTTTTTATTTTTTCTGAATAATTACAACTTGTACAACTTGTATTATATATATAGCTACATGAAGTGTCAAAGTATTTTTAATATTTACATAATGTGACAACGATACCAAACATTTCTCATACACAAAAAAAGAGACACAATCTCCTCAATGGAATGTGTCTCTTTTATATAACATTAATTCGGCAAACGACTTTTAATTAAATAAGCTAGTAAGACTAATACACCAATTGTTACCAGTAAACCTACAAGCATTGATGATGTTAATGCAAATAGTAAATAACCGAAAATTGATGCAAGTGCAGCTAGTAACGCATATGGAATTTGTGTTAATACGTGATCAATATGGTTCGATCCTGCACCAGTTGATGATAATACGGATGTATCAGAAATTGGTGAACAGTGATCTCCAAATACTGAACCAGCTAATACTGCAGCAAGTGAAGCGACAAAGAAGTCTGGATCGATTAAGGCTGCAATTTCACCAGCTATAGGTAACATCATTCCAAAAGTTCCCCAAGATGTTCCTGTTGCAAACGCCATGAGTCCAGAAATGATAAAAATAATTAACGGTAAATATGCAATGCTAATGTTCCAACTTTTAACTGCTTCTGCTAAATAAGTACCCGTACCAATGCCATCAATAATACTTACAATCATCCATGCTAATACAAGAATATATATAGCAGGCAGCATAGCTTTGATTCCTTCCCAAATTACACGGAAGAAATTCGTTTTTTCGCCAGATTGTATTAAATAAAATAACATGCCTGTTAAAACTGAAAGTACGCCACCTAATACTAACGAATAGTTAACATTTGTATTCGCAAATATAGATACTGCTGTCACTTCACCCTCTGTCGCTTGTACGCCTGTTACAATCATTGAGGTTACAGTAGCAACTACCAACACCAAAATTGGAATAATTAAGTGATAAATGCGACCATTGTTATTTTCGTGAACATCGTCTTGTAAATCACCTGGCACATCTGAATTCAAAGGATCAATCAATTCACCTGTATCCTGTGCACGAACTTCATGTTCTCTCATTGACCCGAAGTCTAAACGCATTTTAATCACTAAAAAGACAAGGATAATAGCTGCAATAGCGTAATAGTTCATAGGAATGGTTCCTATAAAAGTGTTAAATGCTGAAAAACCTGATAATTGCTCTTGAAGTTTGTCAGTCGCAATAATTCCACCAATCGTACCAATAATGTAAGCACCCCAACTAGAAATAGGTGTTAAGACGGTAACTGGCGCAGACGTTGAATCGATGAGATAAGCTAATTTAGCTCTGGAAACTTTATGGCGATCTGTAATAGGGCGCGAAACTTGACCAATTGTTAAGCTATTAAAATAATCATCAATAAAAATAGCAAGACCTGATAAACCAGCAGTGTATTGTGAGCCTTCTCGTGTTTTAACTCGATTAATAGCCCAATTCCCAAATGCTTTTGCACCACCTGTTGCAGTTAAAAAAGCGATTAAAATTCCTAAAAGTAATAAGAACGCTATTAATTGAATACTCCAAACTCCCCATTCTCCACCTGAATAGAAAATTTCTTGAAATGAAAGCCAAACAGTCTTCGCAGTGTTAACTGCATCAAAGCTTTCTATCATTAAAGCTCCGACAATAATTCCGACACCTAATGAAATTAATACTTTTCTTGTTAAAAGAACAAGTATTATCATAACGAGTGGTGGAATTAACGAATATATTGTACCGACGAAATCCATACAACATTCCTCCTTAAAATTATTCTTTACAAAATAAAAAAAGTAATGATAGAGAAATCTACCATTACTTTACACGCTGGTTATTTCTCGATCAGTAGCACCCCGCTCTTAACGCGAGAGTATATACCTTCTTCAGATACACACCAACATTCATTTTTCTGACTAAAATGAATGCTTCGGCAAATAACCCTTTCATGTACAATCTACGTTGTCATCCTCTTGCACATTACTAATGTTAGTTGCACCTCTACCTCATCGATTGATAAGGTTATCTAGTTGTTAATTTTACTATGTTAATATAGCACAGAATTATTATTCTTGTAAACTACGTTTTTGAGATTCACTGTAAGGAATTGAGATATCAGCACCATTTCCACCATTACTATAAAAGTTTGGTACTAGCCCCTGTATGACTCGTGTGTCGACAGGAATTCTTGTTACGACTTCAGTTGTTTTAGTTGAAAATGGAATGACAATTTGCACATTAACCTTTACTTCGATCTCGATATTAATCATGGCATTATTTATTCCATACTCTTGAACGTCTGTAATAAAATCTGGTTGTACCTCACCAATCACACTAAAATGTACAGGTACTTTCGGTCCTAAATTGGCCAGTAATGCATTACCTGTAGCTTGACCAATCGGAATCTCGACTAAAGCTTCATTATTAACTGTCTCATCTTCCTCAATAATCTGTTCCTCTTCATCCAAATCAAAATCTAATGAATCTCCAATCGGGCGTTCTCCTCGTTCCAAGCGTTTTAAATAGTTCTGAACACGAAAGGTAGCATTACGAATAACAGTATTGACAACAACAGAATTCCAGCCCATTGAAACGATATTTCCATCTTCATTCTTTTCAACTTGTATTAATTCATCAACATCTAATTGTTGAACAATACGTTTACTCACCGCTTCATTAATCGCTTCACGAGCATATTGCCCCGTTAGTCTTTCAGCAATATCAATTAACGTCGGCTCTATCCCTTTATTTATAATCCAAACTGAAAAGATAATAGAAACGAAAAAACTCACCAAAGTTAACATTAATATTTGACTAAATGTTTTTGGTTTTCTTTTCATTGGTCTTTTACGATATGTCAGGCGCATTAGAAAACCCCCTCGAGACATTTTATGTCCAAGGGGGTTATGATATGTACAATTAAGCAGGGGTTGTATTACAATCTGTGATGACAACTGAAAGAGATTTAGATAAATCTAATTCATAAATCTGACTCACATGAATTTCATGATCTTCTTCTTCTAAAACTCGTATGATTGGTCTATCTGGTAAGCTCGTTTGTTTAACAATAATTCCTCTTCTTCCATCACTTAATTCAACATAGGCACCATTAGGGTAGATTGAAATATGTTTTCTAAATAATTCTATATACTTCTGTGAAAATTGCGAATCACTACCAGAATATAAAATTTCTAACCCTTCATGTGGTAAGAAAGCATTTCGATAAACACGGTTGGAAGTGACCGCATCAAAGACATCAGATACGGCCATTATTTTTGCATACTCATGGATATTAGGCTCTCTTAAACCTAACGGGTAACCACTACCATCTAATCGTTCATGGTGCTGGTATGCACAATAGGCAACATTTGGAGGTAAGTGTTTAAATTGTTTTAGTGTTTCGTAACCGTAAGTCGTATGTTCTTTAACAACTTCAAATTCGATATTAGTTAACTTACCTGGTTTATTGATAATATTCTTTGGAACTTTCATCTTACCAATATCATGAAGCATGGAACCAATGCCAATTTCTTCAGTCTGTCTATTGGTAAATCCTAGTTCTTTTGCGAGTACTAATGTGTAGACAGTCACATTAACAGAATGGTTATACAAATAATCATCGAACATAAAAATATCAGACATGATCGAAATTATTTCTTCGTGTCCGTTAACTACATCAATAATTTCGCCGACCGTCCCTTGAATATCATTAATCGACTTTTCAAGAACATATTGCTGGTGTTTATTTTTATTAAATTCATCAAACACTTTGAATGTCTGGCGAATTTTAGATATAGCTTCTATTCTTAATTCTTGATCAATTAAGTTTTGAGGAACAATATCTTCGGATAATGTATCTTCAATAAATACATATAGAAAATCGAAATCCTTTAGACGCCTAATCAATCTTTCAGTAAAGATGACTTCTTTCTGAAGTAATATTCTTCCATATGAATCAATTATAGGTTTAGCTAATTGATCGCCTGGTCTAAGTGCATCTATATTGACTGCTTTCATTAATTTTTCCCCTTAATCCATTTTTTACTATCAACTATCATATCGGTTTCTAGAGATCTTTTCAATGTCTATTTCAAACGCAGAAGTGCATTTTTACCACTCATGCCCTCTTCCCAACCATACTTTTCTTTAGAATAATCCGTTACTTTTTGAAGTGGAGCATATAATAATTCATCTAATGACCTTACACCTACAGCTCTGCCTGCCACAATATGACGGTCTTTTAATTTTTCATTAAGTAAGTCAACATCTAAAGCACCACACATGATATATCCAATATCATTAGAAACCACTAATAAATCTGTTTTAGGTAATTCAACATGAACAAAAGTGAACGCAACGTCATCAATCCAAATTGGTTCTACATGTACCATTTCTCATCCTCCTTCTCATATACCGTATGAAAAGGAAGAAAAGAAGTGCCTGTCAAACCCTTATTTTAAGGTAGATAGGCACTCCTCTAATAAGTCCCTTAAAAACTCAGGTAAGTAATAATGTTTTTCTTTAACCGATGAGATCGGAGGAACTAACCACGGGAATGAAAAGGTATCTGCAGTTGCAATCGTGTACTTTTGTTTAGAGTTAACTTTTTCCCCATTAACAAACACAGTTTCCACATATTTAGAATCCTCATGATAATCAATGGTTAGGTTGGAATAAACCATCTTCCCAATCTTTTTGCCACGAAATCCTAAGCCCTTTAATTCAAAATGGATAAATCGCTCTTGTTCTAACATTCTTACTGTTTCAATGAGCTCTTTTCCTGTCAGCACCATGGTACAAGGGTTCATTGGGTGTGGGCAGCTTCTATGGACATCCAGTTTAGTGACTGGTCCATCTTCAAATCCATGGAGTAGTACACCTGAATTCAGCATTGCACAGTCAGAATTTGTCCATTCACGGAGTGTACTGACAAATGTTTTCATAAGTGGTGTTTCTTTTAACCAGTCAATTGGATATGGCTGAGTAAGATTCGTTATAACTTGACCTAATTTTTCATTAGCTTTTTGCTCAAGTTTGCTTAATAATTGATTCGTTTCTTTTTCATCAGGCTCATGTTCTACAGGAATGGCAAAAGCCTCTTTACCACAGATATGTTGTTCTAGATGATTATACTCTAATACTATTTCACCATAATAATGGCCATGTTTTCCGACTGCTGTTAAGAGTGTATTATTTATTAATTGGCCCTGTTTGATTAAGTGGTGGGTGTGACCACCAATGATCACATCAACATCAAACTCTTCAGCTATTTGTTCATCCATACTATAGCCTAGATGGGATAATAAAATGACAACATCACACTGCTCACGAACTTCTGGTAATAACTCTCTTAATGTATCCATTGGGTGAAATGTTTGCCACCCCAACTTATTATAAAAAGCTTCAAATGGTGCAGTGAGCCCAATAATACCAACCTTAATCCCAGAAGACACCTGATAAATATCATATGGTTTTAACCATGAGGGGTTGTCCTCATTTTTAAGGTTGATGTTTGCACAAACCACATCAAATTGAGCTTCATCATATAAGTGAAATAGCTTGTCTGAAGGTAAAGTAATTCCTTCATTGTTTCCAAGTGTACATACATTAAATCCTGAATGGTTTAACAGTTCTATATTACTTTCACCCAAAGTTGCTTCTGTAACGGGATGTGACCGGTCCAGATGATCACCATTATCCAGCAGCATATAAAACTCGTTGTTCTTTTTATTTTTATCTATCTTTTTATTAATGTCATTCATAATCTTAGGCCAATTTTCAAAATGACTATGTAAATCGCTTGTAAAATAAAAGTATAGCGCTTCCTTCATACTCCATCTCCTTCATATCTAGCGATTACAAAATTAACCGTACTCCAATTATAATCATTAAAAGTCTTAATATCCATTCTAGAATATTGCTATTTAATCTTTGGTTCAGTTTAGCGCCTAATACACCGCCTATCCACGCACCAGGAACGGCCATAATTGCATATTCCCAAATGACATGTCCAGCAAACACATGAGCACCTGTTGAGAAGATGCTTGAGACGAAAATCATAAACATCGAAGTTGGGGCTGCAATGTGGGCTGGAAAGCTAAAAAATAATATCATCGCAGTAACCATTAAAGATCCGCCACCAATTCCAAACAACCCTGAAATCAGTCCAACAAAAAAGGAAATAATTAAGCCTAATACAACTGAAAATGAATATACGACGGTTTCATTATTTATTTCAAACTGACGATGAACATAAAACTTTTTCTGAGATAGATCTTTATTTTGAGCATGTTTTAATAGTTTATCTTTTACAAAAAATAAACTTGCCAACAATAACATTAATATACCAAAATAGAGTTCAAAGCTTTCTATATCTACATAATTATTTAGCCACACACCTACTAATGCTCCAGGAATACTACCTATTAGAAATATGAGTCCACTATGTATATCTACTCGTTTGTTTTTCAAATATGTAAGAGTGGATGACAACCCTGTAAAAATCATAATCAATAAAGACATTGCTACAACATTTTGCGGTGTCACCCAAGTGAATGAGTCTAATACTTTAGATAAAAAGAGTAATGAAGGCACAAAAATAAGCCCTCCACCTAAGCCAACCAGACTTCCCATAAAAGCACTGGCCAAACCAATGATGAGCATTAATACCATTAACATGATGCATCCCCCGATCCTTTTCTTTTAATATAACATTAGCATAATCTTTTAACTTTAAATAGGGAGTGATTTAGTTTAAAATACTACAATTCCCCATAAATTAAATATTTTCCCCATATAATAAAAAAATTCCCCATAAAAAATTTAAAATCCCCATAAATAAAAATAAATCCCCATAAACACATACAATTTCCCCATAAAAAAAGAAAAGCTATAGAAATTTAGCTTTTCTCAAGGTCGGCTCCTATTTATAAACTATTCTTCAGGTAGCAAAACTATTTTTCCTAATTTACCCTTATTTTTAAAGTATACTTGAGCTTCTTTAGCTTTATTTAATGGAAAGGTTTTATCTATGACGGGCTTAATTTTCCCCTCAGATATGGCATTAAGCATATCTTGGAACTCTTCTCTCGTGCCTAACACAGACCCATACATCGTAATATGTTTTAAATACAAAGTTCTAAAATCAAGATTAGTCTTTTGACCACCCGCCGAACCAGATATGCAGAACTTACCTCCTTTTTTGAGAACGTGAAGTGATGTCGCGAACAAAGCATCCCCTACAACATCTAATACTGAGTCGATTGGTCCTCCATTCACTTCTAAAATTTCTTCGGCAAGATTATCGGATTTATAAGATAACACATGGGTGGCCCCTAGCTCTTTCATTCGCTCCCTAGCATCTAAATCGCCAATAATTGCAATGACCTTAGCACCAAATACTTTGGATGCAATTTGAACATTTAATGATCCGACACCACCGTTTGCTCCAGTTACCATAACAGTCTCCCCAGGTTGAACCTGAATTTGGTTGACCATATGCCAGGCTGTTAACCCACTAACTGAAAAAACTGCGCTTTCTTTATAACTAGAGAGAGGCATATCAAAACATAGTTCTGCAGGCCAAACTACATACTCAGCATAACCTCCGTCATATTCTGAACCAATAAAAGACATATCCTCAGAAATATGCTCGTACCCTTCTTCTCCACTTGAGGTAAAAGGAAATAAAACAACATCTTTACCTACCATAGATTCTTCTACTGATTTTCCGACTTTTACGATCTCGCCTGTTATGTCAGAACCAGGTATACGTGGGAACTGTACCCCTTCTGGTCGCCAGCCAGATTTAGAGCCTGTACCGTATGCCCCTTCTCGCATCCAAATTTCTGTATTATTAATAGCGCAGGCCTTCACTTTTATAAGTACTTCATTTTTTTTAGGTTCAGGTATAGGAATTTCAACGACTTTTAGTTGATCAACATCTCCATAGCCAGTTACTTGTACCGCCTTCACAATATCATTCCTTTTATGTTAGTAATATTATTTATTAGAAACGTAAATAACAAAACTTATTATTCCTCACTCTGACTTTTGTAGTCAAAAAGTACAATTAGTTCTGTTAAAGTACGTTGTTGATATTATGATTCGCTTTCGGTGGACGCTTTCCGCGGGCACGGCTCGAGCCTCCTCGGCAGAAAGGCACTGCCTGTGGGGTCTCGAGACTCGTGCTGTTCCCGCAGGAGTCGCCACCTTCGCTCATCACAATTCAACAACTCATTCTACACCAATAATTGATATCAACATCGTACTTTATCAACACACTTCAATTACATAAAAAAACCCTTACCACTAACATATAGTGATAAGGGTTAAGTTTTATTATCCGATTGAACCTTCCATTTCGAACTTGATTAAGCGGTTCATTTCTACCGCGTATTCCATTGGAAGTTCTTTTGTGAATGGCTCGATGAAGCCCATTACGATCATTTCTGTAGCTTCTTCTTCAGAAATACCGCGGCTCATCAAGTAGAATAACTGTTCTTCAGAAACCTTAGATACCTTAGCTTCGTGCTCTAATGAGATATTCTCATTAAGAACTTCGTTGTAAGGGATTGTATCTGATGTTGATTCGTTATCCATGATTAATGTGTCACATTCGATGTTCGAACGTGCACCGTCAGCTTTTTTACCAAAGTGTACGATACCACGATACGTTACTTTACCACCTTGTTTAGAGATGGATTTTGAAACGATTGTAGATGACGTATTTGGTGCCAGGTGGTGCATTTTCGCACCGGCATCCTGGTGCTGACCTTTACCTGCTAAGGCGATAGATAGTGTCATACCACGTGCACCTTCGCCTTTTAGTAGCACTGCTGGATATTTCATTGTCAGCTTAGAGCCTAAGTTACCGTCAACCCATTCCATCGTCGCATTAGCGTCTGCTGAAGCACGTTTAGTAACCAGGTTATAAACGTTGTTTGCCCAGTTCTGGATGGTTGTGTAACGGCAGTAAGCGTCTTTCTTAACAAAGATTTCAACAACTGCACTGTGTAGTGAGTTTGATGAATAAACTGGAGCTGTACAACCTTCAACATAGTGTACTGAAGCACCTTCATCAACAATAATTAGCGTACGCTCGAACTGACCCATATTTTCAGAGTTAATACGGAAATACGCTTGTAATGGTGTTTCAACCTTTGTATTCTTCGGTACGTAGATGAATGATCCACCTGACCATACCGCAGTGTTTAATGCTGAGAATTTGTTATCAGAAGCTGGGATTAGCTTTCCAAAGTATTCTTTAACTAACTCTTCGTTTTCTCTAAGAGCTGTATCTGTGTCTTTGAAAACAACTCCCATATCCTCTAAATCTTTTTCCATGTTGTGATAAACCACTTCTGATTCATACTGTGCAGAAACACCTGCAAGATATTTCTGTTCAGCTTCTGGAATACCTAAACGATCAAATGTTTGTTTAATCTCATCAGGTACTTCATCCCAAGAACGTTGTGTACGTTCAGAAGGTTTTACATAATAAGTGATTTCATCAAAATCTAACTCAGCTAAGTCACCGCCCCATTGAGGCATTGGTTTGCTATAGAATTTTTCTAAAGCTTTAAGACGGTATTCTAACATCCATTCAGGTTCTTCTTTACGGTCTGAAATTTCACGTACGACTTTTTCAGTTAGGCCTCTTTCCGTACGGAAAATGGATACGTCACGATCATGGAAGCCATACTTGTAATCGCCTACTTCTGGTGCCTTTTTAGCCATGTGATACCCCTCCTTTAAATAATTAGGGAACAATTAGTTATTGTTCTTTTTCAACACCTTGCTCCATTGCTTTCCAAGCTAATGTCGCGCATTTTATTCTTGCTGGGAATTTAGAGACACCTTGTAATGCCTGAATATCTCCTAAATCCTCTAACTTGTATTCACTTGTATCTACTTCATGACCTAGCATCATTTCAGAAAACATATGAGAAATCTTTACTGCATCATCTACAGATTTTCCGATAATGACCTGTGTCATCATTGAAGCTGATGCCATACTGATTGAACAGCCTTCACCTTCAAACTTGGCGTCTTGAACGACACCATCTTCTACTTTTAACTGTAAGTCAATACGGTCGCCACAAGTTGGATTATTCAATTCAACTGTAATATGGTCACCCTCAAGTTTCCCTTTGTTTCGAGGGGTCTTGTAGTGATCCATAATTACTTGTCTGTATAGTGTATCTAAATTATTAAAAGACATCACCGAAATACTCCTTTGTTTTGCGTAATCCATCGACGAGTAAATCCACGTCTTGCTTACTATTATACAGATAAAAGCTAGCTCTTGCAGTAGCTGTAGCTTGTAATTCTTTCATTAATGGCTGTGCACAGTGGTGACCGGCACGAACCGCAATACCTAAAGAATCCAGTGCTGTAGCTGTATCATGTGGGTGAACATCATCTAAATTAAATGTTACTAAGCCAGCTCGTTCTTTCGGTCCATAAATTGTGATGCCATCGATCTTTTCCATTTGCTCTATTGCATAATGAACCACTTCTTCTTCATGCTTTTCAATGGCTTCCATTCCAATTTCTTCTAAGAAGTCAATTGCTGCACCGAGTCCAACAGCGCCTGCAATGATCGGTGTACCACCTTCGAATTTCCACGGAAGCTCTTTCCACGTTGAATCGTGAAGGTCTACAAAATCAATCATTTCACCACCAAATTCAACAGGCTCCATATTTTCCAACAATGATTGTTTTCCGTATAAAACACCGATTCCCGTTGGACCACACATTTTATGACCAGAAAAAGCATAGAAATCTACCTCTAAATCCTGAACATCTACTTTCATGTGTGGAACCGCTTGTGCACCATCAACAACAATTACTGCATCATTGTCATGAGCAATTTGAGCAACTTCTTTAATCGGATTAATTGTTCCTAACACATTTGAAACATGTGTCATGGCAACAATTTTCGTATTGGATGTTACCGCAGTACGGACATCATCTAATGAAATTGTGCCATCCTCCTGTAATGGAAGATACTTTAATTTTGCACCTGTTAACTTAGCTACTTGTTGCCAAGGAATAATATTACTATGGTGCTCCATTTTAGTTAAAACAATTTCATCGCCCTCAGAAAGGTGTTCTCTACCATAACTATGAGCAACAGTGTTTATTGCTGTCGTTGTACCACGAACAAAGATACATTCTTTAGTACTATTGGCATTAATGAAGTTCTTAACCTTTTCACGAGAACCTTCATAACCTTCAGTTGCTCTCGTACCAAGAGTATGAACACCGCGGTGAACATTGGAATTATATCCTGAGTAGTAGCTGTTCATCACATCAATCACTTGTTGCGGCTTTTGGGATGTAGCCGCACTATCTAAATAAACGAGTGAATGTCCGTTAACTTCCTGATCCAAAATCGGGAACTGATTGCGAACTTCTTCATTTAGCATTAATAGACTTTCCCTTCGATGACTTCTCGTAGTTGAGTTTGAACCGTTTCAATAGGAATTTCTTTTACAACAGGGCTTAAGAAACCATGAATAACTAAGCGCTCAGCCTCACGTTGCGAAATACCGCGGCTCATTAGGTAGAAAAGTTGAACTGGATCTACACGGCCAACAGAAGCTGCGTGACCAGCTGTTACATCATCTTCATCAATTAGAAGGATTGGGTTAGCATCACCACGAGAACCTTGGTCTAACATAAGGACGCGTGATTCTTGCTCTGCATTTGACTTAGATGCACCATGTTCAATTTTACCTACACCATTGAAAATGGATGAAGCGTTATCCTTCATAACACCGTGCTGTAAAATGTAACCCTCTGATTCTTTACCAAAGTGTACAATTTTAGCTGTGAAGTCTTGTTTTTGATCTCCACGCCCAACAGATACAGCTTTTGCATGACATAAGCCGTTTTCACCCATTAGGTTTGTAATATTTTCAGAAATTGTATTACCATCATTCATTTGGCCTAATGCCCACTCTAATGTGGCATCGCGACCAACTGTACCACGACGGTTAACATAAGTTGTCGTACCTTTTTCGAAGTTATCAACTGCACCGTAAGATACTTTAGAACCATCCATAGCAAAAACTTCACTTACGATGTTGGCAACAGCTTCTTCATTTTCGTTTTGTGATACATAGTTTTCTACATAAGTCACTTCACTATGCTCATCAGCCACTAATAAAACGTGATTGAATAATGCAGCTTCAGGGTCTTCCTGCCAGAAAACAACCTGAATTGGTTTTTCTACTTGAACTTTTTTAGGAACGTATAAGAAAACTCCACTGTTTAATAGTGCTGCGTGACGAGCTGTTAATTTATTTTCATCAACAGACACGCCTTCTTGCATAAAGTATTTTTTCACAAGATCTTCATCTTCTGTCATTGCAGTAAAGATGTCTTTAAAAATAACACCTTGATCTTTTAATTCCTGTGATAATGATGCATAAGCTACATCATTATTACGGACAATGATTAAATTATCGCTAGCAGATTTTTCACCTAACAATACACGAACCTTTTCAGGAAGTTTATCGAAGTCTTCAATTTTATCTCCTGAAACATCATGTTTGAAATTAGTAAAGTTCCAGTTGTTAATTCGTGTCTTTTCTAACTTAGGCATAGGTAGACCTTCTGCTACTTCTGCTGCTTGTAAACGAGTGTCGCGGAACCATTGTGGTTCTTGGCGTCGCTCGGAATATTGCGTGATATAATCTTTATCATAAGGTAGCTGTGTTTCCACTGTCATCCTTTTACCTCCTATCCTATTACGCGTTTTGACCAACTGTTTCGTCTTCGATACCTAGTTCTTCTTTGATCCAGTCATAACCTTCAGCTTCTAAACGTTGAGCTAATTCTGGGCCACCAGATTTAACTACACGTCCTTGCATCATAACGTGAACGTGATCTGGCGTAATGTAGTCAAGTAAACGCTGATAGTGTGTAATGATTAGGCAACCGAATTCATCGTTACGCATTTGGTTGATTCCTTTTGAAACAACTTTTAGCGCGTCGATGTCTAGACCAGAGTCAATTTCATCTAAAATTGCAATTGCTGGTTCTAGCATCATTAGTTGAAGAATTTCGTTACGCTTCTTCTCACCGCCTGAGAAACCTTCATTTAAGTAACGTTGAGCCATGTTTTTATCGATTTCTAGATAATCCATGTTGTCATCCATTTTCTTAATGAATTGCATTAACGGAATCTCATCGCCTTCTTCACGGCGAGAATTTATAGATGAACGTAAGAAATCAGAGTTAGTTACACCACTAATTTCACTTGGATATTGCATAGCTAAGAAAAGTCCAGCTTGAGCACGTTCGTCAACTTCCATTTCTAATACGTCTTCACCGTCTAATAAAACTTGACCTTTTGTGATTTCGTATTTAGGGTGTCCCATAATTGCACTAGCAAGTGTAGACTTACCAGTACCGTTTGGTCCCATTACAGCGTGGAATTCGCCACCTTTAATGGTTAAATTAACTCCCTTTAAGATTTCTAGTCCTTCAATTTCGACATGAAGATCTTTGATTTCTAAAGTAGATCCTGCCATTTGAATACCTCCATTTTCTATACTTAAATTGATGGTCATTCTCAATTTATTCTCATTATAATTTTAAAACATTTCTAAAGTATATTCAACTTATAACTTCAGAATAACCATACAGGTCATACCTTTCTATTATATAGGATATTTTGTCATATTTAAACGAAAAGCCATATATTAATGAAGCAAAAAAAATCCACCGCTTATTTAGCAGTGGATTTTCAGTATATTTAACGATGAATTTGACGATCAACTTCAGCGACTACTCTTCTACTTTGTTTATATTCCTTCTCACGTTGTTTCTCAACTTCTAAACGTTTTTCAAGGTTTTGACTATACTCCTGATAACCAACACCACGAGATTGGTGCATGTTTTTCTCCATTTCAGACGTATACGTCAGATCAATCTCATTTTCATTTAAAATGACTAAATCATTCCTTTCTTTTGTTTACATTTATTATATTACCACTTTGCTTAAGTATTCAAAAACTCGATAATTCCTTATTATTATAAATAAAAAAGGATATGAGTTAATGACCCTTACTCATATCCTTACCCTTTATAATTAATCTTTAATCCTCTTGTATAACTTTAATTATTCGAAATTTGCCTAAAATTATTCGCTAACCGGAACAACTGCACCTTCATATTGTTCTTTTATAAATGTTTGAATCTCTTCTGATCTTAATACCTCAACTAAAGTGTGAAGAGCTTTATTATCTTCATCTTCACTGCGTGCTGCAATGACATTGACATATGGTGATTCAGATCCTTCTAAAATCAATGCATCATTTTCAGGGACAAGACCCGCTTCAATGGCATAATTTGTATTAATGGCAACTAGCGCGTTTTCTTCACGCTCGTAAAATTCAGGAAGTAACCCTGCTTCGATACTGGCATCGAACTCTAAGTTTTTAGGATTTTCCTCAATATCATCTAATGTTGCTGATACAGGATCGACATCATCACTTAGTTTAATTAATCCATTTTCTTGTAGCAGTGATAGTACACGTCCATGATCCGCTACAGAACGACTTAGAATTACCTCTGTACCCTCTTCAATATCTTCAACACTTGAGATATTTTTAGAATAAATACCCATCGGCTCAATGTGAATGCCTCCAAGGTTTACGAAGTCATACCCAAATTCTGATTTTTGATCTTTTAAATAAGGGATATGCTGAAAGTAGTTAGCATCTAAAGTACCATTGCTTAAATCTTCATTTGGTAAAATATAATCTTGGTAAGTTTCAATTTTTAAGTCTATACCTTCTTCTTTTAATAAAGGTTTTGCTTCTTCTAATACTTCAGCATGCGGAACACTCGTTGCACCTACTACGATTTCTTCATTCGCTTCAGCTTCCTGCTCACCTTCTTTTTGTTCACCTGAAGTATTCTCTTCTTCACTCGATTCTTCACCTGCAGTACCACAAGCAACTAGTGCGATTGATAACAAGCCTACTAATAATAATGCTAATAATTTTTTCATAATCAAATTCTCCCCTTCTAATTATCTTTTATCTAATTTTCTTGATAATGCATCTCCAATAAATTGGAAAATAAATACAATAACAACAATAAATACAGTACATGCGAAGACTACATCATTATCTCGACGTTGGAACCCTTTCATATAGGCAAGGTCTCCCAGTCCTCCAGCTCCAATGACACCTGCCATGGCCGTGTAACTGATTAATGCGATTGCTGTCACGGTAAGACCTGATATTAAAGCTGGCATTGATTCCGGTAAAAGCACTTTAAATATAATCGTGTGCGTTTTTGCCCCCATGGATTTAGCCGCTTCAATAACCCCCTTATCCACCTCCTTAAATGCTATTTCAACTAACCTTGCGTAAAATGGTGCTGCTCCAATAATGAGTGCAGGTAAAGCTGCATTCGGCCCACGGATGGTTCCCATTAGAAAATCCGTGAACGGGAATAGTAATAAAATCAATATAATAAACGGTATGGCACGGAAAATATTAACCACAGCCGCCGTTATTGAATTAAGAAAACGATTCTGCCACAAGTTGTTTTTTTCAGTTAAAAATAATAATAGACCCAGTATGATTCCTAAAATCAATGTTCCAATTACAGAAATAATGGTCATATATAACGTTTCATAGGTTGCTGTCCACATGTCTTCCATGTTGACGTTCGGAAACCATTCACGTAACATCTCGAATCACCTCAACTTCTACTCCTGATGTTCTAATATACTGGGTTGTTTCTTGAATCGTATTAGCTGCACCCTTCAATTCGACATAGAGCGTACCATAGGCCCCTTCTTGTGTTGGAGAAATAGAACCTTGGAGGATATTAACTTCAATGTCGAAACGTTTAATCACATCTGTAATCAGTGCGCGTTTTGCATCGTTACCTATAAAGTGCAGTTTAACGACTTCACTATTTTCGTCTTTTGTAATAAACCGATGAAGCGTATCTTGTTTATGCTCTAGTGGGCTTAATTGCTGAACAAATCGCTTAGCTGTTTTTGATTGTGGTTTTACAAAAACGTCCAACACATCGCCGTGCTCAACAACTTTCCCTTGGTCCATAACTGCTACACGGTGGCAGATTTTTTGAATAACATGCATCTCATGCGTAATCATAATAATTGTTAAGTTTAATTTTTCATTAATTGAGACTAATAAATCTAAAATGTCATCCGTCGTTTCAGGATCTAGTGCTGAAGTGGCTTCATCACATAGCAAGACATCCGGGTCATTAGCTAATGCACGTGCAATTCCGACACGCTGCTTTTGCCCACCGCTCAATTGAGATGGATAAGCTTGCTCACGTCCTTTAAGACCAACAAGCTCGATTAATTCAAGCACTGTGTCACGACGTTCACGACTAGGTACTCCAGCAATCTCTAATGGAAAAGCGATATTATCATAGACCGTGCGTGACCAAAGAAGATTAAAGTGCTGAAAGATCATCCCAATTTTTTGGCGTTCTTTACGCAATTTACCTACAGATAATCCCGTGATGTTCGTATCGTTAATCAAGACTTCACCATTACTAGGTTCTTCTAATCGATTAATTAAACGAATAAATGTGCTTTTTCCAGCACCACTGTAACCAATGACGCCATAAATCTCGCCTTTTTTTATATCTAACGAAACATTATCAACTGCTTTAACGTCTTGATGTTTAGTTTTATACAACTTAGATAAGCCCTTAATGGAAATCATATTCATACCTCTCTCTTTTAACTGTTTATCTCTTTAATGCGTTTTAGTTTTAGCTAATAAAAATACCTTCCCGCTCATAAGAGAACAGAAAGGTAGGATTCCGTCCTCTTATCTTTCAAAGCTCAATGCTTTGCTGGAATTAGCACCTGTCAGGCTATACCTGATGGTTGCCGGGCATCATAGGGCCAGATCCCTCCGCCACTCTGGATAAGAGTTATTATTTGTTATATTTAATTTTTTATTGAAAACTAAAAAACTCTTCTCTTGCAAGCACAAGAAAAGAGTCGAATAAATCCGTCTACTTTTCTTATCTTGCAATGATCAAATCATTGCTGGAATTAGCACCTGCCAGGTTATACCTGATGGTTGCCGGGCTTCGCAGGGCCAGATCCCTCCACCTCTCTGGATAAGAATTATTTTATTCATATTTTCGATGTTTTTTATGTTAGCATGGTGTTAAAGTGAAGTCAATAAAAATTTTATAAAAGGATGATCTTAATGAAAGCACCAATTTTCGAACTTCCATACTTAGACAAACAAAACCAATCATATAACCTTAAAGATGTATTAGGTAAAAAAGTTATTCTCCTCACTTTTTGGGTATCATGGTGTCCTGATTGTGCCCGTGATTTACCAAAGAAAGAACAATTTTATAAAACATCACATAATGATGACCTGGAAATGGTAACTATTAACGTCACTGACCGTGAACATGGTGAAGACGAAGCCTTAAAATATCAAGACCAGTTCTTAACACAACCTGTCTTAAAAGATCGCGGACGCGAAGTCTTTGATTTATATGAAGGAGCTTCACTTCCAACGACTATTGTGATTAATCGCGAAGGTGAAATTATTGGTCGATTCGGGGATAAAGCTGAATTTGTTGAAATCATTCATGCGATTAGCGGCGAATTATCAAAATAGAATAGAACTTCTAAATAAAACAGACACCCTATCTTTAGCGGGTGTCTAAACAATGTAAGGTCCAATTTCTTTTAGTAAATATGGAACGGAATGAAAAGCATAAAGACGATCAATGGGTTCACCATTTTTAAATACGATTAAGCAAGGCACACTTTTGATGGCATATTTCTGCATCAAGTCAGGTGCCAAGGTGGCATTTAATTCGTAAAACTTATCTTGATCCATTGTATCTTCAATATAATCTAACATTCTTTTGGCAACTTTACATGTTCCACAAAAAGGGCTATTCACAAAAATGATGTGGTAGTCCTTTTTCTTGATTAAAAATTGAGCATTTTCTCTGTTGATTTCAATCACTGTGAAAATCCTTTCAGGTAATCCACCTTAACTTTCATATTTGCTGCTTGCAAAATGGATGCTAACACATGTTCAGGCGCATCTTCAACTTCACGATATTTTTTATCAATATAAATGTTATGAGCATGTGATAATTCCCGGTTGAGCATTTTTCTTAGTTTTTCACCTGGTTCGTCTGTATCCGTAAAAATGTATACGTCACGATCAAATAAGTGATAATCATCCACTAATTCTTCCAAGGCATCGATCCCCAATGTACCAAATGTACACAAAATAAATACGTCTTCATCATCTAATATTTTCTTTATTTTATTTCGATCCTGCTTGCCTTCAACAATTAAAACTCTCGACAAATCATCCATGTCATCACCATCTATACAGTTTTTCACACGCATAATGCTTTACATTATAGTGTATAAGAAAAGCCGACCCCTATGGATCAGCTTTCTCATAATTATTCCGAATCAGTCATTTCTTTATATGCATCTGCATCCATTAAGTCATCAAGTTGAGACTCATCACTTAGCTCAACAACAACCATCCAGGCTTTCTCAAAAGGAGATTCATTAACTAGTTCCGGGCTATCTTCTAGTTCTTCATTAATCTCAACGACTTTCCCAGAAATAGGCGCATAAAGCTCCGATACTGTTTTAACAGACTCAACGCTTCCGAACGGCTCATCTAATTCTAATTCGTCACCTTCTTCAGGTAATTCAACGAAAACGATGTCACCTAGTTCGTCTTGTGCGAATTCTGTAATACCAATTCTTACTTTGTCTCCTTCAACTTTAACCCATTCGTGTTCTTTAGAATAACGATAATCTTTCGGTAAGCTCATTTTTGACCCTCCAACATTCTAGTATCACAAATTAATCATACAATAAAATTCATCATTTTTACACAAAAACTATTAATATTATTTCCAAGTTTGTGCAAAAGTATCTTCTTTAAATCCTACAGTTGCCTTATGACCATCAGTTACTATTGGACGCTTAATTAACATCCCATCTGATGCCAACAGCTCAACCATCTCATCATCGGACATATCCTTCAACTTATCTTTAAGACCAAGCTCACGATATTTTTTGCCCGAAGTGTTAAAAAATTTCTTAACCGGTAAATCACTTTTTTCAATAAATGACTTTAATTCAGTTGTTGACGGAGGGTGTTCAACAATATGTATAGCTTCATATTCTACTCCGTTTTCATCTAACCATTTGATCGCTTTCCGACATGTGCCACATTTAGGATATTGATAAACTGTTACACTCATTCGAGCACCTCCTTAGCAGTATCATAACATAAAACCTTGGTCCAGACCTCTTTGTGAGCTCACTATGAACAAATTTGAAAGTTAGTGGCCGATACCGAAAAATTAGTGTCCAATACTAAAAATTTAGTGTCCGATACTTTCAATTAGTGACCAATATAGATAGATTAGTGTCCAATAATGTTTTCATGAGAAAAACCAGCCGATTAAAATCAGCTGGTTTTTACATTAATTAAACCACATATTTCTCAGCATCGATGATTTTTGCTGCGATTTCCCGTTTCTTCTCAATCACGTTAATTGGATCGTGACGAGTCAGTTTACGTAACGCACCTAACATCATGCGGAGGCTATCACCTGAATCACTTGCGATTAATGTTTCTTTCGCATGTGCTTCAATTCGGTTGAATGCTTCTTGGACATACACTTGAGTGTAAAGGAGTTTCTGTTCGCTCTTCTCAACACCAACGCTGTCAAATGACTTTTGTGTACGCAGAATTGCTGATTCAATATTATAAATTTCTGCAGCAATGTCTGCAATGTTAACAAGTAATTCTTGCTCTTGCTCAAGCTTTTCACCGTACTTCTGAGCTGCAATACCAGCAGATAATAAGCCAATTTTCTTAGCATTCTTTAGTAGGTAAAATTCTTGTTCTAATGGCTCATCGCCAACAGGTTCTGGCATCATCGTCATTAGCTCTTCTTGTAAACCTTGAGCTTTTTGTAGTAACGGCAGTTCACCTTTCATTGCTTTCTTCATGAACGTACCTGGAACGATCATACGGTTGATTTCGTTTGTACCTTCAAAGATACGGTTAATACGAGAATCACGGTACATACGCTCAACTTCATATTCAGCCATGAAGCCATAACCACCATGAATTTGAACTGCTTCATCCACAGCGAAGTCTAATAGTTCTGTTGCCATATATTTGTTCATTGAACACTCAATCGCGTATTCTGCTATACTTTTAGCAACTTCATTACCTTCGTTTAACTGTTCTTTAGTTAATCCGCCTAAACGTTGTTCGAATAGACCAACAGTACGATATACTGCACTTTCATTTGCATAAGTGTTAGCTGCAACACTTGCAATTTTCTCCTGAATTAAACGGAACTTAGAAATTGGTGTGTTGAACTGTTTACGCTCATTTGCATATTGAGTAGCAACTTCAATAGCACGCTTAGCACCACCGACACCACCAATAGCTAACTTGTAACGACCAACATTTAAAATATTGAATGCGATCACGTGACCACGGCCAATTTCACCAAGTACGTTCTCAACAGGCACTTCAGCATCTTCTAAAATTAATGTACGAGTAGAAGATGATTTGATACCCATTTTCTTCTCTTCAGCACCAGTTGAAACGCCTGGGAACTCGCTCTCAACGATAAACGCAGTGAACTTATCACCATCGATTTTCGCATAAACAACAAACACATCAGCGAAAGCCGAGTTTGTAATCCATTGTTTTTCACCGTTTAACACGTAGTGCGTACCAGCTTCGTTTAACTTAGCTGTTGTTTTTGCACCTAATGCGTCTGAACCAGATCCAGGCTCAGTTAATGCATAGGCTGCAAGTTTTTCACCCGTTGCTAGTGCTGGTAGATATTTTTGTTTTTGATCTTCATTACCGAAGAAAACGATTGGTAGTGAACCAATACCCACGTGTGCACCATGAGAGATTGAGAAACCACCAGCTAGTGACATTTTTTCTGTAATTAAAGATGAACTGATTTTATCAAGCTCTAAACCACCGTATTCTTCAGGCACATCAGCACCTAATAAACCTAGCTCACCTGCAGACTTAAGTAGCTCTACTGATTTATCAAATTCATGATTTTCTAGATCTTCTAATACCGGCCATACTTCATTTTTTACGTATTCCTCTGTTGTTTTCGCAATCATCTTATGCTCATCAGAGAAATCTTCAGGAGTTAAAATATCCTCCGCATTCACATCTTCGACTAAAAAGCCGCCACCTTTAAAAACTTTCTCAGTTGTTTCACCCATCTTAAAATCCCCCTTTAAGGTTTAAAGTAATTCAAATACTCCAGCAGCACCCATACCGCCACCGATACACATTGTTACAACACCGTATTTCACATCACGACGTCTCATTTCATGCATTAATGTTAATGTCAGCTTGGCACCTGAACATCCTAATGGGTGTCCAAGAGCAATCGCACCACCGTTAACATTCACGATGTCTTCATTAAGTCCTAACTCACGAATAACTTGTAATGATTGTGAAGCAAATGCTTCATTTAATTCGAATAACCCAATATCATCCATGGTTAATCCAGCTTGCTCCACTGCTTTAGGAATAGCTTTAACCGGTCCGACACCCATAATTTCTGGTTCTACACCAGCAACTGTAAATGAACGGAACTTAACTAATGGCGTTAAACCTTCTTTTTCAGCCTTTTCACGATCCATAACTAATACAGATGCAGCTCCATCACTCATTTGTGACGAGTTACCTGCAGTTACACTGCCTTTAACATGGAAAGCTGGTTTTAATTTTGCTAAAACTTCTTGCTTAGTCCCTTTACGTACACCTTCATCTTTTGAAAATGTAACTGTTGTTTCTTTGATTTTGTTATCAGGACCTAATTCACGGTTTGTTACTTCAACAGGTACGATCTCATCATCGAACTTGCCTTCTTCAATGGCTTTAGCGGCACGTTCATGACTTCTTACAGCAAATGCGTCTTGGTCTTCACGAGAAACACCAAAACGGTTTGCTACTTCTTCAGCTGTGTGCCCCATAGACATGTAATACCCAGGTGCATTTTGCACAAGTTCAAGGTTAGGCTTAATCACATGACCACCTACAGGTACTAGGCTCATAGATTCCGCGCCACCAGCGATAATGGCATCACTACCACCAACCATTATACGTTCAGCGGCATACGCAATACTTTGTAAACCTGAAGAACAATAGCGGTTGATTGTAATACCTGGAACATCATTTGGAAGTCCAGCTAAACCTGCGATGTTACGTGCCATGTTCATTCCTTGCTCAGCTTCTGGCATGGCGCACCCCATAATGACGTCATCAATTGGGCCATCGTAGTTATTAGCGCGTTTTAATGTTTCTTTTATTGTTAAAGCCGCGAGATCGTCTGGTCTTGTATTTGCAAGTGTTCCTTTTTTCGCTTTTCCTACAGGTGTTCTAGCACCTGCAACTATTACTGCTTCTCTCACAACTCATCCCCCTATCCTTATTGGAGTTAATTTTTAGTTACGTAATGGTTTGCCTTTCATCAACATATGCTGCATACGCTGTTGAGTCTTAGCTTCACCAATTAAGCTCAAGAATGCTTCACGTTCTAAATCTAATAGATATTCTTCATCTACTAATGTGCCATATTTTAGACGGCCACCAGCTAGAACGAATGCTAGTTTTTCAGCAATTTTGATATCATGTTCAGAAGCATAGCCACTGTTCGCTAAGCCTTTCGCACCAAGTAACATCGTAGCATATCCAGGTTCACCAACTACTGGTACTTTCTGACGTTTTGGTGGTTGGAAGCCAGCATTGTGAAGACTTAATACTTTCTGTTTCGCATCATGGATTAAGTGATCACCATTTACGCTGATTGCATCCGTTTGGTCATCTAAGATACCATTTTCTAATGCTTCAGCCGCTGATGTTGATACTTTGGCCATTGCGATTTTTTCAAATACATCATTTGTTACTTTTTGTAGATCAAAGTCTACTCCTTCTGGCAGGCCTCTTAACTGTTTTAAGTAAAACTCTTTGTTACCGCCACCACCAGGAATTAGACCAACACCAACTTCAACGAGACCCATGTAAGATTCTTGTGAAGCTTGGATGCTGTGGGCTGGAAGACAAACTTCCGTACCGCCACCAAGGGTCATACCAAATGGTGCTGCTACAACTGGTTTTTCATTGTATTTGATTTTCATCATAGCTTGTTGGAACTGCTTAACGACTAAGTTTAGTTCAGGGAAGTTAAAATCTTGCGCTTCCATTAGCATCATGCCAAGGTTAGCACCAACACAGAAATTTTTACCCTGGTTACCAATCACTAGCCCTTTATAGTTTTTATTCACTTCCTCAAGTGCGTAATTGATCATTTGAATGGTGTCTAAACCAATCGCATTACTTTGCGAGTGGAATTCTAATAAAGCAACGTCATCACCTAAATCTATTAGACTAGCACCAGCATTTTTCTTAATGACACCTTTAACATCTTTAAGTAACTTCAAGTTAATTTCTTTTGGGTTAACTTTTTTCTCAACGTATTCCCCATCTTGGTAGAAATACACTTTACCATTTTCAGTTTTATAGAAGGACTCAATGCCTTTCTCTAGCATTTCTTCAACCCACGCTGGAACATTGGCACCTTCTTCTTTCATGCGTTCAACCGATGCTTTCACACCTATTGCATCCCACATTTCGAATGGACCAAGTTCCCAACCGAAGCCCCACTTCATCGCTTCGTCGATTGCATTAATGTCATCTGCAATTTCGCCAAGCAAATCAGCTGAATAGATTAAAGTTTGCTTTGTAATATTCCAAACTAAATCTCCAGCACGGTCGCCTTTAGCATTAACAAGAGCACGTAGTTTACGTTTAGGTCCCTTCTCTTGTTTGGCCATACCAGATGCGTTTGTCTTAAGCTTTTTACGTTCTTCATACTCCATTGTCTCAGGGTTTAATTCAAAGATTACGCTTCCATCTTTGCCTTTCTTCTTTAAGAAGAACCCTTGACCTGACTTAGCACCTAACCAACCTTTTTCGTTCATTTGTTTCATGAACTCAGGTACTTCAAATGCTTGTTTTTCTTCACCTACAACGTTGTCATAAACGTTTTTAGCTACATGAATAAATGTATCTAATCCAACAACGTCTAATGTGCGGAACGTTGCACTCTTCGGACGACCGATCATTGGACCTGTTACAGAATCTACTTCACCGATCGTGTAACCGCCTTCAAGCATTTCTTTAACAGTTACTAATAAACCATATGTTCCGATACGGTTCGCTATGAAGTTTGGTGTATCTTTTGCTTCAACAACACCTTTACCTAAAACATCTTCACCAAAGCGCTTCATGAACGCTAATAATTCTGGATCGGTATCGTTATTAGGAATAACCTCTAATAATTTCAAGTAACGTGGCGGGTTAAAGAAGTGTGTTCCCATGAAATGTTTCCTGAAGTCATCAGAACGTCCTTCTGCCATATCATTAATTGAAATACCTGATGTATTAGAAGAAACAATTGTTCCTTCAGTGCGATACTTCTCTACTTGATCGTATACTTTTTTCTTAATATCTAAATTCTCTACAACAACTTCAATTACCCAGTCGACTTCAGATAGTTGTTCCATATGGTCATCAAAGTTACCGACCTGGATTAAGTCTAAGCTCTTCTTACTCGTAATTGGAGAAGGCTTCTGTATTTTTAATTTTTCTTTGTTAGAAGCTGCAATTCGATTACGTACAGCTGCATCTTCTAATGATAGTCCTTTTTTCTCCTCAGCTTCTGTTAGTTCACGAGGTACAATGTCTAACATCAATGTAGGGATTCCTACATTGGCCAAGTGTGCAGCAATACCTGAACCCATGACACCTGAGCCCAATACTGCGGCGCGCTTGATTTTACGGTTCATTTTTGTTCCCCCTGTTCTTTGAATGAATACTCATTCATTTTGTCCCAAAAAATATTGGATAGGTTATTCTATCCAATAATGTTATCTAATATTAACTATAAAATATTTTCTGACATTTCGCAATCCATTTACAAATGTTTTTTTGAAATAGTCATTTAAGTTAGTAATGGTCGGCCAAAAGCATATAACTGAATGAGCGAAAGGCGGTGAGTTCTATGGGAAAAGCACGAGTCTCGAGACCCCACAGGCAGTGACTTTCTCTCGAGGGATGCGCCTGTGATTACTCAGCGCAAGGGACATAAAAGATTATTCAATGTAGTTCCCTGGCTCGAGCCGTGCCCGCGGAAAGCCTCCGCCTGTAGCTCGAAAACCTTAAATTTATTAAATTACTTCTTCAAAATCCCTTTCAACACAAACGCTACGTTTGCTGGGCGTTCTGCTAAGCGTCTCATGAAATAACCATACCAGTCGTTTCCGTAAGGTACATACACGCGTACTGTGTACCCTTCTTTCACTAACTGATCTTGAAGTTCATTACGAATCCCATATAGCATTTGGAATTCAAATTGATCTTTAGAGTAACCTTTTTCTTTAACTAATTCTTTCGTGTATTCAATCATCGCATCGTCATGCGTTGCGACTGCTGTGTAGTTACCATTTTCTAAATGCATTTTGATAATCTTTTTGAAGTTTTCATCCACATCTTTTTTATTCGGGTATGCTACTTCAGGTGATTCTTTATAAGCACCTTTTACTAAGCGCAGATTAGGATTATATTGATTTAAATGTTGAAGATCATCAACCGTACGATATAGGTAGGCTTGTAAAACTGTACCTAGTCCATCATAATCTTTCTTTAACTCTTCAAAAATATCAATAGTCGCCTGACAACGCTCATAATCTTCCATATCTATAGTTACAAATACGTTATGCTTTTTACCCGCTTCAAGTATTTTTCGCATATTTTCCATAACAAGCTCGCGTGATATATCTAATCCCATTGAAGTCATTTTTAAAGATAATTGAGAATCTAGATTTTCTTCTGCAATAGCTTCAATCGCCTTAACACATTGTTCTGTACGTTCTCTCGCCTCTTTTTCATCACTTACGAACTCTCCAAGATGATCCAATGTAACAACTAAATCATGTTTATTCAATCTACGAATCGTATCAGTTGCTTGAGCAATCTGTTCGCCAGCAACAAAACGAGCGGCACCAAAACGTAAACCATATTTTTTTGCTAGTTTAGTAAAAAATTTATTATTAGATAAAAACAAGAAAAACTTACGCATTAATTTCTCCATGATGAGCCCCCCAATTTTGTATATATCTATGTTTTTTATCTGAAACCGGTTTCTATTTTACCACTTTTTCGACAAAAAAGATAATTAATATATGAAAAAAGTAACTCCCAAGTTTTACTACTTGGGAGTTGGTCATTACACTTATTATTTTGCTGCTTGATCAATGGCGCTAACCATTGTATTTTCAATGTCTTCAGCAAAAGCTTTTACATCTTTGTTATCAATATTTTCCATTAAAGCAGTTGGTTTCGGCATTCCTATTTTAGTCGACCCATCTTTACTATTATAAACTACAATTTTACATGGTAAGAAATAAGCTACTTTATCTTCCATTGCTAATACGTCTTTGGCCGCTCGTGGATTACACACCTCTAAAATACGAAATGTCTGGTCAAAATCTTCAAACCCTTTTTTGTGTAAGGTTTCCTTCACATCAAAATCCCACAGCACACCAAACTTCGCTTCTTTCAAACTTTCCTCTAATGAGGTTACCGCATCATCTACTGGTTTATTAGTTTCTACAGTATAATCAAACATTATATCCCTCCTACCTATTCACTTAAAGTATACCCAAAATAGCTGCCCTAAAATCATTCCGTAAATCGTAAACATTCCTATTTACAAATCGTAATGATTACGATATGATGATGTAAGTTATAAATTTGATTTGCTTGAGAGGGGAACAAACATGAAAGGTCTTAAAATTACTTTATTATCGCTTTTATTAATACTATTATTCGCATGTAATTCATCTAATAACGAATCACAAAATACTTCTGAAACTGAAAAAGGCAAAATCATTACCTCTATTTATCCGATTGAATATATTATTTCTGAAATTGCTAAAGAGGATGCAGAAGTTGAAACGGTCTTGCCTTCTGGAGCAGACCCACATTCTTATGAACCATCAACAAAGGAAATGATAGAGTTAGCAGATAGTGATGGCTTCTTCTATATTGGTGAAGGTTTTGAATCATTTTCTGCTACATTAGCTGAAACGGTAAAAACAGAAGGTGTTCATTTATTAAGTTTAGGAAAACACACAGAGTTATTCTCTGATTTTACTAATCAACACAAGGAAAGAGACCACAGCGATGATCACGTTGAAGATGAAAACCATGATCATGAATCACATGATGAGCAGGAGCATGAAGATGAACATGCCCATAGAGATTTCGATCCACACTTCTGGTTAGATCCTAATCGCATGGTTAGTGCCGGTGAACTCATTTTAGAAGATTTAATTGCACTTTACCCTGAACATGAAGAAGAGTTCAGAAAGAATTTTGATAAATTCAAAGAGAACATGCATGACTTAGATGAACAGTATAGTAATACTCTTTCAGATGAAGTCAATGTCTTAATTACACACAAATCTTTTTCATATTTAGAACAAAAATATCCAATTAAACAACATTCAATACGAGGATTAACTTCTGCACAAGAACCATCGCAGAAAGAGCTGCAAGCTTTATTTAAAGAAATTGAAGAATTAGGCATCAATCATATTGTGTTAGAAACTAATTCAGAAGATCGATTAGCTGCAAACATCGCAGACGAATTAAACCTCAAAAAATATTATTTAAGTAACCTATCAACACGGACAGAAGAAGAAATCGAGCAAGGCAAAGATTACTATGATATTATGCTCGATAATTTAGAGGTCTTAAAACAAATTAGTCAGTAAGGGGTGATAAGATGTCAAAACCCATCATTTCGGTAAAAAATGTATTACACCGCTACGACCAGCAAAACGTTTTAGAACACATTAATTTTGATATCTTAAAAGGTTCATTTGTTGGGCTAGTCGGTCCTAACGGTTCAGGTAAAACCACATTAATTAAACTTATATTAGGGATAGAAAAATTACAAAAAGGTCAAATCTTTGCTTTTGATCATCCAATCCAAAAGTTTAAAAATAAAGGTCGAATTAGTTATGTTTCCCAAAAATCCAATTCATTTAACAGGGGTTTCCCTGCTACGGTTAAAGAAGTTGTTTCAATGGGGATTATCTCTAATCAATTATCCAAAAAGAAAAAGTATGAACAAATTATTCACGCTTTAACGCAAGTAAATATGGAACATTATTTAAATCGAAATATTGGAGACTTATCCGGTGGTCAACAACAGCGTATATTTATAGCTCGTGCAATTGTTAGTCAACCAGAACTCCTCATCCTTGATGAACCAACTGTTGGAGTAGATTCAGAAAATGTTCAACATTTCTATCAACTACTATCCAAGTTAAATAAAAAACTAGGGATTACTTTAGTATTGGTCTCGCACGATATAGGTGCTATCACCACTTATGTGACTGACCTGCTATGCCTAAACAAATCAATTCATTATCATGGTAATCCTGGAGACTTTGAAAATATGCCAGATGAACAACGCTCAACACTTTACGGCCATCAAATTCATACCATTACACACGATCATTAGAAAGGGGCGATTACATTGTTAGAAGCTTTATTAAAATTTGAATTACTAAGAAATACATTCTATACAGGATTATTAGTCGGACTGATTGCCCCATTACTTGGCACGTTTATTGTAGTTCGCCGTCAATCGATGATCGCTGACGGTCTATCTCATGTGACCTTAGCTGGTTTAGCATTTGGCTTGTTCATGCAAAAAAAATACACCTTACTCATGTTCACGCCTTTCCACACCGGAATTGCTTTTTCAATAATAGGTGCCTTAATTATTGAAAATTTACGCGATGTATATAAAGCATTTCAAGAAATCGCAATCCCAATTATTTTGTCCATGGGTGTAGGGTTAAGTATTGTATTTATTGCACTTGCCGACGGAATTAATACGAACATTTTCTCATATTTGTTTGGGTCAGTCGCTGCAGTAAGTCGGTCAGACTTATATTTGATTATCACTATTTCTTTATTTGTATTAATCATGATTTTCGCCCTTTATCAAAAATTATTCGCTTTATCATTTGATGAAGAATTTGCGAAAGTTTCAGGCATACAAGCCAAACTGATTCATTTTATTTTCATTCTAATGACAGCACTTGTAATTTCAGCTTCTATTAGAATTGTTGGTGTTTTACTAGTTTCAGCTCTTATGACATTGCCTGTCGCAACAAGCATGAGAGTTGCGAAAAGCTTTAAACAAACTATCATCTATAGTATTATTTATGGAGAGATTGCCGTTATACTAGGTTTAATTTCTGGATACTATTTTGAAATTCCACCTGGCGGTACGATTGTAATTGTTTCGTCTTTACTTCTTGGATTAACGCTTCTATATAACAAAGTTAAATTCAAAGTAGCATTAAAAAAGGATGATCACTATGCAGCTTGAGCAAGCCTTAACAATTTTAAAAGATGAAGGATATAAATATACGGAAAAACGCGAAGATATTTTAAATTTCTTTAATAAAGAAGATGGTTACCGCACAGCCAGCGACCTATTAAATTATTTAAGCAAAAAATATAGCGGAATTAGTTACGACACGATTTATCGTAACCTTCATTTATTTCATGACTTAAATATTTTAGAAACGACTGAGCTAGGTGGAGAAAAACATTTTCGACTTTCATGTGGTCACGATGAACACCACCACCATTTCATTTGTAAGTCATGTGGAAAGACAAAAGCTATTGAATCATGTCCGATGAACCATATAAGACAGAACTTTGATGGTTATTATATTGAGAATCATAAATTTGAAGTATACGGACTATGTCCGAGTTGTCTTTAATATAAAAATTCGCCTTAGATTCTATCATAGAACCTAAGGCGTTAATTTATTTAACCACATACAATAACTGTTCAATTTCTTTTGCAGGTATAGGTTTTGAGAAATAAAAACCCTGACCAATACGACACCCAATTGAACGCAAGTAATTCATCTGGGCTTGTGTCTCAACACCTTCTCCTATTATTTCAACCTCACACAACTTTGCTAAGTCCACAATGAAATCAACCATATTCTTTCCTTCATTAAATCCAATCATATTGATAAACGAACGATCGATTTTCACAAAATCCACAGGTAAATCTCTCATATATTTAAGTGAACTATAACCCGTTCCAAAATCATCAATACTAATTTTAATCCCAGCTTCCCTCAACTGATTTAACTTTCCTAAATTATTCTCGATATCCATTGTAATCGATTCTGTTATTTCAATCTCAAATACACCTTTAGGAATTTGGTAAGCATCTATGATGTCTAAAACTTCAGTAACAAACTCTCGCTTCGCGAACTGCTTAGCTGAAATATTCACAGAAAAACTAGGAATATTAATGCCTGCTTTCTTCCAACTTACGTAGTCTTCACAAGCTTTTTTTATGACATAATCCGTCATCGAAAAAATTAAGCCTGTTTCTTCAGCGATTGGGATAAACACGCCTGGGGAAATCATTCCTTGTTCAGGGTGGAACCATCTCGAAAGTGCTTCAACACCTTGAATACTTCCTGTATCCATATCAATTTTGGGTTGATAATACAGTTCAATTTCATTGTTCAAAATTGCCCGATGGAGTTCATTTTCATAAAAATAAGTTTCCATATGCTCATTCATTGAAGAATCATAAAAGCTATAAGAATCACGCAGCTTTTTAGCATTTTTTAAAGCGGCATTACCTTTTTGATAGATTTCTTCAAACCTCATTCCATCATTAGGATAGACAGATATTCCAAAAGATATCGTCGGATGAATCACTTCTTCTCCTATATTAGTCGGTTGTCTAAATTCTTCTTGTAAATTTGAAATAATAGCCTTCAATTCAGAGTCATTATCAACCCTAGGAATAAAAATACCGAACTCGTCACCCTTTAAACGAGCAACTAAACCTCTAGAGCGCACTTTATTTTTGATTGTTTTAGCGATAGATAGAATCAACTGATCACCAAAATCGGTGCCATATTGTTGATTAATTGAGTGAAAACGATCAATATCTAATATCATAAAAGCGTGCTTACTGTCTGGTAACCTATTAATGTAATTAGCTGCTTCACCATTAAATGTATTAAAATTATAAAGTCCTGTAATAAAGTCAAAATGCTCTAAGTAGTCCAGTTCTTTTCTAAATTCTCTCTCATTGGTGTAATCACTGAACATCACTTGCAAACCTATGGTATCGCCATCTGAATCATATAAATTTGAATAAGCCAACTGCAGATACTTCTGCTCACCAGAAGCATTTATAACTTCTCTATTTTGTTTAAATACTTCTGCTTCATTGTATGATTTCTTTAAATAAGAAGAAGCACCATGAAGAATTTGAGGTCCTACGTCTAAAACGGATTGGTGTAATGCTTCTTCCCCTGAAATTCCAAGTATTTCTTCAGCTTGCCCGTTCCAGACATTAATTTTTCCTTTTGTATCACATGCAATTAAGCCTAAAGGTGAATGTTCTAATATGGCTTGTAGTTGGGTCTTAGTTATATGTAACATTTGGTCTTTTTTCTTACGTTCTTTTATATCAACAAGAAAACCAAAATAATTGGTTAACTTTCCTTGTTCATCTACCACTTGGTGAAGAGTAAAATGCCTGGGTATTTTTTCTCCTTTTTTATCCATCATCAAGACTTCACTTTCCCAGTGACCATCTTCTTCTAATGTTCGTCGCATTTTCCGATAACTTTCATTTGACTGAAACTGCAATACACGTTCATAACGTTCATCAATGACTTCTTCACTCGATTGCCCTACCATATCAAGAAACTGTTTGTTCGTTTTTAAGATATAACCAATATGGTCTGTGATTAATAACCCCTGGTTTAAGTTATTGAATGCTTCGTTCGTTAATGAGATTTCTTCCTCATTTCTTTGCAATTCTTTGTAAAAGTCGACATTCTTCCGAGTTTCTTTCATTAAGTAATAATAAAAGAATACCCCAGTCATAAATACATAAAACCAACCCTTAAGTGATTGTATAAAAGAAATTGCAGATAAGTCTTGAACTAAAATTTCAACCAATCTGTCAGACATAGTAATCCACAATAAACCAATCAACAAATACAACACTAAAAATTTAGTGGGAAATTGTTTTAACTGGCTAAGCTCTTGGTTATAACGATCGATAGTCATTTTTATCACCTTGTCTTAAGAGTTGTTACTATTATACAACAAATTTACTGTTTTTTCTAAATATTTCGCCAATTTTTTTGCATTATATACTTATTATCGGTCCATTCAGGCATTTTTACAGTAGAATCTAATGAAGTTCAATGTTTATTTAGTGGATCAGATTGACTTTTACGAAGAGTGAAAGGCGGTGACTCCTGGTCGACTAGAATCGGCCACGTCCTGCGCCTGCGGTTACTCGGCGCAAAATAACGCAAAGAAATAAAGCAAGTAGCTTTTGTGGCCAACGTCGACACTTGACCATCCAGGTCTTCGCGGGAACAGCACGAGCCGAAAATCACGCGGGATGCACCTGCGTCTTCTAGGAATGCTTCGAAGTAAGCTTCCTCGGTGCAAAGGTGCAATGGAGATTATTCATTGATGTTCCTTCGTTGAGGCCGTGCCCGCGGAAAGCGTCCGCTTGTAGCGATTCGTAAAATCAAGAAAAAACTTTACAGAAAAAAGTGGACCTATTTAAATAGATCCACCTTTTATCTCGCAGCTTTAAATTGTTTTTCTTTAGAATTGTCAACCTCTTCTTCTCTGTTATAACCACGTACAATGTTACCTTTAATCGCTATGTTCATTAAGATGCCTAAGAAAGCGAAAGTAATAAGTAATGAAGAACCACCATAACTGATTAACGGCAAGGTGATACCAGTTATTGGTAATAATCCTGAAATAGCTCCCATATTAATTATCGCTTGAGATATGATTTGAAAGGTTATTCCAAGGGCAAGCAACCGCCCAAACTGATCTGGGGCTCTCTTCGCAATAAGGACACCTTTAAACATAAGAACCATAAACGAAATAATGACAAATAAAACACCAATCAATCCAAGTTCTTCAGCAATAATTGACATAATAAAATCAGTATGTGCTTCTGGTAAGAACCCTGACTTTTGAACACTATTTGCAAGTCCAACGCCATTAATTTTACCTGAAGCAATCGCTATTAATGAATGAATGAGTTGATAACCATCACCTGAAGGGTCTGCAAACGGATCCATAAAAGAAGTTAAGCGCTCTCGACGATAGTCTGCGCCTAAAATTAATAAAAGGGCTCCTACTATTGCCACCGAACCTAGGCCTAATAAGTGAATAAATTTAGCTCCGGCAAATAACAATATAATTCCACACGCAATCATGATTGAAGCAGCGGTTCCAAAGTCCGGCTGCAAGACGATTAACGTGAATACGCCTAATAATAACAACAATGGAGGTAACAACCCTTTATTAAAGCTATCTAAACGGTCTTCTTTCTTCGTTAGCGCATACGCAAAATACAACACCATTGATATTTTTGCAAGTTCAGATGGCTGTAGTAAGAAGAAGCCTAAATCCAACCAACGAGTTGCACCGTTTCTTGTCACTCCAAGACCAGGAATAATAACTGCCAGGAGCAATAAAAATGTTATTAAAAACAATAAAGGCGTTAATTGCCCTAAACGACGATACGAAAACATACTCATAAAAAAGAACACAAACAAACCGAGTATTAACCAAAGTCGTTGGCGTTTAAAGTAAAAGGCAGGATCATTAACATTAGGGTCTAATCCAGCATGCACAAAACTTGCACTATAAACCATGACTAGTCCAAATAATGATAGTAACAATATAATAACTAATAATGGATAATCCATATTTTTTAAATGTTTTTTCAAGCCGAACACCATCCTATATACAACTATAACTGAAAATGCTGAAAAACAGAATAGGATTTTCTTTGCATATATAAAACTGCTCAGCAGTACGTCTGAGCAGTTTGACTTAGGTTATATTGTTGGTTGTGTCTTAATTTTCTTCACATCATCAAGATATTCTTCATAAGTCATAGACTTATCAATAATACCTTCATCTTTAATCTCGATGATACGATTTGCAATCGTTTGAATGAATTGATGGTCGTGTGAACTAAAGATCACTGACCCCTTAAATTTAATTAAACCATTGTTAAGTGATTGAATTGACTCCAAGTCTAAGTGGTTTGTAGGATCATCAAGAACTAACACGTTCGCATTACTTAACATCATACGAGATAACATGCAACGTACTTTTTCTCCACCAGATAAAACACTTGCTTTCTTAAATACATCATCACCTGAAAATAACATACGACCTAAGAAACTACGTAAAAATGTCTCTGTCTCATCTTCTGGTGAATATTGACGTAACCAATCAATTAAGTTTTTATCAGACCCTTCAAAGAACTCAGAGTTGTCTTTAGGGAAATAGGACTGAGATGTCGTTACTCCCCATTTGTAAGTTCCTTCATCTGGCTCGATTTCACCCATGATGATTTTCATAAATGTTGTAACAGCTAAATCATCACCGAGTAGTGCAATTTTATCGTCCTTCTCCATACGGAAGGTGACGTTATCTAGCACTTTTTTGCCATCAATTGTTTTACTTAATCCTTTTACTTCAAGTAAATCGTTACCGATCTCGCGTTCAGGTGTAAACGCAATGTAAGGATATTTTCTTGAAGATGGTTTAATATCATCTAACTCAATCTTATCAAGCAATTTCTTACGAGAGGTTGCTTGTTTGGATTTGGAAGCATTCGCACTGAAACGGGCAATAAACTCTTTCAGTTCTTTAACCTTTTCCTCTTTTTTCTTGTTTTGCTCTTGTGACATCTTAAGAGCTAATTGGCTTGATTCATACCAGAAATCATAGTTACCAACATAAAGCGTAATTTTCTCAAAGTCCAAGTCGGCAATGTGCGTACACACGTTGTTTAAGAAATTACGGTCGTGTGAAACAACAATGACCGTGTTTTCAAAGTTAATTAAAAACTCTTCTAACCAACGAATCGCTTGAATGTCTAAACCGTTTGTCGGCTCATCTAGAAGTAAAATATCTGGGTTACCAAATAACGCTTGAGCTAATAATACTTTTACACGATCAGATTCTGATAGCTCTGACATCTTTTTATCGTGTACAGAGTCATCAACACCAAGACCTCGTAGTAATGTCGCTGCATCACCTTCAGCCTCCCAACCGTTTAATTCAGCAAATTCACCTTCAAGCTCTGCGGCACGCATGCCATCCTCTTCAGTAAATTCACCTTTAGCATATATAGCGTCTTTTTCTTGCATGATTTCATGTAATCTTGTGTGACCCATGACCACAACATCAAGAACCTTTTCATCTTCGTACGCATAGTGGTCCTGTTTTAATACCGCAATACGCTCATCTTTACCTACAGAGACATGACCTTCTTGAGGTTCAATCTCACCTGATAATATTTTTAAGAACGTTGATTTACCAGCACCATTAGCACCAATCAATCCATAACAATTCCCACTTGTAAATTTTATAGAAACATTTTCGAATAGTTTACGACTTGGAAAACGTAAACTAACGTCTGTTGCTTGTAACATAATTAAAATCCTCCACTCAAAAATAAATTCAGCTCAATACATTATAGCACCTAAATGGGGGATTTGACGAACGATAATGTTAAGGTTTTAAAACAACTTTTATACAGTCTTCTTCTCGGTTATTAAAAATTTTATAACCGTGTTCAGCTTTATCTAACGGTAGTTTATGCGTAATGATGTCTGTTGGGTCGATTTCTTTCTTAATCAACATATCGTATAGTTTAGGGATAAACGGAATGACTGGAGCTTGTCCCATCTTAAGAGTTACATTTCTAGAAAAGAATGCGCCAAGTGGAAAGACATTATAATTACTTCCATAGACTCCGGTTAATTGAACTGTCCCTGTCTTTTTTACTGCTTTAGTAGAGATTTGGATTGGACCAAGTGTCCCCCCTTGAAGTTTAAGTTTCTGCTCTACAAACTCAAGAGGTGACTTCTTACCATCCATTCCGACACAGTCAATAACCACGTCAGCACCCCCTTTAGTAATTTCTTTTAGATGCTCACCCATATCTGGATACTTGGTGAATTCATATATTTCAACTTTATTTGTTTTTTTAGCATGATTCATGCGGTAATCTAAATAATCAATCGCTATGACACGTTCAGCGCCTTTTAACCAAGCAAATTTTTGTGCCATTAAGCCAATAGGTCCACACCCCAACACAACAACTGTGTCACCTTTTTTTACTCCAGCATGCTTTACGCTCCAATAAGCTGTAGGTAAAACATCTGATAAAAATAGAAGCTGTTCATCTTCCATTTCATTATCTTTCGGAACAACAAATGGTGTATCATTGCCAAACGGAACTCTTAAATATTCAGCTTGCCCACCAGGGTAATTTCCAAATTTCTCAGTATAACCAAAATAACCTCCCGAGTCATAATGGGGATTAGAGTTGTCACACTGACTGGTTTCTCCCGCTTCACAATATGGACAGTGACCACAGGATACATTAAAAGGGATGATTACCCGGTCACCTTTTTTTACTTTTGTTACCTCAGGCCCAATTTCCTCTACAATCCCCATAGGTTCATGTCCAATAATATAGCCTTTAGGAAGAGGGAAATTCCCCTGATACAAATGTAAATCAGAGCCACAAATTGCTGTTGAAGTAATTCGAACAATAATATCATCTTTCTTTTCTAATCTTGGATCATCTTCTTCAGTTACACCCACGTTATAGGGTGAACGATAAGTGACTGCTTTCACCTAAACCACTCCTGTATTTATTACATTCTAAATTAGTTTCCCTTAAAAATAATTCCTTAATAAAAAAGGTACTTCCTATTTATCCCTTTTATATAATTTCTTGAAATGAGCAAATTAGTAATAAATGTTTTCTTAGGAGTAATAAAATGAACAAACAAGTTGGTTTATGGTGTGTTATATCTATGGCTTCCATACCACTGGTCATGACTTTGGGCAATTCCATGCTCATACCAGTGTTACCTATATTTGAAGATAAACTTAATATCAGCTCTTTTCAGTCTAGTATGATTATTACCAGCTATTCAATTGCCGCTATTTTACTCATACCAATTGCGGGTTATCTATCTGATCGATTTGGCAGGAAAAAGGTAATCATCCCCAGTTTGATTCTTACACTAATTGGAGGATTAATTGCAGGCCTAGCTTCATCCATGACTGACAGCCCTTATTTGTGGATTATATTAGGTCGTATTCTGCAAGGGTTTGGCGCAGCTGGGGCTGCGCCAATTGTTTTGCCTTTAGTTGGGGATTTATATAAGAATGACGATGAGCATGCCAGCTCCTGTTTAGGAATCATAGAAACCTCTAACACATTCGGTAAAGTACTAAGTCCTATAGTTGGGGCTGCGTTTGCGGCAATTGTGTGGTATATTCCGTTTTATGCGATATCAGTATTTAGTCTTATCTCTTTAATATTTGTCCTCTTTTTTATTAAAGTTCCAAGAGATCAAAATCCTCACGATCCACTTAAGATATTCTTAAGTAAAACTAAGGATATTTTTAAACGAGAAGGGAATTGGCTATATGTGGTATTTGGAATTGGCGCATATACGATGCTTGTCTTGTTTGGAATACTGTTTTATTTATCAGATATTCTGGAAAAATCACATGATATTGAAGGTGTCAGGAAGGGAATTATTTTAGCCATTCCTTTACTAGTATTATGCCTGGCTTCATTATTAGCCGGTAAGAATATCAAAGGTGATTTAAATGTCATGCGCTATTTATTAGTGGTTGGAGTCGGTATCCTTTCACTATTTGTACCGTTTGTAGGGTTTCTTGAAGACAATGTGAGAATGTTACTTCTCATAAGTAGTGTAGTTGGGTTATCAATCGGCGCCCTTTTACCAACATTAGATGCCATGATCACAGAGAATATTGAAAAAGATGAACGTGGAACAATTACTTCTTTTTATAGCTCAGCTCGATTTATCGGTGTTGCTTTAGGGCCACCATTAATTTCTATTTTTATGAATGAATATGTTAAGGTAATTTATATATTAGGCGGTTGTTTAGGTGTTTTAATTTTAATACTTACTTTTATTTTTATAAAACCTTCACAACAATCTGTCTGAAGCACGTTTTTTCCGGACTTTTTTACAAAAAATAAGGGCGATAAAATTAATCGCCCTTATTTTCTTCATCTAAATTAAACGACTGTACATCATCAGATTCAATCACACCAAGTGTTGCATCATCTACATCTTTATCTTGCATCAATAACTCAACCACTTCAAATTTAATATCATCCGCATCAGCCAATGCCATGCCCTTTTCTAATTCAATATAACCCTCTACATGATATTGTCTTCCTTCTTGTATCACTCTTAAATTTCTAATATCGACCACTTTAGAGTGACCCAGTATAATCTCAGCTACTCTATGCTCCACTTTTTTAGGTGCAGCGACACCGATTAATCCAACTGTATTCTCATAACCGATTTTAATTGCGATTCCAATTAGTAATAAACCGATTATAATGGTACCAATACCATCGACGATATAATTTCCAGTAAAATGAGCAACAATGACGGCAATGATCGCTACAAAACCACCTAGAGTTGCTACGATGTCTTCATAGAACACGAGACGTGTGGGCGGTGCAGCATATTTGATATTCTCAATAACTGTTTTGAAAAAACCTTTTTCAGATGTATCTTCCTCGGATTCCTGAACAACTTCTTTCATGACTTTAAACAATACCGATCCATCAATTAAAACGGATGCCGATAACACTATGACATTTAGCCAAAAGTTACTGGATTCTTTAGGGTGTTGTATAATTTCCCACCCTTTATGTAACGTTTCGTAAGCCATAATTGAAACAACAATGACCGCAAGTAATACAAATAGGTTCACCACTCGTCCAAAACCAGTTGGAAAGCGTTTGGTTGGTTCTTTTTCTGCTAACGCACTACCAAAATAAACCATACCTTGGTTTATGGCATCTGCAATCGAGTGAATCGTGGTCGCAAACATCGTACCACTTCCACTAATGGCAGCAGCGATCCCTTTAATAGTAGCAATTGCAATGTTTCCTAAAGCCGAAATCCCAGAAGATTTATTCCCTTTTTTCAATAATTCCAGCATATCTCTTCCTACTTTCATAACGCTTATTTATTTAATATGTTTAACTATTTCACAAAAAAAGATACTCCTTTTGCCAAGCACGAACCCATCGCCCAACCATATATTGAGTATAGGTGAATATCATGAAAATTTATGTAGCCTTATTAAGCTTAAGCTTCATTTGGGGCATCGCTTTTATTTTAATCAAAATGACAGTAGACGATACAGGCGTTTGGGGAATGGTTTTTTTAAGGTGCTTTCTTGGCGCACTTACTTTACTCCCATTGTTCCTGATTCGTTTACGTCACTTTGAACGTCCAATTCCTTATAAACAATTGATCATTTTAGGTATATTAAACGCTGGGATTCCTTGGGGTCTACTCGCTTGGAGCGAAACAGTGATCAACAGTAATACAACCTCTGTTATAAATGCTTTGACTCCAATTTTCACAGCACTAATTGGGTATTTATTTTTCAAAAAGAAATTAATTAAAAAGCAATGGTTAGGAATTTTCATTGGATTTTTAGGAATTGTTATTTTAACTGAATTTCAAATCCATCAATTATTAGGAAGTAACTTCATTGGTATTGGTACGATGGTGCTTGCAACGATATTTTACGGTTTTGGCTCGCAGTATTTAAAAAAACATCTTCAAAAACTAGATCTAGTCATTACGATTACAATTTCTCTATTTGTTGCATCAATCGTTGGTTTAACAGTGGGTTTCTTGTTCAATGACTTACCTAACTTTTCGCAGTTTGATGTTCAAACGACACTCGTAGTTTTAATTTTAGGAACTATCGGTTCTGGTGTAGCACACTTTTTACTTTATTATATGATTATAAACGGCACACCTGAATTTGCTGCTACAGTTGCCTATATCATACCAATTACAGCAATTATATCAAGTTATATTGTGTTAAATGAACCGATTACTGCCAACCTATTACTCGGAATGCTGATTATATTTAGTGGCATTTATTTAACCAGTCTTGTTCGGAAAACTTAGCTTATCTCCCAATCCTGTTGGCGAAAGCCTTAGTTTTTATAAACTTTTAACAAGAGTAAAGTTATATAGTGCAACAGAAAAAAAGCACTAGCCCTAAGGCCAGTGCTTCACCTCAATTTAGTACCAAGCAGCACCTACAATAATTAATAGAATAAATAAAACGACAACTAATGCGAAACCGTTGCCGTATCCATATCCTCCTGACATTAGCAATTCCTCCTTTATCCAATTTCATTAACAATATATGTAGTTATAACCTATAGTGATAAGGCGAATGCGGAATTACAAAAAAATTTATTAAAATTAAGCCTTACCGAATATGGTAAGGCTTTTTTTGTATTAGCAATAGAATGCCGCGCCTACAATAACAAGTAGGATAAATAATACGACATATAAAACGAAATCGTTGTTATAACCGCAATTACCTAACATTATCGAAAACTCCCTCCCATTTTCTTTCGGAGATGATCAATTCTATTCACTGTCTAAAATGAAATGGGCCAGAATGAACAACTGTTTCATCTTATTTAATTAAATCCTAGTACCAAGAAGCGCCTACAATAATCAATAAGATGAACAATACGACAATTAGCGCAAAGCCACCACCATAATTACCCATATTACAAGTGCCTCCTTTTCATTAGTTTTAAGAGATTTTTTTCTCTTACTACTCTACTTTTATGACACCTGTGATGAGATTGTATAGACGATTATCTTTAGTCCTCAAATTAAATCTCGTTTGAATTAAACTGTGATTTATTAGCAAACAAATAACATACAAGAACTATGCTTATTATAAACGCTAAAATTGATCCGATTAATGTGACCATTTGTAAGGTGAAAATCTCTGCAACAAATCCTAAAATTAATGTAAAAAGAATCTGAATGGCAGATTGAATCATATTCGCGACACTTCCGATTCTCCCCATAATATCTGTCGGGACATTGTTTTGGAAAAAGGTTGCATACCCAGCATTAGCAAATGCCAAAAAGAACCCTAATATTAAAAAAGCTGTTAAAGCTGAAATAAAATTAAATGATGAATAGAACAAGATATATCCGACTGTTGATAAAAGTATCCCGCCACCTAAGTAGTATCGCAAGTGGACTTTATTCGCTAAGGTCGCAGCTATTAAAGCCCCAATGATAGAACCCACTCCTGTTATACTCACCAAAAATCCATATCCATCATCACTTAAATTTAAATGTTGTTTAATAAACGTAACTTCTTGAGAATCTAAAGCAAATCCAATTAACATTGTGATTTGAAATAATAAATAAACCGTTACAAAAAATCTCGAACTCTTAAAGAACCCGGTCACTACTTTCCAATCATTAATCCATTCTTGAATACCGGTTTGTTTCGATACAGATCCTTTTCCATCTATATTAGGTAATAGAAGGATTAAACCACCACAAATAATGAAAGTTAGCGCATTGATAAAGATGCTTAAGTCCGTTCCATAACTCATAATCAGCACACCAGATAGCGCTGGTCCAATTAAGAAGGCTCCAGAGCTCATCGTTCCTAAAATCGAGTTAAAACGCTGGCGTTTTTCCTGTGGAACTAATCGAGTAATATAGACCTGAGAAGTTGGTCCAAAAAATGAAGCGAACAAACTAATGACAAAAATCATTGAGTATATGCCCCATAAGTTTTCTATAAAAGGAATAGTAAATACCAGTCCTCCTCTGATTATGTCTACAAATACCAACAGCCGCTTCTTATTTACTCGATCGATTACACTTCCTGACCATGTGTTAGTCATAATTGTAGCTATCGGTCTAATGACAAATAGGCCGGCTACCGCAGCCGCAGAACCAGTTAAATCTAATATGTATAAATTAATGGCAACTAAATAAATCCAGTTACCGAGATAAGATATTCCAATCCCTAAAATTAACAGCATCGGAGATTTCCATGTAAACAAGATCATCACCTACCTAATTGTAGTCTAACAGTCCTAGTTTCTGAAATTTATATTTTTTTTGAATATTAAATGAACATGTTGTTTTAAGATGATGTTTTATTCTGATATAGTATTAATAAACTAAATTATATTTGGAGAGGAAGATTCCATGAAAGAACTACTTAAAAATTTAACCTCAATACACGGTCCATGCGGGTTTGAAGAAGATGTGGCCAAATACATAACAAACCGACTTAAAGGTAGTGTCGATTCAATTGAGGTCGATGGTGTAGGTAACCTTATAGTTCGTAAAAAAGGACATCAAGACGGGCCAAACATTGTCGTTCCTGCTCACATGGATGAAATTGGTTTCATTATAAAGAAGATTGAAGAAAATGGGTTGCTTCGCTTCGAAAAATTAGGCGGACATGATGATCGAATTTTACTTTCACAACGTGTTCAAATTAACACGTCAAATGGACTACGTTCAGGGGTCATTGGTACAATCTCAGCACATATGAAGAAATTTGATGACCCTAATAAAGTAAGAACTCATCAACAGTTATATATTGATGTTGGCGCTTCAAACAAACAGGAAGTGATAGACTTTGGCATTAAAGTCGGCGATACAGTGACGTGGCAGCCTCATTTTGATGAATTATCAGAAAGCCGTATTGTAGGTAAAGCCTTTGATGACCGTGCTGGGTGTGCCGTACTAATACAAGCTTTAGAAGATTTAGATTCAAATGAATTTGCAGGTGAAATAATTGGAGTATTCTCTGTTCAAGAAGAAGTTGGACTAAGAGGTGCAAGAGTAGCGGGACATCAACTAGATGCAGACGTATCAATTGCATTAGATACAACGGCTGTTAGTGACACCACAGAAGAAATGATGGATCAAACACTAGCTTTAGGTGCTGGTACAGGCATTAAAGTATTAGATGTGAGTTTGATTGCGAATAAAAAAGTAAGAAATCATTTAGTAGAGCTTGCTGAAGCTAACAACATTAACCACCAATTAGAAGTTTTCCCAGGTATCGGCACAGATGCAGGTGAATTGAGTTTAGCGAAGCATGGCATTCCTACTGGTGTACTTTCAATCCCTTCCAGGTATGCTCACTCATCCATTGAAGTTATTGATATGAATGACCTTGAAGCAACTAAAGATTTGTTAATTAGCTTTATTAAAAATGTGAAAAAAGCTGAAGAGTATAAATTCACGATTTAGTTCTAACGTTTAAGGGAACACCTATGACATATTATGTTGTAGGTGATTTTTTTAATAATCATTACATCTTATAAATGTTCATATATTATATATATAACAGTTTGTACAAGTTCATTAAGGGGAGCCTGGGAATATGAAAAACTCAACTAAGTTGGCAATATATAATGCTATAGCATTATTGTTAGTGATCTTAGTTAACTTTTTATCCAATTACCTACCAATCAATGGGCAGACTACCGGACAAATATCTAGTGAAATTAACGTCTTATTTACACCTGCAGGATATGTATTTAGCATTTGGGGATTGATTTACTTATTGTTAGTGTTTTGGGTAATCGGTTTATTTTATAGCTCTGCTGGCAGGGATATTGCTAATCGAGTTAGTTATTTATTCGTGATCAACGCTTTTCTTAACATCGGTTGGATATTTTTCTTCCATTATGAGTATTTTGCATGGACGCTTTTAATTATGGTTGGGTTACTCTTTAATTTAATTTATATCTATAACATTTTGAATGACCCTAACATCTCACGTATGTGGCAGATTCCTTTTTCGATTTATTTAGGATGGGTTACAATAGCCACGATTTTAAACGTAGGCATTGTACTTAAAACATTTGGCTACCAGCAATATATTTTATATGAACCCCTTTGGACGATCCTCTTGCTGATTATGTCTACACTTTTAGCAATGTGGTTTGCAATAACGAAGAAAGACTTACTTTACCCCCTCGTCTTTGTCTGGGCTTTTATTGGTATAGCTGTTAAACGCATCGCTGAATATCCTGCTATTGGTTATACTGCTATAATCATGACGATTATTTTAGTCGTGTTCATTGTATACACTATATTTAAGAATAAAACGATTAAGATCGTATCTTAAAATAAACGGAAAAAGGGTAACCTAAAGCTCAGGTTACCCTTTATTACTTAATGCAGAGGTTCAAATGTTTTACAGTCAGTCTCTTCACTTTTTTCTGCTTCTTTACCTTTATGACTTACTACATAAATCGCATCAGCCACACATTTATTTCCTTCTTCCCAATACTGACAGTTCTTTACTTCACATAAAACATCTTGTGCCAAAATAACACACCTCCTTGAGAATAGTGTTATCAAAATACTTAACGAAGATACTGGTTATAATTACGAAAAAATTACTAAAAAACAAACGCGAACACTTGTTCTTTTTGTGAGAAACATGTATACTTAATTTATAAAGTATTGAAAGGGGACGTCATAAACATGTTGAAGTCATGGGAAGCAGCTTACCTTGCAGGTATGATTGACGGTGAGGGAACCATTTCATTTAAAAATAGAGACTCTAAAGGGAATCGAAATCCTATAATATCCATAAGTTCTAAAGACTTAAAAATGTTAGTTTACATTCAATCTATTTTGAATGGAAGTTTATCAAGTAAAAAAATCACAATAACTGGTGACTCTACTTACTTATATACACTTGAAATTAACATGAGGGAATCTGTGTATGAAGCAATTAAACAAATTCAACAATTCTTGCATACAGACAAAAAGAAACAAGAAGTTGAAAAAGTATTGAATCAATTCAATCCAAAAATCAGATCGATTTTACCTCCGAAGAAAGCTCAGGGGGAAGAAATCATTTTGAAAAAAGCTTATTAAACAGTTTGTAATTACTCATAAAAGTCTTTTGAAGTAAATAGTAAATGAGCTACTTCCTTAAAAAAGGGGTAGCTCATTTACTTTATTTCACCTTCTAACCAAGCGGATAGGTTTAGATAACCGGCGGGTTAGATAGTTTGATCATTTTCTGAATTCTATAGTCGCTTATTCTATACAAGCTTATGTAAACTACATACACTATTAATGATTATTCTAATTTGGAGAGTGATATTTATGTCATTTTATAGACGCCCCCATAGAGTCAACCCATTCTTTGGCTTCAGACCACGCAGAAGAGTCAGACCATTCTTTGGGTTTGGACCACGTCGCAGGTTTAGACACCGAAACAGATTTAGAGGACCTTTTCTTTAGATATTTCTATATAAAGTAAGTTTTATAACAACATATTTGAAAGAGAAAAATTTTTAAAAAAAGAACCGAGGGATTAGTTCTGGAATAGCTCAGAAAACCCTCGGTTCTGTAATGTTTATTTAGTAAACGCTATTAAATATTACCTCTATTCACCATAAATAATTTACTTTTTACATACTATAAGCGTATAAATAAACAAACTAAAAAAGCATAAGCTTACAGTTTTCTGCAAACTCATGCTTTAACTTACATTTAATGGTATTATTCCCAATAAATGGAGACGGCGGGAGTCGAACCCGCGTCCAAGGATATCGGCACTCAAGCTTCTACGAGCGTATTCGGTATATTATCATTCACCGACTCTTCAGCCTACCGACAGGCTTCCGAGTGGCTAGTCTGATTAGTCTCTTCTGAAGACCTCAGACGGTGGCCTTCAGCGTAGCCCGCTTAGTTTGAGACCCTTCTATCTGCCACACGGGCGATGGCAGGAAGGATCCTGTAGTATCTGCTTACGCAGCTACAGCGAAATCGTTTTGTTTGCCAGTTATTATAAACTGAATGACGTTTAACGAGTCGTCACCTCGGCTCGCTACTTAAGCTCGACCTATCCCTGTCGAATCCGGAACGTCCCCGGATAAATAACAACTATTCGTTTGTATTACTTATTATAACACGCGTTGTTGCGAATGAAAATGGAAATACTTGCTTAGTAATTATCTTTTAATGCGCGTTCCACATCACGTTTCATCGCTTTTTGTTTCAAGTCTTCACGTTTATCATACTTCTTCTTACCTTTACCTAATCCAATCAATACTTTAGCCACACCGTTTTTAATATATATTTTTAACGGAACTAAAGAATAGCCTTTCTGTTGCGTTTGGCCAATCAGTTTATTGATTTCTTTTTTATGAAGTAACAGTTTTCTTGCACGTGTTGGTTCATGATTGAACTGATTACCTTGCTCATAAGGCGATATATGCAAATTGTGAATATAAGCTTCCCCTTTTGATATTCGGGCAAAAGAATCCTTTAAGTTTACACGGGCAGCACGAATGGATTTAATCTCTGTTCCTTTTAGCACCATTCCCGCTTCATACGTTTCTTCTATAAAAAAGTCATGACTTGCTTTACGATTAGTCGCAATGGCATTCGAACCTTTTTTCGCCATTTCTCTTCCTCCTCACTGCATAACGTTATTTTACCAAAAAGATTGAACGTTTAAAACTAATCACTTTAATAGACATTAAGAAATATTTTATGGCACTATAATTAATTAGAGTACATATAAAAAGGGGAGCCTTCTATGATTGATACTATTCAAATTCGTCCTTTAACTATAGATGATTATGACATCTTAAAAGATATGCATACGGGTATTGAAGATGATTATGTTGTTCGTATTTTTGAACGTTTAGTCACAAGTGAAGAGCACAAGATTTTCGGTTTGTTTGATGACGGGCAACTTGTTTCTGTGTCAGGCTATACGATTTTTGCCGACCATTATGCCATGCTTGGTCGTTGGAGAAGTGATTTACGTTACCAAGGCAAAGGCTATGCAACAAAAATCGTTCAATATATCATGGATGAATTAAAGCAGAATGAACAAATTAAGTGGATTGGGGCTAATACTCAGAGAACTAATTTCCCGGCGTTAAGAGTATTGGAAAAATTGAAGCTTCCTATGCTGAAAGCTCTCCACGCCTCTACCTTAATTGATTCTAACAACCTAAACTATGCTTCTGGTGAGAAATGGGAAGCTGTTACCTCGTTAGAAGAGAAACGCTCTATTGTTCAACAGATCGAAAATGATCCAGATGTTATTTTCCCTTACCAATGTTATTACCCATTCCCAGCTTCCCCTACGCTTTTCAAGGATGAAGAAATAAAAGATTGGTATTTCTTTAGGAATCCTGAAAATAACCGTTTTGTGATTATGAATTTTGACCAAAAAAAATATAGTTACATGCATGTCATTTATCTATGGGATGATGTATTTGAACAACCTGGGTTATGGGAAACGATTTTAGAAACTTATAAAGAGTTTCAACAGAATTATGGAGATGACACTAAAATTTGGATTGATCTGACTGATGAATCAAGACAGAAGACTAATGAAGACGCTTTTGAATTTCAAGATGCTTGGATTTTACATGGCAAGTGGAAATAGTCAATTACGCGTAAACAGAATATTTTACGCATAAAAGCCCCAACAAACATATCAAACGCCACAACCCTATTAGGGTTATGGCGTTATTTTTATTTCTTCTTTGGTTTCTTATTTAATTTTTTTGCTTTAAGAACTTTTTTCGTTTCTTGCTCATTATCTTCCTCTTGTGAATCCATGTCGGCAATTTCAAAGTCAATGACGCGCTCTTCAATATTTGTACCAATTACGCGCACTCGAACTTCATCACCGATTCGGTAAACGTGACCTGTGCGTTCACCAATCATGGCATGATGTTTATCGTCATAATGGTAGTAATCATCCGTTAGGTGACTGACATGGACTAAACCTTCAATCGTATTCGGTAATTCAACGAACATTCCGAAGTTGGTGATTGAACTGATGATTCCGTCAAATTCTTCACCAATTTTATTACTCATAAACTGGGCTTTTTTCAGATCATCTGTTTCACGTTCCGCATCGATCGAGCGGCGCTCCATTTCAGATGTATGTCGTCCAATATCAGGGAGTTTACTGTCCCAACGTTTTTGTGTTTCTTCACTAATATCACTTTCGATTAAATACGTTCGAATCAAACGGTGAACGATTAAATCTGGGTAACGACGTATTGGTGACGTAAAGTGTGTATAGAACTTCGTTGCCAATCCAAAGTGCCCAACACTCTCAGGTGCATATCGTGCTTTTTGCATCGAACGAAGCATAAGCTTCGATACAATTAAGTCCTCTTTACTGCCACGAATTTCTTCTAACACGCCTTGTAATGCTTTAGGATGAACATCGTCTAGCGTTCCTTTAATTTGATAACCTAAGTTAGCAATAAACTCAAAGAACGTTTGAAGTTTTGCAGGGTCTGGGTCTTCGTGAATACGGTGAATAAATGGTACGTCCATCCAATGGAAATGTTGCGCCACTGTTTCGTTGGCAGCTAACATAAAGTCCTCAATGATGCGCTCTGCTTCTCCGCGCTCACGTAGCACAACATCAGTCGGCTCCCCTTGATCATCAACGAGTACTTCCGCTTCCTTAAAATCAAAATCAATCGCACCACGAGCCATACGTTTCTTTCTTAAGATGTTAGCTAATTCCTTCATGTCATGAAACATTGGAACAAGTGGCTCGTATCGTTTATTTAGTTCTTCATCGTCATTCAAAATTGCATTAACATCCACATACGTCATACGTTCTGTCGTATTAATCACAGCTGGGAAAATCTCATGACTTACCACATCACCACTTGAGTCGATTTCCATTTCACAACTTAATGTTAAGCGGTCAACTTGTGGATTTAATGAACAGATACCATTTGATAAACGGTGCGGAATCATAGGTACAACTCGGTCTGTTAAATAAGTACTTGTACTACGTTCAAACGCTTCTTTATCAATCGGTGAACCTTCTTTTACATAATATGAAACATCGGCAATATAAACGCCTAATAAATAGTTGCCGTTGTCTAATTTTACAACTCGAACAGCATCATCCAAATCTTTCGCATCTGCACCATCAATCGTAACGATCTGTTCTTTTCGTAAATCACGACGGCCTTCAATTTCTTTTGGATCAATTTCATCTGGAACGTCATTGGCTTGTTGTAGAGTTTCGGGATCAAATTCCGCTTTAATACCATGCTTATGAATAATCGATAATATGTCAATGCCTGGGTCATTTTTATGCCCTAAAATATTAATAACTTGTCCTTCAGCACTCTTACGGCCTTCAGGGTATTCAGTAATTTCAACAATTACTTTATGACCATCTACTGCGCCACCTGAATTCCCTTCACGAATAAAGATATCATTCGGAATTCGTTTATCATCCGCAATAACAAAACCAAAGCGGCCATTGTCTTGGTAAGTTCCTACAACCGGGGCATTATTTCTCTCGACAATTCTTACAACAGTTCCCTCAGGGCGATTCCCTGCAACTGAGTCTGTTTCGATACGAACTAAGACTGTATCTCCATTCATCGCAGTCATTAAATCCGATTGATGGATATAGATATCATTCTGCTCTTCATCATCAGGTATTAAAAATGCGAACCCTTTTGAATGCATTTGTATTCGACCACGAATCAGATTCATTTTTTCAGGTAAACCGTAACGGTTCTTTCTGTTTCTAACTAGCATACCTTCATTTTCTAATTCATTTAATGATTTCATTAAAACAGAAACTTCATCACTTTCATTCATCTCAAATTCTTCTTGTAAATCCCTAACCTTCATCGGTCGAGTTGCTTCTTCATTAAAAAATTTCATTAACTGTTGCTTAAGTTCTTCCATTATTATCGTCACCTCATTTCTACTATTTCGACCAATCCAAGCTTTCTAAAAAGTTGTATACATCTTCATGTACCTTCTCTTTGTAGTCACTTAGAGTAATAACATGTGGAGCACCTTCATACCATTTGATGTCTTTTTCATCTGCTTCTACATTGTCATAGATGTAATTGGCACTATCCTTATTAATCATCTCATCTTCTTCGGCTTGTAAAACAAGTGTTGGTGCATAAATATGATCTACTTGATCATGAACTTCCTTAATTAAATCACTTAATGTTTCGAAAGTTTCTTCAGAATTTTCCATGATGTCATCAATCTCTTGTTTAATTTGGTCTTCTTCTTTCTTTTCTAATTGCTTATATTCTTTGGCAAATTGACGAAAACCTTGCGTTAATTCCTCAACATTATCAAAAAACATTGGCGAACAAATCGGCACAACACCTTTGACCGGCTTTTCATAGGCTAACCGTAATGCTAAAACACCGCCTAAGGATAGACCTGCGACTGCAATTTCGTCATATCCTTTATCTTTTAGATGATTATAGCCATCTAAAGCATCCTTCCACCAATCTTTCGCATTAGATTTAACTAACTCTTCTGGTGGTTCGCCATGTCCTTTATAGATAGGAGCATGTGATGTGTAGCCCTTTTTTTCTAAATAACGCCCTAGCATACGAACGTCTGCAGAATGTCCTGTGAATCCATGTAATAGTAGTACTGCTCGGTCCCCTGCTTCAAATGTAAATGGTTGTGGTTGTTTAATTTGCATTTTTATCTCCTTCCAGAACACTTCTAAAATTAATTTTTCCCTGTTTTATGTATTACTAATCATTTCCACTGCAATTTCACATAAAAAAACAGTAAGTTTATCACTTACTGTTTTAACAGCTAATTTATATCTTACTGAAGAATGTAACCTAATAAAAACGTAATAACCATAAAAGCAATACCAAAGATAATTGTTAGACGGTGTAATACGCCATCAATTCCTCGTGCTTTTTGTTTACCAAATAGTTGCTCAGCACCACCTGAAATCGCTCCAGATAATCCTGCACTTTTACCTGCTTGTAGTAAAACTACTGTAATTAATCCAATTGTAACGATAAATAATAGCGTCACTAAAACTCCATACATAGTTCATTGACCTCCTAGTTCATACGCACAAATCCATAACAATAATGTAGCATAATTTGGGGTGTTTGCGCAAGGTTATTTTCACTTATAAATGAATTAGTGGCCAATACTAAAAATTTAGTGGCCGATAATCGTGATTAGTGTTCGATTCCAGTAAAGTAGTGGCCGATTAATCCGATTAGTGGCCAATAATTTAAAAAGAAAAGCCACCTCAAAAGGCGGCTTTTACTTAAGCTTCATTTTTAACTGAAGGTTTCTCCATATCAATGTCTTTCTCTGTTTCCGAAATAAATAATGCACAAGCGGCATCACCCGTAATGTTGACTGCAGTTCTTGTCATATCAAGTAAACGGTCAACCCCTAGAATTAAACCAATAGCTTCAACAGGTAATCCAACTTGATCTAGAACCATTGCTAACATAATCAATCCGACTCCTGGTACACCTGCTGTACCAATAGAAGCTAGAATTGCAATGATTACCACCATCATAATTTCTGAGAAACTCAAGTTAGTGGTTGTTACTTGTGCGATGAAAACCGTCGCAACACCTTGCATTATAGCGGTACCATCCATGTTAATGGTCGCACCTAGTGGTTGTACAAAACTACTTACAGACTTCTTAACACCTAAGCGATCTTGAGCTGTTCTCATACTGACAGGTAGTGTTGCTCCACTACTAGCAGTACCAAAGGCCACACTCATCGCTGGTACGAAGTTTTTGAAGAACCACATCGGACTCTTCTTAGCAAGAAATTTCACAACTGCACTATATGTGATTAAAGCGTGTAGTAATAAAGCAGCGAGTACAACAAAGAAGTAAGCTGCCATGGATGCAATCGCATCAAGGCCAGCTCCACCTACCGCTGATGCAATTAAACCAAAAGCACCGACTGGAGCCGTATACATGATAACCATAATTAAATACATCACAAGTTCGTTTGCTTGTTCAAATAGTTTAAAAATACGGTCTGTTTTCTTACCCAATATGGTTAGGCCAAAACCGATGAAAATAGCGAAGAAGATAATCTGTAACATTTCTCCACTACTCATAGCGTCTAATGGATTAGTTGGAATAATATTCACAATCGTATCAACAACAGAAGGAGCTTTTTCACTTTCAAAACCTTCTTCCTGCTGATCTAACAATCCAGGTTCACCTGGTTGGAAAATAAATGCTAAAGCCATTGCGATTGAAATCGCTACCGCAGTTGATGCTAAGAAAAATCCAATCGTCTTACCACCAATTCGGCCAAGTTTTTTAGGATCACCTAAGTTAGCTGTTCCTAACACAATTGAAATAAACACAATTGGAACAACCATCATTTGAATGAGTCGTAAAAAGATATCTCCTAATGGAGAGAAGAAATATTTGTCTACTGTTGGGAACAGGTCTGGAGTCCATATATTCATGCCTAAACCAACTACTATACCGAGAGCTAATGCTATAAGTATTGATTTAGTTAAATTCTTTATCATATGTTTTTACCTCCTTTTTTGCTATATGTAATGGTAATTAATTTTATAATATTTGTCCAATTTGTAACAGGCACTAAATTGCTATTTTTTCTACTTTATAAATTGCAAAATCCCATTTTAATAGGAATTTTATGTTGGAAATCTAGGTAAAACTTACCTAAAAAATCCCCTACCCTATTAGGTAGGGGTTAATAGTTTATCTCAAGTTATAAAATGCAGATTGACCAGCATAAACACCTGCTGTTCCTAAGTAATCTTCAATTCTTAATAATTGATTATACTTAGCTACACGATCTGTTCTGGATGGTGCACCTGTTTTAATCTGACCAGCATTTGTTGCTACTGCAATATCAGCAATCGTTGCATCCTCTGTTTCACCTGAACGGTGGGAAATGACTGCAGTGTAACCAGCTTTCTTAGCCATTTCAATTGCTTGGAACGTCTCTGTTAACGTACCAATTTGGTTAACTTTAACTAAGATTGAGTTACCGATGCCCTTTTCAATACCTTCGTATAGTTTCTTAGTATTTGTAACGAATAGGTCGTCACCTACTAACTGTACACGGTCGCCAATACGATCAGTTAATAATTTAAAACCATCCCAGTCGTTCTCATCTAAGCCGTCTTCAATCGAAATAATTGGGAATTTATTAACCATTTCTTCGTACCAGTCAACCATCTCTTCAGCTGAACGAGTCACACCTTCACCTTTGAGGTTGTATTTACCGTTATCATAGATTTCAGAAGCTGCCACATCCATCGCCAGCTTCACTTCTTCACCTGGTTTGTAACCAGCTTTTTCAATTGCTTCTACAATCGTTTCAAGTGCTTCTTCGTTAGATTTTAAGTTTGGAGCGAAACCACCTTCGTCACCTACTGCTGTGTTGTAGCCTTTATCCTTAAGGACTTTCTTTAATGCGTGGAAAATTTCTGCGCCTTGACGAAGTGCTTCTTTGAACGTCGGAGCACCTACTGGCATAACCATAAATTCCTGAATATCTACATTGTTATCCGCATGCTCACCACCATTTAAGATGTTCATCATTGGTGTTGGTAACGTTGTAGAGTTGAAACCACCCAAATACTGATATAACGGTAATCCGAGATAATCAGCCGCAGCATGAGCCGCAGCCATTGATACACCTAAAATCGCATTAGCACCTAGCTTAGCCTTGTTTTCTGTACCGTCTAATTCGATTAGCTGCTGATCAATTAAAATTTGATCCGTAACACTAAAACCAACTAATTCAGGTGCAATAATGTCATTTACGTTTTTAACCGCCTGCTCAACACCTTTACCTAGGTAACGGCCTTTGTCACCATCGCGTAATTCAACCGCTTCATATTCACCAGTCGAAGCTCCACTTGGGACTAAAGCTGAACCATACGCACCTGATTCAGTTTGAACCTCAACTTCTACAGTAGGATTACCTCTTGAATCTAATACTTCTCTAGCATAAACATCAACAATAAATGGCATGTTACGTCTCTCCTTTAAACTATATTATTTATTTAATTAGTGATTGGCCGGTCATTTCTTCGGGTTGGTCAACATTTAATAATTGTAAAACTGTAGGAGCTAAGTCCCCTAGAATTCCATCATCTCTTAAATTAATTCCTTCTTTAGTCACGACAACAGGTACAGGGTTAGTTGTATGAGCAGTCATCGGTGACCCATCTTCATTTAACACTTGATCCGCATTCCCATGGTCTGCCGTAATTACAGCATGACCACCCATATCAAGAATTTGATCGACAATTTTTCCTAAACACTCATCAACAGCTTCAATTGCTTTAACTGTCGGTTCAACTTTTCCTGAATGACCTACCATGTCAGGGTTAGCGAAGTTTAGAATGATTAAATTTGGAGGATCCTGATCAAGCGTATTCATCAATGCATCGGTTACTTCATAAGCACTCATTTCAGGCTTCAAGTCATATGTTGCCACTTTTGGTGAATCAATTAAAATCCGTTTTTCTCCCTCAAATTCCTGATCCAGCCCACCACTCATAAAGTAAGTCACATGTGGATACTTTTCCGTTTCCGCAATTCGTAGCTGCTTCATTCCTTTATTTGATACCACTTCGCCGATCGTATTTTGTGGCATGTTTGGTGGGTAAGCAATATCCACGTTTAACTCTTCACTATACTGAGTCATCGTTACCATTCTTAAGTTATCAATCGCTTCATAGTCATTTTCAAACACATCTAAACGATTGTTAGCAAACACATCTGTTAATTGTAAAGCACGGTCTGGCCTGAAGTTGGCAAAAATAATCGCATCGCCATCACTCACTTTACCTACAGGTTCACCGTTTTCATCGACCATGACAAACGGCTCGACAAACTCATCAACCACTTCCTGGTCATAAGACTGTTCAACCGTTTTGGTCGCATCAGTTGAAGTTGGACCATCACCTAAGCGAATCGCACGAAATGCTTTTTCAACACGCTCCCAGCGATTGTCGCGGTCCATAGCATAATAACGACCTGAAACTGATGCCAGTTCACCCACACCAAGTTCAGCCATCTTATCTTCTAACTCTTTTAAGTAAGTGATCGCTGTTTTAGGACCTACATCACGTCCATCTAAAAACGCATGAACATAAACATCTTCTATCTGTTGTTGATTCGCCATTTCAAGCAAGGCATAAATATGCTCGTTATGACTATGAACCCCACCATCTGATAAAAGACCAAAAATGTGAAGTGCTCCATGAGTTTCCTTCACATGTTGTGATGCATTAACAAACGCTTCATTCTGGTGAAACTCTTTTTCTTTAATGGATAAATTAATTCGAGTTAAGTTCTGATAAACCACACGGCCTGCACCAATGTTCAAATGCCCAACTTCTGAATTTCCCATTTGGTCTTGAGGTAACCCTACCGCTTCACCATAGGCTTTAAGTGTTGAATGAGGGAATGTGTTCCAATAACGATCAAAATTTGGTGTATTGGCTTGTTTAACCGCATTTCCGTATTCTTCATCGCGAAGCGCGAATCCGTCCAGTATAATCAGTGCTGCCAATGGATTAGCGGGCATTCTTACCAGCCTCCACTAACTTCATAAATGAATCTTCTTTCATACTTGCACCGCCAACTAATGCTCCATCAATATCAGTCATGCTTAGTAGTTCTTCAATGTTCTCTGGCTTAACACTTCCGCCGTACTGAATGCGCACAGCTTCAGCTACTTCCTCACCGAATTGATCTTTGACCACATTTCTAATATGCGCACAAACTTCATTAGCCTGTTCACTAGTGGCTGTTTTTCCTGTACCAATCGCCCAAATCGGTTCATAAGCTAACACAACTTGCTTAGCTTGTTCGTTTGTTAAACCGTCTAACGCTTGTCTGACTTGGCTTTCAACAAACGTCATCGTTTGATCAGCTTCACGTTGTTCAAGTGATTCTCCGACACATACGATTGGTAATAAGTCATGTTCAAACGCTGCCTTCGTTTTCTTATTTACGGACTCATCTGTTTCATTAAAATATTGACGTCGCTCTGAGTGACCTATAATCACGTAATCGACAAGTAAGTCTTCAAGCATTTTAGGACTTACTTCACCCGTAAATGCTCCGCTTTCTTCATAATGCATGTTTTGTGCACCAATTTTTATATGAAATTCTCTTGCCGCTTCAGATATAAAAGGAATATGCACAAATGGTGCACAAATCACTGTTTCAACCTCTTCATCTGATGGCACGCTTTCTCGAATGTCAACAACAAAACGTGCTCCTTCAGCGACTAGTTTATTCATTTTCCAGTTTCCTGCAATAATTGGTTTACGCATAATTTCACCTCGTCTTTTTATTCTTTATCGTTTAAGGCTGCTACCCCTGGTAATACTTTACCCTCCATAAATTCTAGTGAAGCGCCTCCACCTGTTGAAATGTGATCCATTTGATCAGCATAACCGAATTTTTCTACTGCTGATGCAGAGTCTCCACCACCGATAACCGAATAACCATTTGTTTGTGATAAGGCTTCAGCTACACCTTTAGTTCCGTTTGCAAATGCTTCATATTCAAAAACACCCATTGGTCCATTCCAAATAATTAATTTAGAATCTTTTACAATCTGACTAAATTTCTCGACCGACTTCGGACCAACATCAAGCGCTTCCCAATCAGCTGGAATTTCTTCAATTGGCACAACTTTTGTATTCGCTTCTCTTGAAAATTCGTCTGCCACCACAGCGTCAATTGGTAAGTGCAATGACACACCTTTTTCCTTTGCCTTCTCAATAAACTCATTAGCTAAATCAATCTTATCTTCTTCTAATAAAGAATTTCCGATTTCAAAACCTAACGCTTTAATAAACGTATAAGAAAGGCCACCACCGATGAGTAAGTGATCCACTTTATCCAATAAATGATCAATCACACCGATTTTATCCTTTACCTTTGCACCGCCAATAATTGCTGTAAATGGTCGCTCTGGATTTTCCAGTGCTTGTCCTAATACTTCAATCTCTTTTTCTAATAGAAAACCTGATACTGCAGGTAAATGATGCGCTACACCTTCTGTTGATGCATGCGCGCGGTGAGCCGCTCCAAAAGCATCATTTACATATACATCAGCTAGTGATGCAAACTGTTTTGCTAATTCTTCATCATTTTTCTTTTCACCTGGATGGAAGCGAACGTTTTCTAATAATAAAACATCGCCATCACTCATGCTATTAACATTTTTAACGACCTCTTCACTGTAAACATCATCTGCTTTAAGAACTGATTGTTGTAGTAAGTTACTTAAATGTTGAGCCACTGGGTCTAAGCGTAAATCTTCAACCACTTCCCCACCTGGACGTCCTAAGTGACTTGCAAGAACGACGCGAGCGCCTTGTTCAACTAAATACTGAATCGTCGGTAATGCCGCACGAATTCTTGTGTCATCTGAAATCTCACCTTTTGAAATAGGGACGTTAAAATCGACGCGACAAAATACGCGTTTACCTTTTAGATCAACATCTTTTACCGTCATTTTGTGCATGAATAAATACCTCCAAAACTTGTTTATGTAACTAATATAGCAAAAGAAATTACATGTTCCTACTTTCATAAACATTAGTGCTTGAAAATAGGGAGGAACATTTGTTATGTTCCTCCCTATATTTTACCACTATTTATAAAACCATTCGAAACTTATAGTCCTTTTTCAGCCATAAACGCTGCTAAATCTACACAACGGTGAGAGTAACCTGATTCATTGTCGTACCAAGATACAACTTTCACCATGTTATCTTCAATAACTAATGTTGAATCGCCATCAACGATTGAAGAGAATGGGCTGCCATTATAGTCACTAGAAACTAATGGTAGATCTGTATAGTCAAGCACACCTTTTAACTCATTTTCAGCTGAGTCTTTAAGAGCCTGGTTTAGTTCTTCTACTGTTACGCTTTTGTCTAATTCAGCCACTAAGTCAACGATTGAAACGTTTGGAGTTGGAACACGCATAGCCATACCTGTTAATTTACCATTAACCTCTGGTAAAACTTTGGCAACAGCTTCAGCCGCACCTGTTGTTGTAGGAATGATGTTCTCTGATGCTGCACGCGCACGACGGTAATCTTTATGCGGTAAGTCTAAGATTTGCTGGTCGTTCGTGTACGAGTGAACAGTTGTCATGATTCCACGTTTTAGACCGAACTTGTCACTTAACACTTTTGCAACTGGTGCTAAGCAGTTTGTTGTACAAGAAGCATTCGATACAATATGGTGGCTATCCTTATCATATTTGTCTTCATTAACACCCATAACTACTGTTAGATCTTCATCAGGTGCTGGTGCAGAGATAATAACTTTCTTTGCGCCTGCATCTACGTGCTTCTTAGCATCTTCACGCTTACGGAATAGACCTGTTGATTCAATCACAATTTCTACACCTAGGTCTCCCCAAGGTAAGTTTGCTGGGTCACGTTCTGATAAAACTTTAACATCTTTTCCATCTACTGAGATTGCATCTTCTTTTGCTTCGATATCCACGTCTAACTCACCGTGAACCGTATCATATTTTAATAAATGAGCTAACATTTTTGCATCTGTTAAATCATTTACTGCTACTACTTCAACATCTTTATTTTCTAATGCCGCACGAAACACACGACGTCCAATTCTTCCAAAACCATTAATACCTACTTTTACTGCCATTTTGAAAAACCTCCTAAAAGTTTTTATATATGTTTTACTAAGTGTCTGGCGATGGCCTCATCAATAATAAGAACATCACTTGTACCCCACTTAAAAAAGGCTGAAATTGCTTCACATTTTGACGTCCCACCCGCAACTGTCATCACGGTTTTATCATTCGTCAAATGTTCTTTCGTCATACCAATTGAATTAAGCTGATGGATAGTCTTCCCTTTTTGGTCAAAGTAATAACCAAAAGCTTCGCCTACTGTAGATTTTTCTTTAAGAAGCTCTAGTTGTTTCGGATCTGCTTTACGTCGATGAGCCATTTTTAACGCATCACCAATACCGTGAATAACGATATCAGCTTGGCGAATAAGTGAAATGACGTCTTTTACTGCTGGTTCCTCCATCATCTTGGAATAAACCTCATGACCGACAGTATCTGGAACATATAACAATCGATAACTTCCATTCATTTGTTTCGCCATTTGAACACATATAGAGCTGGCTTGGTATTCATGCATATCACCTAGCCCACCTCTTGCCGGAACAAATAACGGACGAATCTGATTCAGCGGTTTCATATGCTTGGCCACAGCAGCCAATGTCGAACCACCTGTCACAGTTACAATGGATTCGTCATGCACATATTGAGTCAATGTTTGTGCAGCCGCTTGACCCAACAAGCTTTTAACTTCCTCAGATTGATCGGCATCTCCAGAAACGACTTTAACATCAGATACTGGAAGTGATTGCTTTAGCTGAGATTCAAGATGATCCAGATCAGAAATTTCACGCATGATTGATGGATAATCTTCTACAATCTGTTTACCCACATCACTCACCCACATACCTTTTGTAGTTACATTAATCAATTGTTGTTCATCCAAAAACTCAATCTCACTTCTAATTTGTCGCTCTGTTTTTTTGAGGTGTTCTGCTAATGCCCTGCGACCAATAGGTTCATATAAGTGAATCGTTTTTAAAATACCATAGCGCTTGTCTATAACCTCTAGCACATCTGGTACAAGCCTTTTTTGAAATTGAAAAAGTTTATTCAAATGAACGATCACCTTCTTATTTGGATGTTCGTTGGTCAATTATCGTCCTCTACATAGACAAAAAATGTCCCACCATAACCAAAAAAATATTCTATAGTTAGAATAGCAAAACAAAATTGGATTAGCAAACATTTTTAATTACTCCAAATGCTTTTGCAAAAATTGGTCTAATGTGTCCATATTTAAATAATGAGCATCAAGCTCGTAACTTTTGGTTTTTACGACAGGAATAGTTAAAAAATATTTTTCCAGCCACTCATCTTTGTCTTCAATATTTTGTTCGACGATTTCAAAGTTATACATTAACTGATAAGTTTCCAGCATGGCTTTAGCATCTTCACAAAGCTTACAATTCGGCTTTGTGAATAGTGTGATTACCTGGCTCATTAATTAACTCACCCATTTGCGCATTAAGATTTGGTTGCCTTTCTTTGAATATACCACGCTGTCCATAATTTGACCAATTAAGTGCAAACCTTCCCCATTTTTGTCTAAATCATCTTGCCAATTAGAACCTTTTCCTTGATCTTCAATTCTAGCAATTAGTGAATGATCTAAAAAATGAAGTTTAATCTCAATGGGGTTATTCGAATTACCTTGATTACCATGTTCCATGGCATTTTTAACAGCTTCAAATAAAGCCAAATCTACTAACATTTTATCACCAGAAAAATAGTCTACCAACGTTTCATGTATCATTTTTCTTACTTTTTTATACTCATTCATTGAATAAATACAGTACGTTTCAACCCTTTTCATTATTCTATTCTCCCATTCATTTATAGAGTAATAACTCATACTTTTTAACTATAAAAATGAAGTGTTATACATTATATTCCACGACTAATGGATTATTAAACAAAAACTAACAGAACTGTTTATAATTTTGTCACTTGAATCAATTCACGGTTAAAACGACTATGATACCCTTAATTTATATTTTTAAAGTAGGAGGAATTCCATTGAAAAGTCAACTTCTAAATGAAGCTTATATATTTATTCATCAATGTTATGAAGAACTTAATAAATCTGAAGATGATTTAAAGAATCGGTTAAGTGAAGTGAATCAACAAATTCTGCTTAGTGGAACCTATAAGCATACATCTGAAGAACTTGAATACGGCGCAAAAGTAGCATGGCGGAACAGCGTTCGCTGTATTGGGAGATTGTTTTGGGATAGTTTACATGTAATTGATCAAAGACAATTAGATACACACGAGCAAATATATAATGTATTAGTTAAACACATTGAATATGCTACAAACAAAGGTAAGGTTCGACCAACTATAACTGTATTCTCACCTAATAACGTACGAGTTTGGAATCATCAGCTGATTCGTTATGCTGGTTACGAGACAGATGAAGGTAACATGGGTGACCCAGATTCTATTCAGTTTACAAAAAAGTGTATAGAGTTAGGATGGGAGCCGAAATATGGAAGATTTGATGTTTTACCTTTAGTCATTGAGCTAAATGGAGAAACAAAATTATTTGAACTCCCTGATGAAATTATACTTGAAGTGAACATCCAACCCCCGACCATCAAGTCATTTGATGAGTTGAAATTAAAGTGGTATGCTGTGCCAATTATTTCGAATATGTCATTAGAAATCGGTGGAATAACCTATTCTGCTGCACCATTTAATGGTTGGTACATGGGTACTGAAATAGGCGCACGTAATTTAGCTGATGATTTTAGATATAACTTACTACCAGAGATTGCTGATGCAATGGAGTTAGATACAAGCAATCGTTCAATGCTTTGGCGTGATCGTGCATTACTTGAGTTGAATACCGCTGTCTTACATTCATTTAAGGCAAGTGGTGTGACAATTGTGGATCACCATACAGCTGCTGAACAATTTAAACGTTTTGAACAAAAGGAAAAAAGAATTGGCAGACCCATTACAGGTAAATGGTCATGGCTGATCCCGCCTCTGACACCAGCAGCCACTCACATTTTTCACAACCAATATGATGAACAAGAGCTTACGCCCAATTATTTTTATCAAAAGAAACCTTTTTAAACATAATATAAGTTTAAATTATCTATAAGTAACCATTATAAGAATAGCAACTCATCCACTGTAAAACTTTAATATTATTTAAACAACTTTTATGTATAGTTAAAAAAAATACATTAACAATAAGGAGAATGAAATAATATTTGTTTAGTAATGTTAATTAAGGAGCTTATTTATGAATATTTCTGAATTAGTCATCAGACTTGCTATTGCTTTCATCACATTATTAACTTTAACCAGAATGATGGGAAGAAAAGAAATATCTCAAATGACTTTTTTTAATTTTGTATCCGGGATTTCAATTGGAACACTCGGGGCTACACTAGCAATTGACTCGTCTTTAAGTGTCTCCCACGGAATACTTGCCTTAGTTATATGGAGCCTTTTTACAATACTTATTGGATATATAGATCTTAAATCAAAGAAAATCCGCTACGTTGTAGAAGGACAACCGAGAATACTGATTAAAAAAGGAAAAATAATGGAGAATGAACTTAAAAGAGTTCGATTAGATATCGATGCATTGCTCAATTTACTGAGGAAAAAGAATGTTTTTGCTATATCAGATGTAGATTACGCCATATTTGAAACAGACGGTAGTTTATCGGTAATGAAAAAAGAAAGTAAACAACCTTTAATCAAACAAGATATGAATATACCTAACACTAAAGACGTTTTCCCTATTTCTACGACAGTTATTTCAGATGGAAAAATAGTTAATAAGGTCTTAGACAAATTAAATGTAGATCGAACATGGATAGATACTCAACTAAAATCATTGGGGATTAATTCAGTATCTGAAGTTTTTTATGCAGAAGTTCAAAAGGATGGGTCATTATATATTGATCGGCGTGATGATACTTAAGGTTATACTCTTATGAAACAAAAGTATAACGACCCTCTGAGGGAATTGTTATAGCATAATGAACGTTGATATATATTGTCATGTGTTTAAAAAGTGTAGAAAGAAATTTTATCTTTTTACACTTTTTAAATTTTTATTCATAATTATTCTGAGTTAATAGCTTCATAAATTTCTATAATATAATTTCCTCAATAATGGATAATTTTAAAAACTGATTCGAGGTAAAGATAAAGGGCAATAGTAGCAATCATTGTCTTTTTTATTAGTTAAAGAACCTTTGTTCGTTCACAACATTAAAAAGGTAACGAACTAATAATCGTTACCTTCTAAATCCCCTTATTACTTTATGGATTTATTAATTAATAGGCTTGGGTTTTCCCAGTAAGAAGCCTTGTCCCAATATTACACCCATTTTTATTGCTGTCTGAAGATCTTTTCCTTCTTCTAACCCTTCAAGAACTAATTTCGTATGGGTTCCTTCACAATATGTAATAAATGATTTTATAAGAGCTTGTTTATATGTAGATTCTGAGAGCTCATTACTAAAATATTTATCTAATTTTATAAAATCTGGCTGAGTTTCAATCATGACACGTAACGATGCTGCACCTTTTCCTACATCATCAATAGCAAGTAAGCAGCCTAAATTTCTCAGTTGCTTAATTTTTTCTTGAAGAATTTCCATATCTTTAATTACTTCTCCTTCATTAATTTCAAATACAATCTGATATGGTTTTAGTGAACATCTATGTAATATTTCAGTTACAAATTCTTCAAATTTATTATCAGCCAGATTAGTTGGATATATATTAACAAACAGTAATTGATCATCTTTTAATGCATCATGATTAGAAATAGTTTCTATTGATTTTTTTAAAGACTTCACATCTAACTCAAATAACCTATTAACTTCTATTGCACTGTTAAAAACCATTGCTGGATTATCAAACATTGTAGTCCTAAGTAGTGTTTCATATCCAATTGGTTGGTTTACTGATAAGTTAAATACAGGCTGAAAATGATGATAAAAAATCTCATCATCAATTAACTTATTTATTCCGTGCATCATTTATCAAACTCCCCCTAAAAAAACAAAAAAACCACCCCAAAAAGGTGGTCCCGTTTTAAAACGCAACCATCTTCTTCGGTAACTCGGCGAGCATAGCACATAGCTTTAGCCCCGTAGCTTTGCGTCCTTACTTTTCAATAAGTTTGCCATTATCGGAGATGGGAAAATATTCATTTTATATAATATATTCTAAACCTATTTTATTAATTAAATCAAGTTTTGAATTTCTCAATTATTGATAGAACAAGATTATTTATTAAAAATAAGCAGGTAAATGTGTTAGACATTAGGTGTATCTATACATTATAAACATTTTTTAATAATTAATTATTATCACTGTGTAAATATTGTTCAGTTTATTAACTTAAGCAGTTCCGATACCTTAGAGAAAATGCAAAAAACAGCTAATCATCACTCTAAAGTAAAAATAGTAAACAAATAGGCTTGGATATAAAAATCCAAGCCTATTTGTTATATCGTTTTCTGAGACTAACGGCCCCAATTTTTAAATAATAATTATACCACCAAGGGCTTTAAAACTTATATCGACGATTTATGAATAATTGGTCTATTCTTATACATAATTTCTTTTTCAAAATAACCTTTTGTGTTAAACCTGTATTCTATTAGTTTTAAAGATGTCCCATTTAATTCAAAAATAATCGCTTTTTCATTATTTTCTTTACTGACTATATACATCTGACCTGAAAATTGAACAGAATCATCAAATAGAGGATAAGTATTACCTTCATGATCTTCAACTAATAATTGCCAAATGTGAGAATCATCCCAGCCATATTGTTTGGGATTCTCTGAAATTAGAACTGGGGCAGGGGATATCCTTAAAATAATCCGTTCTTTCTCCCCATCTCCATTTAAATCCTCTTTTACATCACTTGCAACAAACACGTCTTCATAAGATGTAACTTCACCTTCTTCAATTTTCGAAATGTTGTGTGTTTCTTGTGTGTATGTATTATTCTGTTGGTTTGAACAACCTACAACAACACAGAGAAATAATGTAAATACTATAACTCTTGTACTAATCTTAATCACACTCCTTTTTAACAAATTAATTAATATAGCAAAGTTAATCTATAAAATGGATTCGAGTAAAAATCTAGAGCAATAAACCTAGTTAACTTTATGTTATAGTCTTTCAAAATATTTTTAAATGGATAATTTTTACTATTCTTGAAATTACAGAAGGTTATTAGTATTTAATGTATAAATATGTAAGTGTAATAAATTTTTAAAGGAGGAGTCATGAAATGCTTTACAACAAAAAGTTTTCTTTGAGCTTCATAGTATTGTTGGTTTTCTTAATAATTTTCACAACATCATCTAGTGCAGATACCCCTTATAACCCAAGTGGTGAAACCAACGGGGTAAAGATCTATCTATCGCCAGCAGGTCATTATGAAAAAACAGGCTGTTGGGGGTTTTCAGAGAATGATAATGTAGCAGCCATTGCTCACGAAGTAGCACAAGACTTACAATCTATTGGTTATTTTGTTTTAGTTGGTGATGGGGATTGGGAGGCAAACGCCAATAGTTCTAACACCTGGGGAGCTGAATATCATGTCCCAATTCACACAAATGCAAATAGTTCTGACTCAGCAGATTGGGACTGTGAAGGAAATGATTATAGTAACGGTGGCACTTTGCTAATATCTGAATATGGTGAATCATCAAGTCAGAGTTTTTCACAGGATATACTTTCTGTATTGGATGGTGAAAGCCCAGGTACAACTGATAGACACACAAATGATTACGATTTATATGGTGGCCAAGCTAGATTACTTGAATTGACTAATACTAACGCAATCGGTGGTTATGTTGAAACTGCTTTTCATACATTTGGTCCCGACGTTAATTGGTTAAAGCAGCATTCTACAGTTGCCAACGATATATCTCGTGGTATTCATAAGGGTACTGGTGCTAATGATTGTAGGTTTGAAGTTTGTATGCAAAGCCAAGAGATAAGACAGCAGTTAGAAGAAGATTATAATAGAGTTGCTAATTCATCAACAGATAGAATCGAATTAATAGAAAGAGGATATGAACTTAATACATTTGGTAAACCATTTGATAGTCTTGCAACCGATATTAATAATCTATTTAAAGATGAAGAATCTATTTTTAATACGATTTCTGATACAAGTTTGCTAAACGGGGTTTCAATCAACTCTGAAGGAACCTTAATTATAGATTTTAAACATTTTAATACATCTCAACCTTCAGCTAATCAATCAATTGAGATCTATCAAGAAATCAGAAATGTTATCTTTAAATATCCACAAGTAAATAAAGCATTTATCCAATTTGATGGTAGTATTACCGATTATGAACAATGGTCCGGTGTAAGCGCTGAATTAACTAGAAAGTAAAAAATACTGTAATATAAAAAGCCCTTCTCCTATGGAGTTAGGGTTCATTCAATATCTCGCGTTTAGCTGCAGATTACTTACAAAATGCATAAATATATGATTTACTTGTTAGGGATGAGAAAGAGATTGCAATAGAAAATCAAGAATACTTCAAATCATTCCTTGTTATTAAAGAACTAAAAGATGAAGATGAACAAAAAGCCACCAAGACTATTGATCAATTGGTGGCTAATGTGTTTAGAATGTGTTTAGAAATTTCGTTTTATAACTTTTTAAATCGAATTCTCATACAAAACAAATGAATATCGAAAGTAACTCAAACGCTGATATATCAACGTTTTTGAGCTTAATATATATTTTCTATCGAATTAAAATGGTGTTAATTACGCCCTCGGAGGGAATCGAACCCCCATCGTGAGAACCGGAATCTCATGTGTTATCCGTTACACCACGAGGGCATAAATAAAAATATGCGTTAAAATGCATTTGTAATTATACTTCTAGTTCCGATATAATTCAAGCATACTTTTATGGGTGAAACGATAAAATATAGTACGTTTAAATCAAGTCAGTTATGGGAAAATTGTTTTTGTGTGATCATTAGTTAAAATGTTTGACCTTAATTGACCAAAAGAGTAAGATAAAAAGTGAAGAAACAAATTGAGCTTGTAAAGGAGGAAATTGAGGATGAATTTAATTCCTACAGTTATTGAACAGACTAACCGCGGTGAACGTGCTTATGATATTTACTCTCGCTTACTTAAGGACCGCATCATTATGCTTGGAGGTCCCGTTGACGACAATATCGCTAACTCCATTGTCGCTCAAATGCTTTTCTTAGCGGCAGAAGATCCGGAGAAGGATATTTCGTTGTACATCAATTCACCAGGTGGTTCCATTACAGCTGGTATGGCAATCTATGATACGATGCAGTTCATTAAGCCCCACGTATCTACAATCTGTGTAGGTATGGCAGCTTCAATGGGTGCTTTCTTACTAGCAGCAGGTGAGCCTGGTAAACGTTACGGCTTACCAAACAGTGAAGTTATGATTCACCAGCCATTAGGTGGTACTCAAGGTCAGGCGACTGACATTCAAATCCATGCCAAACGTATTGTAGAAATGCGTGAAAAGATTAACCAAATCCTTTCTGAACGTACAGGTCAGCCTTATGATGTGATTGAGCGCGATACAGATCGTGACAACTTCATGTCAGCTGAAAAAGCTAAAGAATATGGTTTAATTGATGAGGTTATGCAAAAATAATGAAGTCATTAACGTAATCTGAACTATTTCAGTGGCTGAATGAAACAACTCAATAAAAGTTTAAACTAATTTAATCAAAACAAAACAGCTTGAGTTTTCTCAAGCTGTTTTTATATTTATAATTAATTGATATTATTTAACTTCCATTTCTCCATGCATTCCTGCTTCTTTATGACCAGGAACGGTACATATGAAATCAAATTTACCAGTTTCTTTTGGTATAAATTTAATTTCCACTGTTTGGCCAGCTTTAGCATTCATATGAATAAATTTCATCTTTTCATCTTTATGGCCATGCCCTTCATCTGCATAAACCTTTTTAGTACCTAATAATTTATCAATTACATCAATAAATGATGTTTCGTCAGGGTGGTCAGGCATTTCTCCCATATAAGTAATTTCTACATCAAAATCTTTGGCCGTTAAATCGTGAAATAACTCCCCATTATTTTTAAGAATCAAGGTATATTCCTTACCTTTTTCTAAACTAACTGACGGTGGTGTGTACCCCATTTCAAATGCAGATATTTCAATTACATTATCTGCAGTCTCTTGTTCTGTATCAGCTTTTTCATTCCCTTGCTCTGTGTTCTCAGATTCTTCTTGCTTTGTTTCCTCTGTTTTAGTCTGATTGTCCTCTTTGACATTTGCACCTTCATCACTATTACATCCAACTAGTAAGCCTACTATTACTAACGAAATTCCTAATGAATACAACATTTTCTTTATATTAATCATTGTGTCACCTTCCTCTAGTAGTAGTGAATATTTTTAACAATCTTATCATTGAAACCTAAATTTAAACAACTTGTCCAATAATATTTGTGACTTTTCTCACACAGCTCAAATACTTTTTTTATAAAACAACAGTCTAATAATTTAATTTTATCTTCTTTTTAAACAATAAACTAAATATCACAAATGCAATAAGTGAAATAAATACAGGTACTGTTACCGTGTGCACACCGAATAAAGATCCATTTGCTTCATTATAAAAGTGGATAGCAATATAAGGACTAATTCCGGCTAACATAGATGCCATCGCCCCATACTTATTACCCGACTTCCAATACAAACCTAGAACCACTGGCCAAATAAACGCTGCTTCCAAACCACCAAATGCAAATAAATTCAAAAAGATTATAAAGTCAGGTGGTTGGACCGCCATTAAGAACACAATGACACCAATGATCCCCGTTATACCATAGCTCACCTTTTGAATATTTTTTCTAGTGGCATCAGGTTTCAAATAATTGACGTAAATGTCTTTGACCACTGATGAACTTACTAATAATAGCAACGAATCCACCGTCGACATGATTGCTGCAAGTGGTGCAGCTAGCACGATGCCGGCGAGCCAACCAGGCAGCACTTCTAAGGCAACAAGTGGTATGACTTGATCAGCTACCTCAATTCCAGGTAAAACGGGTCTTGCAAACACACCGATTAAATGCATGTTTAGCATAATGAAGCCGACAACAATTGTTCCAATGATTAAAGCACGGTGCATCGAACGAGAATCTTTATATGACATCGCACGTACGGCTACCTGAGGTAAACCAACAACCCCAACACCGACTAAAATCCAGAATGACGAAACATATAATGCGGATAAGTTTCCATCATTGCCATAAGGTGTGACAAGGTTTGGGTTCTCTGCTGTTAGATCAGCAAAAATCTGATCAAGTCCCCCACCCGCAATGACTACTCCTATTAATAATAGAAGTGTTCCAAAGAACATGACCACACCTTGCAAAGTATCAGTCACTGAAACGGCTCTGAAACCGCCAATGACCACATAAACTAAAACCGCAACGGCGAAAATAAATAACGCACTAATATAACTTAACCCTGTAATGGATTGAATGAGGTACGCCCCACCAATCCACTGAGCGGCCATCGCAGAAAATAAGAAGATAATAATGCTCAATGCAGATAAAATGACCACTGTTGAACTTTCATAACGTCCTTTTAGATAATCTGTGATCGTTACGGCATTGTAACTTCTTGTGATAATGGCGAACTTTTTACCTAAAATGAGTAACACAAAATATCCAGTAGCCACCTGAGTCATCGCTAGTAAGACCCAGCCTAAACCAATCGAATAAGCTGCCCCAGGACCTCCCAGGAAACTTGAAGCACTTCCGTAGGTCGCGACCATCGTCATGGCTAAAACCAGCCCGCCCAGTTCACGGCTTCCAATGAAGTAATCACTTAAAAATGACTTGGATTGTTTTAACTTATTATTCGACCAAATTCCAATCAAGAAAATAATAACTAAAAATAACAATAAAGGCACTAATACATCCCAATTCATTCAGACTGCTCCTCCCTTCCGTCATTTAGAGGAACATCTGTTAAAAGAAACTTAACGACAATGATAACTAAAATCACCATCACTATAAATCCGATAATACAACTCCAGAAAAACCAAGCTGGAAATCCTAATATATATGTATATTCTTCTGGTGATTTACTCCCTAGTCCGTATGCAAACCCATACCACCAGAGGAAATTGAATATTGCAAGCACAACACCAATCAACGCTTCTCGATGCGCAATACGAAAACGTCGATCCTTCCCCATAATAAAATCCCCCTCTTTTTAGTTGGTTATATTATACCACGCAACAACTAGCTTTGAAGTATAAGGTTTAACGTCCTGACGCAATGTGTAGTACAATGCGAATAGGGTGCGCACTTTATTAGAAACTTTAAACGCTTACTAGAAAGTTTGCGGCCGTTACTAGACAAAATGAAAAAAATACTAGAAACTTTTGAAGATTTACTAGACACATCGCAGAAATTATTAGACAGAATTCCGTATTTACTAGAAACTTTTTTGAAATACTAGAAAGTATGTAAACACCGAAAGGAGCACCAAATGAATATAACCGAAAAACTACCCGACCAAATAAAAACATTAGTTGATCAGTATAAAAACTCCGAACTCACCGATTTTGATTACTTAATTGGTGAAAGTGGATATATTCCTAACAACGAAGAGATTCTAACTGACATCATCGTTGCTTTATCTCAAGGTAAAAACGTTTTATTAAAAGGCCCGACCGGTTCGGGTAAAACAAAACTTGCTGAAACCCTATCCAATTTATTTAACCAACCTTTATTCAGCGTGAATTGTTCTGTCGACTTAGATGTTGAGAGCTTTGTCGGGTTTAAAACCATTGACTTTAAAGAAGGAAAACAGATGATTGAGTTCGTTCCTGGACCATTAGTACAAGCCATGAAAAACGGTCACTTCTTATACATTGATGAAATTAATATGGCAAAACCTGAAACACTTCCTATCATTAATGGTGTGCTTGACTATCGTAGACAGATTACTAACCCACTCACCAACGAAGTCATTAAAGCTAAAGAAGCATTTAACGTCATCGCCGCTATTAATGAAGGGTACATCGGTACTACTCGTTTGAACGAAGCACTTAAAAACCGCTTCATCATCATTGATATTTCATACCTTCAAGGTGAGCAGCTTAAGAAATTAATTAAACAAAACACTGAACTTGATGACGACAAACTTATTAATCAATTTGTTCAATTATCAAGTGATTTAATCGAAGCTACTCAGCAAGGGAAAGTTTCCGAGGATGCCGCAAGTATTCGTGCATTATTGGATGCGTGTGATTTGAGTGGCATGATCCCGCCTAAACGAGCGATTCTAAGAGCAATTATTGATAAATTAGAAGACGACCGCGAAAAAGAAGTTGTACGCAACCTAGCTGAAACGCTTTTTGAATGAGGGATTTGAAATGATTAAATTTAACAATTCAGTCATAGATGCCAAACTTTTTGCCGAACTGCAAGACATGGCGACAGTTTTGTCTAAAGTGCCCGACTTGGAGTTTGATTATCAGTTTGGCCATTACATCCATGTCGATGAACGAAAAATCTCGGCCAGTCACTTTTGGGATCATTACGAAACCAGTGAGCGCATCGCTGGATATAAAACTGACGTGTTACTTCGTGCATTAGGGACCATGCGGGAAACCAATCTAGAGGATTGGCAGAACATTCACGACTGGGTCGAACAATCTAAACTGCCTAATTTTACGACGGAGCTATTTACTTTATTAGAAGATTTAAGGCTTGAAGAAAAAATTCGTCAGTCACGTCGAGGAACGATTCCTTGGTTTCAATCAAGGAGCAAAACCTATACGCACTATTTTAAAACACAGTTAGACACTAATGTAACGCGCAACTTTCCAACAGACGAACTTTTTTGCATGATTTACCTGACGTTAACATCCACTTCACCTGATCAAAATTTTCCTCGAGCTAACCGGAGGCAACTCAATACATTAGACCAGCTAAAACCACTTTTATTTGAAACATTCGAAGCCAAAACGACTCGCGAGATTGTAAGTCTATGTATGAAGGTTGAACAATTGATTAAGGAAAATTATTCAGATGCTATTAATCGTTATTTCGTCTTCCCTGTTAAACACGAGGGTGACTTTCAAAACGACTTACTATTCGATGAACTCATGCGGACAGACCCTTTGGCTAACGACGACCAGGAAGACGTTGATGATCAAGATGAGGTTACCGATGAAAAGTTTTCAACCTGGCATCGTGAAAATGAAAATGACGACCGGAAGCAAAGCTTTTTACGTTATGAACTTGAGCAAGGCACTAAAACGAATATTTTAGGTGACGGCGCTCGCGAAACTGAAGATGGTGATCAGGCGATGGCAAGTGTTCAAGGCATTTCTTCTGAAAGCAGTGAGTATGACTATTCTGATTATGAAAACCTTGATGAAAAGAAAAATGAACAGCAGGAAGGTGAAGCTGGAAGGTATGGTAAAGAAAATTTAAAAGCGACAAAGCACGATATTGAGCCCGCATCTCCCTCACTGGATGAAAAAGAATTATATAAGGATTTTGTTAGCGATGTTCAATCAGAGAAACTGAAACTCAAACGAACGATTGACCAGGCACTTGAGCATAAACAAAATGCTGCACGTGACCATTTATTAACTGGACGATTGTCCAAACGACAGCTCCTCCCTATTATTTTAGATGAGCAAGCACGTGTATTTTATAAAAAAGATCATGAATCTAAAGAAATTGATGCAGTTTTTACTTTGCTAATCGATTGTTCCGCTTCCATGGTTAATAAAATGGAGGAAACAAAACGAGCAGCGGTTTTATTCCATGAAGTTTTAAAAGAATTAAAGATACCTCACTCCGTGATCGGATTTTGGGAAGATGGATTTGAGTCAGATGATGAAGAGCAGCCGAATTACTTTCATCGTGTGATTCCGTTTGAAAAATCCTTAGACCCAAAAAGCGGCCCAACTTTAATGCAACTGGAACCACAAGAGGATAATCGAGATGGTTACAGTATTCGAATAGCTGCAGAAGAGTTGATGCATCATCAGGCAGAACATCAAGTTTTATTAGTGTTTTCAGATGGCGAACCATCGGCCTACAATTACAGTCAAAACGGAATTATAGATACACATGATGCCGTCCTGGATACACGGAAACTTGGCGTGGATGTGATTGGTGTGTTTTTATCAGATCAAACCATTGATGAGGAAGAAGCTCATATGATGAAAAACATTTACGGCCGTGAACATTTGCTCGTACAAGGCCTTGAAGAGTTACCAGACTCCCTGTCTTTTTTACTACGCAAAATTCTATTATCGACCATTTAGATTATTTACAGAATTTTTAGAATGATTTATAATTACCTTTAACAGAGATTAACTTACTGACCTAAAGGTAAGCATATCCCTCTGACCGTTTTTAATTTGATAGCAACTGTTCTATCTGGTACCGACCAACGCCCGGTTCGGTTCAACAGATGTGAAGCCAGTTTTTACTCATATGTTTTTCTATGGGTGAAGACTGGCTTTTTTATTTAGCGAAAGGAGTTGATTGTTCTGGCAGGAGCTTTAGATGGTATTCGCGTTCTCGACCTCTCGAGGGTTTTGGCCGGCCCTTATTGTTCCATGATTTTGGGAGACTTAGGAGCCGAAGTCATTAAGGTAGAGGCACCTGGAGGGAGTGACGATACTCGGAAGTGGGGCCCTCCATTTAAGGAAGGCGTAAGTTCATATTATCTTTGTGCTAATCGCAACAAGAAAAGCTTAACCGTCAACCTGAAATCTACTGAAGGTCAAGAGATTATAAGAAAGCTGATTAAGCAGACTGATGTTCTCATCCATAACTTTAAAACTGGAACCATGGAGCGTTTAGGATTAGCTTATGAAGAATTGATGAAGCTCAACTCGAGTCTAGTTTATTGTTCGATTACTGGCTTTGGTGAAACAGGGCCTTATAAACATTTTCCAGGCTATGATTTTATTATCCAAGCTATGAGTGGTCTGATGAGTATTACAGGCGATGAACATTCAGGACCACAAAAATTAGGCGTGGCGATTACTGATGTTTTAACAGGCTTGTATGCTGCTAATGGGATTCAAGCTGCTTTAATCGAACGAACGCGGTCAGGTGAAGGTCAAAAACTAGATTTATCTTTATATGATTCAGCCGTAAGCTCATTAATTAACATCGCAAGTAATTATTTGATGTCCGGACAGACCCCTACACGTCTTGGTAATACTCATGCGAATATTGTACCTTATCAAACGTTCCAAACGAGCGATGGAGAAATGGTAATCGCGGTGGGAAATGATAGTCAATTCGCAAGACTATGTGATGTCATCGGTGAACCACAGCTCATTAATGATTCAAGGTTTGCCACGAATCCAGATCGGGTTCAGCATCGCAATCAACTCACAGCTATATTACAGGGGAAGTTTTTACTAGAATCGACTGAATATTGGACAGAGCAATGTCGCAAGCATTCTATTCCGTGTGGACCGATCCAGAATTTACGAGAATTAGAAAATGACCCTCAGCTTAAAGTGCGAGAAATGTTTATAGATTCAACTCACCCGGTTGCTGGGGATATTCGTATGATCGGCAGTCCTCTTAAACTTTCACGGACAACTGTTTCTTATAGTAAGCACCCGCCTGAAGCTGGTGAACATACAGATGAAATCTTAAAATCTATTGGTTACGACCAAGAGACATTAAATGGATATCGAGAAAATAAATTAATATAGGGAGGAATTGACAAATGAATTTCGAATTTAGTAATGAACAGAACATGTTAAGACAGACTGCAAGACAATTTGTTGATAAGGAGATTATGCCTCATATTGCGAAGTGGGACCAGGAGGGTTCTTTTGATCCAAAGATTTGGAACCGATTAGCGGAACTAGGCTTAATGGGGGTTTGTATTCCAGAAGAATATGGTGGTAGCGGGATGGATTACAACTCGCTTGCGATTGTTTGTGAGGAGTTAGAACGCGGCGACACCACGTTTCGTACAGCTGTCTCTGTTCACACCGGGCTTAACAGCCTAACGATTCTTCAATGGGGAACTGAAGAACAAAAACAAAAATACCTTGTACCGCAAGCAAAAGGTGAAAAAATTGGAGCTTTCGGTTTAACCGAACCAGGTGCAGGTTCAGATGTTGCGGCAATGCAAACAACCGCTGAAGACAAAGGCGACTATTATGTTTTAAACGGTCAAAAAACTTGGATTTCTCTATGTGACAGTGCTGATCACTTCTTAGTTTTTGCTTATTTGGATAAATCGAAAAAACATAAAGGAATCTCAGCTTTTATTGTTGAGCGTACCATGCCTGGTTTTTCTTCAAAAGCGATTAAAGGTAAATTAGGCATTCGATCAGGCAATACTGGAGAAATATTTTTTGAAGATATGAAAGTGCCTAAGGAGAATTTACTTGGTGAAGAAGGTGAAGGCTTTAAGATCGCCATGTCTGCCTTAGACAATGGACGATTTACTGTTGCGGCCGGCGCTTGCGGTCTAATTGATGCCTGTCTCGAAGCCAGTGTGAATTATTGCCATGAGCGTAGCACGTTTGGCAAAGAAATTGGAAAACACCAACTCGTTCAACAAATGATTGCCAAAATGGAAGCTGGCCTTCAAATGAGTCGTTTATTGGTTTATCGCGCTGGGGAGTTGAAGAACCAAGGAAAACGTAACACACGCGAGACTTCTTTAGCGAAATGGCAAGCGTGCGATTTCGCGAATCAAGCGGCAGATGATGCGGTTCAGATTCACGGCGCCTATGGTTACTCCAGTGAATACCCAGTCGAGCGTTACTTAAGAAATTCAAAAGCACCTGTCATCTATGAAGGCACACGCGAGATTCATACAATTATGCAGGCGGAATACGTATTAGGTTATCGTCAAGATAAAAAATTAAATAAAATGTTACCTGCTTGGCCTTATGAGGAAGATGAAATTATGCAAAGGGGATGATGAAATGGCTCTTGTTGAAACTAAAATTTCAAGTTTGTTTATTAATGGTGAATGGGCTGAAGCCGATTCTGGTCAAACAGAATCAGTATTAAACCCGGCTAATTTAGAAACGATTAGTGAAGTGGCATACGGTGGCGAGTCTGAAGCAAATCGCGCCATTCAAGCAGCAAAAGAAGCTTTTCCTGAATGGTCTGAGATGAGCCCTCGTAAGCGCTCACGAATTTTATACAAAGCCCATCAGCTAATCTATGACAACATCGATCGTTTAGCAGAAATTTTAACGACTGAACAAGGGAAACCATTAAAGGAAGCTCGAGGCGAAATCAAATCAGCGGCTAGTTTTCTTTTATGGTACGCAGAAGAAGCGAATCGTGTTTATGGCGAATGGATTCCTTCTTCTCAAAATCAGAAACGTATCTTAGTAGTCCCGCAACCAGTTGGAGTCGTCGGAGCCATTACACCTTGGAATTTCCCATCATCCATGATTACCAGAAAAATAGGCCCTGCTTTAGCGGCGGGATGTACGGTGGTATTAAAACCTGCACCTGAAACACCTTTATCAGCGATCGAACTTGTTAAATTATTTGAAGAGGCTGGTTTACCTAAGGGTGTTTTAAACTTAGTGACAGGTGACGCAGAAGCTATTGGGCAAGCGATGTTAAAGAGTAAAGACGTGCGATTAATTACTTTTACAGGATCGACTGAGGTCGGTAAGTACTTAATGCGTGAAAGCGCTGAACATGTGAAAAAGGTGTCGCTTGAGCTAGGCGGTCACGCTCCAATCATAGTATTTGAAGATGCCGAATTAGACGTTGCGGCTAAGTTAACCCTGGCAAGTAAATATCGTAATGCCGGGCAAACCTGTATTTGTGCGAATAGAGTTTATGTTCACGAATCCGTTCAGGAAAAATTCTCTCAAAAACTTATGGAGCATGTTGAAGCTCTTTCAGTTGGAGATGGATTAGATCCAAGTACCGATGTCGGACCACTTATTAATAAACAGGCATTACAAAAAGTTGATGATCATTTGAATGACGCGATTACTAGGGGTGCTGAAGTGATTCATGGCGGCTCCAAATGGGATGGCGGAATGAAGGGGTATTTCTACACGCCAACCGTTGTCAAAAACGTAACAAATGATATGGCGGTTATGAATGAAGAAACTTTTGGTCCTCTCCTCCCACTTCAAACGTTTGCAGACGAAGAGGAGGCCATTGCTGAAGCGAACAACACCGACTATGGTTTAGCAGCATACATTTTCAGCGAAAACCTGGACCGTTCGCTACGCGTGATGGAAAAATTAGAGTATGGCATTGTTGGCGTGAATGACGTCTTCCCTGCCACTGCCGAAGCACCATTTGGAGGCATTAAACAATCAGGGGTGGGTAAAGAAGGCGGTCACCACGGCATTCACGAATTCGTTGAACAAAAATATGTATCGATTGGAATGAATAAATAAAATGGAAATCTCGTGGGCAACTGCGAGATTTTTTCATTATCAATAGGTTTGGGTGACGATGATTATTTTTGTAAACGCTCATTTATTCCCATGAGCGCTCAATTATTTCTCTGAACGCTCATTTATTCTCGCGAGCGCTCGTTTATTCCCGTGAGCGCTCATTTATTCTCGCGAGCGCTCATTTATTCCCGTGAGCGCTCAATTATTCTCGCGAGCGCTCATTTATTCTCGCGAGCGCTCATTTATTCTCGCGAGCGCTCATTTATTCCCGTGAGCGCTCATTTATTCTCTCTAACGCTCAATTATCGCAGCAAACGCTCAATTATTCTCTTGAACGCTCATTTATCCCGACGAGCGCTCAATTACCCTCTCTCTTGCTGATATTGTTTATATAAATCTTTTAACGCTGAAGCGAGAGCGTTGCCTGCCTTCCCTAGATAATGCTCTTTAATAGATTGTACCGGGGCATCAATCCCATCTCTCAAGCTATAACCTTTCAACAGCTGACTAATATAGTCCCGGCTATGTTCAGTAGCTAACGTACAGCTTGCTTCTATGATTACACCATATTTTTTATCTACTTCTACCGTTACTGATAAACTATCATAGACACTTTGTGCAGCCATTCCTGATGGAAGTTTTGCATGTCCAGCAATGAAATAAGTATTCACACCAATTCCCCCATTTTCAGTTTGTATTACTATGATTCTATCACAAAAGAAAATCCCTCAATTCCGAGGGATTTCCAATCCTTAATGTGTTTTAGCTACAAAGGAATCTTGCTTTCGGCTCTCTTTAATGATGACGCCTCTTTTACCCATTTCATCAATATAAGCGCGTCCTGGAACGATTTGTTCAGGTGGATAAACACCACGCTTTGTAATGGCACCACTTCCGATCATTTGTGCTACAACGGATATGGAGTTTGCTGTTGATTGAGCCATTGCTGTTACATTATTTACACGATCTTTAAATGTCGCCATCTCGTAATGGTATTCCACTTTAGCATCCTCTTCCATTCCACCAACCATAACTCTTAACAGCACCGCATCGTCTCGGTCCTTCAATTCAACGATTGGCTCGATCACTTTTAAGAAAACATCCCGAGGTTTCACACGCTGACCGTGTAGATTCACTTCATAATCGTTTCGCGTTAAATTTAGATCTACTAATAGTTTAAATTTTTCAGCATGCCCTCTATAACGAATCGTTTTATACTCCAACGTTTTTACATTTGGAAATGAATGAGGCAATGTAGATGTTCCACCTGATGTGTGAAAAGCTTCTAAAGGCCCAAAACGTTCAAAGTATAAAGTTTCAATTTCGGATAAAGCAGGTACTTCAACTTTTTCGCCGTTTCGAATAATAAGAGCTGGGTCTGTGTAATGGTCCAACAGCCCTTCCATTGAAAACACATGATTATATTCTAAAGGCGGCTCAGGCTGAACAGGAATTCCACCAACAAATAATTTGATATCTTCCACCTCATCTAGTTGGCTGGAGCCATACCCAGTCAATACATTAATCATTCCAGGAGCTACTCCTAAATCAGGAATAACCGTTACTCCCGCTGCTTGAGCATCTTCATTTAAATCAAGCACCTGATCGGTAATGTGTCCGATATGCCCACCTAAGTCAACGACATGGGTACCGACTTCAATCCCCGTCTCTGCTACAATTTTGTTGAAGCTGTAAAATAATGCATTGATAACCACATCGTATTGTCTAATAAAATTACCTAGCTCTTCACGATTGCTCGCATCTACTTGGAAGGCTTCAACTTTTGAAGAATTTAGTGTATCACACACTTGGTTAGCTCGAGCCAAATCAATATCAGCCAACCCAACTTCATAAACCCCTTCACTATTTACAAGATCACGAGCTGCTTCTTTTCCCATTAAACCAGAACCTAATACTGCTACTTTCACTATAGAACTCCCCCTTTGGTATATTTATCTTACAAAAACCTATTCCACATCAATTTGTGCACGTTGTAATTTTCCACTGAAATCAACGTAAACCGCTTTCCATTCAGTAAACACATCAAGTGCAGCCTGACCTGAATCACGATGTCCATTACCAGTACCTTTCGTACCACCAAACGGTAAGTGAATCTCAGCACCAGTTGTGCCAGCATTGACATAAACAATACCTGTATCTAAATCTCGCTGTGCTTTGAACACATTATTAATATCCTGTGTGAAAATTGAACTAGATAATCCAAAAGAAACATCGTTATTAACAGCGATTGCTTCATCCAGACTTTTGACTGGAATAATAGATAAAACAGGTCCAAAAATCTCCTCTACAGCTATACGCATATCAGCTGTTACATCTGTAAATAAAGTCGGGGCAAAATAATGTCCTTTACTAAAGTCTCCTTCATCCAATGCGTATCCCCCAGCTAGTAAACGAGCCCCCTCTGTTTTACCGATTTGAATGTATTTTTCAATTTTGCGAAGGCCAGCTTCGTTAATAATCGGTCCCATTTTATTATTTTCATCCAAACCGTCACCGATTGTGATTTTTTCCATTTCTGCGAGTAGACGTTCTTCTAAACGTTCTTTCAAACTCTCATGAACGATGACACGACTACACGCTGTACAGCGCTGTCCACTTGTACCAAACGCACTCCACAAAATTCCTTGAACGGCTAACTCTAAATCTGCATCCTCCATCACAATAACGGCATTTTTACCACCCATCTCAAGGGAAACTTTTTTCAATAATTGACCACATTTCCCTGCGATTTGACGCCCTGTATCGTTTGAGCCTGTAAACGAAATAACTCGGATATCAGGATGTTCAACCATGGCATCCCCTACTTCAGACCCTGCACCGAACACGACATTCACAACACCTTTTGGTAAGCCTGCTTCTTCAAATATTTTAGCCATTTCATAAGCCATCATTGGCGTCTCTGTCGCTGGTTTCCAAATGACGGCATTTCCTGCAACAATCGCCGGGAACGACTTCCAGGTAGCAATGGCAATTGGGAAGTTCCAAGGCGTAATAATACCCACCACGCCAACAGGTGCACGTTGACTCATCGCAAACTTATCTTTTAATTCTGCTGGAGTCGTATGTCCAAACAGTCTTCTGCCTTCTCCAGCCATATAAAAGGCCATATCAATACCTTCCTGAACTTCTCCACGAGCTTCTTCAATCACTTTTCCATTTTCCATCGTTAACAATTGAGACAAATGCTCTTTTCGTTCTTTCATGATATATCCAATACGAAAAAGCACTTCTGCCCGTTGAGGAGCAGGGACAAGAGCCCATTCCTTCTGTGCAACTTTTGCTGCTTCTACCGCTTGATCGACATCATCCTTCGTGGACAAAGGAACGTCGAGTAACTTCTCTCCATTCGCTGGATTGATGACTGGTGCGAACCTTTCATGATTGCTAGCCACCCATTCACCGTTGATAAAGTTTGATAATTTCTTCTCTGTGACTAATGCGTTAGACATAACTAAAATCCCTCCAATTAATAAATTTGAATGAGGTTACCCTCGTGATTGTCGCAACGATTCAATCGTTGATGAGACTGATATATGTTCAGGCTCTGTCATAATCTCGATGACAGTAGGTCCTTGATGATTTAAAGCATCTAATAACGCTGATTCAAAGCTGGAAATATCGTTCACTCTACATCCTTGAGCACCCATATGTTTCGCAATTTCAGAAAATGCCACTTGTCCAAGGTTTGTACCAACGACCCGCTCAGGATAGTGCTTTTCCTGATGCATTCGAATCGTTCCATACATTTCATTATTAAAAACTAAATGTATTACCGGAATTTGATATCGAACCGCCGTTTCCACTTCCTGCATCGTCATCATAAAGCCACCATCACCAGACAACGAAGCGACTACTTTGTCAGGACATGCAAGTTTGGCCCCCACGGCAGCAGGCACACCATATCCCATGGCACCAGAAGTCGGACCAACATAAGTATTCTTGTCATTAAACTGATAAAAGCTATGCAACCACCCTGCAAAATTTCCTGCATCATTAGTTAGAATCGAATTGCCAGGCAAATGTTTCTGCAATAGTTCAATGATATGACGATTAATCGGATCTAATGCCTGAATAGGCTTAAAAATTACCTCCTCGTACACTTCACGACACAATTTCGTCCATAAGGACCATGTGTGTTGAAAATCAATACTGGTTAAACCTTCAAGTGCGACCTTCGCATCAGATTGCACGCCCAAAAATGGAATAAATGACTTTCCAATCACATCATCAGATATATCAATATGGATCAGCTTTTGTTCGTTTGAAATAATAGAATAATCTTGAGTGGTTACCTCTGATAAGCGAGTACCAATCGCTAAAACAACATCAGCCTGTTTTAAAATATCTTTGATGTCAGCATGAGTTCCAAGCCCTAAATGGCCAACGTAACTCGGATGATCATTTCTTAAGACATCGTGCCTTCTAAAGGCAGACAATACTGGTATCTGATATTGGTCAATAAATTCCTCGAAGGCATTTTCGGCTCCTGATAACTTGATTCCGCCACCAGCAATTACGATTGGCTTTTCCGCTGTTGATAAACAGCTCTTGATCATCTCTATTTCATCCGTACTCGGTTTTGGACGAGTAGGTTGATACGAATGTCCGAATGTCATTAATTGATGCTCTCGTAATACATCTTCCGGAAATGATAAAACAACCGGCCCTGGACGACCTGATTGTGCTACTCGATAAGCTCGTTGCATTAGCTCTGGAATTCGCTCAGCATCCTGGACTTCAACAGCCCATTTACATATCGGTTTAAAAAATTGATCCAAGTCCACTTCCTGAAAACCTTCACGCCCTCTAAATTGACTGTGAACCTGACCAAGGAGAACAATCATGGGGGTCGAATCTTGCATCGCAGTATGAACACCAATTGATAAATTTGCTGCCCCTACTCCACGAGTTGCCATAACCACACCTGGTTTCCCTGAAGCCTTAGCATAACCCTCTGCCATGAAAGCTGCTCCACCTTCATGGCGATTAGATATTAACTGAATGGATGACTCATCATATAAGGCATCTAGAATGGGCAAGTAACTTTCACCAGGCACACAAAATACTTTTGACGTCCCTTCCCTTTTCATAAACTCAACGACCGCTTTACCGGCATTCATTTCTTTTTGTATGATGGACGGGTTCACCGTTTTTTCCAACTATAAGACCCCCTCTAAAGCTTTCATTCGTTCGATGGCTTCTTCAAGTTTTTCATTAGGCACTGACAAAGATATTCTGAAATAACCTTCTCCAGCTTGGCCAAAAGCTGTCCCCGGTGTGATGATTACTCCCGCTTGCTCTAACATCGCACTCGCAAAACTCATGGAATCGAAATTACTTGGCACCTTTGCCCAAACATAGAAGGTACCCCGCGGTCGATTCACTTTAATTCCTAACGTATCTAGAGCTTTAAGTGTCTTCTCTAATCGTTCTTCATAGATTAAATTATTGGCTTTAACTGATGATAAATCGCTATTTAACGCCACGGCTGCTGCTTTTTGAATCGGCAGGAATTGACTCGTATCTGTATTACTTTTCACAATGGATAAGGCCTTAAGTAAATCTCTGTTACCAACTGCATAGCCAATTCGCCAGCCTGTCATATTAAAACTTTTGGATAGTGAGCCAAATTCAACAGCTACATCTTTTGCCCCTGGGACTTGCAGTAAACTCGGTGCTTCATAATCGCCAAAAGTCATTAAATCATAGGCGGCATCTTGCGCAATAATAAACTCGTGTTCTTTAGCTAAATGAACCGCTTCTTCAAAAACTTCTTTTTCCACCGTTCCTGCGGTTGGATTACTCGGATAGTTCAATAGCATTAATTTGGCTTGATCTAATTGTTCATGTGATAGTTGTTGAAAGTTTGGTTTGAAGTTCTCTTCTTCAAGGAGTGGTATATGAGCTGTAATTCCGCCAGCTAAATGAATCGCTGATTGATAGACTGGATAGCCTGGATTAGGTACAAGAACGATTTCTGAAGGATTAATAGTTGCAGTAATGAAGTTTGCGATTCCTTCCTTGGATCCAATCAATGTTAAAACGTCATGATCAGGATCTAATATAACTCCATAATGTTTTTGATAAAAATTTGCAACTGCTTCACGGAATTCTGCACAGCCCTGATATGGTGAATATCTGTGGTTTTGTGTTAGGTAAGTTTCTTTAACAAGTTCATCAATGATAAATGTTGGTGTTGGTAAATCAGGAGCTCCGATCCCTAAATCAATGATATCCATCCCTTTAGCCTCGAGCTCTTTTTTACGCTGTTGAAACTGAGAAAAAATATAAGGTGGCAACGTTTGTATACGCTCCGAATAATAATTCAATACCCAGCCTCCATTCGCATTATTAATGATGAAGTTTGTTTATCTCTATATAACCGATTATATGTGTACTACATAATTTTTACAATACTTTGAATAGTCAAACCTTTTGACAATTACTGATATATATCGATACATAAGCCTTTATCGTAGATCAAAAATTTTTGAGGAAAATAATATTGTGGCGAGTGATTGAATGGAAACTGGCGAGTGAAATTTTTAGTGGCAAATCATTAAGCATTTTAGAGAGTGGACAACTGTAGGGACGAGTCAACCAGCAACCTAATGACTAGTGGAGTAATTAAAGTGGCGAGTGTATAAAAAAACAAAAACCACGTCAAGGCTAAAGTACCTAAACGTGGTCGTTATGGATAATATTATTCTTCTTCAATAAAAGATACTAATGAATCCAAGGCTTGCTGTGCATCCGGGCCATCTGCTTGAAGTTTAATAACCTCATTCGAACCAATGGCTAAACTCATGACGCCCATAATACTTTTTGCGTTTACGCGTTTTCCCTCTTTTTCTAAAAAAACATCTGCAGAAAAACGATTAGCTTCTTGAACAAACTTAGCTGCAGGTCTAGCTTGTAAACCTGTTTCCATTTTTACGGTTAATTCTTTTTCTACCAAATTCAGCTACTCCTCTCTTCATCTATTCGGCATTAAAGCGCTTCACTGAAATTTTTATTCATTATAGCATGAAAAATTGGAAATAAAAAGCTCCTCATCCCTAATTTTCTAACAATTCACCCTTACGCAGTTTTTCAGCATATTCATCGATTTTTCTTAAACGATGATTAATACCTGACTTACTGATTTTACCGGTTGTTGAGAGTTCCCCAAGTTCTTTTAATGAAACATCTTGGTATTTAACACGTAACACAGCAACTTCACGTAGCTTATCTGGCAAAGCTTCAAGGCCGACTGTTTGCTCAATGTATTTAATGTTTTCGACCTGACGAAAAGCAGCTCCAATCGTCTTATTCAAGTTAGCTGTTTCACAATTGACCAGCCGATTAACCGAATTACGCATATCTCTCATAATTCTAACGTCTTCAAATTTGAGTAACGCTTGGTGAGCACCGATCAGAATGAGAAACTCAGTAATTTTTTCAGCCTCTTTAATATAGCAAATAAACCCTTTTTTTCGTTCATGTTCTTTAGCATTTAAATCAAAATAATTCAAGAGTTCACATAATGATTGGTTATGCTCTTCATAAAAAGAAAAAATCTCTAAATGATACGAAGACGTCTCAGGATTATTAACTGATCCACCTGCTAAAAACGCCCCGCGTAAATAGGATTGCTTACAGCAGTTTTCTTTGATAAAACTTTCAGATACGACACGCTTAATTGCAAATGAATGTTCAAGAATTTCGAGATCAGTTAATAAACTCTTTACTTGATCATACATCCGAACGATATATATATTGTTTTTCTTTAAACGCATTTTTTTGCGTACAAGCAGTTCTAGAGGTACGTCATTTAAACTTTTGATTAACGAATAAATCCGCCTCGCAATAGCCGCATTCTCTGTCTGTACATCTAAAATGTACTGACGATTGGAGAACGATAGTGATCCGTTCATACGTATCAATGCTGCTAATTCTGCTCGTTTACAGCAGTCATCGCTCTCCACACTGGTTAATTCTTTTTTCGTTTCAGATGCGAATGACATGGTATTCCCCTCATTTCTACTACACTTAACTATTAATATTATAACAAGTCATATAATAATTTAGCGATCTTATGCTCATCGTGTTTTAATGTGCCATCACTATGCAGACTTGCGATATCACCTTTTAACACCGTTACACCTTGGTCAAACAGTGCATCACCATCACAAATAACAGGCTCTGCTTTCTCTTTAGCATACCCAGCTTTTATCGTAGGATTAATTGTTTCGCTATGAACGACAATCTCATCAATAAATGGTACACCGACATGACGGTGCAGAGCTTCAATATGGTCCGAAGCCTTATAACCACTTGTTTCACCATACTGAGTCATAATGTTACAAATATAGTATTTTTGCGCCTTGGCTTCCTTTAATGCCTGCTTAATTTCAGGTGCAAGCAAATTGGGAATGATGCTTGTATAAAGACTTCCCGGCGCAATAACAATCATTTCAGCACGTTTAATCGCTTGAACCGCTTCAGGTAACGGTTGAATTTGTGGAGGGTCATAAAACACTCGCTTAATCCTTTTACCGACTTTAGGTATATTAGATTCTCCACGCACAACAGTACCGTCAATAAATTCTGCTTTTAAATACATATTCGCATTCGCAATAGGGTAAATTCTTCCTTTTACATTAAACACACGCGATATTTCTTTAATCCCCTTATAAAAATCCCCAGTAATCGACGTCATACCGGCAAGAATTAAATTTCCTAACGAATGCCCAGATAACCCATTACCATTTTCAAAACGGTGCTGGAATAATTTCATTAACGTTGGCTCGACATCGGACATTGAAGCAATAACTTTTCGAATATCTCCTGGAGCAGGAATGGAAAGGTCTTCTCGTAACCGCCCCGTACTTCCTCCATCATCAAATACTGTAACAATGGCTGTTAAATTCACAGGAAATTGTCTTAATCCTCGTAATAAAACTGGTAAACCAGTTCCTCCCCCGATGACGACCACTTTTGGTCCGTGTACATTTGTCATCTACTGTTTAATCCCCTTTTTATCAATATCACGGTGATAGACATGTGCATTGTACTGGTCATTAATGATTTCACCGATTTTCTCTGAAAGCGCAACTGAGCGATGTTGACCACCTGTACAGCCAATTGCTATGACTAATTGGCTTTTTCCCTCACGTACATAATGGGGCAACATGAACATTAACAGATCTTGTAACTTACGAACAAATTGTCGGGTCTCTTTCCACTTAAACACATAGCCGCTAACTTCTTGATTTAACCCCGTTAAATCACGCATGGATTCAACATAATGCGGGTTTGGTAAAAATCGAACATCGAACATTAAATCAGCATCAATCGGAACGCCATGCTTAAACCCAAAGGATACAACTTGAACAGAAAAAATATCTTGTGTTTTTTCTGTGTAATTGGTTAAAATCTTCTCTCTTAATTCACGCGCCGACAACCCTGTCGTATCTAGGAGTTTTTGAGCTCGGCCTTTTAGTTCATCTAAAATGTTTCGCTCTTGTTTGATTCCAGTTAACGGTAAGCCTTCTGGCGCAAGCGGATGTGATCTGCGAGATTCTTTGTATCTTTGAACGAGTGATTCATCGCTAGCATCTAAAAATAATACATGCTCCTGAATCCAAGTTTGAGCACCTAATTGATCTAGTGTCTCATATAAACTATCAAAAAATTCACGACCACGTAAATCCATCACTACTGCCAATTTCTTGTTTTCTTCAGGATTTTCCTTCATGAGCTCTAAAAATTTTGGTAATAATGTTGGCGGTAAATTATCCACACAAAAGTATCCCATATCTTCAAAGCTTTGAATCGCAATTGTTTTCCCGGCACCTGACATCCCAGTGATAATGACTAATTCAACAATTTTGTTTTGCTCCTGCATGAAAATCCCCTCTTTGTCATTGATTAGCTAAACACGATCTTCTTTGGTTAACCATTCGTCCAACCGTTGGCGTTGTAACTCGAATTCTTTTGAATAATAAAATGTTCCCGATAAAACAGATTGTGGTTGATTAATTGCATGCTTAATAATTTCCTTGTCTCCTTTTGCCATTGGGAGATTTAAAACTTGATTAATCGGAATCCACTCAAGTTTACCTTCTGGGGTTTCTGATAAAAGTTTACCGTCAGCCTCTTCTGAAAAATATGTAAATAACATCCATTCTTCTTCTTGATCCATAACAAATGTAAATACACTCGATAGCTTCGGGTTCTTTAATGTGAATCCAGTTTCCTCTTGGAATTCACGAATAACAGCCTGGGTTATACTTTCTCCAAATTCCATTTTACCGCCTGGCGCAGAATACCAGTTTCGCCTAGGCTTCTTGATCATTAAAACATGATTTTGGTTAATATAAATAGCATTAGTGACTCGTTGCATTTTGTTCACTCCTAAAAAAGTTGAACATAAATTAAAACGACATTCTCTACTAACATTATACACCCTATGTATGCTCTAGAACAGAAAATCAAATTGGGAAAATCTATATGAATTACAGTAATTATTTTATACTCAAACTTTAGATTGGCGGATAGCTCTTGTGATTTAGCGGATAGCCTACTCTATCTCGCGGATTGATGACCTGATTTAGCGGATAGAACCTCTAATCTCGCGGATTGGTGGTAGGAACTAGCGGATTGACCTGTAAATCTGGCGGATTGATCAACCTAAGTCGCGGATAGCGCCCCATCCATTTAAAATTAAACAAAAAAAACACAGGTAGAATGGCTACCTGCGCGTTAACTAATCTATAGTTAATAAAGGGGGTCAATTAATTAACACCCATTCTACTAGATAAATGTTTCATCCGTGTTACAACAGGGTTAAAATGGAGTTACGTTTTTAACTTTCCACCTTTAATTCTTCTAGTAGTTCTTCAATATAATGTTGAGCTGACTGAGCAGCGATACTTCCATCACCAGTTGCAGTTACAATTTGGCGAAGTTCTTTATCACGAATATCGCCTGCTGCAAAAATCCCTGGTACATTTGTTGCCATGTTTTCATCAGTCTTTACATAACCTTCATCTGTTGTGATGCCTAAGTCAGTGAAAGCCTGATTTAATGGAAGCATTCCGATGTAAATAAATACACCTTCGATTGGCTCTTCTGTCGTTTCACCAGTCTCATTATTATAAAGTACAGCACTACCTACTTTGCCGTCTTTTTCCTTAATTTCTTTCATTTCCGTATTCCAAATGAAATCAATTTTCTCATTATCAAAAGCACGTTGCTGTAAAATCTTCTGTGCACGTAATTCCTCACGACGGTGAATAATTGTTACTTTATTCGCAAAACGGGTTAGATACACGCCTTCTTCTACAGCAGAGTCTCCCCCACCTACGACGAAAATATCTTTATCGCGGAAGAATGCACCGTCACAAACAGCACAGTAAGATACACCGCGTCCACCGTATTCTTCTTCACCAGGAATACCTAATTTTTTATACTCGGCACCTGTCGCTAAAATAACGGCACGAGCTTTGTATTCTTTCTCTCCTGCAATAACGGTTTTATATTCTTTACCGTCCTTAATTTCTTTAATATCACCAAACGCATATTCTGCGCCAAATTTCTGAGAGTGTTCAAACATTTTATTAGATAAATCCGGACCAAGAATATGATCGAATCCTGGATAGTTTTCAACATCTTCAGTGTTCACCATTTGCCCACCAGGTACACCTCGTTCTAACATTAGCGTGTCTAAATCAGCACGAGAGGTATAGACTGCTGCGGTTAATCCAGCAGGACCAGCACCGGCAATGATGACATCGTAAATACGTTCCTCTGTCATACTTTCAACTCCTTTAATCATTCGTTCTTTCTATATCATATTAAATTAATGCGATAGCGACAAATCTTCTGCTTATCTAAACGAATCAAGAACAGGATGCTTTTGAATCCCTTGTTTCCAAATCTTTTTACTGGTCTCGTGAAAATTATTTTTGTCTAATACTTTAGAGTACCAATAAAAATAACTCATATAGTTCGAGACTTGATGACGATTAATTAGTTTAAAACGGTTTAGGGCAGCCTCATATTCACCTACACGAGCTAAGGTAATCGCTAACTTTAACTTCTGCGGTTCGTAAGTTGGATATACATTATTTAAAGATGGTAACAATTCTTGGAATTCCTTGTTTTTTCCAGTTGTATAATAAAAATATGTTAAATTCAATCGACTGTGTAGATTATTAAAATCTTGATCTAACCAAGCTTCTTCAAGTGTAATTGCCTCTTCTTGGTCACCACTGCGAAATAAAGCGTAAGCATACTCGTGTTTAGCAGGAAGATACTCAGGATATAAAGTCATCATTTCTTCGAGGACCTCTAATGCCTCATCCCATTCTTCATGCTCTAAATGGTAAAAAGCTGTCTCTTGATAAATAATGATCTCATCCATGTCATCTAACTCTAAATCATCCTCAGCATCTTCATCAGCTGATAATTGATTTAACATCGTTAATAACTCTTGAACTTCACCCTTGAACTCCCCATCTTCATGGTGTTCAAGGTACTTTTCAGCATATTTTTTAGCTTCATAAAATAGACCTAAATGCGCATAGTTGTTTGCTAATAAATAATAACAATCAGCATAATCTTCTCCATGAAGATCGATAACTTTTTGCAATTGATCATTCGCACGATGGTATTGTCCAATTTCCGTATATAATACAGATAGTTGCGATAAGTATAAAGCATTCTTCGGATGTACATCCAACGCTTTTAACATCCACTTCTCCGCTCGATCAAAACGTTTTTCCTTAAACGCTTTAACACCATATGTAAAATAAAAGTCACCATCATGACGATATGGAATAATCTTTGACTCTGATGTTTGCATAAAGGCCTCCTACATAACGATTTCCTAACTTATAAAGTATAGCATATTTGTAGAATGTTATCGATGGGTGTTTAATGTTGTCATAGATTGTAGAAATTTTCGATTAGTGGCCGATTCGAAAGAATTAGTGGCCAATACTCCTCGTTAGTGTCCAATACAGAAAAATTAGTGTCCGATTTGTGTAATTTAGTGTCCAATACTCCTGTTTTTGGAAAAAGCAACCATAATAAAACCCCACAGATTTAAGCCTGTGGGGTTGGTTCCTTCGCTTGTTTTATCGCTATATCTAACTCTTTATAATAAATGTCTGTTTCTTCATCATTCCATTCAAAAAACTCACTCATTTTCTTCACAACAGGTTCTTTATACTTTTCAACCCATTTTATATCAAAAAATAATGCGCCTGTTCGTCTAATAAAAAAGTCAACTGGCTTGTATACGAGTTCGTGCATCATGGAATATAAAAGTTCCGAATGAATTTCAGGAGCTAATTCATCCTCCAGTACTTTCACTCGTTCATATTCATTAAATAAAAGATGAACATTTGAGCCGTAACGGTCAATCCATTGTGATAAAACTTCATCAGGAATGCCTTTATCTTGACCCTCGTTTGTAGCAATCGCTTTAAATGCTTTAAATCCTTTTGAACCACCTACATTTGCTCCGCTTATCGGATAATGCTTGGTCTGTGATTCTGGAAAACTTCGGTCAGTTTTATTAGATAAAACATCACTCACCTGATCAACAATTTGTTCAGCCATTTTACGATAACCAGTTAACTTTCCACCAGCGATTGAGATTAAACCTGAGTCAGACACGAACACTTCATCTTTACGTGAAATTTCAGATGGGCTCTTCCCTTCTTCATGAATGAGCGGGCGAATCCCAGCCCAAGTAGATTCAATATCATCCTCAGTTAAGTCCAATCCCTGAAACATATCTCGAATCGTATCTAATAAATAAGCCCGATCGTCTTTGGTTATTGTAGGTGTTGATAATTCCTCTGTAAATTCTGTATCCGTAGTCCCGACATAGGTTTTACCTTCACGAGGTATGGCAAAAACCATCCGGCCATCGGATGTGTCATAATATACAGCCTGCTGTAACGGAAACTTAGCTTGATCAAAAACAACATGAACACCCTTTGTATGATAAAGGTGTTTATTGTGCTTGGTGTGGTCCATCGAACGAATATGATCCACCCAAGGTCCAGTTGCATTGACGACCGTTTCCCCATAAACATTGTATTGAGTATTAGATAATAAATCGTTAGCCTTAACACCAATGACTTTACCATCTCGATATAAGAGCTGCTCAACTTTCATGTAATTAAACGCCGCAGCCCCTTCTTCGACTGCTTTTTTTAACACTTCCAATGTTAAGCGCGCATCATCAGTCTTATACTCTACATAATAGCCGCTTCCCTTCAAGCCTTCTTTTTTAAGTAAAGGTTCCTTTTCTAAAGTCTCCTCTACTGATAACATTTGGCGACGCTCGTCTTTCTTTACACCCGCTAAGTAGTCGTAAACTCGAAGGCCGATATTAGTCGAAAACGAACCGAATGAACCTTTTTCATAAAGCGGCAGCAGCATCCACTCAGGTGTTGTCACATGAGGACCATTTTCATAAACAATTTCGCGTTCCTTGCCAACTTCTGCGACCATTTTGACTTCGAAGTTTTTCAAATAACGTAAACCGCCATGAACAAGTTTAGTCGATCGGCTAGATGTACCCGCAGCAATGTCTTGCATTTCTAACAACAACACACTCATGCCGCGAGTCACAGCATCAAGCGCAATACCTGCACCTGTTATACCTCCACCAATGACGATTAAATCAAATTGATTTTGTAAAACTTCTTTGTTTATCTCACGAAGTTGATTATTTAAAAAATTCATCTAAGCACCCTTTCTAAGATGTAAAGGCTTGAGTTGCTTTTACGGCACGTTTCCATCCATCATATTTTTCTTCTCGAACTTCTTCACTCATGTTCGGTTCAAAAGTATAATCAATCTTCCATTGATTCGCAATCTCTTCTTTGCTGTCCCAGAAACCTACGGCAAGTCCTGCTAAATAAGCTGCTCCTAACGCAGTTGTTTCATTAATGACTGGACGTTCAACCTTTGTATTTAAAATATCACTCTGGAATTGCATTAAAAAGTCGTTTTGAACCGCACCACCATCTACGCGGAGTTTTTTCAACTTCAATTCAGCATCTTCAATCATCGCATTAACGACATCTTTTGTTTGATAAGCTAAGGATTCAAGTGTGGCACGAACAAAATGTTCTTTTTCCGTCCCTCGAGTTAACCCGAATACTGAACCACGAGCTTTACTGTCCCAGTAAGGTGTTCCGAGACCAACAAAAGCAGGCACAACATACACACCATCAGTTGATTTAACCCTTTTTGCGTAAGCTTCGCTATCTGATGCAGACTTGAACATTCTTAAACCGTCTCTCAGCCATTGAATAGCAGAGCCAGCGACAAAAATACTGCCTTCTAAAGCATAGTGGACTTCGCCATCGATTCCCCACGCCAAGGTGGTCAATAACCCATTCTCTGACTGAACAGCTTCACTTCCAGTATTCATTAACATGAAACAGCCCGTTCCGTACGTGTTTTTCGCCATACCTTTTTCAAAACATGCCTGACCAAACAAAGCTGCCTGTTGGTCACCACACGCTCCTCCAATTGGAATTTGATAGCCTTGAAATTGATATTCAGCGGTGTGGCCATAAACTTCAGAGGATGGCTTTACGTCTGGCAGCATGCTCGAATCAACGCCTAAAATTTCAAGTAATTCGTCATCCCACTTTAATTCGTGAATGTTATATAAAAGGGTGCGCGAGGCATTTGAATAGTCGGTTACATGCGCCTTGCCACCTGTCAGCTTATAAATTAACCAGGTATCAATTGTTCCAAACATTAAATCTCCATTTTTAGCTTGCTCTTGTGCTCCATCCACATTTTCTAAAATCCACTTGACTTTTGTTCCTGAAAAATAGGGATCGAGGAGTAATCCGGTCTTTTTTCTAAATGTATCTTCATAACCTTTATCTTTTAAGTCATTACAAATGTCCTCGGTTTGTCTCGATTGCCAAACGATTGCTTTATGAATGGGTCTACCTGTATGACGATTCCAAACGACTGTCGTTTCACGCTGATTCGTAATTCCGATTCCCGCAATTTGATTCGGTTCAACATCTGCTTTTCGCAGTACTTCAGTCATACAATATTGTGTTGATGTCCAAATTTCATTCGCATCATGTTCAACCCAACCCGGTTGTGGGAAGTATTGCTTGAATTCCTGTTGAGCGACTTCTACAATTTGACCATCCTTATTAAACAGAATAGCTCTTGAACTCGTGGTTCCCTGATCAAGTGATAACATAAATTTTTCCATTCCAATTCCTCCTCTAAAACCGATACTTGTATATTCCCGCTCATTTGATTAGTTCAAACAAAACTAAGATTCAATTTTATTTAGTAGTCCGCTACAGGCGGACGCTTTCCGCGGGCACGGCTTCAACTTCCCAAAACTCACTGTCGTTCGTTTTGCGTGATTTTCAGCTCGTGCTGTTCCCGCAAGAGTCGCCGCCTTTCGCTCAACCTTTCATATCAATATATTTTTAGCAACAACATCGAATTAGAAAACTAAACAAATAAACAAAAAACGTATACCACCATTGATGTCAGTCCATCTCTTGGAAGTATACGTGAGAGTAATGAAAATTATTTCTGTTGAAGCTGGCGTTGCTCCATTTCTTCTTTTGTATAGATGACACGCATAGGATTTCCACCGACAAAGCTTCCTGCCGGTACATCCTCATGGACGAGCGTTGCCGCTGAAATAACAGCACCGTCACCAATTGTCACTCCAGGTAAAATCGTACAATTGGCACCGACCATCACTTCATCACCAATGCGTACATCACCTAAACGGTATTCATCTATTAAATACTCATGCGCTAAAATCGTTGTGTTATATCCTATAATCGAGTTTTTTCCTATATGAATTTTCTCAGGAAACATCACATCAGGCATGACCATCAGCGCGAGCGCCGTGTGCTTACCAATTTCCATTCGTAAAAAGGTCTTATATAACCAACTTTTTACGGCTAATGATGGTGTATAACGTCCTATTTGGATAAAAATAAAATTCTTACATACTTTTAAAAATGGCACGGTTTTATAAATCTGCCAAAGTGAATTGTTCGACGTTACACGGTAGCGCTCAGTCTTGCGCATGTGATCACTCCTCAACGATCTTTAATAAATCTGAAATATGATCTAATACATAATCTGGTTCTAATGATTCAATAAAATCTTTTCCTTTAGCAGACCACGCTACACCTGCAGTTTTCGTTCCAGCGTTTTTTCCTGAGTGAATATCGTGAGAGTTATCACCAATCATAATGGTTGATTCCGGTTTGCCACCCAGTGCTTTCATCCCTTTTAATACAGGTTCTGGATCTGGTTTGGCATGATTCACATCATCTAAACCAATGACTACATCAAAGAATTGGTCTAAGTGAGTTAATGCTAATCCTTTAAGAGCAGTTTCTCGAATTTTCGTCGTTACAATCGCCATCTTATAGCCTTTCTCATGTAACTGCTGAATCGTTTCAAATACACCATCATAGCTTGTTACAAATAAATCATGATTCGCAAGATTGTGCTTTCTATATGTTTGAACCATTTCATCAACTTCATCTGGATTAACTTTTTCAAAAGAATCACGCAAAGGCGGTCCCATAAATTGTAAAATGTCTTCTGTAGAGTAGTCTTCATTTAAATGTTCACGAAATGTATGTTTAAAAGATTCTACAATCAATTCATTTGTATCAATAAGTGTCCCATCTAAATCAAATAGTATCGTACGTACGCTCATGTCTAACAGTATCCTTTCTGATGCCTTTTTCTTTATTCTTTTCAGCTCGGTTCCAAATATAAGCAATAGCAGCAGTTAATATAATTGCTGTCGTTAATCTTATCAACAATAATGGCCAAACAGGTATACCTAATGGAATAAAAACTACGGTATCTTCAACGACGGCGTGACATGTGACCAAGAAGATTAACACAAGAGTCATATCTTTTTTGGATACATTGTCTTCTTTAACCGCTTGAATCATAACACCTGCTCCATAAGCCAATCCAATCGTCAGGCCAGCCACTAATGTCATCGAAGCATTCTCTTTTACACCTAACATCTTAGTAAACGGTGCTAGCTTCTTAGACATCCAATCCATCCAATGATGCTCTTTCAACCACTGCATAATAATCATGAGTGGAATGACGATTGCTGCTAATTGAACAATCGATAACGCAGCTGTTTCTAAACCGGATAACGTGATTTCAATCCATCCATTTGGCGCAGCACCTTCATTAGAAATCAGACCGTATTTAGCCATTTCCTGCCCACCGCTCCAGAACAGGTTAATCATCATCGCAGAGAATACGGCTAAACCAACTCTTACCGCAATAATGACCCAAAACTTCACGCCAACTTTTGATGCAACGGCCGATTCGATAAATAAATTGTGTGAAAAAGAAAGCATTAAAGCTAAAATGAATACTTCTTTAACTGTAAAATCAAAACTGACAATCGCACCGATCCCGGCATACAGATTAAGCGCATTACCTAATACTAACGGTACAGCCGCTTCACCAGGCAAGCCTAAAAATCCCATCAAAGGTTCTAACCAATCTATCACAAACGGCAAAACCGGTGTGTATTGCAGAATAGATACGATTAATGTAATTGGAAAAATTACTTTACCTAACGTCCAAGTTAACGATAAACCACTATTCAGTCCCCTTTTTAAAGTTCCCTTCACGTTTGTTCTCCCCTATCGTTCAAACTACTTCTTTTTCAACTTTGACTTTTTATTATTTTTCTTTAATGACGTCCCATCATATAACACATCATCATAACCTATTTTATGACGATAATATAAAACAATCAAACTGCCAAGAATTAATAAAATAGAAATAACCTGAGCCGTTCGTAGTCCAGGAACGATGTATAAACTGTCCGTACGCATTGCCTCGATAAAAAATCTTCCGAATGAATACCACATGACGTAAGATAGGAAAATCACACCACGTCTTGGGTTCACTTTATATCGTAGGAATAATAACAATGCAATACCAAGTAAACTCCACATGGATTCATATAAAAATGTTGGGTGATGATATACTCCATCGACACACATCTGATTCATGATCCAATCCGGTAGATACTGCAACACATTTTGATATGTCGATTCAGATACCGGGCCACCATAAGCCTCCTGGTTCATAAAGTTACCCCAGCGTCCTAGCATCTGACCAATTAAAATACTAGGCGCAGCAATATCTGCAACTTTCCAGAAGGATACATTTTTTCGTTTTGCATAAATATAAGCCACTAATACTGAAGCAATAAGCGCTCCGTGAATGGCTAAACCACCTTCACGAATGTCTATGATTTCTAAGAACGAGTCATAATGCTCCCATTGAAAAATAACGTAATACAGTCTTGCACCAATGATGGCTGCTGGAATAGCAAACACTAGTAAATCAATAAAGAAATCTTTATGTAGCCCTAATCGCTTGGATTCCTTTTGAGCAACCAATAAAGCGATTAATGCTCCTAACATAATTAAAAATCCATACCAATAGACCGGAAATGGACCTAATTCAATAAACACACGATCATAAGGTTCTGCCTTACAGTACATTTAAATCGTCCCCCTTATTCAATCTCTTTTTTGTCTACATCGCCAATCATCGAATTTAAACGTTCTGAAAATTCTTCAGCCGTATTAACTCCCATTCGTTTAAGCCTAAAGTTCATCGCTGCCACTTCAATAATGACCGAGACGTTTCGACCAGGTCGAACAGGTATGGTAGCTTTCGGCAGATGTACATCGATAATCTGCATCGTATCCTCATCTAAGCCCAGGCGGTCATATAGTTTATGTTCATCCCAAGTTTCTAGATTAACAACTAATGAAATTCGTTTATAATTACGAACCGCACCTGCCCCAAATAACGTCATCACATTAATAATTCCTAACCCACGAATTTCAAGTAAGTGCTCAATCAGATTTGGTGGGTTTCCTATTAATGTATCGTAGTCTTCCTGGCGAATCTCAACATTATCATCTGCAACCAGTCGATGACCTCGTTTAACAAGTTCAAGCGCAGTCTCGCTTTTACCAATACCACTTTTACCAGTAATAAGGACTCCAACACCATAAACATCAACTAGTACGCCATGCAATGCAGTCGAAGGCGCGAATTTTGTTTCTAAAAAGTTCGTTAAACGACTAATAACTCGTGTCGTTTTGTATGGAGAGCGCATCACCGGAACGCCAGCATGGTCTGCGGCTTCAATGAGTGCTTTTGGCACATCTAACCCTCTGGTAATTACAATGCCAGGAGTTACATCCGTACATAGCTTCTCCATTCGGTCTTTAATTTCATCTACTTGTAAATCGTATAAAAACATTAACTCTGTTCGTCCCATTAATTGGAGTCGTTCTTTAGGATAATGTGTAAAATACCCTGCCATCTCCATTCCAGGACGTGAGATATCACTTGTAACTATTTCACGATGAACGCCGTCTTTTCCGGCGACTAACTCTAAATCAAATCGTTCGATTAAATCCTTAGTACGGACTTTAATCATCCGTATCTCTCCTTTATATGTAACATTATTCATAACTATATCATATCTGAATGAAAGTCATCATGAAAAATGATTACACTTTAATTTTATGGTTGCAAAAAACGTAAAAACAACCTCCCGCAAGATAGCGAGAGGTCAACTTTAGTCAAATACTTGTTTTAATAACTTTTGTAGTAGTGTGTTTAGGATGGCAATGATAATAGCTGCTATGATTGCTATACCAAATCCATCAATCACGAAGGCATCCCCTAACATCCACTGCGTTAACATAAGTGTGATGGCATTAATTACAAATAAAAACAGACCTAATGTTAGAACAGTTATTGGTAAGGTAAAAATGACTAGGATTGGTTTAACAATAGCATTTAAGATACCTAAAATGATACTTGCCAGAATAGCGGTGGTGACACTATCAATATGAAAACGATCAAACAGTTCTGCCACTGCCATAAGTGCAACGGTGTTCACAATAATTGATATTAACCATTTTTTCAGCATAGAATAGCTCCTTTATTACGAAAGTGAATATATTCTTATACTACCCGTTTTTGTTTCTATATCAACATCAAGGCCGGATTCGTTTTCAGCTACATTATAAAAATGCACCATTTTCTTGACCATGTGTTGATCCATTTTATTTACAACAACTTCAGGTAAGTTAACATCAATGCTTCCAACACTTGTGTTCGCATTACCTTTCACTTTAATATCTTTTGGTAAATACAGTTGAGTCGATCCAGTTGCTGTTTTTAAATCCACTCTTTGTGCGTCAGTATTGTATAGATAGGCTCTTACACTACCTGTTGTCACGTCAGCATCTAAATAGTCTACTTTACCATCATAATAAATGGATCCTGTAGTCGTTTCTAGTTTAGCTTTGGAGACTTTCACATCATCCAATTTAATAGAACCATGCTTCGCTTCCACATATAACATATCACCTTCATAATCTCCTAAACGAACACTGCCATTAACAGTTGTAATTCGAGCAACATTTAGTTGAACTGAGCGTGATTTCACTGAACCATTTACCGTTTTAATGTAGGCCTGCTCATAGACCTTCTTAGGCATGTGAATAACCAATTCTGCTGAAACATTCTTCTGTTCCTGATCAATGTGCAGCTTGTCATTTGTTATCCCGACAGATAAAGAAGAATCAAAGATTTTTTCTGCAGTTTCCTGATCGTCTTCTTTGTAAACTTTACCGTTACATTGAATAGTAACCGTTTCACCTTCAGCTGGTAAAAATTCTACGCTGCTATTCGTTAGATCAAAATTCAGGTGATTGACTTCTTCTGAAGAAAATTCGTATTTACGTTTAACAGATACATGATTAAAACTAAATTCAAATGGGCCTTCTTTAACACGTTGAATCGTGTCGTCTATAAAATTCATTAATCCATCAGTAAAGCTTTTGAAATCTTTTTTTACTGTATTTTGAAATGAGTTTTTCTCTGATGACTCGCTTTGGCGATTATCTTTTTTTGAGTCTTGGTTAGCTTCATTTTTATTATCTAGTGCATCTAGTAATTTTTCTGCTTCATCTGCTGTTAAATGTCCTTCTTCTAACAACTTCAAAATCTTGTTTCTTTCTTCACTCATAAAAGAGCCTCCTCTTTCACATCTTAATTCTATTTTACTAATATTTAAGACGTGTGCCATCAATCACTAGACTGAAAAACTCAAAACAAAATTCCATCTCTAGACGGAGTTAATAATTAACTTGATCCACGTCCACCTCATAAAAGCCCTCATAACGGAATCGCTCTAAAGCCGCTTCATATTCATTATCCGATTCACTATTGGCTAATAACTGACTTAACATACCTTCTGCTTGTGAACGGTGTGATTTAATTGCATTAAGTTTTTTATCAAATGAATCAATTAAGTCCACTACAACGTTAGGCTTTCCTAAGTTATCACGGTGATTATTTGAAAATGCAGTCGCCCATAGTGTTGGACGTTTTTCTTGATCAATACGCTTAACGGCTTCAAAAGCAGCAGCACCCATGGCATTATGGTCCGGGTGAACAGCATAGCCAGGGTAGAACGTAATAACGAGTGTTGCTCCCAGGTCTTCGATGTATTTTTTAAATCGCTCAGCCATTTCATCTCTTGATTCAAACTCCATCGTTTTATCTCGATAGCCGAGCATTTCAAGGTTCATATCTAATACTTCACATGCGTCTTGTAATTCCTTTTTTCGAATGTCAGGTAAGGTTTCACGGTTAGCAAAAAATGGACTCCCCATATTACGACCCATTTCACCTAACGTCCCACAAAGGTAAGTGACGGGGACTCCAGCTTCACGAAATTTAGTTACTGTACCTGCTGCTCCAAATGACTCGTCATCTGGATGAGGATATAATACGACGACATGTTTATGATCACTATAATTCATTCTGTTACCCCCTTAGTAAGAAAATGGCTCGGTGCTAATTTCAAGTGTCACCATTAATCGGCCTTCTCGATCATGTCCTGCAATTAATAATTGACCGGTATCAGTCACTTCAAAGTCAGTTAGACCTTCTGCATAAATCCAACCAATGTCATGTTTTAAGCCGACACGATAAGAGTCATCATGTTCAACAATTTTTCCTTGTTTATATGTTAAATGAGCATTTCGGATATAAGCGCCAACATTATATGCATTTGCGTTGAAGTGGCTGGCATAAGCCCCGTTCGTTGTCTCTAAGTGAACATATACGGGTTGATTGGCAAATTCATCTATATATTTTTGAACTTCTTCAATTTTTATAGAGTCCATAATTGTCCCCCTTTAGTTTTGCGTACTTTCTAGAATTCGTTCTTCCATACGTTGACGTTCACGTTCTAAGACAGGTTTTAAATATTTCCCTGTAAATGAACCTTCAACCTCAGTTACTTCTTCTGGTGTTCCAGTAGCTACGATTTGTCCGCCACCTTCTCCACCACCAGGACCTAAGTCTATTAAATAATCAGCTGTTTTAATGACGTCTAAGTTGTGTTCAATGATAAGCACACTATCACCATTTTCAACTAATCGTTGTAACACATTTAACAAACGTGCAATATCATGAACGTGCAACCCTGTTGTAGGTTCATCCAGAATATACAGTGAACGTCCGTTTGAACGACGATGAAGTTCACTTGCTAACTTTACTCGTTGAGCCTCACCACCTGATAAGGTAGTTGCAGGCTGACCTAGGCGAATATAACCCAAACCGACATCTTCTATGGTCTGAAGTTTACGCTTGATTTTAGGAATGTTTTCGAAAAACTCTAAGGCGTCCTCAATGCGCATCTGTAATACATCCGCAATATTTTTGCCTTTATATTTCACTTCTAATGTCTCACGGTTATAGCGTTTACCATGACACACTTCACATGGAACATACACATCAGGTAAAAAGTGCATCTCAATTTTGATAATCCCGTCTCCACGACAAGCTTCACAACGGCCACCTTTAACGTTAAAACTAAAACGACCTTTGTTGTAACCTCTTATTTTAGCTTCACTTGTTTGAGCAAACACATTACGAATATCGTCAAAAACCCCCGTATAAGTGGCTGGGTTTGAACGTGGTGTACGACCAATTGGTGATTGGTCAATATCGATTACTTTTTCTAAATGATCAATTCCGCGGATTTCTTTATGCTTACCAGGTTTAGACTTCCCGCGATGTAGTTTTTGAGATAACGTTTTATATAGAATTTCATTAATTAATGTACTTTTCCCTGACCCTGAAACGCCTGTAACGACCGTCATTAAACCGAGTGGTATAGAAACATCCACTTCCTTTAAGTTGTTTTCTTCAGCCTGTCGGATTTCTAACATTTTCTTTTTAGTTACTTTACGACGTTTTGTAGGTAAAGGAATGAATTTTTTACCACTCAAGTATTGCCCCGTCAGTGATTGGTCATTATCCATCACGTCTTGAGGAGTGCCATCTGCTACAATTTCTCCACCTTGTGCCCCGGCACCTGGTCCAATGTCGATTAACCAATCTGCTGCTAACATCGTATCTTCATCATGCTCAACGACAATTAACGTATTATCTAAATCTCTCATGCGCTTTAATGTTTGAATTAGTCGGTCATTATCTCGCTGGTGAAGACCAATCGATGGCTCATCTAATACATAAAGCACACCCGTTAAAGCTGAGCCAATTTGTGTTGCTAAGCGGATACGCTGTGCTTCTCCACCTGATAATGTTCCAGCCGAACGAGATAATGTTAAGTAATCCAGACCAACATTGACTAAGAATGTTAAACGATCACCGATTTCCTTAACAATCATACGTGCAATCTGTTCTTCTTTTTCACTTAATTCAATTGTTTGTATCCATTCCAAAGCATAAGTAACCGATTTTTCTGTGACCTTACCAATATGAATACCATCAACCTTAACCGCTAATGCTTCCTCAGTTAATCGATAGCCTTCACATGTTGGGCATTCAGACTGTGCCATATATTTCTCCATCTGCTCACGAACATAGCTTGATGATGTTTCATGATAACGGCGGGAAATATTGTTAATAACACCTTCAAAGAAAATTTTATTTTCGCGACGATTGCCACGTTCATTTTCATAACTAAAGAGAATCTTTTGCTTGCCACTGCCATATAGAATCTTGTTCATTTGTTTTTTAGGTAAATCTTTTACCGGTGTATCCATGTCAATATCATAATGAGCACAAACACTCCTCAGCAATTGTGGGTAGTATTGTGATGAAATCGGCTCCCATGGGACAATCGCACCTTGGTTTAAAGATAAATCCCAATCAGGAATAACAAAATCCAAGTCGACTTCCAGCTTCGACCCTAACCCATCACAAGTTTTACATGCACCAAAAGGACTGTTGAATGAAAACAGTCTTGGTTCTAATTCACCAATTGTAAAACCACAAATCGGGCATGCATGATTTTCGTTAAAGAAAATTTCATCACCTTCGATTAAATCAACAATAACTTGACCGCCACTTAACTTAAGAGCAGTCTCAATTGAATCACTTAACCTGGTTTCTACACCTTCTTTAACGATGATTCGGTCAATTACCACTTCAATCGTGTGGTTTTTATTTTTATCTAATTCGATCTCTTCACTAATCTCACGCATTTCACCATCTATACGCAGGCGGATATATCCTTCTTTTTTCAAGTCTGATAACACTTTGGCGTGTTCACCTTTACGCCCTGAAACAACGGGTGAAAGAATTTGTAGTTTTGTTCGTTCTTCTAGTTCCATCACACGATCAACCATCTGTTCAACTGTTTGTGCAGAAATTTCTTCCCCGTGTATAGGACAAATGGGACGTCCAACACGCGCGTACAGTAAACGTAAATAATCATAAATTTCCGTTACGGTTCCAACCGTTGATCGAGGGTTTTTACTCGTGGTTTTTTGGTCAATTGATATCGCTGGAGATAAACCCTCAATTGCATCCACATCGGGCTTATCCATTTGACCTAAAAACTGTCTGGCGTAAGCCGATAATGATTCAACATAACGTCGCTGCCCCTCAGCATAAATCGTATCAAAAGCTAAAGAAGACTTACCTGAACCAGATAGACCCGTCATCACAACTAGTTTGTTTTTTGGGATTGTTACATCAATATCTTTTAAATTATGCGCACGTGCGCCTTGTATCGTTATTGACTTCATCGATTAAAATCATCCTTCCGACTTTAACTCTAAGATCACATCTCTTAGTTCCATTGCTTTTTCGAAGTCTAAATCTTTAGCTGCTTGTTTCATCTCTGCTTCCATTCGATCGATCATTTCTGCTTTTTCTTCTTTAGACAACTTATCATACTGAGCAACCTTTTCCTGTTCCTCTTCTGACTCATAAGTAGCACGAATAACATCGCGAACTTCTTTCTTAATGGTTGTTGGTGTAATACCGTGTTCCTCATTGTAAGCCATCTGTATTTCACGACGACGATTGGTTTCATCAATCGCATATTGCATTGATTTTGTGATTTTATCACCGTACATGATAACTCGACCATTTTCATTACGCGCAGCACGCCCCATTGTCTGAACAAGTGAACGTTCTGAACGTAAGAAACCTTCTTTATCGGCATCAAGTATTGCCACTAAAGAAACCTCAGGAATATCGAGACCCTCACGCAATAAGTTAATACCTACAAGAACATCATAAACACCTAAACGTAAGTCACGTATAATCTCAATTCGTTCAAGCGTTTTAATCTCAGAGTGTAAATAAGCGACTTTAATACCCATTTCTTGAAGGTAATTCGTTAAGTCCTCTGACATTTTTATTGTTAATGTTGTTACTAACACACGTTCATTTTTGTCTTTGCGTTTATTAATTTCTCCAATTAGATCATCAATTTGCCCCTTAATTGGACGCACTTCAATTTCCGGATCTAATAACCCTGTTGGGCGAATAATCTGTTCAATCACACCAGGAGAATGTTCTATTTCATAATCACCCGGAGTGGCTGAAACGTATAAAATATTATCAATATGTTTTTCAAACTCATGAAATTTTAATGGACGGTTATCCAGTGCTGACGGCAAACGGAAACCATGATCAACTAACGTCATCTTACGTGCACGGTCCCCATTATACATACCCCTAACCTGTGGTAATGTCACATGAGACTCATCAATCACAATTAATGAATTATCTGGAAAATAATCTAGTAATGTGTAAGGTGTTGAACCAGGTTCACGAAAAGCAAGGTGACGTGAATAGTTCTCAATACCTGAACAAAAGCCCATTTCATTCATCATCTCGAGGTCATATTTCGTGCGCTGTTCAAGACGTTGAGCCTCCAGTAATTTTCCTTCATCATGAAACTTTTGTAACTGTTCTTCTAATTCTTTTTCTATATTCTTAATCGCGCGCTTCATCTTTTCTTCTTTCGTTACGAAGTGAGATGCCGGGAAAATAGCAACATGGTCACGATCACCAACGATTTCACCAGTTAGCGCATCAACTTCTCTGATGCGATCAATTTCATCTCCAAAAAACTCAATACGTATACAATGTTCTTCTTTTGATGCAGGGATAATTTCTACAGAATCCCCTCTTACACGAAATGTTCCACGCTGGAAGTCAATATCATTACGTGCATATTGGATATCTACTAATTCTCTTAACACCTGATTACGTTCTTTTTCCATACCGACTCTTAAAGACAAGACCAAGTCCTTATAATCTTCCGGTGAACCTAAACCATATATACACGACACACTCGCTACAATTAATACATCATTTCTTTCGAACAATGATGAAGTTGCCGAATGACGTAGTTTATCAATTTCATCATTAATACTGGCATCTTTCTCAATAAAAGTATCAGTATGCGGTACATAGGCTTCAGGTTGATAATAATCATAATAACTCACGAAATATTCCACAGCATTATTAGGGAAAAACTCTTTAAACTCACTATATAACTGACCAGCTAAGGTTTTATTATGAGCAATCACTAATGTCGGTCGATTAATTTCAGTTACCACATTAGACACTGTGAACGTCTTACCCGTACCTGTTGCACCTAGCAAAGTTTGATGACGTTCATTTTTATTAATACCGTCCACAATTTTCTCTATTGCTTTCGGTTGATCACCTTGTGGTTGAAACTGCGAATGAAGATCAAATTGTTCCACAACACCAACTCCAATTTAAAAAGTATCTATTAAAACTATTATTTCTTCTATATTTAAGTATAACATAAAACACGAACAAAAGTTCTGTTTGTTAAATTTTTTCTGTATTATTAGGATAATTTGGGATAAAGGAATTTGCAAAGAATGTGGCTCCATAATAAATTGAAAAAACTCGAATACTAGTGTACTCGAGCTTAACTAATTTCTTCAGTTTTTAACGTGAATCTAGGTGTTTCTTTAACAAAAATTAAACCTAGTTCATGATACTCCCCTTCATATAAAGCACGCTGAACAAATCGAATTTCACCGTTAAAATCTCTAACTGCTAATTTACAAAACGTTCGATGATCACTCATCACTTCATAAAACTCGTGTTCATTTGTGACCTCGATGTCATGAATCTTTTCAATCTTTTCACCGATGTGTATTCCCATTTCATCTGCAGGAGAACCTGGGATAATACCAACCACAATAATACCGTCCTGCTTCGGGGTGAAAATTGATCGTTTTTCTAAATCTAAATAATGTGTCACTCCATGAATTAAAGCCCGTCCAGCGATTGCGATAATGCCAAGTGCAATTGTCCACTCTGGATAAAAATACACAGCTACAGAACCACCGACTAACACCAAGGCTAAAATCGCCAGTGCATTAGAAGTACGCTTGGCACCAATCTCTGAAAAACTCCCCCCAAAACGTTGGCTATAACCAATGATAAACGGAAACAACATCAACCCAAACGTATCGCTTATACTAAACATCGGCCACCAGTTGAACATGCTTAATTCCAACACGCCATTAGGTACAGGCACAAAAAACGGCACCATCATTAAACGCTTAACATGATGACCACCAATATATTTTCCACGATCCCCCTTTTTCATTTCAGGGAATGTTTTGTTGCGCTTAGTCAGTCGTATTAGGATAACTTCTGCAATTACTAAACTGGTTAATAAGAAGCTGATTAAAACTAAATCAACTTCTAACAACGGACTGAACCAGGCATTCGGTTCAGCACTAAATTTTCCAAATAACCAAACTCCTATCAAGGCTAAACCAATTGTATATATAGGCGATAATAACCAAATTTGGTTACTAAGAGCAAACACAAATACAATCGTAGAAATTAGTAATAACCATTGATAATTTAAAAGCGACCCACTAAGTATTAATGAAGTTGATAAAATAACCCCAAACATAATGCCAAGCCACATCGTCCCATGCCATTCTGCACCAATCGGGAACACTCTATGACCAAACATTTTACGGTCATTTTTAACACGATAATAGCCTGTCCAAAAAGTAAACGCTATTGCAATATATAATAACGGTTGGGCAAACACCCATAATAATCCCAGCCCGAATTCTTTAAGCCATTCCAAGTCCATGTAGCCAACCCCCGCTCTGTAAAATCCATTACCAAACATATTCGGCATTCTAGACTATAAATCCTTCACTTTCATTATAAATAGTGACTTAAATAATAGGAAGTGATTTAAATAATATCTTGTGGAAAACCAAAGTAAGTAATCTTAATCAAATATATAATATCAGAGAAATGATGGAACTTCGATTATATATTATAGAATAAAAAATGAAGAAATGCCCGACACTCCTGCGGGAACAGCACGAGTCTCGAGACCCCACAGGCAGTGATTTTCTGCCGAGGAGGCTCGAGCCGTGCCCGCGGAAAGGGAGGGCATTTCTTTTAATGCAGATAAGCTTCTATTCTTTATTCAAATAATACATCTATTGCTTTTTGTAATTGGCGATCATTTTCTGGGTTATTAACAGCATCTAAGATTTGTTGTTCTAGTGCTTCTTCCGTTTTTTCATTTAAGACGCCTGTAACTTCTAAATCATTTGATTGTTGGAAGTTTTCTAGAGCTGTTTCAGTCTGACCATCAAAATATCCATCAGTTCGACCTGGTTGATAACCTATACCTTCTAACATTGTTTGAAGTTTAGCCACTTCTTCTCCATTAGCATCTCTTTTTAACGGTTCTTCAGCTTGAATTAAGGTTAAATAGTAATACTCAGGCTGTTTCACTTCTACAGAAGGCTCAACCCCAACCTCATTGATTGGATTACCTTCGGGGCTTAACCATTTCATAACTGTAACCTTTAATAAACCTTCTCCAAGACGCATCGTTTGTTGTACGGTACCTTTACCAAATGTCGTCGTACCAACAACCTCATATTCTCCAACTTCTTTCATCGCAGCAGCTAAAATTTCAGAAGCCGATGCACTACCTTCATTGACCAGAACTGAAATTGGATAGTCCTTACTACCGGTTTTCTTCAAGTAAAGTGGTTCAGGATCTTGGTCACGACGTGTTGTTTGTACGTAAGGTTGCTCATCACCCAAGAAATGACCTAATACATCTTCAACTGAATTTAATAAACCACCTGGGTTACCTCTTACATCTATAACTAACCCTTCGATATTCTCTTCCGTTTCTAACTTTTCTAATTCCGTTCTGAATTCCTCTGCCGTTTTCTCAGAGAATGAACGGATTTGTAAGACACCTACATTTTTGCCATCCTGAGTTTGAACATCTGAATAGACTGTTGTAAGTGGTATCGTATCTCGTGTAATGACCACCTCGAATGGCTGTTCTTCGCCAGGGCGATCAATCGTTAACGTTACATCTGTACCTTTTTCACCACGAATCAGTGTCACGGCTTCAAATACTGTATAGCCTTCTAAACTTTCACCATCCACCTCTATAATGCGGTCATTAGGACGTATTCCTGCCTTCTCAGCGGGCGTTCCTTTTAATGGTGTAACAATTGTTATATAACCTTCTCTTTTCGTTACTTCAGCACCGATTCCTTCAAATGTTGATTCAATTTGACTTTGGAACTGCTTCATAGTTTCGGGATCCATATATTCGCTATAAGGGTCATCTAATTTATTTACAACCCCTTCAATTGCTCCCTCAATTAATTCTTCATGGCTAATTTCATCAACATAATTTTCTTCTAATAAGCTCATGGCATAGCTTATAATCTCCATATCGGAGCTTACTTCTTCATTATTGTCTTTATCTGACTCTTTATTTTGATGCTGCTCTTCTTCATTAGAAGATTCGTCATCATTATTTGTTTGTTTAGAATCACTTTCTACAGTTTCATCCTGATTAATTATTTCCAATGTAACTGCTGTTACAACTCCTCCAACAAGTAGAGAAAGTACTACAATCATAACTAAAAGTTTTTTACTTAAATTCATGGATTCACCCCAATGTTCTAACCAAAATTATGTATATTTTATCATTATATCACTGAATGTTTAAGATGTAATGATAAAGGTTAAATAATAGTATAGGTACTAATAAATGAAAATAAAAGCACCACACATTTGTGTGATGCTTTATTAATTAGATTAAGGTGCTGAAACATAGTTTAGAGGGTTCGTAGGGTTCTTATAACCACCTGGGTGAATTTCAAAGTGTAAGTGATCGCCAGTAGATGCACCTGTTGATCCCATTCTACCAATTAATTGTCCAGCAGTTACCGTCTGTCCCTCAGACACGTTGACTCCAGATAAATGAGCATAAACAGTATCATACTGTTTACCATTTATATTGTGGGTAATAAATACAGCATTACCGAATCCGCCACCACAAGACATGTTTCCTCTTTGACACCAAGTATATGTTTTATAAACGACTCCAGATGCAGCTGCTTTAATCGCAGTTCCCCGACTATTTGCAATATCTAGTCCATTGTGTGGACGTGGATATTTATAAATTGGGTGAACTCGATTTGGATTAAAATGCGACGAAATATAACCCGTTGAAGGTGTGATGAAACCATTTCCACTTGCTACTTTCTTCGCCTGCTCTAAGTAACGTTCACGCTGCTTAATTAATTTCATTTCTTCTTTAGCAGATAATTGAATTTGGTGAATTTCATTTTCTTTCTTCTCTAAGCTGGCTAAAACAATTTGTTGTTCTTTTTTCTTATCACCAAGACTAGCAACTAATTGGTTTAATTCATTTCTTTTAGCTACTAATTTATTACGCTTCTGCTCTGCTTGAGCTTTATTTGCTTGCACTTTTTCTTTCTTCTTAACTACAACCTGTTTGCTTTCTTCAACAGCTTTCTTGTCTTTTTCCAGTTTTTCTTTATCAGCAAAATGGTTTTCAAGGATGTTCTGGTCCTGGTCCATTATTTTGTTCACTGCTGATGTACGGCTAATAAACTCACCGAAATCTTTAGCTCCCATAATAACTTCTAAGTATTTAATGGAACCACCATTACGTTGTAACGTACGTAAGCGTTCGATTAAAATTTCTTCACGTTTTGCGATACGTTGTTCAGTCTCTTTAATTTCTTTCTTTAGCTTTACAATATTTGCTTCAAGCTTTGCTATCTCTTCTTTTAAACTAGCAATCTCTTTCTCTAGTCCTCTAATTTCCGTTTCAGTTTGGGCAATCTCATTTTCTTTTAAATCTATTTCCGCTTCTTTTGTTCTAATTTGATAGTTCAAGTTCGCTAATTTGTTTTCAACCGTATTTTTTTCTGATTGAACTTGAGCCATTTGCTCCTTCAAATTACTTAATTCACCATTAATCTGTTGCTTTTCTTGTTCAATTTCTTTTAATTCTTGTTCAATTTCATCCAATGATTGAGCTGCTTGTGCTGATTGATCTTCATTCAACGATGTAAATACTCCGAATACAATGACCATTACTGCCAGAATACTGAGTGCTTTTTTGATCAATAGTAAGCTCCTCTCTTATTATGTTTTTCTATTTTGTTATACATTTAAGAATTTACGTACACTCATCACACTTCCCCAGATTCCAATAACCACTCCAATACCAAGAAGTAATAACGAAATCTGCCATGCAAACGGGTCGAAAGGTAGCAATTCTACGAAACTCATATTAATTCGGTCATTAAAGTTTGTATATAAATACTTGTAACCGAATAAGACTAATGCAATCGGAATAATCGAGCCTAGCATTCCCATTAACATACCTTCTACAAAGAATGGCCAACGAATAAAACTATTCTTAGCCCCAACTAACTTCATAATGCTAATTTCATCCTGACGAGCAATAATCGTCATTTTAATAGTGTTAGAGATTAGGAATATCGCTGTTAATATCAAAGCACTGATGAACGCAAAACCTATGTATCGAGCATATTTGTTGAACGTCAATAAACGTTCAACTGTATTTTGCTGGTAGGTTACATCATCAACGTTACTAAACTCTTTCACCTTTTGTGATATAGCTTTATATTGACTAGCTTCTTCTGCTCTAACAATGAAAACATCGTTTAGTGGGTTATTTTGTTCAAACAGTTTCCACTGCTCACCTTCTTCACCCATATCTTTAATTAACTTGTCCAGTTCTTCTTCCTTTGAAGAAAATTCAACACTGGTTACATTGTTAACTTGTTTAATGTTTTCTTCTAATTCATTAATCTGTGTCTCATCTGCAGTCAATTGTATATAAACACTCATCTGAACTTCGTCTTCTATATTTTGTGCTAATTGATTTAAGTTCAGCATTAGTGTTAAGAATATCCCAACTAATACTAAAGTTGTCGTTACTGCACCTACCGAAGCTACCGTCATCCAACTATTTCTTATTATATTTTTAGAACCTTCTCTGAGGTGTCTTCCCATCGTACTAAGCTTCATAACCGTATTCCCCTCGATGCTCGTCTCTTACTATTTGTCCTTTCTCCATAGCAATCACGCGTTTTTTCAACTGATTAACAATATCTTGGCTGTGTGTCGCCATTATAATTGTTGTACCTTTTGAATTAATATCTTCAAAAATACGCATAATCTCCCAAGACGTCTCGGGATCTAAGTTACCTGTAGGCTCGTCCGCAATCACTAATTTTGGGTTGTTAATAATTGCCCTCGCAATAGCTACACGCTGCTGTTCACCACCAGATAGTTGAGCGGGTATAAATCTTGCTTTGTGCTTTAAACCCACCTGCTCAAGCACTTTCATAACTTGCCTACGAATTTTTTTAGAGTTTTCCTCAATAACTTCAAGAGCAAAAGCTACATTCTCGTAAACTGATTTACGTGGTAACAGCTTGAAGTCCTGGAAAATCACTCCCACATCGCGTCGCAAGTAAGGGATTTCCTTTTTCTTAAGCCCACCTATTTCAACACCATTTATGTATACATTGCCTCTAGATGGAACTTCTTCGCGGTACATCATTTTAATAAACGATGTTTTACCCGCACCACTTGGTCCAACCACATAAACGAAGTCACCTTGATTGATTGTAACATCCACCCCGTTTAAAGCAGTCACACCATTTTTGTACACTTTGAAAACTTCTTTCATTTCAATCATAGGCGTAATCTGTACCCTCCTGTTGCAGAAGAAAAGAATATATTCTGAAAATTCTTTTAATTGTATGTATTATATCATAAAACGACAAGTTTTGCCTTGACTAGTACATGAAAATCTATCTATTTCTTCCAATCTAGTTAATATATATTACATTATAACACGTTATGACAAAATGTTTAGGGGATTTTTATTAAGATTTCTTTTCAAAAGTCATAATTTTCGTAAAAATTTTTGTAAACATGGGGGTTTTTGTCTTTATTTAATATAATATTAAATAAATTGGCATAAAAAAATAGTCCTTAGATACTATTCCAAGGACTATTACTCCATTTTTCTTACTTTTAACGATTAACTAACCATTCAGCGATTGACTTTGAATCTTCTTCACTAATGTCAATGGCATTCATCTGACCTTTACCATTTTGAATAATACCAACAATATCTTCGACACCATATTTATCGCCAACATTTTTCAGGCTGGGTCCTACACCGCCTGATAAGTCAGCGCCGTGACATGTTGAACAGTTTTGTTGGTATAACTGCTCACCGGCTTGCGCCGTTTCACCATCGGTACCGCCGTCGCCACCATTGTCGCCATTACCTGTTTCTTCTTGGCCAGACTCTTCAGTACCGCCATCGCCACCAGTGTCTCCACCATCATCATCTTGGCCTCCGCCACAAGCAGCTAATACAAGCATTACACTAAAAACACCCATAAGTATTTTTTTCATGTTAAAGTTTTACCTCCTTTTGGATGAAGTAACTATAATTTACCCTGTTTGTCCAAAAATTATCCTTTAACTTTTGAGCGTAAATAAGCATCAATGAATTCGCCTATTTGCCCATCCATGACTGCTTGAGTATTACCATTTTCCTTATTTGTACGATGATCTTTTACCATGTTATATGGGTGGAAAACATAAGATCTGATTTGACTTCCCCAGCCAATTTCTTTCTGTTCACCACGAATTTCATCCAGCTCTTGTTGCTGCCTTTCAATTTCCAATCGATATAATTTGGATTTTAACATTTTCATAGCCTGTTCACGGTTTTTAATTTGAGAACGCTCAGATTGGCAAGTAACAACTGTATTTGTCGGTGTATGCGTAATCCTTACAGCTGAGTCAGTTGTGTTAACGTGCTGACCACCTGCACCACTTGAACGATAGGTATCGATTTTTAGGTCTTCAGTTTTTACATCGATTTCGACTTCATCATTAAATTCAGGCATCACATCACATGATGCAAACGATGTGTGACGGCGGCCTGAAGAATCAAATGGTGAAATACGCACCAATCGATGCACACCTTTTTCAGCTTTTAAATACCCATAGGCATTGTGGCCTTTGATGAGGAGCGTTACACTTTTAACACCCGCTTCATCGCCTGGTAAATAATCTAATGTTTCAACACTGAAACCTTTATTATCAGCATAACGCTTATACATTCTAAGTAACATTTCAGCCCAGTCCTGAGACTCAGTTCCACCAGCACCTGGGTGAATTTCAAGAATGGCATTATTTTTATCATATGGTTCATTTAATAAAATTTCTAATTCAAATTCATTGAAATGATCAATTACTCGTTTGATTTCACTTTGCAAGTCTTCGAACAGCTCTTCATCGTTCTCTTCTTTAACTAATTCATAAGAGACCTCCAGATTTTCAAGGTCTTCTTCATTTTTTTCAAATTTATTAACGCGATCTTTTAACGCATTCGATTCATTAATGACTGTTTGAGCAGCAGATGGATCATCCCAAAATTCTGGTGCTGTCATCTGTTGGTCGAGTTCTGCAATTCGTTCGCGGTCTTCATCTAAGTCAAAGAGACCCCCTAAAGTCTTCTAGTCTGTTTTGCAGCTTATTCAGCTGATCTTTAATTTCTGATAAATCCATAAAACTTCACCTCAACTATGTATTAACTAATGTTAGTATACCACTTTAAATCTGGGTAAAAACAATAAATGATTTTTCGATTTGTGGCGAGTGCTAAGGGGCAAAGCGGCGAGGCCCTTAATAAAAAATAAAAGAAGGACCTAATCAAATTAGATCCTCCAACAAAATTTATTTTCCTATAAACATCTGAACATAGTATGGTCTTCCGTTTTCATCTTTATAATATCCAATACCAATATGAGTGAATGAGCCGTTTAATATATTTTTTCTATGACCTTCACTATTCATCCATCCTTCCACTACAGATGCTGCAGACGGTTGCCCGTATGCAATGTTTTCACCAGCAGATCTAAAGTCAATATTAAATTCACCCATCATATCAAATGGACTGCCATACACTGGAGATGTGTGAGCAAAGTATTTATTTACATCAAAATCTTTAGCCTTAACCATCGCGACTTCTTGTAGTTCAGTATCGATTTTTAAAGCAGGTAATCCTCTTTCTGTTCTTTCTTGGTTAGTCAGCATTAGGATCTCATCAGCAATGGCATAATACTCTTGAGGACGGTCGTTTTGGCCTGGTACATCAACAACAGGCTTTTCCCCATTTAAATACCTTAACGTTCGATCAACAAACACGGCCATTTGAACTCTGGTGACAGACTCACTTGGGCTAAAAGTAAATTCTGAAGTTCCAGCTGTGATACCTGTATCAACTAAGACATCTATGTAGCTATAAGCCCAATGGTCACGGTCTACATCACTGAAGTTTACTTGAACATTTCCCTCAGCTTGTAGATCAAACGCTTCCACTAACACTTTAGCCATTTGAGCACGGGTCAACGGATTATTAGGATTGAATTGATCCACTTTGGCAAAAACGCCCTCTTCAGCTAAGGCATACACATATTGATGACCACTCACACTGCCGTTTACATCAGTAAACGAATGCGTTGGTGTAATGTTTGGATTTATTTCTAAAGTTTTACCAATAATAATCGCACTTTGCGCCCTGCTTAGAGGTTGTTCAGGTCGATAAGTGCCATCAGGAAAACCATTTATAATATCTTGATTAACTAATGTTGTAATACTTGGATATCCCCAATAGTCTTCATCAACATCAGTAAAAACACTCTCAGCATTGACTGAACTATAAAAAAGTCCAACTGATAATAACGCAGTTAATGTGCCAATCAAAAGTTTTTTTCTAAACATGATGTATTCCCCTCTCAATACTAGATGTATTAGAGAAATGTTATCACAGCAATTCAAAGGAAAATGAACCATTTTATAATTTAGTTCAATATAACTAAAAACCCCAGACTAGCTGTAACAGCCAATCTGGGGTTCGATAAATTATTCACTTTTACCGTGGCAGTTCTTGTACTTCTTACCACTACCACATGGACATGGGTCATTACGCCCGATGTTTTCTTTTTTAATATATGGCTTGCGTTTCTTCTCTTGGTTTTGACGACCACCAGCAATGGCTTTCGTTCCTGATGCGACTTCGACACGTTGTAAGTTATCACGAACTTGTGCCTTCATCGCATACTTCGCAACTTCTTGCTCAATCGCTGCAATCATCTCTTCGAACATCGAAAAACCTTCCATTTGGTACTCTTGTAATGGATCGGTTTGACCATAGGCACGAAGGTGGATACCTTGACGAAGCTGATCCATCTGGTCAATATGGTCCATCCACTTCGAATCAACCGTACGAAGTAAAATAACGCGTTCGAATTCACGCATTTGATCATCTGTTAATTCTTCTTCACGCTCATCATACTTTTTCTGAACGATTTCCATAATATATTCAGTGATTTCTTCCGGATCTTTACCTTTTAAATCATTTGCTGAAACCTCATCTGTTTCAAGCACATTCGCATGAATGACATCAACAAGCGAGTCTAATTCCCACTTCTCTTCTTCATCATGCTGAGTATAAGCTTGAACATTACGGTCCACTGTCGAACGAATCATAGTCATAATGATTTCGCGCAAATTATCACTCGTTAACACTTGGAAACGCTGTTCATAAATAATGTCACGCTGCTGACGCATCACATCATCGTAAGCAAGTAGCTGTTTACGTGCATCGAAGTTATTACCTTCTACACGTTTCTGAGCTGACTCAACCGCACGAGAAACCATTTTACTCTCAATTGGCTGATTGTCATCCATACCTAGGCGTTCCATCATGCTACGCATATTTTCAGAACCAAAGCGGCGCATTAATTCATCTTCCATAGATAGATAGAATTGTGATTCACCAGGGTCACCTTGACGGCCCGAACGACCACGAAGCTGGTTATCAATACGACGTGACTCATGACGCTCTGTACCAATAACAGCTAAACCACCTAGGTCAATGACACCGTCACCTAGTTTAATGTCCGTACCACGACCGGCCATGTTTGTCGCGATTGTCACGGAACCTTTATTTCCCGCTTCTTGAATGATTTCTGCTTCTTTAAAGTGGTTTTTCGCGTTTAACACATTGTGTTTCACGCCCGCTTTTTTCAGAAGCTGAGAAATCAATTCAGACGTTTCAACAGCAACCGTACCTACTAGAACTGGCTGTCCTTTTTCATAACGTTCTTTAATATCCTGGACTAGCGCTTTGTATTTGCCTTCAGTCGACTTATAAATTAAATCAGCATAGTCTCGACGAACAATCGGTTTGTTCGTTGGGATTGCCACAACACTCATATTGTAAATGTTACGGAACTCTTCTTCCTCAGTTTTTGCCGTACCCGTCATACCAGCTAATTTATCATACATACGGAAAAAGTTCTGGAACGTAATCGTCGCAAGTGTCATGCTTTCTTTTTGAATTTGTAGACCTTCTTTAGCTTCAATCGCCTGGTGAAGACCATCGCTGTAACGACGACCTTTCATTAAACGTCCCGTAAATTGGTCAACAATTACCACGTCACCATCTTGAACCACATAATCGGTATCACGCTGCATAACGACATGCGCACGTAACGCCTGGTTTATGTGGTGTGTTAACGATACGTTATTTAAATCATATAAGTTTTCAATATTAAAGTAGTTTTCAGCCTTTGAAATACCTGATTCCGTTAACTGAACATTACGCGTTTTTTCATCATAAGAATAATCTTCTTCGCCATTCAACGTACGCACAAACGAATCAGCTTGCATATAGTTTGATTGTGAACGCTTCTGAGAACCCGAAATAATCAGTGGCGTACGCGCCTCATCGATTAAAATCGAGTCGACCTCATCGACAATGGCAAAGTGTAGAGGGCGTTGTACCATTTTTTCTTTATATAGAACCATATTGTCACGCAGGTAATCGAAACCAAACTCATTATTCGTACCATACGTGATGTCTTTCGCGTAAGCTTCACGCTTTTCATCTTTCGAAAGATCATTCGTATTTAGACCAACAGTTAGTCCTAACCATTCATAGAGTTCACCCATTTCATGCGAGTCACGATCAGCTAAGTAATCATTAACTGTGATAATGTGCACACCTTTTTCAGTTATACCATTTAAATAAGCTGGCATCGTTGAAGCGAGAGTTTTACCTTCACCTGTTTTCATCTCTGCAATATCACCATTGTGAAGAGCAATTGCACCTAATAACTGAACCTTATAAGGGCGTAGACCCAATACGCGAACAGCCGCTTCACGCACAACTGCATACGCTTCAACTAATAAATCATCTAATGATTCACCAGCTTGATAACGTTTTTTTAATTCATCTGTTTTTGCTTGAAGATCAGAATCAGATAACTGTTGCATCTCTGGTTCAAGTTCTTCTATTTGATCAGCAATTTTTTCAAGTTTCTTTAATTGTCTTGAGTTTCCATCACCAAAAACTTTAGTCAATAACTGCCTCATACTCTGCACCTCTAATTCTGTTTCGTTTACATTAATCCAAATATAATGATAACACTAAAGAAAATTCGGTACAACTCAATGAGACAGCGTATATTCACGATTATTGTCGATAGTCATTTATGTAAAAAAGAAAAGAAGGCCAGTTAAATTTTGTAGCTGACCTTCAACAAGACCATAAGGGTTGGAGGGTTAATCAATTTCTGAATGGGTAGAGGAGTTGGGCGACTCGGAAACGGAATAAGTGTATAACATATGTTCAAGTGAGGATATTTCTTGGACGCGCTTATCAAGCACGACAAGCTTTTCGTGGGTCTGTCCAATAATTTTCATTAATTGGGAAATCAACTCTGCTTGTTGATCGACATACTTTTTTAATTCAGAGCAACCGGGGCATCTGGTTATCGGAGTGAAGTTGCTCATTTCGCATTCCCCCTTCATGATCTTGTTGATATAGTTATATCACGGTGAAATTGTCTTGTCACATGCACGAAAATGCCCGTTTCGCTAGCGGAAACTAAGGTTTTTGAATGAATTTTTGACGAGTTTAATGTAGTTTGATGTCGAAAATGAAAAAACTTAATAATTTATATTTTTTAAAGTTTTTTTATTGGATTTGATTTACTTACTATTGATTGACTTATAACCAAGTTTGACATATTAGTGACCAAGTTCATTATTTTAGTATTAAAGTTGTGAAAATTAGTTTCTGAGTTCATCGGATTAGTTGCCGAGTTTGCACATTTAGTTACTAAGATACCTATGGTCAACGTCACAAAAAATCCCCTCGCAACCTGTGCGAGAGGATTAATTATATATTTTATGCGTTTGGTTCGATTAAACCATATTTGCCGTCATTACGTCTATAAACTACGTTTGTATCACCAGTTACGGCATTTTCGAAGACGAAGAACGTGTGACCTAACATGTCCATTTGTAAAACCGCTTCTTCCTCATCCATTGGTTTTAAATCAAAACGTTTTTTCTTAACAATTTGTATTTCTTCATCAGTAATTGATGGTTGTTCATCTACTGCCACTGCAGCAGCTTCTCTTTCCATCTCCGCGAATACGTGCTTTGGAGCACCCTTCTGACGGAATTTACGATTAATTTTAGTTTTATGCTTACGAATCTGGCGTTCTAACTTATCAACCACCAAGTCCGTAGCGGCGTATAAATCGTTGTGACTCACCTCTGCACGCAATAACAAGTCTGTCATTGGGATTGTCACCTCAATGCGCTGTTCATCATTGTGTACACTTAAGTTCACGTGCACCTCTGATGAAGGCGGTGTGTCAAAATATCTTTCCAGCTTACCTATCTTTTTCTCTACATAGTCTCGGATCGCATTCGTTACCTCGATGTTTTCTCCTCTAACGTTGTAAATCATATGCACATCCTCCTTTCAAGATATGTAATCTATATTCTACATTTCCCTCAAATATCCCTTCATAAACGGTCGAAAAATTTAAAATATTTTGTCGAAAAAATTTTTGTTTCAAATCTTTTATATATTTAAGGGGTACATGTAGGGATTACTATATCTTTATTTTTATTCTAACAAATAATACATTTCTTTAAAGGGCTAGATATTACCAGATAGGCTTTTTAATATAAAAAACTCAGGAAAGATTGAAATTCCTGAGTTTTAATTAATGCATCACATATTCATTTAGGCGTTTCTCTATATGTTTTTTGAAAACATTGAACTTTGGGAAAGCTTGATCCTGAATTAATTGTTGCTTCTCACTATTAGTTTGCATTTGATTCCAATAAGATAAAATTTGGACGAACTCATCAAACTCTTGAGCTTCCGTTTTTACATCAATTTCTTTTTGGAAGATTTCATGAGCACTGTTCATTTGTTGAAGGGCTTCTAGAGTATCCTCGAAAATTTGTGGAACTTGTGGAAATGCAGACCCTTCAATATCTGTATTGATTGATATATATTGTAGCGCTTCGTCTACCCCTTGTAACATCGTCAAATATTTTTTCATTAACTCAATTGTCTCTTCTTTTACTTCTGTCAAATAATCACCTAATTTTTTTTGTCTATAAAACTTCCATCAGTACCATAAACATTTGCGTAAGGATTTACATACTTTTTATTCGAATGACGTTTTTTACTAAGTTTAGTCATGTCAACCTTAAACTTTGTAAAATAATCATCGACTAAAAGTTTTAATTGTTGGTCTAACCTTACGAGTTCTTGTCCCATTTCCAGTTCTTTTTCCGAATAGGGAGCAGAGATTTCTTTCAATAATTTCTGACGCTCATTTACGAAAAAATTAAAGGTTTTAACCATTTCCTCTCTATTTTCGTTCTGGTCTTCTTCGAACTTATCTACCATCTGAGTTGTCAAAACGTACAAATCTTGAAGGGCTGGCATTAATTCACTCCACTCACTTTTTGTTGACGATTCAATTTAATAACTTCCTTCCAAGTATCGCGGAATTCCTCGACTAAACCTTGTACTTCATCTAGAACTTCAACATCATTTTGCGTATTCGCATGAACTAGACGATGATAAACGTAATCATATAGCGGTATTATTTGTTTCGATACATCTGTATCTAGATTTAACGTTACCATTAACTCACTAATAATGTTTTGAGCTTTCTGAATGTTCGTATTTTTAGCTTCGATATCTTTGTTTTCAATAGATTTTTTTGCAACTTTAATAAATTTAATACATCCATTATAAAGCATTAAGGTTAATTCTCCAGGTGATGCCGTTTGTACTGAATTTTGTTGATAGGTTTGATATGGTTTATTCATAGTTTTACACTCCCCCAAACAATTGCTTTTACATTCCACCGCCGAATTGATTCATTAAGAAAGCTGATTGTTGATTCATTTGTTGAATAGCTTTTTCCATTTGAGTAAATTGATTCCAATACCTATTCTCAACACTAGTTAACCTTTCTTCAAACTGATTAATTTCGTCATTAAGATCATCAATATTCCTGCCTATAGTGTATTGAGAGAAAACATAAGAACTTTTTCCTGCACGCTCATTAATACGACTCATAGTATTTTTCATAACATCCTCTAATCGATTAACAATTCCACGGGATTCTCCGCTATTGTCATTTGAAAAAAGGTTTTGTACAGCATCAGGATCTTCACGTAATGCCTGTTTTAATTTCTCTTCATCTACGATTAATTTCCCGTTTTCTAAATAATTAGAAGATGTGGTAATCCCAATATCAGATATTAAATTAATCTTATCATTATTGTTCTCAATCTCGCTATACCATGCTCGTCGCATATCATATAAGCTATTCTGTAAAATACCATCATTTCTTAACAAACCACTTTTAGCTTTTTCTTCCCAAAGTTCAACCTGTTTTTCTGTCATACTTTCTTTTTCTTTATCAGAAAGTGGTTTATAGTCTCTATAACGTTCTTCGTTTAACCGGTCACTAAACTTTTCGATTAATTCATTATACTTATCTACAAAACCTGTGATTTTTTCAACTGTAGAATCAATATTGCTGTTTACTGAAATTATTGCATTACCATTTGTTTTGTCAGAAAAATTAAATGTTATACCATTTAATGTGTATGAATTGGAACTTGACTCCAAGGTAAGGGCATTATTATAAATGAATTCGGCGTTCGTTCCACCTTTTTCAACCTTTTTCCAAGTCCCCGTGGAATTATCACCATTCTTTATTTGCAGAGTTTCAGTAAAAAATCCAGAAGAAGTTGAACCATTAAACGCAATTTCAGCTCCTAAATAGTTATTTGATTGATTATAATCACCTGTTTCAGTTCGCTCTAAAACTACTTTATCGGTTTGGGAATCATAGAAAGCTCTTACTCCATTGTCTTGGTTAGTGATTTTATTTAAAACATCATTTAGTGAATCTGACCCCTGAACATTAATAGAGTAATCTTGAGGTCCATCTTCTCTATAAACTGTAAATTCAAGTGGGCCTGTTACTAATGTATTAGCTAAATTACCAGCATCTGCTTCAGCTTGCAATGAGTTATTAGGATCTATTTTTTTATTAGTAGCTGATATACCACTTTGACTAACATTGATAGCAGCTGTTGCTAATTGTTTGACTTCAATTTCATAACTTCCTTCTTTTGCTTCTGTTGTCGCAGTTGCTGTAATTGAGTCTAATTGAGAAGAAGTTGTCGACTTCGAATTAAAAGTTTTATCTAATTTTAAATTCAAAGCTTGTTGATCAAGTTCGTATAATAAAGTGTTCATCTCACGATAAGCATCTCGTTGCCAAGTCATCCATGTTCGATCTTGTTCCATTTTCTGAAGTGGAATACGTTCAGCTTTCATTAAATCATTAACAAGTTTATCGATATCCATCCCAGAGGCAAGACCACCAATTCGCATGTTGTTCACTTTAGACACCTCCTATTAGACTTTTTCATCTACTATAAAACCTAATTGTTCCGCCATTGCAGCATAAACATCAAGCAATTTTTTTGGTGGAATCTCTTTAACTACTTCTTTAGTTTCAGGATTAATAAGAGTTACATAATATTCATCCAACTTATCATGAAACTCGAACTTTAATTGTGTATCGACTGGGCTTAAGAAATCATTTAACCCTTCTATTAATTTAATTGCTTCATCCTTAGATAGAGATTCTTCTTTTTTTATAACTTTCTCTTGATGTTCCTTTAAACTTTCTTTGACGGATCGGTTCCTGACTGGTGTAAATGGTTCATTTTCTCTAGATTTCTGCAGGAGTTGAGATCCTTTTAAAATAGGACTTGCCTCCATTTTAAACACAACTCCTCATCCAAATTATCTTTACATTTATATCGGCAATTTCACAATAATGTTTACTTCTTTATAGAAATAAGCTATCACTATTAAGGATAGCTTATTTTAATTCTAATTCCGGAAATTCTAATCCACTTATACTCCATTGTCTTCTTACTCGTTCAATAGATTCACCTAATACATCTGCAGACCAAGCTTTGTTATAATGTCTCTCAATTAAATTGAAATCAGTCATATCTACTTCATGCCCATTATATTTTTTTGAGATATTATTAAGAGTTTCTTCAAAACTAAGTTGATCGTAGGTGACTATATCTATGTTTTGATTATAAGTCCTATTCTTGGCTACTAGTTCATATGAACATTGCCAGTATTTTATGAAACGTTCAATATAATTCAGCTTATTCCAATCTGATTCAGTAATAGGATCATTTGAACGAACAAATTTTTCCCACCAATCTGGGCTATCATGTGCATCTATTTTAAATCCTCTTTTCTTTGCCATTGAATAGCCCGAGGGAATAGGATGTCTTACTGTAATTAAGTAACTAGCCTGATCACCGAATATACTATAAAGAAATGGTAGTATAGTCTCGAAAGATGATCTTTTCTTTATAATAATAGAAGAATTTTTAAATTCTCTTTTAGCCCAAACTAAGAATTCGGCTATTTCGAAAAGTACTAAGTAATAATTAGGGGGTCTATGCATATGCCTAATTGCCACACCATTAGGTAATGTATCGTGTACAATATGTAAGTTGTATTCTTTAATGTTCAAGTCGAATAAGTTAAATAATTTCTGTTCTAGAAAAGTTCCGCCGGTACGCATTGCTCCACCAATAAACACAAACCTTTTATTTCCTATATATTCTAATGCATATCCAGGATTACCTAACATTTTATTAAATAAATTAGTAGTTTCAGTGGCAAACTCTTTCACCTTTGTTGCACCTTCTTGAGTATGTATATATTCTTCTGCTTTTTGTTTTTCAGCTTTAAGCTTATCTCTTATTTCCTTACTAGGAATTTTATGTGCAGCAATTGTCCTCTCTTCCCACTCAGTTTTGGGGTTTACTCCACCCAAATAATTTAAGATTGGTTCATTAAGTTTTACACTAACTTTTGTACTTATATCTAAATTTATAGTCTTCAATCTAATCAACTCCTAAATTATTGTTCTATTTCGAATGTGGGATAAGTAAATGCTCACTCCTAACTTATACGACTAGAACTTTTATATCTTTAAATTGTTGGTGTAATAATTTCTTTTTATTGAAGTTGTTGCATTGATGAATTCAAAGGTGATGATACTATAAGAGAAAATCCTTAGGACCATTAATGTAGTTCCAATAGAAATATAGCTCTTTATCAATTAAAAGATAATAGCAAAGGTGGTTTGACGAAGTACTCAATTTCATTTGTTTATAATACACGCATCTCCTTTTGAGCTTGTTTATTGGTCTAAATAAAGTTTAACAAAATTAGGAGATTGCGTGTTTTTTTATTTATCAGTAAATTACCTGTACCCCAACATATATTTTAGAGCCAATATTATAGAGCCTAAATTATTAAAGGCCGCCAAAATGGGCGGCCTTTAATAAAATTTAACGTAATAGTTGAAGTACTCCCTGTGGCTGTTGGTTGGCTTGTGCGAGCATTGCTTGAGATGCCTGAGCAAGTATAGATGACTTTGTTTGATTCATCATTTCTTTTGCCATATCTACATCCCTAATACGAGATTCTGCTGCAGTTAAGTTCTCAGCTGAAGTCCCCAAATTATTAATTGAATGGTCTAGCCTGTTTTGATATGCACCCAGTTTTGAGCGCTCTGCAGAAACACGATCTAGAGCACTTTGAATTGATGTAATAGCAGAATCAGCATCATTTTGATCCATTACACTAATACCCTGACCTTGCTCTAATACATTTACATTAATAGTACCTGCAGTAGTTGCTACACCACTAGAACTTGTATCAGTATCAGCTAAAGTAATCGATACACTAGAAGATGATCCATCAGCAGTGTAGCTACCAGAAACAGAGAAAGATACAGAAGCATCAGATGAAGCAGTGTCCGTTACTGAACCTGTTGCAACACTCGTCCCATCATCAGCATAAAGTGTTGCACTACCGTCTGTTGCAACTTCAATTGAGTAACTTCCACCTGCAAGTTTATCTAAGTTTGAACTTCCAGTCATATCTGTTGAGCCTTTATCAACTACAGATACAGCACTATCAGCAGTAACATTTAAACTATCAGAAGTCATATCCCCAATGTCGAGTGATACTGATTGTCCTTCATTTGCTCCAATTTGGAAAGAACCTGAAAAAGAGCCATCTAATAGATTTTTAGTATTAAATTCAGTATTATCACCAATTCTAGTGATTTCTTCTGTTAACTGGTTAATTTCTTTTTGAAGCTCAAAACGGTCAGTGTCTGTGTTAGTGTCGTTTGATGCTTGAACTGCTAGCTCACGCATACGTTGCAAAATACTATGAGTCTCGTTTAAAGCACCTTCAGCAGTTTGAATTAATGAGATACCATCTTGAGCGTTTCTTTCTGCTTGTTGTAAACCGCGGATTTGTCCACGCATTTTCTCTGAAATAGCTAGACCAGCTGCGTCATCTCCAGCACGGTTAATACGTAAACCAGAAGATAATTTTTCCATTGAACCTTGTTGAGCATTGTTTGCATTAGATAATTGACGATAAGTATTTAATGCTGCAATATTGTGATTAATTCTCATTGTATATATTCCTCCCTGAATATAAAGTTATTTTTTCACCACGTCCTTGTGGCAAAATAAACAGTCTTTTGTCGGCCGACTTGTGACTGATTATTTTTACATGTATTATATCGACATTGTGAAACATTCTTTTAGTCTTTTTTTGTATTTTTTAATAAATTTAGTGTATTTTTTGTCATTTGGATGGCTGCTTCGTTTTCTAGCTTAATCTGTTCATAGATTTCTGATCGATAAATATCCACGGATTTGGGAGCTTCGATGCCCACCTTTATTTGGTCTCCATCTACAGAAACGACCTTTAATTGAATGTCATCCCCAATTTGAATCGACTCCCCTACTTTCCTAGTCAGTACGAGCATGACTGAGCTCCCCCCCTTTAATTGAATGTTTAGTATGATAGTTTTCTAGGTTTAATACTACTTGCTTCCCTAAACCTTTGTTTAGATTAAGGATAATAGGTGCTTTTAAATTAATAGTGGATTGGTCGAAAGGTTCTTCAACTGTCACAATTGAAAAAATTGAAACATCTTCTTTTGTCTTTATTTCCAGTTGTTCAGCCACTGCGTCATCTAAGTCAAATTCATAGCCTTTATAGATTAAGAATGGATTCGTCACAATAAATGCAAGTCCTTCTTCGTCTAACGATTGCAACACTTTGTATATAGGATTGTCTTCAATATCTAATAAAACAAACTGTTTAAATTCATTAAAGCCAGGGATTCCACTTTGAAATTTAATCACTTGATATTCGTCAATTTGTACTTCGCCAAAATATAACGTTTGAATATTCATAATTCACCACTTCTTTTTTATATTTGTTTCTCAAAATTTAAAAACTTATATTTCAAATTCTCAAAATCTATTTGCAAATCTTGATATTGTTGCATTGATATATTTACATTACCTGGTTGATAATCATGCATTGGTTTACGAGGTCGTACTTCAATAATTGGTTTATTGGTTCTCGACTCTATATTCACTTCGGATGGCTGATAGTTTATTTTGACTGATCCTGCAGAAGGGATCCATCCAATATTAAATTCTTTCATTGGTGGATTGGCATTACTTTTAGAGATGGAGGCAATTGGATCCCCACCATTTTCAATACGCATAAGTTGGTCGCCTTCTTGAGTTCGTCTTGCGATTCCAGCTAATAAATCCTGATAACCCCGTTGAGCAGACTCTTCTGCCGCTTCAACTGAACTCAAAAAACCCATGTCTTTCCATGCCTGATTCTGATCAATCGTCAGTTTTGAAGGTGTAGTTTTAATCTGTAAATCAGCTTTAGGCTGTTGAATCGATTGCTCTGCCTTGGGTTGTTGAATGGTTTGTTGCCCCTTAGTCAATTGAATGTTTATTTTCGCTGGTTGTGACTGTATTCGAATTTGTGGGAAGTCCATAAGCTACTCACCTTTTATGCTAAAAAGACTATCTGCTTCACACAGATAGTCCAAGCATTTTATTATCGTAAGAAATCCATTAAAGTCGGTTGAATGACTCGAGCACCTGCACTTAATGATGCACGATGAACACTCTCCTGCATTTTCAAATTCATGATAACTTCTTCAATATCCGCGTCTTCATTGTCAGAAAGAAGTTTAGTGGTAGCGACCTTCTGCTGGCTTACTCGATCTTCCACCATTTCAACACGGTTCATACGTGCACCAAGGTCAGCACGTTCATTGACTAAGCCTTGAAAGTGTTCGTCAATTTTACCAATATACTCATCTAAATCAGCGCCTGCTGTATTTTGATCACTTAATTTATTTCCAAGTTCCTGCAAATCATCAAATAATTGCTGACTAAAAACATTTTCCGGGTTTACATTTGCCTGTAATCGAATACCGTCAGAAACTTCGATGTTTACTGCTGCATTAGAAATGTTGGCTGCATCATTTAGTGTACCGTCTTCTTTGAAACGTGGTTGCGTGGTATCCGTGCCATTGAAAATATACTTATTATTTACTTTCGTATTTGCTAATTCTTTCATGTGATTAGTAAGTTGTTTCACTTCTTCATTAATATTTTTAAGCTGGTTATTATCATACGTATCGTTACTTGCTTGAACTGTTAATTCACGCAAACGTTGCAAAGCCTGTCCCGTTTCATTCAAAGCCTCATCAGAATTATCCATCCAGTTATGTACTTCTGAGATGTTGCGCTCATACTGTTCAACTTTATCTAAAGTTGAACGATGACTAACGCCGCGCATTGCCACAACCGGATCATCTGATGGACGGTTAATCTTTTTACCAGTCGATAGCTGATCCATATACTTGTCCATCCGTTCATAACCCTGGCTGATATTTCTTAGCATATTGTTATTAAGCATACCTTGTGTGACGCGCATCAGTTTTCACCTACCTTCCAACGATTCCCATTTGATTAATTACTCGGTCAAGCATTTCATCTACCGTTGTCATACTTCTCGCAGCTGCATTATATGCATGTTGGAATTTAATCATGTTTGCCATTTCTTCATCTAAAGAAACACCGCTTACTGATTGACGATTATTATCTACTGATGTAAGAAGTTGTTCAGAGTTGTTCGCCATTCGGTTAGACTCTTGAGCTTGTACGCCTAAATCACCAATCATACCTTCGTAATATTTTTGTACGGAGTTTCCATTTAAATCGACAGTTTTTAAATCTCTAACTTCTGCTAATTCTATGGCATGTTCACCATTACCTGGATTACCATCAGCTGAAGCTGCGATGTTGTTTTCACTGTCTTTAATATCTTGATGTAAGTCAATCATTGATGCCGCATTGGTTTCGTCAATGCTTGTAGCTCCTCCAACTGTAACAAAGAAGTTTCTGCCGTCGTTGCCGTTCATATCGTAACCTTGTCTGTGGACCTCGTTGAATTTTTTCGTAAATTCAAAAGCAACTTTGTTCAAATCACTAATCATCTGATAATAATCCCCACCTTCATTTGAAAAGGTCGTAGGATTATTAACATCATCAACGTCAACATAACCATTCGCATGCATCACAGCTCGTAATTGCCCAGATGAGTTGAAATCTGATGGATCAATGTTTACTTGGAACGCATTCCCACTGCTATCCACACCGTTAACATTAATCATCGACACAAGTTCTTGCCCATTGTATTTATTGAAATCCACGCTAAAGTCTTGAACTTTATTGTTACTAGTAATTAATTGAATATCACTGTCTTTTGTTCCATCGCCATCAGAGTCATACTGCATCGCTTGTCGATCATCATTCGCCAGGGTGATAACCGCCTTCCCCATCGCAGAAGGTTTTGAGTTTCCACCACTACCAACATAATCAACTTTAATATTCACAAACTCTGATAACTGATCAATCAAATTATCGCGCTTGTCGTATAAATCATTAGGTAAATACCCATTCGGTTCTACTCGGCCGATTTGATCGTTAAGTTCCTGGATTTGACTCAGAACTGCGTTGACTTCACTACCATTGGCTTCGAGTTGATTTTTCAGTTCACCTTGAACGTCCTTCAAAGATTGGTCAACGTATTGAAATGTCTCAGCTAGAGATGTCGCCCGTTGACGCATCACTCGGCGAACACCACCGTCTTCAGGGTTAGTCGCTAAATCTTGAGTTGCTTTCCAGAACTGGTCCATCGCTTTAGCTAGCCCTTGATCACTCGGCTCATTCATAATATCTTCCATGCGACTAAGCGCATCAGATCGTTCGCTCCAATACCCATTTTTATTATTTTCACTGCGATACTGAAAGTCCAAAAATTCATCACGAATACGTTCGATTTGACCCGCTTCAACCCCAGTTCCCATTTGCCCAGGAATTTCAGGACGGTTACGCCCCGGTGCAGGGAAAGGACTTGTCTGTTCAAAGTTAACACGCTGTCTCGAATAACCTTCCGTATTGGCATTCGCAATGTTATGGCTTGTTGTATGTAATGCCGACTGCTGCGTGAATAACGCGCGTCGAGCAACTTCTAATCCGTGAAAAGTTGAAGGCATATGTCTCGCTCCTTTTTCGAAAAGCGCATGCGCCCGATTAACGACGCAGTGACTGGACCGAACGAACTGAGATAAAGGAAACACGACGAGGTAACGAGTCGATGTTGACTTATCGTAGGTTCGTTTGGGAAGTCACCCAGTCGTTGGGCGTAATGCGCTAGACAATAATCAGCCGCTCTATTTAAGCTTTCGAATCAAATACCGATTGACTCGAACTCTTACCCTGCTGTCCTTTAGGCTTATCATAGTTCATGTTTTTTGAGTTCGGTTGGAACATCTCCATCGAAAGCTCAATAAACTGTAACGACTGTTGAATTAAATCTTGGTTTAATGCTTCCTGTTGCTTCAAATCAGCTAAATTAACAATCAGATTCTCATAAACAGTTTGAAGTTTTTCTTTCTCAGCTTCGCCCTCCACCAGTTCAATCATCTGACTCAAAGTTTTTTCACTCGTATTTGGCGCATGCTTCATAAACCACTCGTCAGTTAATTCCACTCGTTTTGCTTCAACCTGTTCAATTGCCTGAGCATGTTTACGTTCTTTCATCAGCAGCTCGTTGAACTCATCGATCTTGCTTTTCTTCACAAGCTCTGTTTTTTGTTTTGACAAAGTTAATAAACTTTCATTCAGCTGATATAATTTCTCTAAATGCTCGGTAATCTTTTGAATAGACAAAGGACCCTCTCCTTATAACCGTCGATTCGTCCAAAAATCAATCATTTTCTCTGCGGTTTTCTTCGGATCTACTTGATAATCACCGTTTTGAACCTGTTTCTTTAATTCGTCCACTTTCTCTTGTCTTGCCTCTACAATACTATTATTGCCCTGTAGTTGCTTCGCTTGATTTGAAATCTCTAATTTATCTTGAGGTTGCCCAGCATTCTTTACGTCCTGCTGTTTTTGAATATTCTTTTTATATGGATTCAGATTGGTGTTATTTAATGGATTAATTTTCAATTCATTTCACCTCTTTTACCGACTTACTATCTAACAATTATATCGGCAACAACCGAAAAATGTTTAACGCTTCCATTCTTTTTCTTCAGTCATATTAATATAAGCTCTTTTCTTATCTTGTTCAGCTTTTTGTTCAGCAATTGTCTTCGGCTGATCATCTGTGAAACCTTTCTTCAGTTCCTCAGCACAATCCTTACATAAATTCCCTTCATAAATCTGATTATCACAGCGCTCACATTTATAAGTTAAATTCGGAAAAGATGCCGGATGCAGACGTTTCTTGTGAACCCACTTCATAATTAGAGATTCCTCAACCCCTGTTGCATCAGATACTTCCAGAACGGTCGCCATACGATTCTTTTTCTGACGGATAAACGCATAGACTGTATCAAACTTCTCTTCCTCTTCATTGTGGCAGTCCTTACAAACATCCTGTGCCCCTTTTAAAAACAATGCCCCACATCTCGGGCAATTCGCTAATTCCCCCATGTTACTCCTCCTCGTACATTCTTTCTATCTATTATATCGACAAAAACCTCGAATCACAAAGTCGTTCTTTGAATTTTTTAACTACGTATTAAGGTTAGGGAAAAAATTTGTTGCGCACCACTGTTTAAGAGGACTTGTCCTGCTTGCCTTAACGTTGTTCCCGTTGTGTAGATGTCATCGACTAGCAAAATGTGACGAGGCGCGTTCCGGATTTTAGAACGGAATGGATTGCTAGTGCGCATTCGTTCCAACTTCGTTTTCTTTGATTGTTTTTCAGAATGTTTACGAATGAGAAGGGATTGAGTGGGACCGATTAATTGCGCGATGGCTTCTGCTTGATTAAAGCCTCGTTCTGAGAGTCTTTCTTCGGATAATGGAATCGGGACAATAGTAAAATCATTTCCTGCGAAATAGTGCTGGTAGATTTGTGTTACTTCTTGTTCCCATACCTTAACTAACTCATAATCGCCACGGTATTTGAATCGTGCCATTAAGTCTTTCATGTCTTCATTATAAGAATAGATTGAAATGTTTCGAGATAACGGGTCTATACCCATGCGTTCTCGCCAAGCTACACAGTCACCGCATAGATTCACTTCATGAGATATTGGTTTCATACATCTTTGGCAGTGATGTTTTTCTAAGTCCAATCGCTCAAATTTTTCGTTACACGATTCGCAAACAATTTCTTCTTTAGACTCAAACAACGTCGCCCAAGTAGTGTCTTCATGAAGCGTATTAAAGCAAATCAAACAATGCATTTACCTCATATACTCCTTTGCTTCTTTATTTTTCTTTAACGTATATTGCTTCGCTTGAACCATAGCATTCGTTTTCGTTTCATAGAAAAATGTGACATCACCCGTTGGATCAGTTGCGCTTCTTCCAGATCGACCTGAGATTTGTACTAGTGCAGCTACATCAAACACATGATGGTCAGCTTTTATAACTGCAACATCAATGGAAGGGAAAGTCACTCCTCGTTCTAAAATAGTTGTGGTAATCAGCGCACTGATATTTTTATTACGAAATTGTTGGATGAGTTCTTTACGGTTGGGGCTTTCTGCAAAAACATAAGGGGTGTTATTGAGGAGTCTTGATAAGTGGTGGGCCATTTCAATCGTGGGCACAAATAACAAATATCTTCTTCCATTTCGATTATAAATCCATCGCTGAATAGCTTGAGGTAATTTTTGATCAAGAAGCTGATTTTCTAGTTTTCTAACATATTTAAAGGTTGGTACTGGAAGGGGGTGTCCGTGGAAGCGCATCGGAATTGAAACCGTCTGGATTAAATGAAGTGCCGACTTAATTTTGAGGTCTGTTCGAGGAGTAGCGGTTAAGTAAATCATCGCATGCTCTGGTTTCGCCGCTCTTTTTACTGCTTGCGGAAGTGATTTATCTTTATGATACGGAAAGGCATCGACTTCATCGACTATGATGACATCAAAGGCCTGACGATACCTCAAGAGTTGGTGAGTGGTTGCAATAACCAAATGCGCACCATGATCAAGCTCGGTTGAATCACCATAAAGTGCTGCTGACTGGATTCTCGGAAAATCTCGCCTCAGCCTAGGGGCTAATTCCCTTACCACATCCGTTCGCGGTGTGGCGATACAGATTTTCAGGCCTTGCGCAATGGCCGCTTCAATCCCTTCATAAAGCATCTCAGTTTTACCTGCTCCACAAACCGCATTGATAAGCAAACGACTTTTTCTTTCAATAGTATCAATAATCGCATCAGAAGCCTTTTGTTGTAAGGGCGTTAGCTCACCTTTCCATTGACACGCTTTTTCAATAGGTTCAACACCATGTGAATCCCCCAACCAGTAATACAGAGGCTCGACCTCACTAACCCGCCCCATCATGATACATCTTCTACAATAAATAATATCCATAGGCATTTTTCCAAAGTACTTATTTTCTTGATTAAAGCACCTCTGACACGTCGTTAAGCCTAATCGTTTTTGAATACCAGACACTTTTTGTATCAGACCTTTATTTACTAATTCATTAAAAATAGAATCATCGAGTTCTTGTTTTAATAGAAGTTTTCCATCATATTGCGAGGCTAATGTTTCTAGGTTCAATCATCATCTCTCCTATAAAGAAAAGAGACAGGCAAGGGCGCCTGTCTTTTCTGGAATTAAAAATAAATGAGTTCAATAATTATTTGACTTTATACCAGCAAAGGCCAAAGCTGCCTTCACCTAAGTGTGTTCCAACGACAGGACCAAAATAACTTAAAACAAAATTAACATTAGGATACTTCGCTTCAAGATCCTCTTTCCACTTGTTTGCTGCTTCTTCGCGCTCAGCATGAATGATACACGCCTTAACTTCTTCCGCCTCCTCAGCCGTTTCTGCTAACAGCTGTTCCATACGCTTGAACGCCTTTTTGCTTGTACGAATTTTTTCAAAAGGGGCAATCGTCTTATTCTCAATATGAAGAAGTGGTTTCATTTGAAGAAGGCTTCCAACCATAGCCTGCGCACCGCTTAAGCGACCACCACGCTGCAAATGACGCAAATCGTCTACCATAAAATAAGCACGCATTTCTTTTTTAATGTTTTCAAGCTCATCAATGGTTTTTTCTGGCTCTGCACCCTGCTTGACCATTTCAGCTGCACGAAGTACATAAAAACCTTGAGCCATCGCACTAATTTCTGTATCAAACAGATGCACGTTAGCTCCTTCGATACTTTGAGCTGCGGAAGCCGCCGCTTGATAAGTTCCACTCATCCCACTCGATAAATGGATTGAAATAATAGTATCATAGTTTTCAGCTAACTCTTCATACTTCGTAAGTACATCACCAATCGACGGTTGCGATGTTTTCGGAAGCTCGTCAGATGTCTTAACTTTTTCATAAAACTCTTTCGTTGTAATATCATAAATCTCACGATATGATTCCGACCCAAACGTCACAGAAAGCGGTACCACATGAATATTCAGCTCTTCAAGTTGCTTTTGCGGTATGTATGCTGTACTATCCGTCACAACAACAGTCTTCATTCACTCTACCTCCCTTTTTTATAACTATAATTTTACTATATATATTAAAAAACTTATAGTGCCATTTGGAAAATCGAAAATGCCAGCCCTTTATTGGACACTACCTTAATAGTATTGGCTATTATTCATGAAAATCGGACACTAATTTCTAAGTATCGGCCATTAAAATATGATATCGTTAAAATCTTTTTCTAAATTATAATTTAATTCATGCGTAATACCTCTAGCACTCCCGTTTTTGATTAGGTTCTCTTTATTTAATAAATGTTTTGCCGTACGATCACTCTTTAAGTTCATAAACCACATAAATTCTTGTTTAGAGATTTGATCACCTAACAATAAATAATAATCTTTAAGACCAGGTAAGTGTGCTGTAAGAGAACGATGATTACAACTCCAACATTGCCACCGCCTCCCCTTCCACATCATCGGTACTGCACTACATTTAGGACAAAAAGCCCCTCTAATCAGATTTTCTTTTGTTATTCCTAATTTCTTCATCAAATCTACTTTTGCTGGAGTGTGGTGGTCCACCATTAATTGACCGAGATTAAAAAGGTTGGAATAAGTAATGAAATCTGTGGAATAAGAGGAATAAATTGAACGGATTTTCTGTGAAAGCCCATAAATTGGAACAACCTTCTCTAAATGTTCATGATATGAAGAGTCTATGTCTAGTATCGTTTCCTGATTTGCCATAACCACTAAATATTCAATTGGCACATTAGAATACCCATGCGTCTCAAGCCATTCACTCAACTGGAAGGCTTGTTCTTTCACTTGAATGACAGGGTCATCGTAATAATCTGTTACTCCATCTCGAGTACGGATCATTTTGTTTGCAGTTAAATCAAAGGATACTATTCCAGGAAGGTTTTTCACTTCTAAAATTAATAGAATGCGAGGGTTTAATAGAAGTGTGTCCATTTGAAAGTAGTTTTGATAAAAAGGAAGCCTTAAATCGTGTGCAATCACGTGTTTGAAGTTAAGTTTACTTAATGGATAATCCACCTTCAATTCTCCAAAGAAACCTGCACGTTCCATCAGAAAAATCTCATTAACTTTACCATAAAAATGATGTTGAGTTATTAGCCGCCTTTTGAGGGATTCTGCGACTAGTAATTTGTGTGGGGGCTCATGATTTTTAATGATCAAGATCACACCTCCATTGAAAGGGATTTTTGAGGAAAAACTATTAATTTTCGGTATTATTATATAATTAAATCTCAAAAAATGGAAGAGTATGTTTTAGTAATTATTTACTATTAGACACTAACCTATATAAATTGGACACTAATCGAAAGTATAAGCCACTAATTTTTTCGTATTGGCCACTAAATTCTTTGTATCGGACACTAATTAAATTCCCGTCATCAGAAAACACTTCTTAAGTCTTCCTTCCTATTCACGACGCACTATAAATAGCTTAATTACTTAATTTGAAATTAATGTCGAAATATTTAGATTTTTGCATAAATATACTTTACTTAGCCCTGTTTGTTAGATATGATAGATTTAAACATACAGATACGAAAGTCACGAATCGAAAAGGGCAAACTTGCTGAAAGGTAAGGACGCAAAACTACGGGTCTAAGGTGAAATTTACTATGATCGCCGAGTTGTCGAAAGGAGTGAGACAAGCAGGCAGTCTCTGCCATTCGGCGAGACTGCCTATTTGTGAGTGAAGGAATATTAAATCTTCGGGCGATGGTTAGGGAGTGTTTTGAGTGTACGCTTTAAGCGATCATGAGTTAATCAAGTTGTATTCAAATGCGAAAACATTAAATTTAGAGAACCATTTTATTTTGCTCATTGAACAAGAGATAAAATTAAGGGGTTTACAACCACCTAATGAGCAAAAAGTCAGTCTTAAACAGGATAGCTTTAACTCATAAAAATTGTGGATCGAGGTGAGTTAATTGAGTCCTATAACCCTTTTGAAACCTAATCACAGACTAGAGAAAAACAAGGACTATATAAATTTATCTTATATGGTCCAAGTTCGGCATCAATTACTTCCTTATTTTGAATATGCAGACAAGCCCTTCAACGAATTTATTAAGTTGGACTGCAACATATTAGAATCCCACCTGAAAACGATAAACAAAGAATTTACTGCTGTTTATCCAGTTATCAATCAATACAGTATTAACCGCAAACTGTTTACTACACATGAACCCATTGATCTCAATTTAGCATTTAAATCCGGCCTTGGTGTCATCAAACTAACAAATCCCAAACACAAAGGACAATTTTTTCTATACGACTATTCATGTGAACAGTGGATGAGTAAGGTAGAAAAAGATTTTAACTTTGAACTAAAGAAAGACTTTTATGTTTGGTTAAACCATCAAGTTAAAAGTGATCAGTTAAAAGCTTTGGAACAAGACAACAATTTCAATCAGATTTTAAGTAGCGCGTTATTGTGTCAACAAGAATATCATCAAACGGACGCATTATAAGAAGTTCCCGATTCATCGCCGAAATTTAAGCTTCTCTATTAACAAAAAGTCGCCGAAACTTTTCGTTTCGACGACTTTTCTTTAGTTCATTTCGACCCAACCGTTTTTAATCGCTGTCACAACAGCTTGCGTTCGGTCATTTACATTCATTTTTTGTAAAATGTTTGATACGTGGTTTTTAACCGTTTTTTCACTAATATACAATGTTTCTGAAATGGCACGGTTGCTTTGACCATCTGCCATTAACTGCAGAACTTCGCATTCTCGGCGGGTAAGCAGGTGTAAAGGTTTACGGTACTCAACAGGCTGAAAGGCACCGTTACTCGAACCGCCACTCTCCACTTGTCCACCAGGAATAGCTGACATACGGTGGTAGTCTTTAATTAAGTTGTGTGTCACCTTTGGATGAACATAAGAACCACCATCACTTACAATCTTAATGGCATTAACCAGTTCATCAGTATCCATTTCTTTAAGCATATAGCCTAATGCACCTGATTTCAAAGCATGTGTGACATATGATTCATCGTCATGGATTGATAAAATAATCACTTTTAATTCGTCAAAACGATCGATTAGCTTTCTTGTCGCCTCAACACCGTTGATGTTCGGCATATTAATATCCATAATAACAATGTCAGGATTCGTTTCTTCTACAATATTTACAGCATCAGATCCGTCGCTACCTTCAGCAACGACTTCAAAACCATCTTCAAATTCTAAAATTCGTTTAACGCCTTCGCGGAATAATTTATGGTCATCAATCAATACGATTCGTGTACCCATGATTTTACCTCCCAGTTTTACGTTTCCATTTTCAAGTATAACTGATACATTACTTCTTTTAAGCCTCGTAAACATTTGGTAAAGAAATCTTAACCTTAGTGCCATTTCCTATTTCTGATTCGACACTCAATTCGCCGTCCAACATCTCTATACGTTCACGCATACCAATCAATCCAAATGACTGGTTTTTCTTTTCTGTTTGATCAAATCCAATACCGTCATCTACAATAAGTAGATTTAAGCGTTGGTTCGTCGCTTCAAACACGACACGAATTAATGTGGCTTGGGCATGTTTAACTGCATTTTGAACCGCTTCTTGTACCATGCGGAACACAGCAGCCTCAAACTTATGCCCATAACGCATTTCCTTACCTCTTGTTTCAAAGTTAATTTTCATTTCATGATAGTCTTCAATTGTTGATAAATATTTTCGTAATGTCGGAATTAACCCTAAGTCGTCCAAAGCCATCGGCCGTAAATCGTAAATGATCCGACGCACTTCATATAAAGCTCCGCGCGCCATTTCTTTCATATCTTTTATCTCTTTCAATGCTTGATCGACACCGCGTTGCTTAATTGTTTTATCGACAATATCTGAACGTAATAAAACATTTGCAAGCATTTGCGCAGGGCCGTCATGAATCTCTCTCGATAATTTCCGGCGCTCTTCTTCCTGCGCCTCAATAATTTGGAGTCCAAACTCTTGTTTTTCTTTAGCAGATTCTAATGCTTGATTAACTTGCTTAAAATCTTCTTGAAGATAAGTCAAAATTACATTAATTTTACTCATTAAGTTTTCTGCTCGCTCTACACTTGTAGCTAAAGCTTTAATTCGCTGTTCTAACTCATCGCGACGCTTGATTAAAGCTACTTCCTTTTGTCTGTGTACCACAAGCTGAGTTTGGAGTTCATGCGTACTATTATACACTTTACGCACTTCTTCTTCAGAATATTGATTAAAATTTTTACTTACTTCAGATAAACGAAGTCTTGAAGCTTTAAGGCTTTTTTCAAGTTCGTCACTTTCTTTAATTATCTTCTGCACTTCAGTCTTAATTTCCTTCACTTCTTGATCTAAAGCATCTTGCTGTTTTCGAGATTCTTCACCAATTTCGAAGACTTCATCTTTACTATTTGAGACAACATTAATCATTTCATCAATGACTTGGTCTAAAGCTCGATCGTTATCTTTAATAACCGACATCACAAATTCCTCCAATATATCTATACCATTTCGGTTATAAGACTTTTTTCGTGGGGGTTATAGTCATATTTTATCACTTTTTTTACTTTAAAACATCTTTTGCCCATTTTCCCTATCTTCCTTATAATGAACTTGGAGAGGAGCCAATAACATGTTAGAAAAATATCTCACCGTTAAAGAAGAAGGATCTCATGAAATTGTCATTCAGAAATCTCGGTTTATTGGACACATCAAACGTACAGAAACTGAAGAAGATGCCCAACAATTTATATTAGATTTAAAAAGGAAATACAGTGATGCTTCACACAATTGCTCAGCTTACATGATTGGTGAACAAAACTTAATCCAGAAAGCCCAGGATGATGGCGAACCAAGTGGAACAGCTGGTGTACCCATGCTAGAAGTCCTGAAAAAAATGGACCTAAAAGACACCACTATTGTCGTTACGCGATATTTCGGAGGTACTAAACTTGGTGCAGGAGGACTTATACGCGCTTACTCCAGTGCCACTTCAGAAGCCATTAAACATATTGGTGTTGTCGAACGTTCATTAATGCAAGAAGTTCTAATCAAAGCTGATTATGGACTTATTGGAAAACTAGAAAATGAACTTAGAGGCAGTTCATACCTCTTAGATCACATAGAATATTTAGAAAATGTCACGTTTCATGTCTATGTACCTATAGCCCAAAAAGAAGTATTCGAAACCTGGATCATTGACTTAACTTCAAATCAAATTGAAATGGAACTTGGCGAAGAAAAATATGTAGAACAAGATGTGGAAGTAAATTAAATTCTTCCAAAAAATAAACGAAGTACTCAAGTTGAGATTTTTAGTACTCAAGTTTTGTGAATAGTACTTAAGCTATTTAAATTAATACTCAAGTTGCATCAACAAACAAAAAACGTCTGGCACCGCAAACGAGCGAATTGCCAGACGTTTCTATTAGTATCGACGTATATCTAAGCCTTTTTTAACAAAATTTAATAATGGGCGGTAGTTCTTACTAATTAAGCCAGTTAACTCTACAACTAACTCAACAATTAAGAATAAAACTAACGTGAGTAATAAAGACCCCCACATTGTAGCTTTAGTGAATAGCACAGCGGCCAAGCTAAAAATACCGCTTAATACATAAATAAGCAATACCGTTACCGGGTGACTAAAACCAATTTGCAGTAATCGATGGTGTAAGTGGTTTTTGTCTGGTGCAGAAATCGGTAGACCTTGTAGCTTACGACGAATCATCGCAAAAATCGTATCCGAAATTGGTACGCCTAAAATGATTACTGGAATAATAAACGAGAATACTGTTACGTTCTTAAACCCGAGTAACGAGAAGACACCTATCATATAACCTAAAAATAAGGCTCCGGTGTCACCCATAAATATTTTGGCTGGATAGAAATTATAAAATAAAAATCCAACTGTACTCCCTAAAAGCATAAAGCCCATCAACATAACTAAATCATTCCCCATAATGATGGACATACTAGAAATAGTTAGTAATGCAATGGAAGATACACCAGCTGCTAAGCCATCCAGACCATCAATTAAGTTAATGGCATTGGTGATCGCTACAATCCAAAGAATGGTGATTGGAATACTTAACATCCCGAAGTATAACTGTCCACCAAATGGTAAGTTAACAAATTCAACTTGAACAACACCTAGCACAACAACTGCAGCCAAGATTTGTCCAAGCAACTTCCATTTTGGCGAAAGTTCGTATAAATCATCCAGCATTCCGGTAATAACTATAATAGTTCCACCAATTAAAATTGGAATCGTATAGACCGAATCAGGATAAAAGAAAATCATACCAATCATAAAACTTAGATATATCGCTAAACCGCCTAATCGTGGCATAATTTTTTTATGAACTTTTCTTCCGGACGGGTTGTCAACCGCACCTATTTGAATAGCCAACTTTTTAACAAGTGGCGTAATTAACAATGCAACAACAAATGTCAGTAACAAGGACTCAAATTCCATAAAAAGCCCTCCTTATCTATTAGAATAGCCATAATCGCTTTTTTTAAATCGTGTAATAACATCCATGTATAATCCAGCTAATCTCGGACATACTAAAATAAAATTATACCACGAACATGAGCATTCGTTAAGATATTTTAGCCCATCCTATGCATTAGACGTTATAGCTCACGAAAAGTTTCACAATTAGACTATTCGTCGCTATATACGTTTTATGACGCCTTATCTATAAAAGTTGCGCATTATTTAACGATAAAATTTTCTTATCGTTCAAAGTACTCAATGATTCCTTGAGTGATGGAATCAGCGTATAGATAACGATGATTTGAGTTAAGTAATTTCTCTAAATCAGACGGACTAGTCATAAACCCTAATTCAACAAGTGCTGCAGGAGACCCATTCTTATATATAACCCAAAAATCGGCATCTCTAACACCTCGATCATCCATTTCTGCCATTTGAACTAATTCTTGTTGAAGTTCCATCGCGAGAAAACGACCTTCATCAACATTTCCATATTTTGAATCACTGTAAAAAACTTCAGATCCATCCACAGAAGGATCTGAAAAGCTATTGGCATGAATACTAACAAATAGGTCATTGTAGACACTTCTAGATAGTGCTACGCGTTCTTCCAACGACAAGAAATAATCATTATTCCTTGTTAAAATCACATTTGCGCCTAATCTTTCCAATCGATCACGAACGTTTTTGGTCACAGATAAGACAATGTCCTTTTCTTCAGCACCGTTCACTGCTGCACCTGGATCCCAATCACCATGACCAGCATCAACTACGATATTAAGTCCTTCAAGTAATTTTCCACTGACATGACGCAATTTCAAATAATCTTTATGTAAATAGGCTGTTTGTCCTTCAAATTCAGTTTCGACCCAGAATCCATCAGTATCATATATAGGAAGTTCCTGACCTTTGAATACTTGTCCGATCACTTCCGTATCTGTACTTTTACCACTTCTTACATTAAGAGTGTCAGCCGTAACGGTTCCAAAAAAATCAGCCTTAGGATTATTTGGTAGAGTATAAGGTTTTTCCGCTGTTGGATCAATCGAAAAAGTCATCTTATAACCATTTCTCATATTATACCCTTCTGCTGACTTAACATCAGATTCTATGTAAAGCGTATAATCTTCACCAGGATTATATAAATCTGCTGGAGGTAAAACTCTCAATTTGGTCCTCTCTTCATTTAAATAGGTTGCTAGAAACAGTTTTTCCCCATTTTCATTCACCGCATACACGGAATTACTATGTAATGTTGAACGATCCATTTTTTCATTAAATGTAATCGTCCATTCCTTATCTATTGCTACATTGTTTTTGTGTCCAAAATTAATCCATTGCTGTGATTCATCTGCTAAAACTTGTCCACCAGTAAATATTACCAGTGTTAACACTAATGTTACAAAAAGTAATGCTTTTTTCATCAAGTTGTCACCACCTATACGTTGTATGGTTCCTATTTTACAATATATTACCAATCGACTAAATAGTACAAAATATACATATATGTCAGACGTTTAAATTAAATCCGACGTGTAGTATAATTAAATTTGTGTAACTATACGTTTCTATCAATGAGAATCTACATTTAGGAGAGTTAAACTATGTTTAGCAATATCAGAAGATTTTTTAATGATGCGTCCTATAGGCAATTAAAGGGCTATGAAAAAGTCGTCAAAACTATAAATCAATTAGAAGATCAATATACAAAGTACTCAGATGAAGAATTACAAAATATGACGAAGTATTTCAAAGAACAATTAGAGTCAGGAAAATCAATCTTTGACATTCAGGCAGATGCTTTCGCTGTAGTCAGAGAAGCATCAAAGCGTGTCCTAGGCATGCGACATTTTGATGTTCAATTGATTGGTGGACTTGTGCTATGCGAAGGGCATATTGCAGAAATGGCTACAGGGGAAGGTAAAACACTAGTTTCTTCCCTCCCTGCTTACTTACGTGCTCTTGAAGGTAAAGGTGTTCACATCATTACAGTTAACGAATACTTAGCAAAGCGCGATAAAGAACTAATGGGTCAAATTCATGAATTTCTAGGTTTAACTGTAGGTCTTAATGTTCCGGGATTGGCCCCATCTGCTAAAAAGCAAGCATACAATGCTGATATTACATATGGGCTTGGAACTGAATTTGGTTTTGACTTTTTACGTGACAATATGGTTAAAGACATGAGTCAAAAAGTTCAACGACCATACCACTATGCCATTATAGATGAGATTGATAGTGTGCTAATTGATGAAGCAAAAACACCATTAATTATTGCAGGTAAAACACAAGGTAGTGAAAAGCTTCAACGCGTTTGTACACAACTAGCTAAAACGTTCAAGCCAGATGAAGACTATCTATTCGATCCAGAAACTAAAGCAACAAGTTTAATAGATGAAGGGATCTCAAAAGTTGAGCGCGCTTTTGGAATCGATAACTTATTCGAAATTGAACACCAAACGCTCTATCATTATATGATTCAGGCCGTACGTGCTTATGTCATGTTTGAAAAAGACGTCGACTATATCGTGCAGGACGGCGAAGTAAAGCTTGTAGATATGTTTACGGGTCGTGTGATGGAAGGTCGTACATTATCTGATGGACTTCACCAAGCGATTGAAGCGAAAGAAGGTCTAACGATTACTGAGGAAAATAAAACTCAGGCCAATATTACCATTCAAAACTATTTCCGAATGTACCCTACCCTATCAGGAATGACAGGTACCGCTAAAACCGAAGAAAAAGAATTCCAACATGTATACGGCATGAATGTCGTTCAAGTACCAACTAATAAGCCTATTGCACGTACTGACCATAATGATGTCGTTTACGTGAATAAAGATGATAAATTTAGATCAATTGTAAATGAGGTTCGTGAACGTCATATTAAAGGGCAACCTGTACTGATCGGAACCACCTCCATCATTCAATCTGAAAAAGTAGCAGAATACTTAGACGAAACTGGACTAGATTACGAGATTTTAAATGCGAAAAGTGTTGAACAGGAAGTTCGCTTAATTTCATTAGCTGGTCAAAAAGGACAAATCACTGTAGCAACCAATATGGCAGGACGTGGAACAGACATCATGCTCGGTGAAGGCGTGAAAGAACTTGGTGGCCTTTGCGTTATTGGAACAGAGCGTCACGGTGCCCGTCGTATCGATAACCAGTTAAAAGGTCGTGCCGGCCGTCAGGGTGACCCAGGCGAAACACGATTTATTATTTCTTTAGAGGATGACATTATTAATCGTTTCGCTAAGGAAGATAAAGAGAAAAAGCTAGAATCAATTGACATAGATAAGTCAGGTCGAATCACCACGAAAAACATTCATAAATTTATTGATTCGACTCAGAAAATTTCAGAAGGTAGTAATTTTAATATCCGTGAATTCAACTTAAAACTCGATGATGTTGTTAACGACCAACGAAAAGTTGTGTATCAATTCCGCGATCAATTACTTGAAACAGAGAATGCAATTGATATGGTTACTGAAAACATTCCGAAGTTTATTTATACGTTAACTGAAAAGTATTGCCCTGAAACGGTAGTACCAGAAGAATGGCCAATAGATCGATTAGAACTACAATTAAAACGCCTCTTCCCTGGTATTGAAATCAACCTAACTGATCAAGAATACGAAGATATTGAAGATTTACAGGAAAAAATCACTGAAATAATTAACGAATATATTGAGTTTGTTGAGCCATATAGAAGTGAAGAAACTGTGCAACACAAAATGAAACAATTAGCGATTGCTACATTGGATCACCATTGGGTTAAACACCTGGAGCGCATGAACCGTTTACGTGAAGGTGTTGGACTAAGACAATACCAGCAAGAAGATCCAATTCGTTTATATCAAGAAGACGGTTTCGATTTATTCCAGCATGCATTCAATGAAATTCGCCAAGGTATGACTGAACAATTATCACGTTTAGTCCGTGCCTCATTACAGAAAGAAAAAGAACAACGTACAAAGGTAAAAAACTAGGAGGCTAACGTATGATTAATCCATTCAAAAAACGTAAAGGTAAAGATACATCAATCGATGCCGACCAACTCGTTGATGGGGTTGAAAGCCAAGAAGGTGACCAAGAAGTCAGTCCAGAGTTATCGATCCATCCTCAATGGCGTATAGAGGAAGAAGATTTATATGTATTTCGTTTTCAAAATAACAACTTAGAAGCTCTTAAGCCGAATCAACTATCACTAGCAGGTATTGAACTGAATGTAGTTGATGATAAGGGTGTTTCTGTCAGTGCTTTTGTCAGACATTCATTACCAAAGGCCATTAAATTAGAAGAAACGTCAATCGTTTTACTTAATCATGAAGGTAGAAAATTAGCACGCAAATCATTTAATCTTTCTAAACTAGGTGAACTTCCAGCAGAATCTAGTCGACCTTGGGTGTTTGAATTTGCTAAAAAAGACCTTCTAGTTGATTTAGCTGATATACCAACTGAAGACTTTCAGCTTGCATTTGAATTGAAGAAAAAACGCAAGGAACATCAACTGGAACTTGCCGATTCATGGAAAGACTCGTTAGGTTCTGCGGATGTGCAAAAACTTGAGGAAATTACTAAGAATGTAAATCCTCCAAAACCTGGCGAAGTTAACTTCATGGGGTTAGATGCTAAGTTTTTAGGTAGTGGTAATTTACAAGTCACGATCTTAATCCGTAATGGAAGTGAGAAAGAAATTAATTTAGAACAGATTCCATTAGTTGTAGAAGATAAAGATGGAGATGTTGTTGCTCAAGGCGGATTTAAAATGGAAGAATTCAAAGTGTCTGCTAACACAAGCAAACCATGGAACTTCATCTTCCCTCAAAATTTAATTAAAAAACCGAGTGCCGACTTATCTCAATGGAAAGCTTACCCACCTCAGAATTAACCAGCAACCTAAAGATCAGCTTCTGGCATGAAGCTGATCTATTTATTTTTACATACAAAAAATCTCCCGCGAACTTTCACGAGAGAATTTCTGATCTATTTATAATCTTTTTGTGCTTCGATGTTATTTCTTAATAATTCATACACATTGACGTTTGACCCAACTAACTTTTCATTTGCTTCTAGCTGATGTAAAAAGTAATTAGTGGCAAATGACACAAAAGCACTTTTGGCAATCCCTAAACGGTTTGCACGCAATTCAATTTCTTTATGCACTTCCGCATCAAGGGAAATACTTAGTTTCTTTTTCGACATGTGACAAAAACCTCCTAAAAATATCATAAGACGAGGACGATTTATTGTAAAGGTCTTATAAATATATACCCAATTTTAATATAAAGTAATATGGTTTGTCGAATTATATTAAAGGAGAGACATTTTATGAAAAAAATAATTAGAAATATGACATCCTTTAGCTTTGTTATATCTTTTCTGACCATGCTTGCTATACCGGCTTCTGCGATTACTGTTGAAGATGTTAAACCGATTATCGAGGAAGCCTATTTTGAAGAAGTTGATGAATCGATTTATAACGGAACGGTGGATGATGTCTTTAATGAGTTAGATCCATATAGTACATATTATACCGATGAAGAGTACAATCAATTTATGAATAGTATTGAACAATCTTTTGTAGGAATTGGTATTTCATTTGAAGTTGTTCAAGAAGGCGCCTTCATTCAATACGTTTTTCCAGGTTCCCCAGCAGAACAAGCAGAACTTGAACCTGGCGACATAATCATTGAGGTTGATGGTGAGTCCCTAAATGGTGCATCGAGCGAAAAAATGGTGGCTCTTATAGGTGGTGATGTTAATACCACAGTTAATCTTACCATTAAGCGTGGAGAAACAACTTTTAATGTAAATATTCAAAGAGAAGAAATTCAAGCACCTATTGTCCAATCAGGGAAATTAGCTGGTAACATAGGATATATACATTTCTCCTCCTTCCCTGGTGAATTAACGCAAATGATTCAACAACACAAACAAGCACTAAACGGTGTCGATGGTTGGATTGTTGATATTAGAAATAACGGAGGCGGATTATTAACTTCAGCTCAAAAATTACTGGGTATGTTTGAAGGTATTGATACGACAATGGTTGCTAACTTTAAAGAGTATCATGATACGATTCAAACCATAGATCAAGATGAAAAGTTTTCGAAACCTATGAATCTATTAATTAATGAATATAGTGCTAGTGCGTCTGAAATTTTTGCAGCTGCTTTAAAAGATTATGAAAAAGCAACTCTTTTTGGAAATACAACGTTTGGCAAAGGACGTATGCAAAACTTATTTGATTTACCTGAAGGTGGTATCGTTAAGTTAACAGTTGCTACATTTCTATCGCCATTTGGAAATATCATCGACGGTGTTGGCGTTGAACCTCATATAAAAACTAATCAACCACTTGAAGATGCGCATTGGGATCAGTTAAATGAAGTATTTGAGTATAATGTTTTTCAGCATTTAGAGGATATCAATCCAGATCACCAATTTAAAATTACATTAAATCAAAAAGCAGATCTTGAAACATTTAAAGATAAAGTGAAACTGGCAACGTTAGGTGGAGAATTGATTGACTTTGAAGTCGATTTTCTAGAAAATAACCGTTATGAAGTATCTCCTAACTCAAGCTTAAAGTCGGGTGGCGAGTATGCGATGTATATTCAGCCAGGTTGGACAAATAGCGAGGGGCGCTTAGCAAATGAAGGTGCCATTGTAAGAATTAGTGTTTCTGAATAATAAAGAAAAGAGAACTGTATCTCTTCATTGAGGTACAGTTCTTTTGTATAAAAACAAAAAAAGACCTCTCACTCAAGTGAGAGGCAAATAAAAGATAGCGTCTAAATAACCCTTTATGATCGAGGTCAATTTCTATTTTATTATAGTTATATAATGAACACAATGGTTAACCTGTTGATAAATAATTTGCAAATTCGTAATGAAAATTCACTTTTTGAGCCAAATTTTTTCACAAAATTATAATTAGTATTTTTTTATAATTATTATTAATAATAAACTGAGCACTTTGTCCTATTAGTGAATTAATACAATAGTCTGAAGGTTTTTACTCTTTTAAAAACGAATCTAATTAAGTGCATTAAAAAATAATTTGGGGGAGGAAAATATTTAATGCGTAAATTAATAGCTTTGATTGCGGGACTCGCAATCGCACTAATGTCATTCTCTACTTTAGGAGCGGAGACTGAAGAGAACTATTATTCAATTGTTCTTAAAAACAATGCTCAAGTGGAGAAATTTAAAGGTGATCTGTCCTTAATAGATGCTGAGATTGTTTATGAAGTACCTGAGATTGGATATTACCAAATAAAAGGTACTGAAGGTGATTTAAATCAGATTAAAGGGTTTAAAGGAGTTCAAGCAGCTAGCACATCACTATCTTGGAACCTACCTGAAACTCAAAACATTGATTTCAATGGTGATTTAGATCTTTCAGGTGACCTATTAGGTGATTTGAATGGAGATTTATACGGAGATTTATATGGGCATTTTAATGGGGACCTTTTAGGGGATTTAAATGGCGACCTATTAGAAGAAGCTGGTATGGAAATGCCAGGATTCTGGCCAATTCAGTGGGATATTCAACGAATCACTGAAAATGGTGCAAGCTATGCTGAACATACTGGTTCACATGACACTGTAGTTGCAGTTATTGATACTGGTATTAATCCAACACACCAAGATTTAGCTCCAAACTTAATGCCTGGCTCTAAAAACTTTGTACCTCCAGGCGGTTTCCGTGGTACTGAACCTTCTGAAACTGGTGACCCAGGTAATTATGTAGATTTACATGGTCATGGTAGTCACGTGTCTGGTTCAATCGCAGGTGCTGGTAATGGTATGTTAGGTGTAGCTCCAGACCTAGGTCTACGTGCTTATCGTGTATTCGGCACAAGCTCGGCTGAATCTGCATGGATTTACAATGCAATGATTGCGGCTGCTGATGATGGTTCTGATGTTCTTTCTATGAGTCTTGGAGGATGGGATTTATTCGGACAAACATTCGTTAAAAACTCTGAAACAGGCAAATGGGAAAATGTTGGTAACGATGTAGCGGATTATGTAGCATATAAGCGTGCTGCTAAATATGCTGAGAATAAAGGTTCTGTAATCGTAGTTGCTGCAGGTAATGATGGACTTGATTTAAGCAACAACAATCAAGTAATGAATTACTTAAATTCTGAATACGGTAGTGAAAACGTTCAATTCCGCGGGACTGCTAAAACTGTTCCAGCACAACTTTCTAACGTTGTTAACGTTTCAGCTACTGGACCAGAGGATGTATTAGCTCAATACTCTAACTATGGTGCTGGTCAAATTGACATTGCAACTGTAGGTGGAGACACTCGCTTATATAGTTGGTATGCTTCTCAAGGACGTTTAGATGAATATTTAGCTAACCGTATGTATTATTGGGAATTTAATTTAAGCGCTGATAACCGCTCTGACACTGGTTATTACTTCAGTGTAGGTACTTCAATGGCAACGCCTAAAGTATCAGCTGTTGCTGGTCTAATTATCGATCAACATAATGGTGATTTATCACCTGCAGAAGTTAAACACATGCTTCTAAATAACGCTGTTGATGAAGTATCAGGCACTGATTCTAAGTACTTTGGAAGCGGACACTTAAACGCTTATAAAGCACTACAATAATTAATAAAATCTCTCACGAAACCAATCGTGAGAGATTTTTATTTTAAACCAATGTATTAGTGGCCAATACGGCAATTTTAGTGTCCTAAAATTCTAATTAGTGACCAATAACTCAAAATTAGTAGCCAATATACAGTAATTAGTGAACGATAATGGATATGTTAAACATAAAACGGAACGCCCTAAAGCGCTCCGCCTCCTCTTCTCTATTTATCATCGTCTCCACGTTTAAATTGACCTTCGCCTAAAATTAGATAAGCTAATTCTTCCCGATTATAGCTTTGTAATTCGCTTCGTCTAACAAGGTAGAAAATAAATCCTAATACCACCCAGATTAATAATGCTACAAATGATTCTGTGCCTAACTGAGCTGGAGATCCTGGAATTAATAACAATGCCAAGAATGCCACACTTGAAACCATCCCAATAATAGCAATGAATTTCTTACCAGGTCCGACGATGTGTAAGTCTGGATTAAATTTACGATCTTCCTTCTTCCACTTCAACATGGTAAATGCTGCATAACATGTGTAGAAATAAGCAATTGATACACCTACTGAGGACATGCTAACAATCCATCCTAATACATTACGACCAAAGAACGGTGCAACAATTGCAACGATTGCTGCGAAGATAATCGCAAAGTAAGGTGTATTGTGTTTCGTGTGTAATCTAGAAAACCTTTCAGGTAACACTTTTCCACGTGCCATTGCGAACAGCACACGACTTGCAGAGATTAAGAAACCATTTAAGCCAGTGAATATTCCCATCGATAGGGCAATAACCAAGATAATCATTCCACCATTACCGAGGATTTCGGTTACAACATCACCTGTTCCCCATAATGCACCTGCATTGGCAGTATCCTGCCACGGTGCTGCTACTGCTGTTGTGATAATCATAAATGAATAAATAATAGCTGCGAACAATAGCGCCATCATAATCAATGTTAAAGCTTTTTTAGAAGAAAAATTAAATTCCTCTGCAGCTTGTGGTACGTTGTCAAAACCAACATAAGCAAACGGCGCGATCGCTAAAATAGTTAAAATCGCCGCAAGTGGAGATGCTGCTTCCGGACTAAACGCTGGTGACATATTACTAAATGATGTTGCTTCGTTAACTGTCATTAGACCGGTTAAAGTAAATACGCCTAAAATTAATACACACACAAAGAAGAATTGCATACGTCCGGATAACCCAGACCCTTTAATATTTAAGAATGTAAAAAATCCAACTAATAATGCCACAACAATGACTTCAGTAAAATAAACATCCCATCCAGCTACTTCATACATTTTCATGTTTTGAATGAAATCTGGAAATACAAATTTCAACATCAGGGCAAATGCCGTTGCATTTAATGCCACAATACATATGTAACCCAATGTTAAGAACCAACCACTAATATAAGCATGTATACGATTCAAACTTAAGAACGCATACGCAAACTCACCACCAGAAACCGGATAGTTTTTTATTAAGACACCATAACTAATTGCAATGATCGCCATTAATACAGCACCAATACATAATCCCAGTATGACACCCATAGGTCCAACACCCTGCATCCAATCAGCTGGTAATACAAATGACCCCCAACCAATCGAAGAACCTAATGCAATGGCCCATACCCAATGCGGTTTAAGTGTCTTACTTAGTTTTTTCCTTGTCAGTCCACTTTCAGAACTCAATGTGAAAACTCCTTCTTTTTATAAAATATAATTCATAAATTCGACACAAAATTAATTTTACCACTCTTTACTTGCAATACAAAAAATAGAATGAGTAACTATATCCACGTAAATACAACTATATCCCTGATATACCACTATGAATGTAAATAGAGACCTCACAGACTTAAATATGGCGAATTTTGTCTAAATCAAGCACTACTAATGTTATTTTCCCCATTTTGAACCGTATAAATCATTAATTTTTTGACCAAGATGAAAACAGAAAGAACGAATGACGGTTCACCATTGGAAAGGCTGTGAAACTTATGCGCAAATTATTGTTTATTTTACTGATCATCATGCTTTATTTTTCCTTCAATTACGGAATGAAATACCTAAATTACGCATTAGATTTAGAGGTAGAAAAAGAAATTAATGAAGCAAAAGTTTCACTAACTCCATCAGAACCCCGCTGGGTAGATGAAGCAATTTACATAGAAGAGCATAAAGACGACATTAAACCAAAATTTGAAACAGTAGTTAGTCAATATGAAGCCCGATTTGACTTACTAAAGACTGAAACACTGGATCATATCGAACAATTAAAAACTGAAGTTCTTGGTAATTTAAATACAGAGACCAACCCACTAACACTTGGAATGACGATATTAAAGTATGAAAAAAAAGCAGAGCAGCTTGAACAGGAGATTGACCAAACTTTTGATGACTTTTTCAAAAATTATTTATCAAGGCTACACCAATTAGGCTACTCAACCACGCCAGTAAAAAAATTAGAGCGTCAGTATGAATACACAAAGAGGAACATAAAAAATGAACTCGTTCAAGAAGCGAACAGCTGGATTGAAGAACAAAAACGTTTTTAAAAATATGTAAGCCGTGAACATCAAAAAGTTCACGGCTTTTCTACGTTTACCTCTATTAGTTTTGGAAATAATAGATACATATGTTCAGAAAGTATAGACTAGAAAATTTTACTATATTACAATATAAATAATACATATAGGAGAGTTGGTGACATAGTGCCTGATAGTAAATGGTTTCGGGTCGGTTATACGATCCTTATTATCATGTTAATAATTTACTTATCAACAAAGATAGAATTTATCTTCGCACCTTTATTTGTTTTAGCACAAACTATTTTCACACCATTAATTATCGCAGGAATTTTATATTATTTAACTCGACCACTTGTCGATTTAATGAGTAAAAAGATGCCACGCTCTCTTGCGATATTAATAGTATTTTTAAGTGGAATTGGAATAATTACAGCATTAATTATCATTGTCACCCCAGAGTTACAACGACAAATTAATAACTTGGCAGAGTATGTTCCAAATTATGTGGCAGAAGCTAATCAGCTTTTAATTGCTATTCAAGAAAGTGATTGGTTTGCCAGAGTTTCACCAGAACAAGATGCCATCACTAAATGGTTAAGTGGAATTGAAAGTCGATTAACAGATATTTTAACTACTGTGGCAAGTAAGATTACAACTTACCTTGGAGTCATCGCGAGTATTTTAATTGTATTAATCGTCGTTCCATTTGTTCTTTTCTATCTATTAAAAGATGGTAAGCGTCTGCCTAAGCGTATCGTTGGATTCTTACCGAAAAAATATCAAAGTGAAGTAGGGAATATTTTAGATGAGATGGATGATGCGTTAAGTAATTATATTCAAGGTCAGATCATTGTTAGTGTCTGTGTCGGGGTTTTGATATATATTGGCTATTTAATTATTGATCTGAGATTTGCTTTAATTTTAGCCTTTATCGCTTTATTCACTAACTTTATTCCTTTTATTGGACCTTGGATTGGTACTGCCCCAGGGGTAATTGTAGGGTTACTTGAATCACCTTTTCAAGCTTTACTCGTCATAATCGTAGCGGTAGTCGTACAACAGGTTGAGAGTAACTTAATTTCACCACAAGTTATGGGTAAGAAATTAAACATTCATCCAATTACGATTATCTTTTTGCTACTTTTTGCAGGAAAATTTGGAGGCATTGTGGCGATGATTATCGCTGTTCCAACATATGCAGTCGGTAAAGTTATTGTAAGCCACATCTATCGAATTATTAAACTCAGAAATAAAGAGATGTTTGATTAAGAAAAAGCTCCACGGATATTCCGTGGAGCTTGTTTTATACTAAGCTTATTATTATTCAAATAATGAGTAGACTGTTGATAATCCGTGGCCAAATTGTCCATCATGACCATTCTTCCCAATATCTTCAGCCGATTGTTGAAGTAAAACTTTTACTTTTTTAGGCGAGATACCTTCATGTTCATCAAATAGAATAGCAGCAATAGCTGAAACTTTTGGAGCGGCCATTGACGTTCCTACATACCAGCTATAGCCTGGTCTTTCATACGTGTAGTTTGTAACAAGACCATTTTCATTTACTTCGTAATTTAAAACTGGCACTGAACTGAAAGCATATTCTTGCGTATATAGCATCTGTTCTAAATATTCATCATATTTTCCAGCAGCTAAGTACTCAAGCGCTAAATCATAGTTCCCACCAGGAGCAGCTACATCAACATAGCCATTACCGTAAGTAGAGTACACTGACAATTCGTCCTGAGGTCCAGTTGCAGAGACTGTTACCACATTTTGAATATCTCCAGGAGCATAGACACTTGCACCTTGGAACTCGTAACCTAAATAGCCGTATTTTTCATTTGCTAAATCAGTAACTGTTTTCGGACTTTTCGCATCAATTGCATCGTTACCTGCCGAAGAAACAATTAGAGCTCCATTCTTCTCAGCATATTTTGTAGCACGTTTATAAGCAACATATTCTGCAATGTCACTACCTAATCTTTCTCCATCTAAGTAGACTTGTCCTTTAGAATAGATGCCTCCTAAACTCATGTTAATGACATCCACACCGTCATTTGCAGCCCCAATAATTGCTGCCATAATCCAAGCACTGTAAGCTCCACCTTCAGCTCCGAATACACGGTAAGCACGGTAACCAACATCTGGAGCCACACCTAACATGGCACCATTTGCAGCAATACTACCAGCTACGTGCGTTCCGTGACCATTACGGTCCTGTATGTCATTAATATCTCCTGTTTCAGACTCATCAACACCGTACATTCCGCCTGCAGGGACATAGTTTTTAGATCCATCCATAAGGTTTTTCGACACATCTGGATGATTCAAATCAATACCTGTATCAATGATACCAACCACTACATCATGACTACCACTATGGTTTTCAAATGTAGCTCCATCATTTGTTAGTCTTTTAATATCCCATTGATAAGCGTCAAAAAGTGCTGCTTGATCTGTAAGGCTTTGTTGTAACTGCTCGTCCATCTCAATAGTTTTTCCTTCTGGCAGTTCAAATGTCATAGACGGGTTAGCAGCTGTAATAGCACTTGAACCGATCGCCTTTTTCGCAAAATCTGCAGGTGCTTCTACTTGAACCAATCCAATCTCAGGAACTTCATAAACAATCGTTCCACCTAGTTCTTCTATTACACGATCTGCATTAGAAGGTAGTTGACTTTGTTTAAAAACAACAGTATAGTTTATTGTTTCTTCTTTTTCACCACCAAAGCTTGGTGATGCAAGCCCTAAAATAACAACTAAACTTAAGAAAATACCTAAGAACTTTTTCATTTTCTCTCCCCCATATTTTATTTTTTACACACTATATTTATTTCTATACTTTTAGGTATATTCCTCTAAAAAGTGAAATCTCTCAAAACTAGTGTTTATTCGACATTTGATTATAAAATCCTTAAAAATAAGGGGGAAATACCTAATTAAGGAAAATAAAAGTCAGTACTTTTATAATATATTACTTACTTCAAGTTCAAATTTTTACCACCTTAATAATCGCTTAGTAATCTTCCATGTGAAAAAGATTGCTATTAAAAACCCTAGCCAATAAGCGATCATTTTTACGCCATCCCCTGAGTGATATGGAACTATTACACTAAGGAACATGCCGCCAACTAATGCTCCACAGATTGGAATCCCTAGTGCGAATACAGGGTGTAAATTCGGGAACATCAAAAACTCGCCACTATGCTCGGAAGGTGTATGTTTGAAACTGAACCATGCTAAAAGGGTAAACAAAATGCCAAAAATTAATGGATACATTAAACTAAAATCCATCATGGTATTCACATACATGACCCAGAAAATATCTTTTGTAATGAATTCTAATTCGAATAATCGATTGGCATCAAAACCATGTGTATCAGCGAAAACACTTAATAGCATTAAAAGACCTTGTGGCAAAAATAAGAATATGATGGTTAAAACTACCTGAGATTTTATCTCACCAGAAATCGTACCTATTAACATCGCTAACGAGTAGATTACAAAGTACCCTAATAGAGTTGTAAAAAATGATTCGAATGTATTCAAATAATCTAATAGATAGCTAAAATCTGACTGCACAATCACAAAATAACCTAGCGCAAATGAGATTGAATATGGGATTATAATAGATAAAAACCCAAAAGCATATTTTGTTAAAAACTGCTGAGTGCGTGAAAACGGTAAAGCCATCATAAAATCGTGTCTTTTAGAATTTTTTTCAATCCCAATCAAAAAGCCTGCCAACAAAATAATGAGCCCAATTGAAAAGACACTAAACACATTTCCTGAAAACAGGTTTTGAATCTCAAACGATTCATTGCCTACCCCGCTGTATTTCCAGCTATCGATCATAAACGTAGCTGCTATCGGGTAGTTGATTAAATAAATCACAAACAATGCGAAACAAACCATCTTCGCATGCTTCCATTCTTTCATCCAAAGTGCTTTAGGAAACATACAATTCACCCCCTAATTTAGCAATAAAAATATCTTCAAGTGTTAACGGTAAATCTTCATACAGGATTGGAGAAGCATCATTTATCAACTGATCCGTCTTCTCATCATCACTATCAATTAACAAAACAGCTACACGGCCAGATTCACTTAAAACTTCTGATTGTTCACGTATGTAATTCGGCAGTGATGTTTCAAACGCCACTTGTATTTTTCGATATTGACTCTTTAACTCTTCCATCTCAATCTCTGAATCTACTCGCCCTTGTTTTAACACGATGATATGGTCAGCCATTTTTTCCAGTTCATCTAAACGATGCGACGAGATGATAACTGATACATCTTTTTCTGCAACTTCTTCAGCGATAAACTGTAAAATTTTCTTCTTTATAATGACATCTAAACCGTCTGTTGGTTCATCAAGTAAAATATATTTCGCATTTGTTGAAAATGCTAGTATTAAAGAAAAAAGCGCCTTCTGTCCTTTTGAAAAATGTTTTATTTTACCTTGCTTATTAAACTCAAATTTTTCTAGTAATTGATTGAAATACTCTTCATTAAATTGATATATTTCTTTATAAAACATCACAATCTCACTAATCGTATATGTTTTTAACGCATCTGCTGAATCTGGTACAAATACAACATTTTGCTTAATGCTGGGTTGTTTAAAAACGTTTTTGTCATTGACTGTGATTTCACCATTCGTAGGCTTTAAAATTCCGGCGATCATACGTAATAATGTTGTTTTCCCTGCTCCATTTCGACCGACTAATCCCGTGACTGTTCCATTTTTTACTGAAAAATGAACATCTTTTAATATTTGATTTTTATGAATCGATTTCGAGACTCCACTTACTCGAATCATTGATCCTCACCCTCACTTCTTGAGAAAAATTCGTCTACCCATTGATTAAGTTCATCATGAGTTACGCCTGTTTGCTTTGCTAATTGAACTAATTGTTGAGTTTTTGTTTTTAATTGTTCAACTTCTTTTTGTCTAACTAGATCGTGGACATCCTCACTGATAAACGTCCCCTTCCCCCGGTAAGTCACAAAAATCCCTTCTCGCTCTAATTCTTTATAAGCCTTACTCACCGTATTAGGGTTAACCATTAACTGCGCGGATAGTTCCCGAACTGACGGAACTTTATCACCAGCAACAACCACCTTTTGTAGCACGCGTATGCGAACTTGTTCGATAATCTGTTCATAGATTGGTTTGTTGCTTGTTGGATTTAACATGATGTGCATACTCATCACCTCACTTAATTGTATTAAGTGTACTACATTGAATAGTACACTTGCAACACTTTTTTGATAAGTACTCAAGTTCATACAACTCAAGCACTCCTCTGATATAATAAGACGTAAGTAAGACGAATAAAGGAGCATGTTTTATGAATGTAGAGAAATTAATGCAGCTGTTCCCTAATATTAAGCAAGTGACGATTGAACCTAATGACCACTTCACCTTTTTAATGAATGGTCAAAAATATGCTATACCATTTGATGAAGTGTCACAGGATCAGAAAAATTTGCTCGATGCCCTAACAGATCATACGCCTTTTCATACGGAACAAGAAAACGCTTGGCAAAACTTTTTACATAAACAAATGGCACAGCCACCGCAAAAGTTGGAACAATACCGTTTTAATGTGATCCGCATTCAAGATGGTAAAGTGAATCCCGAGGAATTTAGGCAATCACTTCAGATCATACTTAACAAGCCAATCACATTACTCTGGCAAAATAATCGTCACGTGACATTACTTGAAGAAATAAAACATAATGAAGAACCCGTCACATTTGAAAATATCATTGATGTCATGAGCGAGGACCTTGATGTTCATTTGAGGGTGTTCGTTAGTGATATAAAACATCACATCAATGAGGCACCTGACTATCTTCAATGGCTGACTTCGATGAGCCATATGATTTGGAAAGCAACAGGAAAAAGAATCATTCATCAACAAGATAGTTTATTAGAACTTTTTCCATCTTTACTTTCTGACCAGGATCGACATTATTTCGTTGAATCTATATTAAAAGAAACAATAAACAAGTCATCATTGCTTAATACAATTAAAACAGTCATCGAAAATCAGGGTAATATCACATCAGCCTCCAAAGAGCTTTTTATGCATAGAAATAGTGTTCAATACAGAGTCGATAAATTTATTGAGGAAACAGGGTCTGATATCCGTCAATTTGATCAAATGATTCGTGTATACCTCGCTTTACTTCTGATGGATTAATCAATTGCACAAAAACTACTGATTTTTTTGTGCAGGTGTACCATATGAAACCGCTTTCCTTTCAATTAAACTATAAGTAATACATAAGGGAGTGATTGTGATGGCAGAATTACGCCTCGAAAATATCAATAAAGTCTATGATAAAGATGTACACGCCGTACAAGATTTTAATTTACACATTAAAGACAAAGAATTCATCGTATTTGTTGGACCATCCGGTTGTGGTAAATCTACAACTCTACGAATGATTGCTGGTCTTGAAGAAATCACTGATGGGGACTTTTTCATTGATGAGCATCGTATGAATGATGTGGCACCGAAGAACCGTGACATTGCAATGGTATTCCAGAACTATGCGCTATATCCTCACATGAATGTGTATGACAACATGGCGTTTAGTTTAAAACTACGTAAAGTAAACAAAAATGAAATTAAAGAACGAGTTCATAGAGCAGCTGAAATTTTAGGTCTGGAAGAATTACTAGACCGTAAGCCTAAAGCTCTATCAGGTGGTCAACGTCAGCGTGTGGCACTAGGTCGTGCGATTGTACGTGACGCCAAAGTCTTCTTAATGGATGAACCATTATCAAACTTAGATGCTAAGCTTCGTGTACAAATGCGTGCGGAAATCCAAAAGCTTCACCAGCGTCTTCAAACAACAACGATTTATGTTACACACGACCAAACTGAAGCAATGACGATGGCAACACGTCTAGTTGTTATGAAAGACGGATTGATTCAACAAGTTGGTTCACCAAAAGAAGTTTATGATAAACCAAATAACACATTTGTTGGTGGATTTATCGGATCACCAGCGATGAACTTCTTAAGAGGTACTTTAAATGAAAACTCAATTACGATTGAAGGTAATGACATTGCAATTCCTGAAGGTCGAATGAAAGTTCTGCGTGACTTGGAATATGTGGGTCAAGAAGTCATTCTAGGCATTCGTCCAGAAGATTTACATGACGAACCAGCATTTTTACAAAGTGCTGAAGGAGCTGCTTTTACAGCTGATATTGAAGTAGCTGAGCTAATGGGGTCTGAGTCTTACCTTTACTCTAAGATTGGTGAGCAGGAATTTACTGCTCGAGTGGATGCTCGCTCAAACGTTGATGCTGGGCAAAACATTACGCTAGCAGTTGATATGAACAAAGCTCACTTCTTTGATCCTGAAACAGAAGAACGAATTGATTACAACAATCAAAACGTTGAAGAAACGCAGGAAGTGTAAAGAACTTATAAATAAAACTAGTCGCGATTTAGTTTAATCACGACTAGTTTTTTGTTGTTTTATTTAGTTTCTAAGTATGATCTGTTAGTTACCAAGTTAAAAAAATTAATCTCCAAGCCTATAAAATTAGTTTCCAAGTATACAAAATTAGTCTCCAAGTCCATAGAATGAGTTACCAAGTTCATAATTCACTTAAACAAAATTTCTGTAATATAATACAACTTACCCATAAATCAACGTCACATTTGGGTGTTCTTTTAAAATGCTCGCAGGAAAATCTTCACTCACTTCCCCATTATTTAATCGCTCAATTGCTGCTTGCTTCTGTTCCCCGAAAGCTAATAGAATAATTTTATGGCTGTCCATAATGGTATCAATACCAACCGTAATGGCTTGCTTAGGAACAGCCTCTTTTGAAGCAAAAAATCTAGCGTTAGCCTCTCGAGTAGATTCCGCTAAATCAACGACATGAGTTCGTGTTTGAAAACTAGTGCCTGGTTCATTAAATCCAATATGGCCATTCACGCCTAACCCTAGAACCTGAATATCAATTGGTCCTTGATTTTTAATTGCCTTTTCATATCGAAAACATTCTGACTGTAGATTACGTGTCTCGCCATTCGGTATATGAATCTGATCGTTATTTATATCGATTCGACTAAATAAATGATCGTGCATAAAACGGTTATAACTTTGTGGATGAGATGAATGAAGGCCGACATACTCATCTAAATTAAAAGTTGTCGTTTCTCTAAAACTAATCTCACATTTTTGATGCGATGCGATTAATTTTTGATAAAGTCCAACTGGTGTACTCCCTGTTGCTAACCCTAAAACCGAATCAGGTTTCATTCGAATTTGTTCTATTATAAAAGTTGCTGCGATATGACTTAATTGTTCATAACTTTTAACTTCAAATTTTTCCAAGCCCTTCACCTCGATCATACAGACACCCCTCTGCTATATGTTTTAATTATATTGAAGGAATCATCGACCATTAATAAGTCTGCATCTTTCCCCACTTGAATACTCCCTTTCCGATTAAATATGCCTAGCTGTTTAGCAGGATTGACCGAAGCCATTTGGATGACATCTTTTAAAGTCGCATCAGTCTCATTTAACATATTTCGTACGCCCTGGTCCATTGTCAAAATACTACCGGCCAAAGTTCCATCATCTAATGTGGCCATACCATTAGAAACGGTCACTTTCTGCCCACCTAATGTATAGGTTCCATCCGGCTTCCCTTTAGCCCTCATGGAATCTGTAATTAACATTAAACGCTCAGGACCTATGGATTGATAAAGAAGTTTTAACATATCCTTTGAAAGGTGGACGCCATCAGCAATAACTTCACTCGTTAAACCTTCTAACAAAAATGCTGCGCCCACTGCACCGATTTCTCGGTGGTGAATCCCATTCATCGCATTACATAAATGAGTCATTTGACTAACACCTTGTTTGACGGCTTTTATTATATCTGCAAAGTTAGCATTCGTGTGCCCGGCTGAGACATTAATTCCATTCTCAACCAAGTAGTTGATTAATTGACCATCTGGGTCTAACTCAGGTGCCATCGTAACGGTTTTAATTTTCCCTTGAGCTAACGATACCCAGTGTTTCATCAAATCAAGGTCCGGTTTCAGAATGAAGTCTTTCGGTTGTGCCCCGGCTTTACTTGGTTCAACAAATGGTCCTTCTATATGTAACCCGAGAACCTCTGCTTCCCCTTTGGAACCTTGATATTGACTAACTTGTTGAATAACCTGCTCAAGAGACTTTTGATCACTCGTTATAGTGGTGGCAACAAATGAAGTCGTTCCTTCTTTGGGCAAAAAACGAGCCATACCACTTAATGCCTCATCGGTTCCATCCATGACATCAAACCCATCAGCACCATGAATATGCCCTTCAATAAACCCAGGAACTAAATTCAACCCTTCACCATCAATCTCATAACCATCTACGCAGTCTTCACCTATACTTTCTATAACCCCTTCATCTATAACAAGAGAACTATTTTTAAGTACATTAAACTCAGTGTAAATATTGATATTCTTTATGAGTGTTCTCAATCCGATCACCTGTGAATTTAAATTTTATAAAATTACATATAATTTCGTAATTTTATTTCATTCCCTTTACATTCATATTATAATAAAACATAAGAATATTAAAGGGAGAGTTCGTCATGTTGAGTAATTCTTTTGTGAAAAGATTAGTAGATATTGTTGGGGAAACATATATTGAACAAAGTGAAGCCAGTTTACTAGCTTACTCTTACGATGCTACCCCAAACTTCCAATCCAAACCAGACATTGTTGTAACCCCTGGAAGCACAACAGAAATTGCTCAAATTGTAAAGCTCTGCACGGAGTATCAAGTGCCTATCGTGCCTCGCGGATCAGGCACTAATTTAGCGGCAGGAACCACCCCCACACAAGGCGGAGTCGTTTTATTATTTACTCGTTTAGATCAAATTCTAGAATTAGATGAAGAAAACTTAACCATAACCGTACAACCCGGTGTTATCACGAAAACAATCTGTGACACCGTTGAAGCTAGAGGTCTTTTTTATCCACCTGACCCTAGCTCGATGAAAATTTCGACCATTGGTGGCAATATTAATGAAAACTCTGGTGGATTAAGAGGTTTAAAATACGGCGTAACCAAAGACTACATCCTTGCCTTAGAAGTTGTTTTGCCTAATGGTGATACTATAAGAACTGGTGGAAAACTAGCCAAAGATGTAGCTGGCTATGACTTAACCAAATTATTTGTCGGTTCAGAAGGGACTTTAGGAATCGTAACAGAAGCGACGTTAAAACTAGTCCCAATGACGGAATCTAAACAAACCTTACTGGCAATCTATGAATCTATTGACCAAGCATCTAAAACAGTCTCTAGTATAATTGCAAATAAAATGACACCCGCAACTTTAGAATTTATGGACCAGCCAACGATTAAGGCTGTTGAAGAATATGCTCACTTAGGATTGCCAACTCAAGCTGAATCCGTTCTATTAATTGAGCAAGATGGCCCAGTAGAGGTTGTATCAAAAGACATAAAGCTAATTGCGGAACTTTGCAAGGCTGAAGGTGCCATTGAGGTTAAAACAGCGCAAACTGAAGAAGAAGCTAATCAATTACGTGAAGGACGCCGTTCAGCTTTATCAGCCCTGGCTCGTTTAAGTCCTACAACTATTCTAGAAGATGCAACAGTTCCGCGTTCTGAGATTGCTAGAATGGTTCGAGCCATTAATCAAATTGCGGCTAAGTATGATTTAAACATTGCTACGTTCGGCCACGCTGGTGATGGGAACCTGCACCCGACTTGTATGACTGATGCTCGTAATCAGGATGAGTGGGAACGAGTCGAAAAAGCATTTGAAGAAATATTTGCTTATGCGATAGAATGCGGTGGAACGATTACTGGCGAGCATGGTGTTGGTGAAATGAAATCACCTTACCTTGAATGGAAAGTTGGAGAAGCTGGTTTAGCTGCAATGAAAAATATTAAAACAGCTTTTGATCCGCATAACATCATGAACCCAAGGAAAATGTTTGCCAAAGACACACGTAAACGGATAACCCTTTAAGGTGGTGATTTAACATGTCGATTCAAACTGACTTTCAGAACCGAATTGAAGAAAATGAATTGCTTAACTGTATGAGGTGTGGGTTTTGTTTACCTGCTTGCCCGACTTACATAGAAACTAAAGACGAAGTTCACTCCCCTAGAGGTCGAATAGCACTAATGAAAGCTGTTCGTGATGGCGATATAAGTTCTTATGAAGAGGTAGAAGAATCTTTAAATGTTTGCCTGGGTTGCCGCGCTTGTGAACCCGCTTGTCCAGCAGGTGTTAATTATGGTCACATGTTAGAAGAAGCCCGTGCCATTTTTAATGAACACCATGAACATTCAATCAAAGAGAAAACCGTACGTAAAACGGTGTTCACTCATCTGTTCCCAAATCAAAAGCGAATGGAACAAGCGACAAGCTTAATCGGATTTTATCAAAATTCTGGTTTGCAAAAAACGTCTCGCAAGCTTGGCTTCATGAAACTATTTCCGAAACATATGCAACAAATGGAACGCGCGTTACCAAAAGTGGCCAAGAAAAAGAGCCATCCTGAGGCAATTTTTAAAGCGCAAGGAGAAACAAAAGCAACGGTGGCAATGTTTCGTGGTTGTCTCATGGACACCATGTTTCATGAAACGAATCAGTCCACGATTAAACTTTTAAATAAAGCGGGCTGCGACGTCATTGTTCCTGATTCTCAGAATTGTTGCGGGGCTTTACATGGACATAGTGGTGAAAAAGAAGGTGCAGTCGAATTAGCTAAAAAAAATATCGAAGCCTTTGAAGCGGTTAATTGTGATTATATCATTACGAATGCTGGAGGGTGTGGCGCCTTTTTACATGATTATGATCACTTACTTCGACATGACGAAAATTGGGCTGAACGAGCTAAATCTTTCGTATCCAAAATAGTAGATTTTTCATCTGTTTTATTAGAGTTAGAATTTAATAAAAATTTCCCTCTACATATCAAAAATCAAATCGTGACTTACCAAGATTCATGTCACCTAAGAAACGTCCTGGGGGTTTTCCGTGAGCCTAGGGAACTTATACGTGCGGTAACAGGAGCAGAATATATAGAAATGTCTCAAGCCGACCATTGCTGTGGCTCTGCTGGCATATATAACTTAACGCAGCCAGACATGTCCATGCAGATTCTTGATCATAAAATGGAAAACGTTAATGACACGAAGGCTCAAACGATAATTACGTCAAACCCCGGCTGTCTTTTGCAGATGAAGGTCGGGATCGAACGTGAAGGGAAATCAGATAAGATGCGCGCAATGCACCTAGCTGACTTCTTGCTTGAAGCGGTAATTAATCAAGATTAGCTGCTAAGTACTTTGCGCTTTTAAAACTTAATGTTGATAAAATAAAGTAAATAATAAGTAGAATATCTTCTACGATAAGCGAAAGGCGGCGACTCCTGCGGGAACAGCGCGAGCCGAAAATCACGCAAAACGAACGGCAGTGAGTTTTGGGAAGTTGAGGCCGTGCCCGCGGAAAGCGCCCGCCTGTAGCGATTCGGAGAATCCATTAAATCATTCGCTCAAATTAAAATCCACCTCCCCGCCCAGGGAAAGTGGATTTTATTTCTTCTTCTTCACTTTTTGATTTAACGTTTTAATTACTTCTCTTGTGCTATCCAAATAATCAACCGTCTGATCATAAGACTTAGATGCCACACACATAAACAAAATATCAATGACATGTAATTGAGCAAGCCTTGAAGACGTCGCACCACTTCTGAATGTGGCTTCTTTTGTTGCAGAAGTATATAGACTGACATCCGATTGGTCCGCTACCGTTGAACGTCCATACTTCGTTAAGCTAATCGTCTTGGCTCCCTTTGAATTCGCAATTTCTAATATCTTAGCAACTTCATGTGTTTCACCTGAAAAAGAAATCCCAAAAACCACGTCATCTTCATCTGCGTTAGCGACAGCTGTCGCTGCCATATGTAAGTCTGTAAAAACTGATGCTGATTGATTAATTCTTAAAAACTTTTGATGTGCATCAATCGCTGGTATGCTTGATGCCCCTACTCCAAAGAAATGAATCCTTTTACCATTCAGCAAATACTCAACCGCTTGATTTAAGCTGTCAGTATCTAGTAAGTCAGATGTTTCTTGTATCGTTTGAACACTATTAAGCGTTACTTTTTCTATAGTAGATAATATTGGTTCATTAGACTCAATATCCCTGACTTCATTTACTTCATTACGCTGTAAATCACCAGCAATTCGCAGTTTAAGCTCTTGAAAACCTTTTAGATTTAAAGATTTACATAATCTAATAACTGCTGCACTGCTCGTTTCACTCTCTCGCCCTAAATCTGTTGCAGTCATACCGATAGCTTTTTCCGGATGATCAAGTATATACTGTGCAATCTTTTTCTCAGAAGGAGGGAGTTTACTTTTCATTTCATTAAGCATAAATATTCCTGCATTTGTTCGTCCCATGTTTTGACCTCCTCCCTACATTCTACCTAAAAATGATAATAAACACCAAACATGAAAAGGTAAGCTAGTTCGCTTACCTTTCTAGTTGTGATAATTTAACTGCTTCACGAACAAATCCATTAGACTGTTCTAATAACACCTGAGATTGTGAAAAATTTACTTGGCCTAACAACATAACAATTGCCGGTTTCACAGCATAGCCTGTTTCTTCAAGCACTTTCGTAGCCTCATCATAACTAACGCCTGTTGCTTCACAAACAATATTTTTTGCGCGTTCTTTTAACTTGTAGTTTGTCGCATTAACATCAACCATTAAATTTTGATAGACTTTGCCGACCTTAACCATTGATGCGGTTGAGATCATGTTTAATATCATTTTATGAGCTGTTGCGGCTTTTAACCTTGTGGAGCCTGTTAAAACCTCTGGCCCGGTAACAACCTCTAACGGATAATCAGCGTACTGACTAATTTCTGCTCGTTCATTACTCGTCAGGCTTACAGTTACAGCTCCTACTTTCTGTGCATATTTTAAAGCACCTTTGACATATGGGGTACGACCACTAGCCGCAATACCAATCACAACATCGTGTTTATTAAGCTTGCGATTAACCATATCTCGTTCGCCAAGATCCATATCATCTTCTGCGCCTTCAACAGCAATCATTAATGCCTGCTCTCCGCCTGCCAATACTGCCTGAACATGTTCCGGATCAGAGCTAAATGTGGGTGGGCATTCCACAGCGTCTAACAGACCAATGCGACCACTCGTTCCTGCCCCAACATATAATAAACGGCCGCCTTCTTGAAAAGCATATTGCACAGCATGAACCACTTTTTCTATCGTTGGGATAACCTGCTGGATCGCTTGTGGAATAGCCATATCTTCTTGATTCATAAGCTCAAGAATCTCTCGAGATGTCATTTGATCTAAGTTCGTTGATTTTGAATTATATGATTCTGTTGTTAATTTTGTAAGTTTATCCATTTAACTACCATCCTACTCATAAATTAAATGCCTCTTGCGAATGGGTAAAAATCTTTCATAATCTCTTTTGAGTTTTTCTAAATATTGATTAATATTTGTACTTGTAATCACTTTTCTAACCTGGTCTGTGCCCGCTAATAAATCAAAGAAACAATGCCTCAATCGGTCATTTTCAATAAACGTCATGTCATTTGGATATAAGTGATAAATCAAATGCAATAAACGTATACCTGCTTCAACCGGTTGAATGGTATCTCGATCTATTACATGCAGTTGGACACCGTAACACTTTTCATCTTTAAATTTTTGATAGGTTGGGATAAAAGTAACTGGACGCGCCAAGACACCCTCTAATCCTAACCGATTAAATTCTTCTGCTAATGACCTTGCGTTTATAAATGGCGCACCAATCATCTCAAAAGGACGCACGGTCCCTCTTCCTTCTGAAAGATTCGTACCTTCTACCAAGCAAGTACCTGGATACAAAAGTTGCATGTATAATCCAGTGACATTAGGTGAAGGGGGCACCCATGAAAGGCCGAGTTCATCAAAGTATTTATGCCGAGCCCAACCCTCCATAGGTATTATTGTTAAATCACAATGTATATGGTGTTCTTCATTAAAAAACTTAGCCAGCTCACCAATTGTCATGCCATGCCTTGTCGGAATTGGATAAAGACCGACGAAAGAAGTAAAATCGTTTTCTACTAAATTTCCTTCGACTTTTCGACCTCCGATAGGGTTCGGACGATCGAGAACGACTACTTCCTTACCATGTTCTTTACAAGCCTGCATCACATAAGCCAGCGTATAAATAAACGTATAGTAGCGGCTTCCAATATCTTGAATGTCAAAAAACATAACATCAATATTTTCTAACATCTCTTGAGTAGGCTTCCGTGTCTTCCCGTAAAGGCTAAAGACAGGTAAACCAGTGACATCATCAACCATATCTTCAAATTTTTCACCCTCTTTTATATCTGCACGAATGCCATGTTCAGGTGAAAAAAGAGCTTTTAAATTCAATAGTTCAAAAAACAAATCGATGGTTGATTCAAGCTTTTGATTAACTCCAGTCGGGTTAGTGACTAACCCAATACGTTTATTCAAATATTCATCGAGATATTGCTCTAGAAACACTTCTAACCCTAACTTCATTCAAACACACCTTGTTTATTCCTTGACTCCACCTAACGTTAAACCTTTAACAAAGTAACGCTGGAAGATTAAGAATACGATAATCATTGGGATCGCTGCAATTGCTGCACCACTCATTAACAATTTAAAGCTTGCTAAGTTAGCATCCTGTAACGTTTTAAGACCAACAGGTAACGTATATAAATCAGCATTGTTTAAAACGATAATCGGCCATAGGAATGAGTTCCACACATTCATGAAAGTGAAAATACCTAAAGCTGCTAACCCTGGTTTGGCGAGTGGCAGAACAACCGTCCAAAAAGTTTTCCATTCACTCGCACCATCAATTTTGGATGCTTCAAGTAATTCATCCGGTATCGAATACATATATTGCCGCATGAGGAAAACACCAAACACCATGGATAAGTCAGGTAATATTAACGCCCAGTGTGTATCCATAATTCCAAGATCTCTAATCATTATAAACATTGGCACGAGTGTTACCTGCCCCGGAATCATCATGGTCGAAATAATGACCCAGAAAATAATGTTCCTCCCTGGAAACCTCTTCTTGGCCAGCACATATCCGGCCATCGAATCCAGGAGCAAGATTCCAAAGGTTACGACCACGGCTATGTAAAAACTATTAAAAAACCACTTTCCAATATCGTGTTTTTGAAATAATGCTACAAAACTAGAAAATGTGTTATCGACAATGTGGTCCATTTGCTCTCTATGATATTGAGCTTCTTCCAAATTTCCTGCTTTTTTAGCTTCTCTTGCATCTCCCCAGTGTTCGAAATATAATTCAAAACCCATTGGGTACATTTTTGGTGGATTTGAATCGACATACGAAACTGGTCGTTCCATTTCTGGACCTTCATAGCTGCTCAACTGCATGGATGTAGAGAACACCCAGTATAAAGGTAGAAGGGAGACAATTGAGAAGAAGAATAACATGACATAAATTAACGCTTTATTTAATTTATCAAACCGATCTTTCTTGTACATAAAATCCCCCTCCTATTCATCATGGCGTAGCATTCTAAACTGAATCACCGAGAATACTAAAATGATTAAGAATAACACAACTGATTGAGCTGCTGCTAAACCAAATTCAAAATCACGGAAACCAGTTTTATAAATTAAGTGCACTAATGTTTCGGTGGCATTATCCGGCCCTCCACCCGTCATCATAATAATCTGGGTAAAGACCTGGAACGATCCAATTGTACTCAGTAAGACAAGGTATAACGTTGTCGGCTTAAGTAGCGGAATCGTAATGTAAAACCATTTTTTAATGGCACCAGCGCCATCGATGGTTGCTGCTTCATACAATGTATTTGAAATGGCACCCATTGAAGCAAGATACATAATAATACCGACTCCAAATGGAATTAAACATTGCATAATAATTAATGCCCATAGAGCCGTACTTGATTGTCCTAACCAGTTCACAGCTTCAATTCCAAACCAGCCAAGGATATGATTAAATAAACCAAAATCATAGTTGTACATCCAACGCCATACCATTGCGATAATAACCATCGAGGTTACAGTTGGTAAGTAAAAGGCTGATCTAAAAAAGTTTTGTGATAGTTTCCCTAATGGAAATATTAAGGAGGCAACTACCAGTGAACTAATGATATTAAAAGGTACCGTCACTGCGGTAAAAAGCGCTGTATTCTCAAGTGCTTCCATAAACGCATCACTTTGGAATACCGCTATGTAGTTATCAAGTCCAATAAAGAAACTTCCATTAACTTGATATTGCTGGAATGATAATACGAGTGCCCAAACAACCGGAAAAGCTATAAATAATGTAAATAGTGTTAATTTAGGCAATAAGAATAAGTACGAGGCGTAGTTTTTCTTCATTTCACGCCAAACACTACGTTTATGATTGTAAGATGGCTTTTTAGGCGGCTTTAAATCTCGATCTCTTGCAGCCGTTGACGCTAAAGCTTTATTCCCTTCCAATCGTTCCACCCCCTTAAAATTGAAGCAGGCTCCTGGTTAGAAGCCTGCTATTGAATTATTCGCTTAATAAATCTTCTATTTGTTCTTGTGCCTCATCCATAGCTTCTTGTGCAGTCTTTTCTCCGTTGAATACAACTTGAAGTTTACCTTGGATGATCTCGTCAATTTTCTTCCATTCAGGGTGACGAGGTAACATCACAACATCTTTAGTCATTTCTTGTGCACGAGCCATTTGCGGGTTCTCTGCATATGGATCCATATCTGCAGTACTCTTGCGTGCCGGGAAGATGCCATATTCTGTAGCCATTGTGTATTGTTCATCTGTTGAAGATAGGTACTTCATAAACTCGCCTACAGCTTCTTTTTTAGGATCACTGTCTTGACCGAACATAATCCAGCCGCCAACACCACCGATTGTTACTGGTTTACCAGATTCACCAACAGGGTATTCAGCTACCATAAAGTTAGTTGGGTATGCTGATTGAGCAGATTGAATCGCCCAAGTCGCCCAAGGTTCCATAGCAACAGTACGTTGTTCTTCGTTAGCCCAAGCCTGGAACGTTCCACCAACATCGTTACCACCTAGAGTTTCAGGTGCTACACCTAATTCTAGTTTTAAATCGGCAACATCTTGGATTGCTTTTACCGCTTCAGGTGAGTTGAAAGTAAACTCAGATAAATCATCACTTAACGGACGTCCGCCATCTTTGTAAAATAATGGCCATGCTTCATAATAGCCTTCTAAAATATACGTAGAGAAACCGTGTACATCAATTTCACCATCGCCATCACGGTCGAACGTTAATCCTTCTGCAGTTTCTACGAATTCATCCCAAGTCCATTTACCATCTGCTGGTGGTTCAACGCCAGCCTCTTCAAATAAATCAAGGTTTAATAACATTGAGTGAACAGTGATCGAGTTAGGAATACCATATAATTTATCGTTAAATGTATATGCCTCTACTGCGTTATCATAGAAATCCGATAGTTCATCTTCTGTGTAAAGCTCATCTAATGGTTCAACAACACCTTGCTCAATATGATCAATACTTACTGCACTACCAGAAATATCAACAGGAGCGATATCCGGCCACGATTGACCTGCGATAGCAACACCTAACTTATCGCCCATTTCAGCCCAAGGTACTTGAACAATTTCAATTTCAATACCTTCATTAGCCTCTTCATACTCGGCAGCTTTAGCTTCTAACCAGTGGTATTTGTTCTCATCTTCATCTGGCCAACGTGGACCATCCCAAATTGTAATGGTACCCGTCCAGTTACCATCCTCATCAACACTTCCTTCTTCCCCATTACTACAAGCAGCTAATAAACCTGCTAGTAGCACAACACTTAACACGGATAAAACTGATTTTCTTACCCATTTCATCGTGAAAATTCCCCCTAAATTTAATATTTACCATGCAATCTTTCCCATGATGACGCTCTTGTTGGCACCAGTTGCAGCTGGCAGATTATTTGAATGTTTATTGAACCCAAGATAACCCAATAAAGCAAATACGATGGCCTCTTTTGCATCACTATGTATGCCTAAATCATTAGTAGATTTAAAGATTAAGTTATTTGGCAAAAGAGTTTTGACACCTTCTATTAAAATAGGGTTGTGCCATCCACCACCACTAATGTATATCTCTTTTATGTCGTCTTTGATTGTGTGTTGTTTAATTGCCTGCGCTAGTGTGTGGGATGATAAAGCAGTAATCGTTGCTATACGGTCAATTTCAACGATCCCTAATGTTTCTGCTTCCTTCCATAACGCTTTAGCTTGATTGAAACCAAACTCTTCGCGCCCAGTGCTTTTTGGAGGTTCAAGTTGATAGTAAGGATGGCTTAATAATTGTTCTAACCATTCTTGATTAACTTCACCTTGTTGTGCCAGTTCACCATTGTTGTCGTAGTTTTGCGCTCCATTTGAATAAAAATAAACAAATGCATCAATCAACATATTGCCAGGCCCAGAGTCATAAGCCTTAACATCTTCTTTCTTACACTCTCTAGGTAGCACAGTTAAATTTGATATGCCACCAATGTTAACTAATATTCTCCCAACTTGATGAGAGCGAAATAACGTGTAATCAGCAAATGGAACTAATGGTGCGCCTTGACCTCCAACAGCCACGTCACGAGTTCTGAAATCTCCAATCGTCGTAATGCCAGTCTTTTCAGCAATGACACTAATATCACCTATTTGTAGCGTATTAGAACGATGAAGCGGATCATCTTGTTTGTGCGTTACATCGTGAAAAATTGTCTGACCATGACTACTGACTAAATCAATATCATCTTTCTCTAATTCAGATTCAATAATTGCTTGTTCTACCGCTTCTGCAAACACTTCACCTAATAGGAAGTTCATCGATGATATTTCTGGTGAAGTCGCAGTAGGTAAAACTAATTCTTGTAAGCGATTCTTTAAATCTAGCTCGAATGAATATGTTTGAAAAAACAAATTCTCAAATTCTATGTTATTGTCTTTTGACTGGAATTGAGTAATGGCCACATCTACACCATCAAGTGATGTGCCAGACATCAACCCACATACAATCATCTTGTTCATTTCAAACATTCCTTTAAAAATAGAGTATTTATGTAAGCGCTTAATTATATTTTAATGAAAACAAAATAATATATCAATATTTTTATTAAAAATTTAAAATATTTTTTCAAATCTATTTAATAGGTTCAATTCTATGACTAATTATAGTGATGATTTATTAGTGCTACAGGCGGACGCTTTCCGCGGGCACGGCCTCAACGAAGGTACATCAATGAATTCGCTTCATTGCACCTTTGCACCGAGGAAGCTTACTGCGAAGCAATACTAGTAGACGCAGGTGCATCTACCGTGATTTTCGGCTCGTGCTGTTCCCGCGAAGACCTGGATGGTCAAGTGTCGACGTTGGCCACAGGACGTGGCCGATTCTAGTCGACCAGGAGTCGCCGCCTTTCGCTCAATCCAACATTCAATCTTTATTTAATAACATCAATAAAACTATTTAATAGTCACTGGCAATTTTCCATTAACAGTTGTTTGCCCTACAATTGCTTCTATCGCTGTTTGTAGAGCTGGTTGAGAAAATTCATACGTACATAATGTCGCTTGTGTGAACTCTAGTAGTTTTACATCATACGGACTGCGAATAGCAATAGCGACAATCGGCACCTTTACTTTTTCTAGTTCTTTAAGTAAATGCTGTTGCGGTTCGTCTAAAGAAGCGTTTAATGTTCCTAAGACAATCAAATCATAGTCAGATACTTTATCCATTAACTCTTTTATCTGAGTATTACTAATAGGATTATCCATCTCTAAAATATCTGTTTGCTGATGAATTTCCTTAAAGCGTTCACCCAGTGTCATTGTTGAATAGCGTTTGTCTTCAACTAACGCAGCATAATCATTTTTCGGGTAAACGACTAAAACCTTTTGTTCCTCTGCTAGATTAATAGGTAATTCACCTTGAGCAACCGTTATACCATTTTTATAAATGAAATCCGCTACCTTATGATGCTCATCACTTCCCACACTTGAGTGAACTTCATCGTTCGTTTCAATGTCATTCCAATTTAAGTATTTATCCTTTAAACGATTAATCCGTGTTAACGATTGATTAATATGTTCCTTAGAAATATCTCCATTTTTAATAGATTCAACAATTAGCTCAATCGTTTTTTCTTGTTGATCATGAAGGTGTGAGACCATCACTAAATCAATGCCGGCTTTGACCGCTTCAACTCCACCTTGAGGTGTGCCGATACCTTTAGCAATCGCATCCATTTCCATACAATCTGTAGTAACGACTCGATCAAAACCTAACTTTTCTCTTAACAACCCAGTAATGACACGCTTGGATAATGTTGCAGGACGGTTCTGCTCAGGTTCAATCGTAGGAAAATAAACATGAGCAGACATAACCGTATCAGCGCCTTTTTCAAGGCATGCTTTAAAAGGTACCAGCTCCACACGTTCTAATCGATCCATACCATGGTTAATCACCGGTAAATCTAAATGCGAATCCACATTAGTATCTCCATGACCCGGGAAGTGCTTAATGGTCGTCATGACACCAGACTCCTGCATACCCCTTACCGCTTCACTTGCAAAATCAGCGACCTTCTCTGGTTCTTCACCAAAGGATCTTACACCAATCACAGGGTTCAATGGATTATTATTCACATCAACAACTGGTGCGAGGTTCCAGTTAATACCTAATGCACGCAGCTCTCGACCGGTCACTTTCCCCGCTTCATACGCTAATTCTGGTTTGCCTGTCGCCCCAAGTAGCATGGCACCCGGCATAATCGTTGCACCTTCACCGAGTCTTCTCACTGCTCCGTTTTCCTGATCAATACAAATTAATAGTGGGCGTTCATAACCAGCGTTTTTAGCTTCTAACTGGAGTTCTCTTGTTAAATTTAATATTTCTTCAGGTGTCCCAATATTTCTGCCAAATAAAATCACACCACCGATATGATATTCTCGAATTAAATATTTTATTTCATCCGATGCTGTTACCCCTTTAAAGCCAAACACCATCATTTGACCCACTTTTTTTGTTAATTCCACAACAACTTCCCCCTATACATTTGCTTTAATTAAATTATGTAATCGTGGACGTAGACGAACAATCGGATCTTTTCGACCAAAGTGAACACGATTAGTTAACAGAATGACTCTTAAGTGATCTGTCGGGTCCATATAAAAGCTGGTTCCTGTATAGCCTGTATGACCATAAGTCTCTTTTGAAAATAAACTCCCACATGGTGCTCCTAAGTCAGTATTTAGCTGCCATCCAAGACCTCTACCTAGTGAATCAATAGGCGTATGATTCATTTTTGATAGATTAAGTGATGCGTCAGATAAAAACTTATTTCCATGAATCCATCCATTATGTTCTATCATGTCTGTAAACTTAATTAAATCTTCCATCGTTGAGTAAAGTCCCGCATGACCACTGACACCGCCCATGAACTCTGTATTATCATCATGAACAATATGATGTTTATACTCCCCCAACAACTCACTGTATTCAGTTGGTGCATAGCGTTCTTTAGGATAATTCGGCAGGAAAGTTGTCTCATTCATTCCCAAAGGTTCAAAGATCTGTTTTTTCGTAAACACTTCAAACCGTTCACCTGTAACACGTTCGATGATTTCAAAAAGCAGAATGTAACCCAAATCACAATAAACCACTTTTTCTCCGATTGAATTAATGAGGTGTTCATCACAAATTCGGAACAAAACTTGTTCTCTGTTTAGCTTTTCTAAAAAATATGGTCGGTGAGCCGGCAGCCCTGAAGTATGAGTAAGTAAATGAAATAGAGTAATTTCTTCTTTCCCTCGAGTCGCGAATTCCGGGATAAAGTAAGATACACGATCATTTAACCGTATGTCACCTTGTTCGAGTAAATTAAAAAAAGCAGGCAATGTCGCGACCACTTTAGTCAAAGAAGCAACATCAAATACTTGATTCATTTGCATCGGCGTCTTTTCTGGAAAAAACGTTCGATAACCTACAGCTTCTTTTAATAACTCCTGCCCGCCTCTTGAAACATAAATAACAGCACCAGGTATATGCTCATGGTCTATTTCTTTTTCTAAAAATTGAATGACTTGCTCTCTCATCATTTCCCTCCTTTTAAGTTAATTTTTTATAATACGTGCCGTACTGTTTAAACACATCAAATCCTACTTTTTTATAGAAATCTACTAAACCGGTCCAATCAATAATAATATGGTCAATACCACGTTCACGTAGAGTATTCATCCCTGCCTTAACTACATCCAGACCCAAACCATTACCTCTCACATCCTTATTGACGCCTAAAGGCCCAATGCCGCCAACCTTGCCATCGAAAACACCAGCCCAGTTCACATTGCAACCAATAAATGGCGTAACTTCATCATTCATTCGACAAAATCCTTGAATTGCGCCATCTATACGTAAGACCACAAAATCTCGACCCGTACCGCCAAGCTCGAAGTATTTATTAACTTCGTAATCCCATCGTCCAGGAAAATTTGCTTTCATAAATTCACACAACTCATCTTGATCCTCTGGTTTCAAGATCGAAAAGTCTGCATCGGGGTTTTGCAGTTGTTCAAATGGTTCATCTTTTGAAAATGAGCGAGACATATCTGTATCTATGTATCTACCACGACTGAATCCTTGTTTTTCAAACCAGCTTCTTGTATCTTCATATTCTACGGGAACGCCAGGGAAGTAATGCCATGTATCCCGACCAAGTCGTACCTCTTTCTTTCCTTTTTTCGATAATGTATCTAAACACTTATTCAATAAATTTTTGCCTATTCCCTGCTGGCGATACTCTTTATCGACTAATAACACTTGAATGTTAGCAATGTGACTTGGAATCCCAAAATCAATAGATTCTTGATAGTGCTTTGCAATGATAAAACCTACGATCAGCTCTCCATCTTTAATTACGATCGAAGCATCTGGATCCAGGTTGTAATCATTTAAACTATTTTGTATAAATAACTTTTCAGTCATTGGAAAAAGATTCCCTATATTTCGGTTCCAGCATTCAACGATCTGTTTTGAATCTTTACGGGTAAGATTTTTATACTTCAACTAAACACACCTTTCTTGAAATTCGATTCAAACTCTTCTGAAATTTTAATATCTAAACATTTAAAGGCAGCAATTACAGCCCCAGCCACTGGCTCTAATTCAACTCTATTAATTTCTAAATAAGGCTCAAGTTTTTCTTTGATTAATGGGATAAACACATCGCTGCGATTAAAAATCCCACCTGCTAAAGCGACTTGGGGTGGAGTCTCTTGTTGGAAGGCTTGATCCATTATAGTTTGAATATTTAAGGTAAATTGATCAGCAGCTCCACGAACGATTTCGTGTGCAATTTCATCATTTGAATCGTATGCATTTAAAACCAGTTGACTTATTGGAGCTATTATATCTCTAGCTTCTCGGTCTGTATATATTTTAGGGATTAATTCTGGAATCTCATCGACACTAAAATAATCTAGTAATAATTGAGATAAAATCGTCGGCTTACCTCGCCCGTCATATGCTTGAAAAACTCGACTTAAAGCTTGTTTCCCAAGATCATACCCACTTCCTTGATCATCAAATAAATAACCCCAACCGCCCACACGATGGAATTCCCCTTGTTGAGTTAAACCATATGTAATGGCACCTGTCCCAGCGATTTGAACGATACCTGGTTCACCAAGTGTACCTGCATACAAAGCATTGATTCCGTCATTATTTAATTGACATGCAATTGAATGTGATGCGCAAACCTTGTTGAATACCTTGTTTAACACGTTATCGTCTTGTGACTCACCAATCCCTGACATACCAGCGAAACAAAAACGTCCTTGTTCGAAAGATGACTGATCTTCATGTTTTAATGTTCTAAACAATTTCTTTAAACGGTCCTCAATGTCACGCGGTGATACTGAGTTGGGATTAGTTGCACCGACAGTTGTTTCAGCTAATATTTGACCTTTTTCATTAGCCATGACACCTTTAGTTTTCGTACCGCCTCCGTCTATTCCTATGACAATCGCCAACATACTTCACTCCCCTCAGAAAGTAGTTATATACATTATAAAATTATATATAAATAACGCTATCTTAATTTAGAACTATGTTATTAGTAAAAACTGTAAAACTATCATTCTAAAATATTATTTTAATATTAATCTATAATATTTGAAAGGATTTTTCAAATAAGTGCACGAAATAAATAGATAGCAAGAAAAAATTTTGAAAAGGATGATGGTTTTGAAAAGTCTTTTTAAAAGTTTGACGCTACTATTAATTGTAAGCGCTCTTATTGGAGTAGGCTTCTTTACTTCAACAGCTGAAGAACAAAGTCCTGACATTAGAATTGGAGTTGTTCCGACGGCTGAACAACTTACAATTGGAAGTGAAGGTGAGTTTACGGTAAAAAATAAAGAAACGGGTGAAGTACTTTTTACTGGTGCTGATGATTCTGTTCTTGTGGAATTGAATTCAACTGGAACGATCAAAACTAATTTTCGACTTCAAGTTGCTTGGACAACTTCCGAGCCTTATGTTAATGATTGGCTAACAAAAGCTGAAGCGGAAGGCTACCCAACATATGTTGAAGAATATAATGGCGGATGGAGATTATTTATTGGTGAGTTTGCACCTGATGCATCGTGGAGTACCCGTGTTAACTTTAAAAATGAAGTTGTTGAAAAAGGTTTGGCGGCTTCAGATGCATTTTGGAAAGTGATCACAATTAATGAAGGTAAATCAGCTGTTAAATTAACTTACAATAATGAATCAGTAACAGTTGAAAACCCAGTCGTTTTAAAATCAGACAGTAACATCGTTTCAATTAATGAAAAACGTTACCGTGGGTTGGCTGAGGTTGGCTTTAACTCAGCAGGAACGTTAGCTGGGATTAATGAATTACCAATCGAAGAATACTTAAAAGGTGTTGTACCTCGTGAATTACCTCCTGTCCCTTACGATGAATTAGAGGCTCAAAAATCACAAGCAGTAGCCGCACGTACTTACACTTTTGCAAATTTAGGTAAACGAAGTTCAGATGGCTACGACTTGTTACCAACAACTTATGACCAAGTTTATGGTGGTTATGATGCTGAGCATCCTGTATCGACTCAAGCGGTCGAAGAAACTAGAGGAGTAGTCGCAACTCATGAAGGTGACCTAATTACTGCTGTCTACCATTCAACAAGTGGTGGTTTTACAGCAAATAACGAAGATGTATGGAATTCAGATGCTGAAGATTATTTAAGAGGGGTGCCTGATTCACAACGCGGAAAGGCATTAGAACACGTGCCAAATTTATCAGTTTTCAAAAATTCTGCTAATCCAACATCATTACGTGCTGCCAAAAACGGCGACTTTGAATCAGATTGGTCAAAATATCATCGTTGGAATTTTGAATGGTCATCTGAAGAAATCTCGCAAGTGTTAAGTGGATACTATAACACAGATGTAGGTGAGGTTTACGAAATTAATGTACTCGAACGCTCAGACTCCGGTCGTGTTATGGAGATTGAATATGTAACTGAAAATGGTACGTTCTATGAATATAAAGACCGTGTGCGTTGGTCGTTACCTTACATTGATGCTAGCGGTGGCGAAAGCATATTACTAAGTACACTATTTTATATAGAACCCGTTGAAAATAAAGATGGTTCTGTAGGGTTCAAAGCTTATGGTGGTGGCTGGGGCCACGGTGTAGGTTTATCACAAACAGGCGCTGTTGGCATGGCTGAAAAAGGCTCTACATTTGATGACATTTTAAAACACTATTACCAAGGCATTGAATTAGAAACACTATACTAATGATTAAAGCTCGGGATACCAGTCCCGAGCTTTTTATTATAATGGAAGCTTTGGTATATCTGCTCCCTTTCTTACGTTCATGCCAGTTGGATACTTAAGGGTCTGAGCATATTTTACTCTGGCTAAACATCCTCGCATCGTTCCTAGAGCTTGATAGTAATCATAATATCGAAAAGATGTGGAGTTCATGATAAACCAGTATTTCGATAATGCTTTCAAATAAGTATCAAATTCATCTGACACATCAATAAAAACATCTGGCTCATACCCCTCCATGTCTTCCCAGTTTTCACTATGGAACATTCCACGCATACCATGTGGTTCCAATCCATCAAGATCAAAACCAGGCAAGGCAGCCTTTAACCAAGCCGCTTCAACAATTTGAGGGCAAGCTTCATGATCTGGATGCATCGAATTGACCCAATGAGTAAGAGCAACATCAGGCTTTAATTCTCTTATAATTTTTGCAACGTGTGAAATCGTATCATCATCTATTTTTAGCTCAGCATCACGATACTCTAATGTGATCGTCTCCACTCCTAAAATATCAGCCGCTTCCTCAGACTCTTTAATTTTTTGGACACGATATTCTTCTGGATCCACCCCTGGAGGCGTTCCTTTTTCACCCGCCGTCATATGTAGAAAAGTCACTCGATGTCCCACTTTGGCATACTTGTGAGCAATCGATCCAACTTGTAATTCTAAATCCCCACAATGCGCACCTACAGCTATAATATGATAAGGATTAGTCATGACTCACGATCTCCTTTTTCACTACATCAAATCGTCTGGTCACTTTAAATCCAGTTTGTAAATACAAATATCCCGCAGTTGTTTTTTCGCCAGTCCAGAGGAACCAGGCATTATGATAACCTTCTGCTTTCATTTGATTTAAGCAAAGGTTTAAAATAATTTTCCCTAAACCTTTACCGCGTTCTTCAGGATCCACACCGAACGGTCCGAACCTCTCATTAACACCTTCGTATGCTCCATACAGTCCAAAGCCAACTAATTTTGATTTCGGGTTTCTAGCAATAACAATATTTTTCATTGGCATCCCGTTAATTAATCCCTCTCGAATCGCACGACCCCAATCAGGGTTAAAAGATTCATTCGCAAACTCAATTAACTCTATTAAATCTGAGTCTGTGGCCTGACGAATATGATAACCCTCTTCTTCTCTTTTCAATGTTAAGTCTTGAATGCCTTGAGGATAGTGATAGTCTAGAAGCGAAAAGTCCATAGCGGCAGCTGTATATTGTTTTTGAAAGCCTTGTTGAACTAAAAATTGGTTTCCTGAAGGATACGCAGATGCATCTATTCCTGGCAAGATGTAATTGGGAGCATAGGATGAGAAGAAAACATTTTTTCGGTGATGTGTTTTGAAAAAGTTCGAAACGCGTTGCATCAATTCGCTGCCGATGCCTTGCTTTTCATAATTTGAATGGACAAAGAAAAATGAAATCCATCCGTTATCCAGTTCTAGATCATCTCGGTTTAAAGGAATTTTTCTAATGATACCATAAATCGCTCCGACCAATCGCTGTTGATCAAATGCTAGAATCATACCTTCACTACTAAAATTGGCATCTAATAAAATCAGGTGACGAAATCGTTCTACAGATATAGGGTCAAAATGTAGACATTGATTCCAAAGAGAGATGATTGCTTTTTCATCACCTGGCTGATAACACCGAAACGTAACACTCATATGATTCACCCCTGAATTGAATTAATATTTTAAAATAATTATACAATTTACAAAATATTTTTACAATTCAGCTTTGCTTTTCACAAATTTAAGTATCAAATAAATACTGCCAAGTCCGATTAATCCACCAAACGCATCAATAGCCACATCTCCATAATACGGTGTGCGACCTGCTGAAAAACTTTGACTAAGCTCATCTAAAATCGCAAAGTGAACAACCAAAAAGTAAGTCATTAATATCTGATATAATTGTCGCGACTTTAACGTTTTCCTAACAGCCCAATAAATTAATGCAGCTAAAATAAAATAAACACCGAAGTGAGCAAGTTTTCTTATTAAAAATTCAACAAAAGGTTCCAACCCCATCGCCTCAACACTTCTTAAGCGATGAAAGTATGTAAACTCAATCTTACTTAAAATGGGTTCTATTTTTTCAAGAGGTAAATAGGTTGATAAAAATGGTTCCATTTCTTGATCTTCAGAAGATTGACTTGAGAAGGAGAAAATCACACCCATCCAAGCCATTGGAATTAGCCACCACAATAATTGTTTCATTAGATTCATCCTTTTATATAAACTACTCATATTATAGATTAAAAATCTATTGAATTGCACAATATCATATGCTAAAGTTTTTCTAATATTATTTAAAGGAGTATCGGAAAATGACTAAAAGCGTAGAGTTCTTTCATTACTTACATCTGAACCCCGAGATTAGCTGGGAAGAATATGAAACAACAACTTATATAAAAAACATTCTTGAAGGTGCTGGCATTCGAGTTAGAACATTTCCAGATATTACAGGACTCGTCGCTGACATTGGTCACGGACAACCAATAGTTGCTGTACGTGCGGACATGGATGCTCTGTGGCAAGAGGTTAATGGAAATTTTCAAGCTAATCATTCGTGTGGCCATGATGCACATATGTCCATTGTGCTCGCCACCGCTTTAGCGTTGAAACAAGAGAAGTCGCTTTCCGGTACTGTTCGTTTTATTTTTCAACCAGCTGAAGAAAAAGGGACAGGCGCATTAAAGTTTGTTGAAAAAGGCGTCGTTGATGATGTGGACTTCCTGTACGGTTTGCACTTGCGACCTGCTGAAGAATTAAGTTATGGAGAGTTTTCACCAGTTATTAAGCATGGTGCTGCCCGTTTTATTCACGGAAAAATTGTTGGTGACGACGCGCACGGAGCTCGTCCACACCTGACATCAAATGCGATTGACGTTGGTTCCGATTTTAATCATTTATTGCGAAACATTCAGGTCAATCCGATGATCCCACATTCGATAAAAATGACTCACTTTCAAGCTGGCGGTAAAAGTCCAAATATTATCCCAGGTAACGCAAGCTTTTCAGTCGACTTACGCGCTCAAACCAATGACGCAATGGAAGAATTATATGATCAGTTTTTACTGTCGGTAGAAAAGTTGAGTGAATATCACGGGGTTAAGATTCCAGTGGAGCTTGGAGCTAACATTGTCGCTTCAGTTACAAACGATGAAGCTATAAGCTATATGACTAAGGGGATTGTTGCTGCAGCAGGTGAAGATTGCTTACGAGACCCTATCGTCACAACAGGTGGAGACGACTTTCATTTCTACACGATCAAACGTCCGAACCTAAAAGCAACGATGCTTGGCATTGGGTGTGACCTTAAACCAGGTCTGCACCACCCCAACATGACTTTTAATCATGATGTATTATCAAAAGCGGTTGATGTGATGATGGCAACAATTTTGAAGACGATTAATAACCAATAAATAGTTTCGTGAACTCTCTATTATTGCTGTGAGTGCAACAATTATTCTGGTGAGTGCAACAATTATTCACGCGAGTGCAACAATTACTCACGTGAGTGCAACAATTATTCACGCGGGTGCAACAATTACTCACGCGAGTGCAACAATTACTCACGTGAGTGCAACAATTACTCACGTGAGTGCAACAATTACTCACGTGAGTGCAACAATTATTCACGCGAGTGCAACAATTATTCGCGTGAGTGCAACAATTATTCCGGTGAGCGCTCAATTTTTCCCGTGAACGCTCAATTTCTTCGGTGAACGCTCAATTTTTTCGGTGAACGCTCAATTTTTTCGGTGAACGCTCAATTATTTCGGTGAACGCTCAATTATTTCGGTGAACGCTCAATTATTTCGGTGAACGCTCAATTATTTCGGTGAACGCTCAATTATTTCGGTGAACGCTCAATTATTTCGGTGAACGCTCAATTAAATGAAAAATCGTAGCCAACTGGGCTACGATTTTCTTTATTTTTTAAAACAATGATCCATTGCTCTGATTACTGCCCCCCTGAACCCATCTTCTTCTAGTGATGATAGTGCTCTAATGGTTGCCCCACCTGGTGTAGTGACTTGATCCTTTAACTCCCCTGGGTGAAGCCCTGTTTCTTTTACCATTTTTGCTGCTCCATAAACAGCCTGGGTCGCTAGTTCATAAGCGAGCTCTCGAGGGATTCCTTGTTTTACCGCACCATCTGCCATCGCTTCTATGAAAAGGTATACGTATGCTGGAGATGAACCGCTAACTCCAGGTACAGAGTCCATTAAGCTTTCTTTAACCATCTCAGCTTTTCCGTAACTTGAAAACAATTGTTGTACGTCTTCAATATCTTTTTCTGTTAAATTACTATTTGGACTATAAACCGTCATACCTTCACCGACAAAAGCAGGTGTGTTAGGCATCGTCCGCACCACTTTTGTATTTTGAGAAAATAAACTTGCCATTTCCCTTAGTGTGACGCCTACCGCAATGGTCACAATAATCGTTTCTTCACGAACCTGGGAGCGAACTTCTTCAATGACGTCTTGATACAGATATGGTTTTACGGCTAGATAAAGAATATCGCTTTCTGCTGCAACCTTCTTATTATCTTGCCCCATGTGTATACCAAACTTGTCTGTTACGTAATTAATCGTTTCTTCGGAAACCGCTGTTGCTTGTATTTGCTCGGGTGAATAGCCACCATAAGTAATCATGCCATTAATAATGGATTGAGCCATTTGACCACAACCAATGAAACCAATTTTTCGGATTGCCAATCTACACACCCCTTTCGATTTTTAATAATAAATTTTTATTGTTAGAAAAAATTGTTTTACCTATCCTTAAAGAAACAAAACACTCAGTTAAACATTATTTTAGTCTAAATATAAATTTATCTTGAGTCAATTAGAAAGAAAAAATTCCGCACGAGGCGGAATTTTCATGAATTATACGATCTGTTTTGTTTCTTTATCCATCAAATAAGCGTGCACTTGTTCTGCTACTTCTCGACCTTCACGAATAGCCCAAACAACTAAACTCTGGCCACGACGCGCATCACCAGCAGCATAAACGCCTTCTTCAGACGTGCGATAATCTTTTGTCCCATCAACCGTCCAAATACGTCCACGCTCATCGGTTTCAAGCCCAAAGTGTTCTAACACGTCTTGCTCTGGACCTAAGAATCCAATCGCAATCAATACTAAATCGGCATTCCACTTCTGCTCAGTTCCAGGAACTTCATTAGTAATGACTTCTCCGTTCTCATAAACTTTTTCAACATTCATCGTATGAAGAGCCGTTACTTGGCCAGATTCATTTTTTTCAAAACGTTGCGTAAGAACTTCATACTTACGTGGATCCTCGCCTTGAGTCTCCAAGCCTTCTTTATAACCATAGTCTAACTTAAATGTCATCGGGAACTCCGGCCAAGGATTATCATCCGTACGTTCATCAGGGCTCGCCGGGTGCTTACCAAACTGAACAACACGTTTGGCTTTTTGGCGTAGCGCAGTTGCTACACAGTCGGCACCCGTGTCACCGCCACCGATCACAATGACATTTTTACCTTCAGCCGTAATCGGAGTATTCTTAGGATCCGTTTCCAGCGCCTTCGTTGCAGCTGTTAGATAGTCCATAGCAAAATGAATGCCCTTACTATCGCGGTTTTCAATAGGTGTATCACGCGGATCCTGCGCACCTGTACACATTATCACAGAATCAAAATCCCGCTTCATCTCTTCACGAGTAATGTCTACACCAACTTCAGTGTTACAAACAAATTCAATTCCAGACGCTTTCATCACTTTAATTCGGCGGTCAACCGTATCTTTATCCAGCTTCATATTCGGAATACCATACATTAATAAGCCACCTGGGCGATCATCACGTTCAAACACAGTGACGTGATGTCCCATTTCATTTAACTGATCAGCAGCGGCTAAGCCTGCCGGACCAGAGCCAACAACAGCGACACGTTTATCAGTTCGGCGCTCCGGCACTTTAGCTTCAACCCAATTATTATCAAACCCACGCTCGATAATTTCGTTTTCAATCGACTTAATGGTTACCGGATCATCATTAATCGCCAGTGTGCAAGAGCCTTCACATGGGGCTGGACATACCCGTCCTGTAAACTCTGGAAAGTTATTCGTTTCTTCCAGGTTCCTTAATGCTTCTTCCCAGTTTTCTTCACTTACAAGCTCATTCCACTCAGGAATAAAGTTATTAACTGGACAGCCGACATAAGCGCCTTCCCATTCAGCTCCTGTATGGCAAAATGGCGTTCCGCAGTCCATGCAGCGTGAGCTTTGTTCTTTTATTTCTTGGTCATCAAAACGTATCACGTACTCTTCCCAATTTTTAATTCGTTCAACTGGGTCTTTTACGTCTTGGTCTTTTCGATTATATTCCATAAAACCTGTTAAATATCCCATGCAATCTCCCTCCTTTACAGTTTATTGAACGACTTTATCATGCTTCTCGTTGTCTTCTATAGAAAGCATCGTTTTATACTCTTCAGGAATAATTTTAACGAAATGACGAACCTGTTCTTCCCAATGATTCAAAATAAATTTCGCTCGCTTACTGCCCGTGTACTCTACATGTTTCATTAACATATCTTTTAATTCATTAATTTCATCTGAGTCTTCTAGTTTTTCAAATAAAACAAGTTCTTTATTACACTTCTTTTTAACGTCTTTAGCTTCAGTTGCCCATACATAAGCGATTCCGCCTGACATACCTGCAGCAAAGTTTTTACCAATACTACCAAGTACAGCGACACGACCACCAGTCATATATTCACAACCGTTATCGCCTACACCTTCAACAACAGCATGCGCCCCACTATTACGGACAGCAAAACGTTCACCTGCTCCTCCGTTAATGTAAGCTTCTCCACTCGTTGCACCGAATAGTGCTACATTACCAATGATGACTTCTTCGATTCGATGTAAAGCGGATGGTAAGTTAGGTTGGAAAATGAGTTTTCCTCCTGACAAACCTTTACCAACATAGTCGTTTCCATCACCCATTACACGCATCGTTACACCTCTTGGTACAAATGCGCCGAAACTTTGACCAGCTGAGCCTGTAAAACGAAGATCAATTGTATCTTCTGGAAGCCCTGCTTCACCATATCGTTTTGATACTTCAAAGCCTAATGTCGTACCAACTGTTCGGTTCAAGTTTTCAATCGGTAAATCTAACTGGACCTTTTTACCTTGGGTTAAAGCCGCATCCACTTGCGGGATGATGTCTTCCGTATCCATATAATGTTCATCGTACACATTAATCGACGGTCGCTCGTTTTGAACCCAACTTGAATCAACTGTATATAATAAAGGTTTTAAATCTAATTGCTTCGCTTTTTTATGAGTATCCTTTTTGTCACTAACTTTAAGCTTATCAGTACGACCGATTAACTCATCTAATGTACGAACGCCAAGTTGCGCCATAATTTCTCGCATTTCTTCTGCAACAAAACGCATGTAGTTCACGACATGATCAGCACTACCTTCGAATTTTTTACGAAGCTCTGGATTCTGAGTCGCAATACCAACGGGGCATGTATCTAAGTGACATGCACGCATTAAAATACAACCTAAAATAACCATTGGTGCAGTAGAGAAACCATACTCTTCAGCACCGAGCAATGCTGCTTTAATGACATCTCGACCGGTCATCAATTTACCGTCTGTTTCTAAACGAACACGCTCACGCAATCCGTTTAAAACTAACGTCTGATGTGCTTCAGCTAAACCTAATTCCCATGGTAAACCAGCATGACGGATACTTGTTTTGGCCGATGCACCCGTACCACCTTCGTAACCACTAATGAGAATGACGTCAGCCTTACCTTTAGCCACACCAGCTGCAATCGTACCAACACCCGATTTCGCAACCAGCTTCACATTTAGCCGCGCTTCAGGGTTCGCATGCTTTAAGTCATAAATGAGCTGAGCTAAATCCTCAATCGAATAAATATCATGGTGTGGTGGTGGTGAAATTAAACCAACACCAGGCGTTGATTTACGAACTTCAGCAATCCAAGGGTGAACCTTTTTACCTGGCAAGTGGCCACCTTCACCCGGCTTAGCACCCTGCGCCATTTTAATTTGAACTTCATCCGCATTTGTTAAATAAAAACTTGTGACACCGAAACGACCTGATGCAACCTGTTTAATCGCACTTCGTCTGAAGTCACCATTTTCATCAGGCGTAAAGCGGTCCGGGTCTTCCCCACCTTCACCGCTATTACTCTTACCACCAATACGGTTCATCGCAATCGCTAGCGTCTCGTGCGCTTCTTGACTCAAGGCACCATAAGACATGGCACCTGTTTTAAATCGTTTAAAAATATTTTCAGCCGGTTCAACTTCTTCAACCGGGATTGATTTCGAATCATCAAAATTAAAATCTAATAAATCACGTAAATACGTTACTTTTTCACTTTCAACGAGGTCCGAAAATTTCTCGTACATCGTTTTACTATTCATTCGAGCCGCATGCTGTAACGTGTGGATCGTACGCGGGTTAAACGAGTGGTACTCCCCATCACTACGCCACTGCATGTCACCACCAGAAGGCAACGTTTTTCGCTCCTGTTTATAGGCCATCTCATGACGCACTAAAGACTCTTCCGCGATTGTCTCTAGATCAACACCACCGATTTTCGATTGAGTTCCATAGAAATATTTCTCAATCACATCGCTGGCAATACCAATTGCTTCAAATGTTTGCGCGCCACGGTAACTCTGAATCGTCGAAATACCCATTTTAGACATGACTTTAACGATTCCTGCCGTTGCCGCCTCACGATAACGCTCGATGGATTTTTCATAAGAAAATTCTTCTACAAACTCATCGTTGACTAATTTTTCAATCGCACGGTAAGCTAAATACGGATAAATCATATCAACACCAAAACCGATTAACACAGAGAATTGATGGACATCGCGTGCTTCAGCCGTTTCTAATAGTATGCTCGCCTTTGTACGCATACCTTTACGCACTAGATAGTGGTGCAATCCACTTGTAACTAATAATGATGGCATAGCCACACGTTCACTAGATGTATCACGGTCTGTTAAAACAATCATTGAGACACCCTGATTTATCGCTGTTTCAACACGTTTGAATAATGATTCAAGAGCCGCTTCTATACCATGTGCCCCTTGTGAAACAGGATACGTAATCGGCACACGTTCAAAACGAAAATCACTTCGACTATTATGAACCACTGCATCAAACTCTTGTTTTTTCAAAATTGGCGTGTATAAACGAATGCGCTTACAGTGCTCAGGGCCATCGTCTAAGAAATTGTGACGTGGTCCAAGGTAAGAAGTTGTTGATGTAACGCCTTTCTCACGAATCGCATCAATCGGCGGGTTCGTTACTTGCGCAAACAACTGCTTAAAGTAATTAAACATAAGCTGCGGCTGTTCCGATAACACCGCAAGTGGCGTGTCATTACCCATCGAACCGATTGGATCCTTTTGTTCTGTGACCATTGGCAGGATGTTTTTCATCATCTCTTCTTTTGTATAACCATTAGCCAGCTGGAACTTCAACAGCTCTTCTTCTGTTACTTCTTCGTTCGCACTGATATCTAAGGATCCTTTTAATTGAACAAGTGAATTATTTAACCAGTCACGATAAGGGAATCTCATCGCAATATCGTTCTTTATATCATCATTAAATTTAACTTCATGTTTTTCTAAATCAACAAAAATCATCTCACCTGGTGCTAGACGCCCTTTTTGAACGATTTTTTCCGGTTCAATATCAACCACACCTACTTCAGATGACAAAACAATTCGGTTATCCTCAGTAATGTAAAAACGCGCTGGACGTAATCCATTACGGTCTAATGAAGCTCCAATCTGCTTACCATTTGTGTAAGCAATTGCACTTGGACCGTCCCACGGCTCCATAATCGTACTTAAGTACTCAAAGCACGCACGCTCAGGATCTTTCATTTGTTCGTTTAAGTCCCATGCCTCAGGTACCATCATCATGGCTGTTTGCGACATAGTACGCCCATTCATCACTAAATATTCAAACGCCTGATCAAGCATACCTGAATCACTCGACGTTTCATCTATAACTGGTAGAAGTTCTTTATGACGATCTCCGTAAACATGCGAAATCGCAGCCGTTTCACGAGCCTTCATCCAGTTCACATTACCCGTAATTGTGTTGATCTCACCGTTATGCATAATCATGCGGTTCGGGTGAGCTCGCTCCCATGACGGGAACGTATTCGTACTATAACGGGAGTGCACCATACCGAAAGCGGTTTTCGCCATTGGATCTTTTAAATCTAAATAAAATTCATCCATTTGTTCTGGCGCTAACATCCCTTTATAAACAATCGTTTCAGAAGAAAGGCTCGCAAAATAAAATGGCCCTTCTTGAAGTTCAGACGTTTCATTCACTCGACGCTCGATTAGGCGACGAATCAAATATAATGATTGATTAAAACGCTCAGTTGAAAAAGTATCTTCAGGCTTTTTAATAAAAACCTGCTTAATGAACGGCATCGTCGATTTAGCTGTATCAGAAAGCATCGATTCATCAACGGGCACAGTACGCCAGCCGATTAAGTCATGACCCTCAGATTCCATAACATCTTCTATAATCGACTCAGCTGTTAGTCTTAAACGTTCATCTTGTGGTAAAAATACCATCCCGACAGCGTAATCACCTTGTTGTGGCAGCATCTGATTCCACTGTTTTCTGAATAACTCATCTGGTACTTGCATCATAATTCCTGCACCGTCACCTGTACTCGGATCTGATCCTCGACCACCACGATGCTCTAAACGGCAGAGAATCGTAATCGCATCTTGGATCATTTGATGAGTTTTTTTATGATCTATACTTGCGATAAAACCAATACCACAAGCATCACTTTCCAAAGCCGGGTCATATAACCCTTGTTTTGACGGAAGCCCTGTTCGTATCATCTATAAATCCACCCTTTCTCGTTCATCTCAGTTAAATCTTTATTTAATAAGTACCCATAAATTGTTGTTCCGAATTACTATTAGATTAATTTTATGAACAATTTAAAAAACTGGTAAAAATGCGACAAGTATCTATTCTAATAGTATGATTTTTCTGTTATGCTATCAATATATATATTCGATAGAATTAATCGCAATTTGAGATAGATCGCTTGTGAGGGTTGATATAATGGAGCTCAGACAAATTAAATACTTTATAAAAGTAGCCGAATTGGAACACGTAAGTGAAGCAGCCGCTGAATTACACGTTGCTCAATCTGCAGTCAGCAGACAAATCGCAAATTTGGAAGACGAGCTAGGAGTTAAATTGTTTTTACGCGGAGGACGACGTATTCGTCTTACACCGGTAGGAAGAATTTTTTTGGAACGCGTAAAAAGCGCTATGTTCGAACTTGATAAAGCTGAACGAGAAATCTACGAATACTTAAACCCTGAGACTGGTACCATTCGTCTCGGTTTCCCTACAAGTTTAGCCGCGAAAACCTTACCGAATGTTATCTCAGCTTTCAGAAAAGAACACCCGCAAATTGGGTTTCAACTTGAACAAGGAACCGTAAAAGAACTAACGGAAGCAGTTATCCAGGGGCATATCGATATCGCATTCGTTTCCCCTGTTCCATCAGGTGAAGACGAAGTAGAAGGTCACATCTTTTTTACTGAAAAAATGATGGCCCTTCTACCAAAACAACACGAACTCGTCCATGAACCCTACTTGAGACTAATACAGTTACGCTACGAACCCTTTGTCCTGTTCCGACAAGGCTATATCATTCGAGATATTGTGATGAAAGCATGTTCTCAAGTTGGATTCCAACCGAGAATTGCGTTTGAAGGTGAAGATGTCGATACTCTCAAAGGTCTCGTATCTGCAGGGTTAGGCGTGAGTCTCCTTCCCGAGATCACATTAAACGATATGCCGATGCGTAACACAAAAGCCATAGAAATCATTGAACCTGATGTGACGAGAACAGTGGGAATTATCCTTCCGACGAACCGGGAACTCGCCCCTTCAGAAAAAGTCTTCTTTGAATTTCTACAAAGCTACTATGAAAAATTAAATCAATTTGGGTATTAAAGGTGTGTACTGTTTTATGAAGTACACACCTTTTTTTGTGACGATATTAGAACTTCCATATCATGAGGTACATTTTTATTTCTAACTTTATTTCGTTTTAAGCGACTTTTTATTTGATTAAGCGAAAATTTCCCATTATTATTCGAATTTTTACTAAAGTTAATCAAACATTATCCCGTTTATTTCTAATTCACACGACCAATCTCATCATAAAAGTATATTTCAATGATTTAGTTCATAGCCCTATTAATCTTCATCAAACTTTTCAATAAACACAAAAAACCAGTCATGATATTCACGACTGGTTCTCTTAATACTCTACATTTATTAACTTTTCATTTTCGGATCAAGGGCATCTCGTAAACCATCACCCATGAGGTTGAACCCTAATACTGTTAACATAATCGCAACCCCAGGGAAAATCATTGTCCACGGCGCATTAACGAGATATTGTTGTGAGTCAGCAAGCATCTTACCCCAGTCAACTTTAGGTGACTGGGCACCTAAACCTAGGAAACTCAAAGCAGCAATCTCAATAATTGCAGTAGCGATCGCTAATGTTCCTTGTACAATAACAGGGGTGATACTATTTGGAATTATATGTCTAATTAATATCCGACTATCATTCATCCCCACTGCCCGCGCAGCGACAATGTACTCCTCTTCTTTAACACTTAATACACGCGAACGGATTAAGCGTCCAAAGTTCGGTATATTAATAATCGCTATCGCAATTAAAGCGTTTCTTAAGCTCGGACCTAGTATCGCCACAATCGCGATTGCTAATAGAATACTAGGAAAAGCTAATAATATGTCAAAAATTCTTGAAATTAATGTATCTACCCATCTACCATAATAAGCAGCAACCACACCCAGGAAGCTCCCAATAATAATTGAGCCTAAAACGGCTGAGAAACCTACCGTAAGTGAAATTCTAGCTCCATACATACTCCGCGATAATATGTCCCGACCAAAGTCATCCGTTCCTAACCAATGGTCACCAGTTGGAGGTTGTAATCGATTAACTAAATCATTTTTATTATAATCATACGGCATAATCCATGGTGCTAAAATCGCGACGACTACGAATAGCAATACAATTATCGCACCAATCAAAGCTATTTTATTTTTCTTAAAACTTCGCCAAGCGTCTTTCCATGGCGAGACTGGTTTTTCAACTTGTTCTTGTATTTTAATTTTCTCTTGTCTTTTTTCTTTTTCTAATGTTGCCACGAATACATCCCCCTTCCTAGTTGTATTTAATACGCGGATCAACAACAGCGTATAATAAGTCGACAATTAGATTGATGAATACGAAAATTGTTGCAACGACTAAAATTCCAGATTGAATAACAGGATAGTCCCTTGCTTGTATAGCATCATAAATGTAACGTCCTAGTCCTGGCCAACCGAAAATGGTTTCGGTTAAAATCGCTCCACCAAGTAATAAACCTGCCTGAAGACCAATAACTGTCATGACTGGAATAACAGCGTTTCTTAATGAGTGCTTGTATACAACAATAAAGCCTTTAACACCTTTTGCTCGTGCTGTACGAATATAATCAGATTTCATCACATCTAACATGCTTGAACGTGTAATACGCGCAATGATCGCCATTGGAATAGTAGCAAGCGCCACACTCGGTAAAATGATATGTCTTAAAACATCTTTAAACTGAGCGTATTCACCCTGGATTAACGTATCAATGAGGTATAAATGCGTAATTGGATTAACATCCGTCAGCGCATTGGTTCGACTCGTTGAAGGTAACCAGGATAATTCAACCGCAAAAATGTATTGCTCCATTAGACCTAACCAGAATACCGGCATAGATACCCCAACTAATGCAAAAACCATCACGGCATAATCTGCAATTGTATTATGTAGCCAAGCACTGATAATACCAGCATTAACACCGATAAAGATGGCAATCGTCATAGCAACAATAGTCAATTCAACAGTTGCTAATAAATGAGGAAACAACTCTGCTGCCACGGCACCTTTTGTTTTGATTGAGGTCCCAAGATCACCTGTTAATAGATTACCTACATAATCAAAATATTGAATGTAAAACGGTTGGTCTAAACCTAATTGTTTCTCAACCTCAGCAATAGCTTCAGGAGTCGCACGTTGGCCTAACATGATTTGTGCTGGATTACCTGGAATCAAATAAATAATTGAAAATACTAGAACGCTCATTCCAAACAACACCGGAAAAAGCATAAGAATTCTTCGTATAATATAAGCTGTCATAATGGTAGCACCTCCTATGCTGCTCGATGGGTATGTTATGTAAATAATAAGGTTTATTAATGTAAAGAAAAGGGAGTGCCGAAACACCCCCTATTCCATAACATTACTTACTTAATTCAACATGAGTTACAGCTTCAGAACCAGTTGGGTGCGGCGTGTAGCCAGACACATTAGCTGAAACAGCTACAACTGGAGTTGAGTGTACTAATGGAATCCACGGTGCTTCTTCATGTAAGATTTCTTGTGCTTGTTTATAAAGCTCAATACGTTGTTCTTCATCCGTAATTCTTTGAGCTTCTAATAGAAGGTCGTTCATTTCTTCGTTTTCATAACCTGTATAGTTACTTCCACTTCCAATACCTAATAATGTGTGTAGGAAGTTATCTGCATCCCCGTTATCACCAGTCCAACCTAGTAAGAATGCATCATATTGACCAGAAGAAGCTTCTTCTAAATAAGTACCCCAGTCAATCGTATCGATATTAGCAGTTACGCCAATCTCTGCAAAACTTGATTGAAGTACCTCAGCAATCTTCTGTCCTTCTGGAATGTAAGGACGAGCAACTGGCATATACATTAAGTCGAATTCAAAACCATTTTCATAACCAGCTTCAGCTAATAATTGCTTAGCTTTTTCTGGATCATACTCATAGTCTTCAATTTCATCATTATAACCAGCTACACTTGGTGGCATATACGTTTTAGCCGGCTGAGCCTGACCATAGTAGAACGCATCAATCAATTGTTCTTTAGGAACCGCATGGCTTAACGCACGGCGAACTTTTACATCCTGTAACGGGTTGTCACGACCAAACGTGAAGCCCATGTACCCAACGTTCATTGAAGGTCGCTCTAACACTTTTAAGTTAGGATCTTCTTCAATACTTGAAACCTCTGATGGGTTTACACCATCAACGACGTGAACATCACCTGTTTTAAGTGCATTCAAACGAGCTGAGTTATCTGGAATTACTGTATAAATAACTTTATCTAATTTTGGTAAACCGTCTTGCCAATAGTTTTCGTTTTTCACTAATACGATTTGTTCTTCACGCTTCCACTCTTCGAACTTGAATGGACCAGTACCAACTGGGCTAGACATGAAGTCTTCACCTTTTTCTTCAAGTGCTTCAGGACTTGCCATTCCGAATGGGCTCATCGCTAAGTTCTTTATGAATGTCGCTTGAGGATGGTTAAGCGTAAATTTCACTGTATAATCATCTTCAGCTGTTACTTCTTTAATGACGTGGTTCTCATCACCTTTGAAACCACCAAACATTGTGTAGTAAGGATACTTCTCAGCATCACCATTCATCCAACGTTCGAAGTTGTAAACAACATCATCCGCTGTGAAATCAGTTCCATCGTGGAACGTTACACCCTCTTCTAGTTCGAATGTATAAGTTAAACCATCATCACTAACTTTCCAATCTTTTGCTAGTGAAGGCACAACTTCAGTACTATCAACCGCATAAGTAACTAATCCTTCAAAGATATTTTCCGTTACACGGAACGCTTCACCTTCAGTAGTCGTAATTGGATCAAGTGAAGTCGAATCCCCACCACGGGCATAAACAAGTGTATTACCACCTGCTGCCGCTTCATCACTGTTTCCATCATCAGAACTACTATCAGATTCATCATCTCCAGAATCCGAGTCATCTGTAGTATCTCCACTGTCATCAGTTTCGCCACTATCTTCTGAGTTGTTCGGCTCATCATCTTCGCCACCACTACAACCTACGACAGCTGCAGATAGGAAGACAAGCATTAATAACATTAGTAGCCATGAACGTTTTGTCATGGATCAATACCCCCTTAAAATTTTAAAAAATTTATTTTCATTAAGTGCTCATCATTCATGTAAATGACAAGCAACGTAATGACCTGGTTCTTTTTCCTTAAAAACAGGTCTTACTTCTTTACATACATCCATTGCTAATGGACACCTTGTATGAAACGCACAACCTCTTGGCGGATTAGCTGGACTTGGAATTTCTCCACCTAACACATCTTCCTGGTCTTGGTCCAATTCCGGATCTGGAATCGGTACCGATGATAAAAGTGCTTCAGTATATGGGTGAAGCGTATTAGCAAAAATCTGATCGACATCTGCTAACTCTACCAATCTACCTAAATACATCACACCAACGCGATCACTAATGTGACGTACAACGCCTAAGTCGTGTGCGATAAAAATATAAGTTAAAGAAAATTTCTTCTGTAAATCTTTCAATAGATTTAATACTTGAGATTGAATGGACACATCCAAGGCTGACACAGGTTCATCGGCAATGATTAATTTTGGCCGCGTCATTAAAGCACGAGCAATACCGATTCGTTGTCGTTGCCCTCCACTAAATTGGTGCGGGTAACGTTTCGCGTGGTATTCGTCCAGACCGACCACTTCGAGTATCTCTTTAACCATTTGCTTTCGTTCATTTTTCTCGCCTATTTTATGTACAACCAATGGCTCCATTAAAATCTTTTCCACGGTTTGTCTAGGATTTAAGGAAGCTAATGGATCTTGGAAGATTAGTTGCATCTCTCGACGAATCTTTTTCATCTCAGTAGTTGATAGAGTGTTAACTTCTTTATCCTCAAACTTCACCGTTCCTTCAGTCGCTTCTATTAAACGAAGGAGTAATCTTCCTGTTGTAGATTTACCACAACCCGATTCACCCACAAGACCTAATGTTTCCCCTTTCCTAACCATAAAAGAAACATCGTCTACGGCCTTGACCTCGCCTACTTTTCTACCAAAAACGCCTCCGGTGATTGGAAAATACTTTTTAAGGCCTTCTACTTCCATTAATGTTTGAGTCATTGTTGTTCCCCCTCTTCATCAAGCAAAAAGCATCGCGCCAAATGATTTGGTTCACTAACTTCATATAATTCAGGATCTTCTTCAAAGCATCGATCGAAAGCAAATTGACACCTAGGTGCAAATCGACACCCTCTTTTGATCGAACCAGGTTTTGGAACGTTACCCGGAATTGAATATAATGTATCTACTTTGTCCCTTATATCAGGGATAGAGGCTAATAAACCTTTGGTATATGGATGTTGAGGATTTTTAAAAATCGTTTTAACATCTGATTCCTCAACGACTTTACCTGAGTACATCACCGTCACACGATCACACACTTCTGCTACGACCCCTAAATCATGGGTGATCATTATGATTGCCATATTTAATTTTTTATTTAATTCTCTCATTAGCTTTAAGATTTGCTTTTGAATGGTCACATCCAAAGCTGTCGTCGGTTCATCCGCAATTAAAACCTTTGGGTCACACATTAACGCCATTGCAATCATGACACGTTGCCTCATCCCACCAGATAACTGGTGCGGATAATCATCTAATAGTTCCTCAGCTCGAGGCAAGCCAACTAACTTCATTTTTTCAACCGCTTTTTGCCGGGCCTGTTTTTTATTTACTTTTTTATGTGTTAACAACGCTTCAACTAATTGATCTCCAATCGTAAACAAAGGGTTTAATGAGGTCATTGGTTCTTGGAAAATCATCGCAATATCGTTACCTCTTAACTTACGCATTCTCTTTTCAGATGCATGAACTAAGTCTTCACCCTTGAATAAAATTTCACCACCAACAATCTTACCAGGCGGCTTAGGAATTAAGCCCATCACTGAGAGGGACGTTACACTTTTTCCACATCCTGATTCCCCCACAATGCCAAGGATCTCCCCTTCTCTTACATAAAAATCTACATCATCGACTGCTGGCACTTCCCCATCATCGGTAAAAAAAGATGTTCTAAGGCCTTTAACCTGTAGCTCATATTCTTTCAACATATTTTACCGCCTTTCTCTCTGTACAAAATGCATAAATATGTAATTATTTAATTTTACTAAATTTAAAGAAAATTCTTATGATTGATAATAAATATTATATAAAATACACTTGTATGTCAAGTTAATTAAAAGGGTTTCGAGGATATTTTACATTTTTCGACAAAACAAGACGCAGCTAAAGTCTTAGTAATAATTCATTATTAAAGTCCAAACGTAGCACTTATGCAATATATACTTTTTCACATAACAATAAAGACCTAGCAACTTAAAAAAGCTACTAAGCCTTTAGATCTAATCTAAAATATGTTTTTAACAGTGATAACTTATTTATCTTTAACATTTATAAACACATTTAACACAAACAAGATCACACCTAAAATGATTGCATAAGACATCATCATACCAATTGCAACAACCCCGTCAAACTCAGCACCTAGAATATATTGTGCTAAAGCATACATGAACAGAGGTAACCCAATTGTATGTAGCCAGAAATGTGCTTTTGCCATCCAACTTTTTGCAGCGTTCGGATACAATTTATAAATGACGGCTGCTAGTGCAAATGATACCCAACCAATTAAATTAATGTGAACATGCACACCAGTTAATGTATAATCGTGCGCCTGAGACATATATTGTCCCATACATACTCCGACTAGGAAATACAAAACGGCTAACCGAAACATCCAAACAACCATAAATAAAAACTCCTTTCATAGAGTCATTAACTACTTAACTTTATGAAAGGAGTTGACAAATTATACTAAAATAGCCAATAAGACTGAATTCGTCACGACACTCAATAACGTAGTCACCATGGTGACACTCGAAACTAAGTCAGGACGCGCCTTAAACTCTAGAGCAAACATGGTGGTGGTTGCTGCGGTTGGCATCGCAGATAAAATAATGATTACCTTACCTATGAGTGGCGAAACCGGAAGTAACCAAACGAATAACCATGCAACTAATGGCATAGCCAGGAGTTTGATAGCTGAACCTATCGCCACCTTACTAATCTCGAACTCTTTAAATTCAATATTAGCCAGCTGCATACCAAGCACCACCATCATCAACGGCAAACCTACTGCAGCCATGAAATCGATCATTTCTATAACCGGTCCACCTAATTGAACGTTCAAACCATTTAAGGAGAACGCCAGTATAATGGCGTAAGTCGCAGGCATCTTTAGAACAGAATAAAAGGCGTAGCGAATTTCATATCCACCCCTCGAAGCATAATAAACTCCGAATATATTCATGATGATTGCCTGGATAGAAAAGAAAATTACCGCATATGTAAAGGCCTCTTGCCCCAGCGCAAACAAGACAACCGGAGCACCATAATTACCCGCATTCATAAAAGCTGTCGAGAGGATAATTCCGCTTTCTTCCCCTCGGTCCCACTTTAGAATTTTAGCCAAAATCTTATCTAAAAGAATAATAGAAAACAACAAAATAAAGCAGAACATGACGATCATTGAAAAATCGCCACTGAACTCTTTATCATAAAAAGCCTGAAATACTAAAAAAGGAATAAAAACATATATCGTTAGAGTCGAAGCAGTTTTCACATCTAATTTTCGCCACTTCTGAACGACAAATCCAATAACAAATATACTGATGATCGGTAAAACTACCTCAAAGAATACCCCCATACTTACACCATCTTTCTATTTAATCTAAACGCGCATATATCTCCTTAAGCGACCTCTTCATACTAAATCATATTCTTATATTCTGTAAATCTTCATGATGGCTCTTTCTTGACTATAAAACTAATACATCTTATGTTGAATAATAACGAAAACGACTTAAGGGTGTGTTCAACTCTATGAAAATTTCTACCTATCAAATGAATATTATTCCAGGGCAGCCTGAACAAAATCGGAATAAAGTTGCCGACTGGATCGCTAAAGATTGCAAAAAAAATCAACCTGACACGATTGTTCTACCAGAAATGTGGACCACGGCCTATACACTCTCACAATTAGACGATTTAGCCGACCTTGATAATCAACCTACCACTTCTTTTTTAAAAGAACTGGCCATTAAAAATAATATTAATATTATAGGTGGTTCATTCGCTAATAAAAAGAACGGCCAAATCTATAATACTTCCATTGTCATCAATCGAAAAGGGGAATTAGTCTATGAATATGATAAAATCCATTTAGTTCCTATGCTTAATGAACATCACTACCTATGTGGTGGTGAATCAGCAGCCAAAGTTTTTGAACTTGAAGGAATTAAAATGGGGCTAATCATTTGTTATGATTTAAGATTCCCGGAACTGATTCGCCCTCTGGCACTGGAAGAGGCAGAAATATTATTTATAGTTGCCGAGTGGCCTTCTGCAAGGCGCCACCATTGGCGAACTTTACAATTGGCCAGAGCAATTGAAAATCAGATGTTTGTGATTTCAAGTAACCGAATTGGTACTTACGACAACGTCAATTTTAGTGGAAATTCCATGTTCATTAACCCTTCTGGAGATATTATCAAAGAAGGAAGTAATAATGAAGAAGAAATTCTCACCACAACACTTGATTTTAATGAAGTAAAGAACATGAGACAAAACGTCCCTGTATTTTCCAGCCGTGTACCTGACTTGTACATGTAAAAAGCGATCCCCACCACCGGGAATCGCTTTTTCACTTACTATTGCTTTAGGAAGTTTTCTACTGCTTCCAAAGCTTCCTTCGCATCAGGTCCCTCACAAACAACTGTCACTTGGTCACTACCTTGAAGCTGCAAGTTAATTAACCCTAAAATACTCTTTAAATTAGCTTCCATTATGCTGCCATTCACATTTTTCTTCAGGAATATTTCAGCATCATATTTTTGAATGAGCTGACTAAGTTCCATAATCGTTTGTGCATCACTTAGATGAATTTCAATTGTCTTACTAATTTTTTCAGCCATAGTTGGCCACCTCCATCTTTATACAATCATTAACAATGCAGATATGGTGAAAATACTCATCAATGTTGTGACTAACGTGATACTTGAAACTAAATCTGGTTTCGAATTAAATTCAACCGCATACATCGTGGTTGTCGCTGCTGACGGCATAGCTGATGATACGATTAGAACTTTGGCTAATAACGGATCAATCTCCATAAACGACACAATAATAAATGCAATTAAAGGTGAAAGGAATAAGCGCACTACTGTCGCATATGATACTTTCCACCACTCCAGCTTTTCGAATTTAATATTAGCGAGTTGCATACCTAACACAACCATAACCATCGGTACGAGAGCTGCGGCTAATAAATCTACTGATGACATGACCTCTTCAGGCATCTCTATTCCTAAAAATTTCACAAACATCACGACGATTAACGCATAAGTCGGCGGCATTTTTAAAACAGACTGAATCGCTCGTGTCATTCCGCCACTTTTACCTCGAGCCGCATAATAAACGCCAAAGAAGTTCATAATCATTGCTTGTAAAACTAGGAATGAAACTGAATAAATGAAGCCTTCTTCACCGAATGCAAACAGAATAATCGGTGCACCATAGTTACCTGCATTCATGAAAGCTGTCCCGAGCACTAAAGAACTCTCTTCCGTCTCATCCAATTTCATAATCCATTTAATAATCTTATTGATCAATAAAATAGCAACTAATAATATGGCAGAAAAAACAACCATATTAACATATTGTGCATCCAATTCTGCATCATAAAAAGTCTGAAAAACTAAACATGGCAGCATAACATATAAAGCGACAGCTGAAACTGATTTCACATCTAGTCTTAACCATTTTTGCAGCATAAAACCTATAAAAAATATTGAGATAACTGGTAGAACGACTTGAATAAATACTGCCATAAGAAATTACCACTCCGCTACTGTTCCGTCTTGATGTCGCCAAACCGGATTACGCCAGCGATGCCCTTTTTCAGCCACTTCTTTGACATAATCTTCGTTAATTGATATTCCTAATCCAGGATTTTTCGGCAGTCGAACATGCCCGTTCTCATAATCAAATACCGAGCGGTCCTCGATGTAATCTAATAAATCATTTCCTTTATTATAATGAATACCTAAACTCTGTTCCTGAATAAACGCATTGTGACTCGTTGCATCCACTTGTAAACAGGCCGCTAAAGCAATTGGACCAAGTGGGCAGTGAGGAGCCATTCCGACATCATATGCTTCAGCCATACTAGCAATCTTTTTCACTTCAGTAATTCCACCTGCATGAGAAAGGTCTGGTTGAATGATATCGACATAACCATCTTCAAACAGCGGTTTAAAATCCCACCTTGAATACATTCTTTCACCTGTTGCGATCGGGGTTGCCGTATGATTGGCAATCTCTCTTAATGCTTCATTATTTTCTGGTAAAACAGGCTCTTCAATAAACATCAAACGATAAGGTTCCAATTCCTTAGCCAGGATTTTTGCCATAGGTTTATGAACACGCCCATGAAAATCAATACCTATACCAATGTTTGGTCCTACTGCTTCTCGCACAGCAGCAACACGCGCAACCACTTGATCAATTTTTTCATACGTATCGATGTACTGTAATTCTTCAGTTCCATTCATCTTCACAGCATGGAAACCTTTATCGACGACCTCTTTCGCAGCCTGTCCGACATCAGATGGGCGGTCACCGCCAATCCATGAATATACTTTAATTGATTCACGGCAGGCGCCTCCCATTAATTCATAGATTGGTGCATTATAATATTTACCTTTAATATCCCATAAAGCCTGGTCAATACCAGCAACTGCACTCATATGAATCGGTCCACCACGATAAAAACCAGAGCGATACATCACATTCCAATGGTCTTCAATGTGAAGCGGATTTTTACCAATTAAATAATCCTCTAATTCATGGACAGCTGATTTAACGGTTTCCGCACGCCCTTCAATGACAGGTTCTCCCCACCCGACAATACCTTCATCCGTTTCTACTTTTAAAAACAACCATCTTGGTGGTACGACGTATGTTGTTAGTTTAGTGATTTTCAAGTTACTCACCTCTTGCCTTGCGTATTTCTGCCTGGAAAGCTTCAGCAACCTCTCCAATGGATTGAATATCATTGTTTTCAATTGCTTTTTTATTAATTAGTGAACCACCTACTCCTACGGCTACAGCACCATTCTGTATAAATTCGCCAACATTTTTCACATCGACTCCACCAGTAGGAATCATTGGAATATGCCCTAAGGGTCCTTGTAAATCTTTTAAGTAACCTGGTCCCACTGCTGAGGCAGGGAATATTTTCACTACATCAGCACCAGCCTGATGCGCTTCAACAATCTCTGTTGGTGTCATAACGCCAGGAATTGAAATCGCATCACGGTCATTCGTCAACTTCACAACCTCTTTATCAAATGATGGTGAAAAAATAAACTTTGCACCGACATCTAAAGCTTGAGTTGCTTCTTCTGTTGTTAATACCGTACCTGCTCCGACCAGTGCCTGATCACCGAAACGGTCATTTAGCTCACGAATAGAACCATAAGCATCTTCACTATCAACCGTTAGTTCAAGAACATTTACACCTGAATTAATTAGTGTTTCAACTAGCGGAAATAATTGCTTCTTAGGTACTCTCCTTAAAACCGCAACCACTCCCGATTGCTTTAACTTTTCTAAGTTATTCAACTTACTCATGCTGAACCTCCTCTTAAAGGAAAGATTAGTTTTGATTTATTAAGAAATAATAATGAGTTGTTGTATGGTGATGAGCGAAGGTGGCGACTCCTGGTCGACTAGAATCGGCCACGTCCTGCGCCTGCGATTACTCGGCGCAAATAAAAGCAAAGAAGTAATGCAAGTAGCATTTGTGGCCAACGTCGACACTTGAACGTCCTGTTCTTCGGAAAGCGTCCACTGAAAGCGATTCACCATAACAACAACAAACCTATAAAATAAAAAGATAACTGACAGAACGGTTATCCACTCTGTCAGTCAACATTTTTAATCCCCAAACGAAATTAACCATAATGAAATCTCAGGTATGAAAATAATCATTAGCACCGAAAACACCATCGCCACGAAAAACGGAAAAACCGCTTTAGAGATCCGTTCAATCGATAATCCTGATATTCCTGAGCCAACAAACAAATTAACTCCCAGAGGTGGCGTAATAAACCCAATAGCCAAGCTAACAACCATAATAATACCGAAATGAATTGGGTCATAACCAATATTCATTGCAATCGGTAACAGAATGGGTGTCAAGATAATGATGGCTGCTAACGTATCCATGAAACAACCAACCAATAATAACAACGCGGTAATTAATAAAATTAAAACGATTTTATTTTCCGTCAGTGATAACATCCATTCAGCTATTTGATTTGGAATCTGTTCAATCGTTAATAATTTACCAAATGCAGTTGCTGTTCCTACAATAATTAGCACAGTAGCTGTAGTTAATGAAGAATCAGCAATTAACTTAGGCAGGTCTTTCAATTTCAATTCTCGATATAAGAAAAAGCCTGAAATTAATCCATAAACAACTGCGACAACAGCTGCTTCTGTCGGTGTGAAGTAACCACCATAAATACCACCTAATATAATAATTGGAATAACCATAGCCCATTTTGCTTCCCAAAAAGTACTGAGAACATAGCTTAGGCTTGTACTTTCAATCGTTCCTTTATAACCTTTTTTCTTAGAATAAATATAAGCCCAAGTCATTAGACCTACACCTACTAAAATACCCGGTAAGATCCCGGCGATGAACATGTCACCTACTGATGCGCCTCCAGTAACACCATAAATAACCATTGGTATACTAGGAGGAATAATAACCCCAATAGAACCTGCTGCCGCAACTGTAGCAGTTGCAAAAGGCTTATCGTATCCTTTACGTACCATGGCTGGAATCATGATCGACCCAATTGCCGCAACAGTTGCAGGTCCAGAACCTGAAATTGCAGCGAAAAACATACACGTTATTATCGTTGCGATAGCAAAACCACCCGTTTTACTACCAACTAACGCATTAGCAAAATTAAATAGACGTTCTGAAATACCACCTTTACCCATAATTTCACCTGCAAGGATGAAAAATGGTACCGCCATGATCGGAAAAGAATCAAGAGATGTAATTAATTCTTTCATCAAGAAGAGGATGGGAACAGATTCAGAATATACAATTGTGACCAGCGTGGATAAACCTAACGCTATACCGATCGGCACACTTAGTAATAAAAACAGCGCAAAACTACCGAACAGGACCGCTACTGTCATCTGTCATCTCCTCCTCTTCTTCTATAATACGTTCACGTTCATCTGCCACATCTATCTTTTCTTTACCTATCAACATCATAATTTGATGATACATATTTTGTAATAACCTCAGCACCGTCAGCCCCATGCCAATTGGTGCAGCTAGGTAGACAAGTCCCATCTCTATGTGCAGAGCAGGGGATTGCTGCCCTAACCTTAATAGATTTGAAGATATTTCTGTACCATAATAAACAACTAAAGCTGCAAACACTAAGAATAAAATATTTGCCAATAATGACAGAACTATTTTCCATTTACCTTTTAATAAAATAAGTAACACGTCAACTTTTATATGACGTTGCTTTTTCACACCATAACTAATCCCAATATACACAAGCCAGATAAAACAATAACGCCCCAACTCTTCTGACCAAGATAAAGAGTTCCCAAATTCTCTCATCACAACTTGTAGAAAGATCACAGCAGTCATTACACTACCGAATATAATTAAAAGCCATTCTTCTAGATGCTGTTCAATTTTTCTCAGTACATTCATGTCTTCACCTCAATACTTACCAATTTCCCCCAAAAGAGTGTTTTTCAATATGGCAAAACTCTTGCCGCCAACATGGACAGCAAGAGTTTTAGGTGGGGGCTTATTCTTATTTATTCACTTTGTGCGTTTTCAACAGCTTCCATGATACCTTCTACAGTTTCTGCTCCGATATCATCTTTGAACTCATCAATTGCTGGCTGTACTGCTTCTACCATTCTTTGACGTTCTTCGTCGCTGATTTCTGTGAATTCCATACCTTCATCTTGTAGAGATTGTAGGTACTTTTCATTAGCTTCACGGTTAAGTTTGATTTGGTGCTCACCAGCTTCTTTCGCTGCATCTCTGACGACTTGTTGCTCTTCTTCAGTTAATCCATCGTAGAACTGTTTGCTCATTAAGAAAACAAACGGGCTGTAAACGTGGTGTGTATCTGAAACATAATCTTGAACTTCATAGAAGTTTTCTAAATAGATTGTTGCATAAGGGTTTTCTTGTCCATCAACTGTACCCTGCTGTAATGCTGTGAATAACTCTGTGAAAGCCATTGGTGTTGGGTTAGCACCAAGCTCTTTAAAAGCTGCTAAGTGCAGGTCATTTTCCATTGTACGAATTTTTAGACCTTCAAAATCTTCTAACGTTTCAACTGGACGCACACTGTTTGTTAAGTCACGGAAACCGTTTTCCCAGTAAGCAAGACCAACTAGATCTTTTTCTTCTAATTTTTCAAGTAAACCTTGCGCTACATCTCCAGCTAATACTTCATCCGCTACTTCTTCACTTGGGAATAGGAATGGGATATCAAATACGCTGAATTCAGGAACAAAGTTAGCAATAGGTGCTGTAGAAGGAATAGTTACTTCCTGAGTACCTAATTGTAATGCTTCTGTCATCGAACGGTCGTCACCTAGCTGACCACTGTGGTAAGTTTCAACTGTAATATCAGTTTCAGCTTCTACTAACTCTTTGAACTTTAATAATCCTTTGTACTGTGGGTGATCCGAGTTTAGACCAATACCTGCACGGATTGTTTTCTCGCCGCCTTCATTTTCTGAAGCGCTTTCATTTTCACCATTCTGATTGTCTGTACCTTCTTCATCTCCACCGCCACAAGCAACTAAAAATAGTGCTAAAAGTGATAGTGATAGGATAAGCAAGAATTTTTTCACTTAAAACATCCCCTTTAATAAAATTTTAAAATTAATTTGATTATTTCTTAACAACTGCATGTCCACCAAACTCATTACGTAAGGCTGCAACAACTTTCCCGGAGAACGTATCATTCTCTTGTGAACGGTAGCGCATCATCAATGACATTGCAATAACTGGTGCTGCCATTTCAAATTCAATAGCGCTTTCAACTGTCCACTTACCTTCTCCTGAAGAATTCATGACACCTCTAATGGATTCAAGATTAGCATCCTTAGAAAATGCATTTTCCATTAGTTCAATTAACCATGAGCGAATAACTGAACCATTATTCCAAACTTTAGAGACAGCTTCATAATCATAATCGTATGGGCTCTTTTCAAGGATTTCGTAACCCTCTGCAATTGCTTGCATCATTCCATATTCTATACCATTATGGACCATTTTCAGGAAGTGACCACTACCATTCGGCCCTGTGTAAAGATAACCGTTTTCAACGGCAGTGTCTCTGAATATTGGCTCGATTTGTTTAAACTGTTCCTGGTCCCCACCAATCATATAGTTTCCACCTTGACGAGCACCTTCAGTTCCACCGCTTGTTCCGACATCGAAAAAGTAAATTCCTTTTTCCTGTAAGTATTCACCTAGACGAAGACTTTCCTTATAGTTGGAGTTACCGCCATCTATGATTCGATCCCCTTCATCTAAATGTTCGGCTAGCTCTTTAACGACCTGTTCGGTAATCTCACCTGCCGGAACCATCACCCATAGAGTTCTAGGCGTTTCCAGCTGTGTTACAAGTTCTTCCAAGCTATTTGTTCCCGTTGCACCTGCATCCGAGATTGTTTGGACTTGGTCTGTATTTACATCATTTGCTACGACTTGGTGTCCATGGTCCATGAGATTTAAAGCTAAGTTGTATCCCATTTTCCCAAGACCAACTAATCCAACTTGCATTTGGTAACCCCTTTCATAAAAATAAAAACTGAGTAATGAAAATTTATTTCTTGATTTTGATTATACAATAAATTTTTCTTTAATCAAGAGATGAATTAAAATTTTTTTCATAAATATTACTTCAGTTTAAAAATAATTTCATATACACTATAAATAGATTTAATTGTCGGAGGGATTATAGTGAATGACACAACTAACAAACATGTACTTAACCGCATTCGAGGTTCTATGACGCAATTTAGTGAGAAAGAAAAAAAGATTGCTACATATATATTGCGGAATCCTCAATTAATTATCCATACCACCATCAATCAAGTTGCCGATGACCTTGAAATTGCCGAAGCTACGGTCTTCCGCTTTTGCAGGAGATTAGGTTTTAAAGGTTACCAGGCGTTGAAAATTGCACTTGCATCAGAGATTGTTGCTCCTATTGAAGATATTCATGAGGAAATTAACGAAAATGATACACCTTTGGAAGTGACTGAAAAGGTATTTCAATCCAATATTAAAGCGATTGAACGAACCAGGGAAATTCAGAACTCAGACACAATTGAAACAATAGTTGATAAGTTATTAAAATCAGAAGGGGTTTATTTCTTTGGAAACGGTGGATCTGGTGTTGTTGCACAGGATGCCCAACATAAATTCCTGCGTCTGGGATTAAATTCACACGTTTATACAGATTCCCACCTTCAACTAATGGCCGCTTCTCAATTAACTGAAAATAATATGGCTTTCTTCATTTCACATACCGGGGCAAATATTGACCTTTTAGATGTTGTAGATGTTGTGAAAGAAAACGGTGCTTTTACCGTAGCTATTACAAACTTTGCTAAATCACCGTTGTCTGAGGCTGTTGACTTGGCATTGTATACAGTCTCAGAAGAAACAGAATATCGTACAGAAGCTCTGGCTTCTAGAATTGCTGAGTTAAGTATTATTGATGCACTTTATGTCAACTATCATATTAAAAATCTTGAATATTCAAAGGCAGCGGTTAAACGCATGCGTAATGCTATTTCCAAAAAACGCTTATAAAGGATGTATCATTAATGAAGTATGTATTAGGACTAGACATCGGCACAACAAGCTCTAAAGCCATTTTATTTCAACGAGATGGAACGGTAGCAGCAGAAAATGAACAGCCTTACCCGATCCTTCATCCCAATAACGGATGGGCAGAACAGAGTCCGACACAAATAGAAGATTCAACAATCGAAGCAGTCCGCCAAGTCACACAATCCATTAACCGAACTGAATTAATAGGCATTGGCCTTTCAACAGCTATGCATTCGTTAATATGTATCAATAAAAATGGACAAGCCTTATCAAATGCGATCATCTGGGCAGATAGCCGAAGTTCAGATGAGTCTTCGATTTTAAATCGTAAACACCCGAATATCTATTTATCAACTGGGACCCCATTACATCCAATGAGCCCTTTAGCTAAGTTAGTTTGGATGAAAAACAATGATGTTAAACCATATCATGAAGCTGATTATTTTGTTTCTGTAAAAGAATATTTATTATATCGTTGGTTTGGTGAAAAGATTGTTGACTATTCCATGGCAGCTGCAACTGGATTATTCAACATCCACGATTTAAAGTGGGATCAACAGGCATTAGTCCAAGCTGGAATTGAAGAACAAAGATTGTTTGAACCAGTGTCCCCTTTTACTAAAATCACAAAGATGAATCCTAATATTGCTGATAAAATGGGGATCTCCAATCATACTCCTCTGGTCATTGGTGGAAGTGACGGACCTTTAGCCAACCTGGGAATCGGCGCTATAAACCCAGGTGAAACAGCCATCACTATAGGTACGAGCGGTGCTATTAGACAATTTTCTGACCAGCCTTTATTAGACGAAAAACAAGAAGTTTTCTCCTATTCATTTACTGATAACTTATGGATTACCGGCGGACCAACTAATAATGGCGGCATTGTCATGAAATGGGTACAAGATCTTCTATCAGGTGATGGTAAACAGTACAGTGTGGATGACTTAAATCAACTAGCAGGAAAAGTATCACCTGGTGCTGAACAATTATTATTTTTACCATACTTAAATGGTGAACGTGCACCATTCTGGGATGCCAACGCGAAAGGCAGTTATATTGGGCTTCAGCCGCGTCATCAAAAAGAACATCTCATAAGAGCAAGTATGGAAGGAGTCATTTTCTCTATATATCACATTGGACATGCATTAGAGCGACTTGGAAATCAACATGATGTGATTTACGCAAGTGGTGGTTTTGCCCGGTCGTCATTATGGCTGCAGATATTAGCTGATACGTTCGGCAAACCAGTAAAAATCCCAGCAAGTCATCAAAGCTCTGCATGGGGCGCTGCTTGGGTAGGATTAATGGCGATAGAGGGTTATAAACTTGAAGACATCAAACAGTCCATTCCAATGAAACAAGAGATTGAACCTAACGTTAACCACCATGAGGTTTATCAAAAACAATTCACTATTTACAAAGAACTCTACGATAAATTAAAAGACACTTTTAATCAATTAAATTAAATATAAAAATGGTAGCACGCATCGTTAACGTGCTACCATTTTTATTTCACTTGATTTACTAATTCTCCAATACCTTCTATTGAGATTTTTATTGTGTCTCCACTTTTCAAAAATTTGGGCGGGTTGAAACCTTTACCAACACCACTTGGAGTACCTGTTGCTATAATATCTCCCGGTTCAAGAGTAGTGCCTTCAGATAACGCTTCGATTAATTCATCGATCGGAAAAATCATCTCCTTCGTATTCCCATTCTGCCTCAACTCATCATTAACGTACGTTTGGACTTTGAGGTTTTGCGGATCTTCAATATGATCTTTCGTCATAATATAAGGCCCTAGTGGTGCAAATGTATCTAAGGATTTTCCTCGATAAAATTGCTGGTGCTTCTTCTGTAAATCTCTGGCTGTCACATCATTTAAGATAGTGTATCCAAAAATATAATCCTGAGCTTCTTCTCTTTTTATATCCTTCCCAAGTTTACCAATAACAACAGCCAGCTCACCTTCATAATCCAGCTGACTGGTGAAATTGGCATGAGCCATAATATTTTTTTCATGTGCAATAATCGAATTGGGTGACTTCGTAAATACAACAGGGTATTCAGGTACCGAATCTGGATTATGAGTCGTCATCTCATAAGCATGTGCTTTATAGTTTTTCCCAATACACATGATGTTCTTCTTAGGATAGATGGGTGGTAATATTTCAATACTTTCAGACTCAACGAACTTATTTAAATCCTTTTTCAGGTTTAAGTGATCATAATTTTCAATCACAGATAATAATGTCGGGAAATGAGTCATTAATTGATCAGAGTAATAAATGCCTTCCTCATATTTCACTCCCCAATATTCGGTTTCACGGTAACGAAACGATAGTAATTTCATTCCCCCGTTCCACCTCCCTTTTTGGTTTATTTTATTTATACAAACGTATCAGGATTTGGACCTGTACGTTCATTTTGATTCAATGCCGTAATCGAGTAAATTTCTTCATCAGTTAGTTCAAAATCAAAGATATCAGCATTCGATTTAATTCGATCCGGGTTGACAGATTTAGGGATAGTAATAATATTAGTTTGAATATCCCAACGCAATATCACCTGTGCTGGAGTCTTATTATACTTATCAGCAATTTCTTTGATCGTAGTATCTTCGAACAGTCTGCCTCGCTTCATAGGCGACCAGGCTTCTAACTGTATATTTTCCTGCTCACAATATCCTTTCATTTCTTTCTGAGTTAAATGAGGATGATACTCAATCTGATTAACAGTTGGTTTAACGTTCGCCGCGACCATTAAGTCTTCTAAATGATGGACATGAAAATTACTCACACCTATCGCCTTAATAACACCTTCATCATATAATCGTTCCATGGCTCTCCAGGTTTCTCTAAACTTTCCGGTAACTGGCCAATGAACAAGATATAAATCCAGGTAATCAAGCGATAAACGATTTAGACTTTGTTCAAATGCTTTTAACGTTTCATCATAACCTTGTTCATCGTTCCAGACTTTAGTCGTTACGAAAATTTCATCACGCTTAACACTTGCTTCACGTAATCCTTCACCAACCCCAGATTCATTACCGTAAAAAGAAGCCGTATCGATTAAACGATAACCATGATCTATAGCAGTTCGAACAGCATTAACTACTTCTTGTCCTTCTTCTGCTTTGTAAACACCTAGACCAAAGCCCGGCATTTCGACACCATTGTTTAATTTTATATGATCTTGCAAGCTGTTAATCATATGTAAGTCCTCCTTTTTTCTCCTATTATAGCGAAACAGTGATATGAATTAAAAGAATACCTCCTCTATATCGACAAAAAGATATTTCCTTGGAAATATTGTAGAATTTTGATTAATATCACTCGACATGAAAGGATAACATTTTGGTTTGGTGCACCTTCAGGTCGAATGATGGCTTGTGACTACTTTGCTTGCCTGTCCTATTGGTCTTTTTGTGATTTCTATTGGTTTATTTTTCAGATCTATTGGGCTATTTCAATTTTAGTACTAACAAAAAAGAAAACAGCCCCATAACGGGACTGCCTTCGATAAAATTACAATTTAAATTTAGATGCTGTCTCTTGAAGTTCCTGTGCCATGTCAGCTAATGCCGTACTCGCAGAAGTCACTTCTTCCACTGATGCCGTCTGTTCCTCAGCCGCACTAGCTACTTCCTGAGCTAACCCTGAAGTGTTGTCAGTGTAATTATTCAACTCTTCCATTGATGAAACTAGGGATTCATTACGCTCTTCAATTTCTTCAATTGAATGATTAACCTCTTTCATTCGATTAGAAACCTCAGTTACTGCATTAGAAATTTCTCCGAATGATTGACCTGCACGGTTAACCAATTCTCGACCTTCATCTACAGAAATAACACCTTTCTCTACAGATTCAACCGCGTATTTCGTTTGATCACGAATTTCAAAGATAATCTTTGAAATCTGATTAGTTGATTCCGTTGATTGCTCTGCTAATTTACGCACTTCATCTGCTACAACGGCAAAGCCTTTACCATGCTCACCTGCTCTCGCAGCTTCTATCGCAGCATTTAATGCTAGTAGATTCGTCTGTTCAGAAATATCGTTGATCATCTGCAAAATATTTTCAATCTCATTAGAACGCTCATCTAATTTATGGATAACATCGCCAATGTTTGTCACATTCGAACTAATACTCTCCATTTGGTCAACTGCCTGGTTAACAACTTTCTCACCTTCAGAGGCTTTTTCAGTTGTATGAATTGACGACTCTGTTACTCGCTCTGTTCGATTGGAGATATCTTTAATGTTTCGAGAGATATCTGCCACAAAGTTAGTTGATTGACTTACATTTTCAACTTGCTTTTCATTACCGTTTGATACTTCCTGGATAGAGCTTGAAATTTGCTCTGATGCTCGAGTTGTTTCATCAGCATTTGCACTTAACTCTTCAGATGATGCTGCCACCTGTTCAGAAGTTTCAATGACATTTGAAATTAAATCATGCATATTTTCTATCATGCGATTATAACTATCTGCTAGCTCTCCTAATTCATCATTGCTGTTAATCATAACTGGCTGTGACAAATCACCTTCTGCAACACTTGATAATCCGCCTTTAACCTCATTTAATTTACTAGTCATTCGTCTTACAAATAAAATAACAACAATAGTACCAATCAGCACAGCAATACCAGAGATGATCAATGTTGTAATTAATGACTCATTTCGTAGGGTTGTAGCTAAGGCACTCATGTTGAAGTCCATCCCATAAACGCCAATAACATCCCCATCTTCATTCGTTACAGCTTTTGCAAGTGTAATCGTGGAACCGCCAGTTATTTTATCCAAGTACGGTTCAGTCCAAATAACTTCTCCTTCATTTTCCAGGGCCTGTTTATACCATCCACGTTGACGTGAGTCAAAGTTTGATAAGTCAACGCTACTTGGAGGTACATTAGCAAAGTATACTGCACCCTCTTCAGTTGCTAAATACGAGTTCATTATGTATTCATAACTACTATTTGCCTCAGCAAGATAATCCGAATAAAAATCAACTTGAGCTGGATCGTTCACACTTGGTAAATGACCATACTCTTCACCCGTACCCTCGGGGAATGAATATGTTTCGTATTGCAATTGTTTCTGTTGAGTAATTTGATTAAGTAGTTGTTCGTAGGTTTCAAATGTTTGTTCAAAATCACTGTCTGCTTCTTCAAGCACATGCTTTGGAATGATTGATTTCTCCAGCACCTCAGTGTTCGTGTAACCAATAAAACCGACAATAATTAATGGAATGATTAATAATAAAAGCATGATGATCATTAATTTTGCCTTAATTGACTTAAAAATGTTCAAAAAACCACCTCTCCCTATGTTTTGCTGTGTAATTGTTAGAACAATTGCACTACTTATATAAATTATCGGTGGATTTAAGAAATAGTTTAATTGAAATATTTACCTTTAAGATAAGAATACAGCTCCATAAACTAATGCACCAGCTACAACAAAAGCCGGAGGAACATTAAATCTCTCCAGTAAAATAAATGTAACAACGGACAAAAAGATGGTTTGAATAACACCGGCAGATGCATACGATGAATTAAAAAACTGAAATGCTAACGCCCCAAGAAGTACTGCGATCGTTGGACGAACATAAGCTGTCATTTGCTTGACTTTAGGTGAATCTTTAAACTTATTTAACAGCCCTAATAAAGCAATGATTGCAATTAACGAAGGAACAATCGTTGCTATTAATGCAACTGTTGATCCAGCTACTCCCCCAACTTGATACCCAATATAACCTGCCATCTTTGTAGCTATCGGTCCAGGTAAAGCATTAGCAAGCGCCAGCACTTCTCCAAATTCTGTAGTTGTCATAAACCCATAGTTCTTAACGACTTCATGTTCTACCAATGGAATTGATGCCGGGCCCCCGCCATATCCTACAATTCCAGGTATAAAAAATGCTAAAAAGATCTCCCAAAGTTCTTTCATGATTGCTCACCACCATTTTGCTTTGGTGCTCTTTTAATAAGTGCGAATCCGATTAGCACTACGATTATAATTGCCGGGTGAACATTTAATACCACATAAAAAAGCACGCTCAGTCCTATGAGTAGCGTGGCAAACATCCATCCTAATTCAGTCTTAGATTTTCTTACAAATGAAACCGTTAAAAGCAGTAATAAAACACCTACTACAGGTGTAATGGCTTGTGTCATGCCCTGTACGACCGGCGACTCACGAAATTTAATTAAAAAGCCGATTAAGAAAATCATAATCAGGACGGTAGGCAACACGGATGAAATTAACGCACCCATCATACCTGCAAAACCGCCCACCCGATAACCGATTGCCCCAGCCATTTTCGTTAACATAGGACCAGGAAGCGTGTTAATCACAGCTAATAAATCACTAAAATCATCTTCGTTCATCCACTTATATGTATCAACAACTTCTTTATGTACAAGGGGAATCGTTGATGGTCCCCCACCATACCCCAACATGCTTGACCTAAAAAAGCTGATAAATATATCCTTTTGCAGTTTCCAATTCATAGAAGTTCACCTCATCGCCACTAATTATACCACTCAAGTGACCATGCATAAATGTATTTGAAATAAAACAAAACCTACCCCCAACCTTTATACAGATGAGGGTAGATTCGCTAACTACTTTTCCTTCAAATTTACTTTTTCTTTTACATCTTTATTTACCAGATAATCAGGGAAATAACCTGATAATACATCCGCTGCATTTTGTGCTGTTTTACGCTTTAACTCTGCTTCAGCTTCTACTGAATAAAAGGCTGCATGTGGATTAATTAACACTTGATCCATCTTAAGTAATGGACTATCAGCATCAATAGGCTCCTGTTCAAGCACATCTAACCCGGCGCCTGCAATTTCATTCGTCTGCAACGCCTCAATTAATCCTTCTTCATCTATAACCGGACCTCTCGATGTATTAATAATAAATGTTTCTTTTTTCATCTTCTTAAATGCATCAAGATTGATCATTTTTTCTGTTTTATTGTTCAGGGGCAAATGGACTGACACGTAATCTGATTGCTCGTAAAGTTCATCTATTTCAACTAAACGAACACTCAACTCATCAGCAACTTCTTTCGGTACAAACGGATCATACGCAATTACATTAAGACCAAAAGCCTGGGCTTTCGTAGTAAGTGTTTGTGGGATATTACCAAAACCGACAAGTCCCAATGTCCGTCCACGCAAACGATACACTGGCTTGGCTATTTTGAAATCCCAGTTTCCGTCTTTAACATCATTATTCAACTGAGTCACTTTTCTAACGCTTGATAACAATAAGGCCATTGCATGATCAGACACTTCATCCAAACAATAATCGGTTACATTACCTACCGCAACCCCATTCTCTGTTGCTGCCTCTAAATCAACAGTATTTACACCAATACCATAACGCGCGACAACTTTTAGATTGTCCAGATTTTCTATTACCCGTCGAGAAATCGGGGCATATTGATTAAGCAAGGCATCGGCATCACGACATTTTTCAATGACGTCATCTTCTGTTTGGCATTGCTCAAAATTTAATTCAATTCCCATCTTGTTAAATACTTCTTTTTCCGGTTCAAATGTATCATAATTGTAGTCTGTTACAACCACTTTAAATTGACTCATTCCTGACACTCCTTCTTATCTTTTAACATCACGTTGATTTTGATTTGGTTTCATAAACTGATTGACTGAATCATTCGTTGGAAGTCCTTCAATATCGCCTCTCATCCCCACTACCATAGCGCCAATAGCATTAGCACGTTTCACCACGTCTTGCCAAGGCTTTTCTTTTAATAAACCACTAATAATCCCTGCTGCAAAACCGTCCCCGGCACCAACCGGATCAACCACTTGTTTGACAGGGAATCCTGGTACGTAGGATTTCTCATCTTTAGTATGAATATATGCGCCTTCACTTCCCAGCTTCATAATAACAGTCTGGTCATCTCTTCGTGCTAATGATTTTGCGACATCCTCGATATTTTCTTTCCCGGTCATAAATTGCCCTTCATCGAGACCTGGCAAAATAACATCGGCCTGACCTGCAATTTCATTTAACACGTCTTTAGCTCTTTGTTTTGACCATAGTTTTAATCTTAAGTTTGGGTCGAACACAATTTTTAACCCATGTTTCTTCGCAATCTCAATCGCTTTCATTACCGCTTGATAGCATGATTCACTTAATGCCGGCGTGATGCCGGTTACATGCAGAATCTTACTCTGAGCTATGTAATCTTCATCAAGGTCATTTTCTGTCATTAAACTGGCTGCAGAATTTTGACGATAATAATAAACATTAACATCATTAGGTGATAATTGCTCTTTAAAAAGTAATCCAGTAGGCGCATCAGTCGTAAAACGACATCTTGAAACATCCACACCTTCACCACGAATCGTTTTTAATACAAAACGTCCGAATGGATCTTCACCTAATTTGCTAAACCAGCCAACAGAGTGACCCAATCTGGATAAACCGATAGCTACATTTGATTCAGCACCACCAATCTTCTTTGGGAAATGGCTCACATAGTCCAACGGTGCCATTTGTTCAGGCTGAAATAAAACCATCGTTTCACCTATAGTAAATACATCAATTTCACTCATACACTTCACAACCTCACGATCTTTCTTGAATTTTGACTTCATTGTCTTTCCCAATAATGACTCTATCTGTCATATTGAAAAATAGCCCCGTCTCAACAACACCAAGCATTTGTTTTAGTTTGTGATGCAGTTCTTCAGGTTTCTTTATCACATTAAACTGGCAGTCTAAAATATAATTCTGATTGTTTGTGACGAAAACCTCACCGTTACGTTTTCTTAGTTCAGCCTGACAACCTAATTGCTCGATTCGATATTTCACCAGTTGCCAGCCAAACGAAACCACTTCTACAGGTAATGGGAAGGCGCCTAACTCATCGACAAGCTTACTGTCATCGACCACTACGATAAAATGATCAGCTGCCTGGTCTACTATTTTCTCCCTCAATAAGGAACCGCCTCCTCCTTTAATTAAATTAAAGTGAGGATCAACCTCATCAGCCCCATCAATCGCCAGATCTAGACGGTTTACTTTTTCAAAATTAGTTAAAGGAATACCAAATTCTCTGGCCCAATTTTCAGTCTTAATAGACGACGGAATACCTTGAATGCTTAAGCCTTCCCGGACCTTTTGGCCAAGTGCCTTTAACATCCAGTACATTGTCGAACCAGAGCCGAGTCCAATAACCATTCCGTCTTGAATATATTCAGCTGCTTTTTCTCCCGCTGCTTTCTTTTTAAAATCTACTTGATTCAACACAGGCACCTCCTGGTTTATTTTGTTGTTTCCCTCTTAACCAGCCCAACTGGAATCACTGTGCGGGAATGAGAAGGTAGAATGCTCTTTTCCATCCAATCAAATAAATATTTCGCAGCTTGAGTCCCTAATTCTTGCGTATCCTGATGAATGGTAGAAAGAGATGGATTACTATACATACTAAATGTTACATTATCAAAACCGATCACCTGTACATCGTTAGGAACTTTTAGCTCTTTTTTCTGCAACGCTTTTAACGCACCAATTGCGAGAAGATCGGAACTGGCAAAGACAGCATCGAACATAATTCCTTCTTTTATAACCTCTTCAATGCTTCTTTGGGCTTCTGTCACATCAAATGAAATACGTCGAATAAGGTCATCTTTAACAGGTTTATGATTTTCCTTAAGTGCTTTTTCATAACCTTTTTGGCGCTCATCAACCGGGATAATATGGCGCTCATCTCTTAGCAACAGGATATTTTGGCAACCATTTTTTAAAAGCAAATCTGTAGCCAAGTAGCCTCCATGATTATTATCAGATTCAATCACCGTTACTTCCTGTCCTAAATCCTCTAATTGATTGACACAGACAACAGGTATATTATGCTTTAACGATTCATTTGGAAGACCTTGATCACCGGAAATATAAATAATACCATCGACACCTCTTGATTGAAGGTCACGTAAAATGACTTGTTCTTTATTAATATCTGCACTCGTGTTGTAAATATTGATTGAATATCCTTTTGGCATTAAATAATTCTCAATAGCTAATGCGATTTTCGCAAAGTATTCATTAGCCATATCAGGTAAAATCACTGCGACACTTTTCGTTGATTTCGTGCGTAACCCTTTAGCCATTACGTTTGTCTGGTAATTGTATTTCTCTAATACGCTCAGCACACGCTTTTCAGTTTTATCAGAATATCCACCGCTTTTATTTAATACTCTTGATACGGTTGCTGTAGATACTCCAAGAATTTCTGCTATTTCTTTTATTGTCATATTGACCATTCGCATTCCACCCTGCCAAATCAGTAAATTAATCGTTTACATAAACTATCCAAAATTAAAACGTCACGCCATTTACGTAATCGTTTACGTTTCATAATACAAGAAAAATATTATGCTGACAATTCAAAATTAATCGCGCTCTTAGCAATTGTACCTACTAAAAAAAACGTCCACCCTAAGGTAGACGCTTCATCTAAGCCTCTCCACACGAATTCCGAACCACTAATTGATGTGGGATGGCAATACGACGAGGCAATAAATTCGGTTGTTCAATCTGATCAAACAGACATTGTGCCGCTTCATATCCCAGTTTAAATATATTAATATCAACTGACGTTAATGAAGGGTTAGCAAGTTCAGAAAAAATTACATTATTAAAGCTCACCATTGAAATATCTTGTTTAATTTTTTTACCCATCTGTTCAAGTGTATTTACAATTCCAAACGCCATTACATCATCGGTTACAACAAGGCCAGTTGGTGGATTTTCTAAAGACATCAGTTCATACATGGCGTCTCGCCCACCCTCGCGTAAAAATTCATGGTGAACAATATAATCATCACAACGCTCGATTCCTGCATCTTTTAAGGCATCCAAGTAGCCATTCAAGCGGTCTCTGGTTACAACCAGCTCCATACCTCCACCGACAAAAGCAATTCGTTTATGACCTAGCTGAATTAGATGCATGGTCGCCTCATATGACGCTTTAACATTATCATTATCAACGTAAGTAATACGAGATTCCCTTTCATGCGGTTTACCAATCAATGTAAAGGGGAAATCTCTCTCAAGCAAGTAATCCAGCATAGGATCATTCACTTTAGAAGCAAGCAAAATAAGACCATCCACCCGACGACCTTGGACCATATCAAATACACCTTGAGCAATTTCTTCTTCTGAATTTCCTGTTGTCATATAAATACCATAGTTTTTATCATGAGATTTTGTACTAATCCCTCGAATAACCTCAGGAAAAAATGGATTTTGAAAAACTTTATCCCCTGAACTTGGCATCACTAGGCCAACTGTTTGTGTATTTCGACTTACTAGACTTCTAGCCGTATAGTTAGGATGATAGCCCAGCTCATTCATCGCCTCACGAACAACTTCTTTTGTCCTTGGACTGATTCTAGGATTATTCGCAATCACTCGCGAAACAGTCGACGGCGATACCTTAGCTAATTTAGCTACATCTTTTATCGTCGGTGTCATGTCTCTTACTCCCCTCTAAACTCCCAAACTACCAAGACTTAACGAAAGATACATAACCTTCATGTTCGGCTGCATCCTTTATTTTCTCTCCATTATATACCACTTGAACATCTGAAGAAATACCATGGACTTTATAAGTAATCTCTTGCCATTTAGGCTGATATTGGTTATTCACTAACGACGTATCAATCACAACGCGATCGTCATCACGTTGAACAACTATATCAAGTGCAAAAAATTGTTTGTCCTGATATTCGAATGTTTCACCGTCATCGTCGTATAGTTGATACGACACTTCATCTTCAGAAGGATAAATATGCACAGTCATTTCATCAACAGCATGTAGTGTAGATGGCTTCACATTAGCTTCAGGAATAATCGCACCGCGCTTCACATAAATCGGTAACGTATCAAGTTCAGCGTGAGCAATCATTCGTTTGCCACCTTCAAACTTTTCACCTGTCCAGTAGTCATACCAAACACCTTCAGGTAAGTAGACAACGCGATCTTTTACACCCGGGCGTAAGATTGGGGCGATTAATACATTCGACCCTATTAAGAACTGGTCTGATAGCTGATAGGTTTCTTCATCATTTGAATACTCAAAGAACAATGGACGCATAACTGGCACACCAGTCTCCGAGGCATCCTTAAATAACTTATATATGTGCGGGAGCCACTTATAACGTAGCTGAATATACTTTTTCACAACTTCCTCATATTTCTCACCAAATTGCCAAGGTTCCTGATAAGCAAACTCAATGGCACTATGGTTACGAAAAAACGGAGTAAAAGCTCCGAATTGTGTCCAACGCGTTAATAATTCACCATTAGAATCATGCGCGAAACCACCTACATCTGGTCCAGTATAAGTCACACCAGAGACACCTAAGTTTAAACACATCGGAATCGCCATTTCTAAATGCTCCCAGAAACTGCGATTATCCCCAGTCCATACAGCTGCATATTTTTGAACACCTGCATAGCCTGCACGAGTCAACAAGAATGGACGCTTTCCATTAAGCAATTCTTTCATCCCGTCATACGTTGCCTCACCCATAAGTAATCCGTATATATTATGAAGCTCACGATGCGTTTTCGGATTACCGTCATTGTCATGCATAACTTCAAGGTCCATCGTTTTTGTTTCATTAAACACAGCAGGTTCATTCATGTCATTCCAAATTCCTTCGATCCCTTTGTCTGTGTAAAACGAATGCTTTTTACCCCACCATTCTCGGGTCTCATCTTTTGTAAAATCAGGGAATGCACTTTTTCCTGGCCAAACGTCTCCATAGAATATGTTCCCTTCTACGTACTTACAGAATAAATCATTCGTTACACCTTCCACATAAGTTGAGTATTCTGCATCGACTTTTACGCCAGGGTCAACAATTGGCACTGTACGTATACCTTTTTCCTTCATATCAGAAATAAGGCCTTTCGGATCTGGAAAACGGTCATGATCAAAGGTAAACACTCGGTACCCATTCATATAGTGGATATCAAAGTGAATGGCATCAACCGGAATCTCTTTTTCTATAAAATGATTCACAAGCTCACGTACTTCAGCTTCAGTTTCATAGCTGTAACGAGATTGATGGTAGCCTAGTCCCCACTTAGGTGGTAATGGCATTCGTCCTGTCAGTTCTGTATATTGCTCTAAGACGTCCTTAGGGGTTGGTCCCGCACAGATGTAATAGTCAATTTGTCCACCTTCTGCTTTAAAACTATAAGTCTCTGACTGCTCTATACGCATATCAAAAGTCGTTTTAAACGTATTATCAAAGAATATACCTGTCGCTCGACCTTGTCTTAATGTCATAAAAAATGGGATTGATTCATATAAAGGGTCCGTTTCAGGGTTATGAGGGGCATACACATCACTATTCCACATCGTGTACTTCTCTCCACGCTTATCCAAAAAGCCGGTTTTCTCACCAAAACCGTAGTAGTGGTCATCTTGATTCGCTTCTTTAAAACAAACCACATGACCTTCATTGTTATAACCCATACCTTTTTCTGTTTCTGACACAAGATTGTTTCCATCTACATCTAAGACCGAGATTCTTAATGGCTGCTTTTGTACTCGCACGATTAAACTTTTCGAGGACAAAGTAATCTCTTGATCATTTTCTTCAAAGCTTAAATCAACCACTCTCGGTTCAACGTCAACCGCATAACTCCCCTCTAATTCAGGGGGATTGTGAGGATTCATCACCACTCTCACAATATCTTGACGATAAAACAAGATGTTAACAAATCCTTCTTCTGCTTCTATAACTGTGATGTGTTCTTTTTGATTAACACTTTTTACATTACCAATATCATGAAATGTTGTATGTTCTAATTTCTTTTTATTACCTGGATGAATGGCAAAGCTCGTATCTTGCATGTTCTCACCTACTCTACGAATGTTCTATGTTATGTAAAAAATAGTCCCGGCTGAAAAACTTGGCTCAGTAATTCTGCGAATCGCTACAGGCGGACGCTTTCCGCGGGCACGGCCTCAACTTCCCAAAACTCACTGCCGTTCGTTTTGCGTGATTTTCGGCTCGCGCTGTTCCCGCAGGAGTCGCCGCCCTTCGCTTTTCTTAGTAATATCTGTTTTCTTTGTTTTCAACATTAAGCTATAAAAGAGCCATATTTAACAAAGGGGAGGAAAGCCGGGACTCAATTAATCTGGTAAACTCTTATCCTTTGGTACCACCAGAAGTCAAACCTGAAATGAGGTATCGTTGTAAAGATAAGAATAAAATTGAAATTGGAATGGCGATTAATACCGCACCTGCTGCGAATTTCGTAAACTCAGCCCCAAAATTATTCGCGACAAGATCATATAAACCTACAGCCAATGTATAATTGTCTGTACTTCTTAAGATCACTCTAGCTAAGATGAAATCCGTAAATGGCGTAATAAAAGCGAATAGCGCAATCACCGCCAAGATTGGTTTAACAAGTGGCAGAATAATCGTCCAAAAAATACGGAAATGACCTGCTCCGTCCATTTTAGCTGACTCATCCAGCTCTTTGGGAATCGTTTCAAAATACCCTTTTGCAAGCCATGTGTTCATCGGCAACAGCCCACCGACATAAATTAAAATTAATGCAATGTGGGTGTCGATTAAACCGGTCACAACTGCCAAGACATAAATGGCAATTAACGCTGCAAAGTTTGGAATCATTTGAAGGATTAAAAATGTCATTAAACCATATTTACGTCCAATAAAACGGTACCTTGAGAATGAATAAGCCATAAACGCAATCATCGTTACTGTAATAACCATTGTTAAAAAGCAGATTTTTAACGTATTCCAATACCAAATCAAGTAATCACTTTCTTCGGTATTAAATAACTCTTTATAATGTTTAAACGTTGCATCATCAGGAAACATACTCGAACCTGATAAACTATTACCTGGATTTAATGATGATCCAATAATCCACAGTACCGGATATAAGATGATCATCGTCACAACTGCAATTGCAAAATATGATAATGTTAACCTTATTAATCTTTGAGTTTTCATGTTCATATTACATCATGTCCTCTTCTTGGAATGACTTCGTTCTTCTAAATTGCCAAATCGCCACTGTAATAACCACTAATGATAACATCATCGTTATCGCAGCGGCCTTCCCATATTGACCAACTTCTAAGGTTAATTTATAAATCCAGGATATTAATATGTCCGTTGCACCAGCTCCGTTTTGACCAACGACTGCCGGGTCACCACCATTGAATAAGAAAATGACGTTAAAGTTATTAAAGTTAAACGTATACTGTGTAATCATGATGGGAGCTGTCGCATACATCACAATTGGAAATGTAATGTTTTTAAACTTTTGCCACATGGACGCCCCGTCAACTTGAGCTGCTTCATATAATTCATTTGGAATGGACTGCAAAACACCCGTTACCATTACAAATATAAAAGGAAAACCTAACCACGACTGAATCATAATTAATGCGAACTTAGTCCAAAATGGATCAGTCATCCAAGAAATTGGACCAATTCCAAGAAAGGCTAAAATGTCGTTATTAATCGTACCAAACGTGTTATTGAACATACCAGCAAATACTAGGATAGATACAAATGCCGGAACCGCCCAAGGTAAAATGAAAATGGTACGAATCATTTTCTTGAACTTTAATTCTTTTTGATTAACTAAAACAGCTAAGAAAATACCTACTGCAATTTGTAATGTAGTCGCAGCAAACGTCCAGATAATGGTCCACTTAAACACATTAAAAAATGTGTGTCGCCATGTATCCATTTTAAAAATATCAATATAATTATCAAAGCCTACCCAATCTACTAACTTGGCAGGTGGAGAATTAGATATACTATAGTTTGTGAATGATAATAAAATCACAAATAAAATTGGAAAAATAACAACAAAAATAAGCAAAAAGAATCCTGGAGAAAGCATTAAATAAGGGAAGCCTGTATCAATTAAGTTTTGATATTGCTGACGTATTGAATTCTTTTCAAACCCAAGGTCGCGGCGTTTACCATTTCGGTAGGCATCAACTAAATTAATGACATAAATGGTAATTCCAATTGCTATCACTAATAGAGCGATGATACCTTGTACTAATAGAAAGATCGAATGGTCTTCCATAGGAATTTCACCTAATGTGACAATCCCCCATAACCCAATATCAATAATGTCCCAAAATGCTGACATAAAGATAATCGTTAAAAATAAAAACACCGATCCTTTAATGAACTGCCTATTATAGAACTGTCCAGCACCAGGAAATATGGATAAATAAGTTGCTATTTTTTTATGATTGGTTTTAGCTTCAGTTATGTCCATCTTATATACTCCCTTTCCAACTCATTGTAGAGGGAAAATAGAAAAGCGAACTTCATGTGCATTCGCTTATTTTAATATGTATAGGAATGGGCAGTACATAAAGTACCACCCACTCATTTATTATTCACTCTGGCTTGCTTTAATGTTTTCTTTAATCGCTTTAACTGCATCATCTAATGCTGGCTTAGGCTCTTGATCCCCCATTGCGATTAACTGAAGTGCAGTTGCCATTGGTCCCCAAACCTGACCCATTTCAGGGATATTTGGCATTGGCACACCACGCTGAGACTGAATAGCTACAGCTTTTGCTACTTCATTCTCAGCAATTATCGGGTCTTCGATTAATGATGCTACTGGAGGAATCTCTGAAGTAACTTCGAAACGCTTCTTAGAGTTTTCTTCATTAGCTAAGAAAGTGATTAGCTTAGTTGCCCACTCTTGGTTTTCAGAATAAGCACTTACGTTCCATGCTTTCACACCAACAAATGTTTGAGCATACTCACCATTTGGTAGTTTAGGCATTGGAGCAGCACCGAAGTCGATACCTGCTTCACGCATACCTTGTACTGACCATGGACCATCCATTTTTGAAGCTACTTTACCATCATCAAATAGACCTGTTAGAGCAGATCCACCGCTTTCTCCAATAATACCTTCTGGGAATAAACCTTCTTCGTACCATTTTTGAATGTATTCAGCACCTTCTACAGCACCTTCATTGTTTAGACCGATATCAGTAGAGTCTAACGTACCATCGTTATCTTTGAACACATAACCACCATAAGTTGCTAGAATTCCATGTGCGAAATAGTAGTTATCCCATAATGCTAAGAATGCATATTTTTCACCGTCATTGAAATCTTGAGCAAACTCGTAAAGTTCATCAAATGATTCCGGAGCTTCATCTAAGTGCTCTTTGTTATAGATAAAGACTGGTGTTTCAGTCGCTTTTGGTAAACCGTAAACTTCACCTTCAAACGTCATTGCTTGAAGAGAAGAATCTGTATAAATATCAAGTACAGATTGTTCAACATCTAATGGTGCAATTAAACCTTCAGTTGCTAGCATACCAATTTGGTCGTGTGGAATAGTAATAACATCAGGACCAGTTCCAGCAGGACCATCTAAACGAAGCTGTTCTTTTTGCTTCGTAGCCATTTCAAGTTCTTCAACATTTACTTTAATACCATGTTCTTCTTCGAAAGCCGCTACTGCATCTTCAATACCTACAGCTTTCTCTTTGTCAGCCCAAACTAATAATTCCTCAGGTTTTTCTGCTTCCGCATCAGAACCCTCATCTTCAGAATTTTCTTCATTACTGTTACTTTCATTATCATTCTCTTCTGTTTGATCGCTATCAGAAGATTCACGATCAGGCCCACATGCCGCTAACACTAAAAGTAGTGAAGCCATAAGAGCCACGATTAATAACAAGCTTTTCTTCATAAGAAAAAATCCCCCTTAATATGTTGTGTGACACAAAATTTACGCAACCGTTTGCATTACGGTTCATTAAGTAAGCGATTACAATTGCTGTGTGTATGTAATGAAAACGTTTGCACGATTTAAATATATTATACTGGGCAAATCTATAAAATTGCAACACTATTTTTCTATAATTATAGTACCTATCTGCTTATCAAAAGACACAAACCTTGACCTAGTCGCATTTGCACTTAGAGATTTTTCAGAAAATAAAATTTTCTTGCGCGATCAGATTATATATGCCATGATGATTTCAAATGAAAACGATTGCACAATTTTAGATAAAAGGAGACAAATTATGTTAAAAGAAGCGATCGACCATCGTCCGAAAAACAATTATGCTTACCCTTACGATAACGAAACATTACATATTAAATTACGTACAAAGAAAAATGACTTATCACAAGTGACGTTAGTTTACGGGGACCCATTTGACTGGACAAATGAAGAACCGAACCTTTATGAAAAAAACATGCACGTAGCCTATCAAGACGAGCTGTATGATTATTGGTTTGCCGCTATTAAAACAATCAATCGACGAACACACTATGTATTTTCATTAACAGAAAATAAAAATGCAAAACCAGTTATTTTTACAGAGCGAGGCTACTATAATGAAGTCCCTAAAAACTATCCGCCTTGCTTTTTCAAAGTTCCATTTTTAAATCCTATTGACGTGTTTGATGCACCAACGTGGGTCAAAGACACCATTTGGTATCAGATTTTTCCTGAACGCTTTGGTAATGGTGATTCAAGTAATGATCCTGAAGGAACACTGGACTGGGGCAGTTCGGTTCCCTCCCCTACTAACTTTTTCGGTGGAGATTTTCAAGGAGTCATTGACCACCTCGATTACTTAGAAGAACTAGGTATTAATGGACTTTACTTCACTCCAATATTTAAGGCGAAATCATATCACAAATATGATACGATTGATTACTTTGAAATTGATCCGCAGTTTGGAGATAAAGACAAGTTCCGTGAGTTAATTGGGAAATGTCACGAAAAGGGAATTCGGGTTATGCTCGATGCAGTATTCAATCATAGTGGGTATTACTTTGAACCATTTCAAGATGTGCTTGAAAATGGTGCTCAATCCAAGTACGCCGACTGGTTCCACATTCAAGAATTTCCATTACAATTTGAGCCACGGCCTAACTATGACACGTTTGCTTTTGTACCAGAAATGCCTAAACTGAACACAGAAAATCCAGAGGTTAAAAAATACCTTTTAGATGTAGCAAAATATTGGGTTGAAGAGTTCGATATCGATGGTTGGCGCTTAGATGTAGCCAATGAAATTGACCACCAATTTTGGAGAGAGTTCCGCCAAGAGGTTAAATCCGTAAAAGAAGACGTTTATATTTTAGGTGAGATTTGGCATGATTCGATGCCTTGGCTTCAAGGGGATCAGTTTGATGCAGTTATGAATTATCCATTTACTGAAGCTACGTTGAACTTTTTCGCAAGACAATCCATTAATTCCGAGCAGTTTGCTAATCAGATTAACAACGTGCTTGCAGCTTACCCAGAGAATGTGAATGAAGTCGCCTTTAATTTACTAGGCAGTCATGATACCCCACGAGTATTGACACGTACTGACGGTGATAAAAACTTAGCCAAACTTATGTATTTATTTCAGCTAACATTTATCGGGACGCCTTGTATTTATTACGGTGACGAGATTGCTATGACCGGTGGTGAAGACCCTGGATGTCGTAAGTGTATGGTATGGGATGAAGATGAGCAGGATCAGGACATGCTGGAGTTTTTCAAGGAAATGATTGCTTTAAGACATAAAGAACCATTGTTGCGAGGCGAAGGACAATTTAGGTTTGTGGAAACTAATAATGATGAAAACTATGTCATGTATGAGCGTTGTAATTCTGATGAGCGAATTTTAGTCGTGATTAATAATAGTGCACACACCTTAAACGTCTCATTACCTCAAGATTATGATGGTTCAACTAACTTATTGACGAATCAAGTAGTGAACAGTAACATTTCGATTGATGCATTCGACTTCGCACTGGTTAAATGTTAAAATATCGGTCACTAATTCAGCAGTATTGGTCACTAAATCGATTTATCGGATACTAATTTTTCGGTATCGGCCACTAATCAATAAGCATTATGTAAAAGTACTTGAGCACAGACTCAAGTACTTTTATTTAATTACTATAATCAAATTTATCCTGCACATTTCCATCCTGGTCATAAACCTCTAAATATGTTTCTTTATTTTTCGCAATTTCTTTTCCACGTTCAATGGCATCATCTTTTTTATTATATAAATCAGATGGTCGTTTAGCTGTTTTAGTCTTTACAGCCCATTCATCCTTTTGTTTAAAGACTTTTACACCTTTATCCATTAACTCCGGTCTGCTGTTGTGATCATCATGTTTTTTTAATTCTTTTGCGGATTTATCTCGCATCTCTTGTCTCTCTTGCCCATTCGCATTAGCATACCATTCCTTAGCTTGTTCCGTCGCAATTGGAATCGCTTCATCTTCATCATAGCCTTCATCTAACATCGCATTCATAATCTCAATGGCTTTTAATCTTGTCGCTTCATTCAAATTCTTCAAGGAACTCGGATAATCTGTTCGATCAAATGGCAATAGTTAGGCACCTCCTTAGTATGTTATTATACCTATTCCTTTTTTAACCAAATGCAAACATGGTTAAACTAATATCATTAGATAAAAATTTTCTTAACTGTATTGTAGAAACGTTTTATACCAACGCATAGAAGGGTATATTGGAAGGAAAAGGAGGAATTTTAAATGGCAGACGGTTGCATTAAATGCGGACAATACGATGTAGGTGAAAAGAAAGTATCCATGACAGGATCTGGTCTTTCTAAAATGTTTGATGTTCAAAGCAATAATTTTACAGTCATCTATTGTAAAAACTGTGGTTACTCAGAATTTTATAACCGTGATTCTTCAAAAGCAGGCAACATCGTCGATTTCTTCTTTGGTGGGTAAAGTTTAAGCAGTGGCAAAATTGCCACTGCTTTTTTATGTCACATCATCATAGGTGAAATTTTCATTAATATCGCCATCTTCACCCAACACTTGTACATACGATTCATGTTCATCTGATATAACATCTGCTCGTTCCAATGCCTCTTTTTCAGTCGCAAAGGTTTCGTAATCATTTTCATGATTAATTAAATACACAATCCAATCATCACCTTTACGTTTAACAATGACTCCGTTGTCAATCATCTCAGGTCTGCCACCACCGTGCTGACTTTTGTCTTCATTTGACATACAATCACCTTCCTCTAAAAAATTATGGTCTTAATATGCCATTAAAACTTCATAATTATTAGTGTCTGTTAATGTGTTAGCGGGTATATAGTAACTAAAGGTAAAAAGTGGGGTGATACATTTTTCCGGAAAACGCACCTTTATACATTGAAAAGAATCCACAACTAAAACCAAACTAATAATTGCAGACAAAACCAATTAAGAAATTTTTTAAAAATAAAGCAAAACATTTTTAAAAGTAGGTTCATTTTTGTTATTCTATGAATACGATAAAACATAGTAAACTTATAGGGATTATAAGTTAAGGAGGAATCTCAAATGTCAGAAGAAAATAATAACCTGGTTAGCTTACCTCGCATTGGCGATCAAGCACCAAAATTTGAAGCGAATACAACTCACGGACCAATTAAATTAGATGATTACAAAGGGAAATGGCTGGTGTTATTTTCACATCCGGCTGACTTCACACCCGTTTGCACAACAGAGTTTGTTGCTTTTCAGGAAGTTTACCCACAGCTTCGTGAACTGAACACAGAATTACTTGGACTAAGTATCGATAGTGTCCAATCGCATATCGCTTGGGCTCGTAATATCGAGAAGAATTTCAACATTAAAATTGAATTCCCAGTGATTGCTGACATGAGCAAGGATGTTGCAACCAAATACGGAATGATTCATCCAAACGATAGTGGAACAGAAACTAACCGTGCAGTATTTGTTATTGATGACAAAGGCGTTATTAAGTCGATTATTTATTATCCATTAACAACTGGACGTAACATGGATGAAATTGTGCGTTTAGTTAAAGCCCTACAAACGACAGTTAAACACCAAGTTTCTACACCTGCGAACTGGCAGCCGGGTGATAAAGTAATCGTTCCACCACCTGCTTCATTACAGCAAGCTGAAGAACGCGAAAAAGATGACAGCCTGGAAGTGGTTGACTGGTACTTAGCTAGAAAAGATCTAAAAGAATAAACACAAAAACAGAACTCGCCAATTACGGCGAGTTCTTTTATTCAAAAAAAGTTTTCACATCAGTTAATTCATATAAAGTCATTAATTTTCCTGAATCAAACTCCAACTCACTTTTAATCATGCCGTAACCCTTTGCAAAATAAGTATAAACAGCATTAGGTTCATTGCTCGATAAATACTCCTCAGGTAAGAAATAAGCATCAGCAAAGCTGAAATGAGGCGGATAACCATCAGGAATTGTATTCTTAACCACAACGACTTCATCAAATTCCATACCAGCTGCATTTACTTTTTCATCAGTTGATACAACTTCTACATAGCCTTTTTGAATATCATGAAACTCTGGTTCTAACCCGCCATAATTATAAGTTGTTTCGACGCGATCACCTTTTTGAAGGGGATGATCTAACTCAACGCCATAATGAAAACCATAACCATCCGAGCTCTTAGTTAGAAGTGTATCTAGATAAAATTGATGTTCATGATATAAATCTTGATAATAATAGGCCACACCCCGTTCGCTCTCTTCACGCTTGGCGTGAGCCGCACCTGTTTTTCCTTCATAATTTTTATAGGTATAGACATAACCTTCTTCTGGTAAGTAGTGACTACTTTCAATAACCACATGTTCGGGATGTTTTTTAATGGATTTGATATAACTGACAATCATTCCATCACTAATTCTCTTTGATTCAACCATACCTATATCTTTTGCGTAATAAAATTTAAAATCTTCACCCGTCACTTCAACGACATGATTATAAGTTCCGTTTTTCGTTTCATATTGATCAAGAATATCTGTAATTTCATACTGGATAGATTGTTCATCGTAAGCTGCAGGTTGTTCCCATTTCTGTCCAACCTTGATGGGGTACTTTAAATCATAAGAAAGGATATCTGATTGTGGAATTCCAAAGATGAGAAGTTGATTTTTCATTAAATATTGATAGGTTTGCATCTCTCCGTCCTGACTGTAAAAATACCAATACCCATTCCCTTGACTACTGGCAATGTGGGTAAAGTAGTCGTTAGTATATTCATAAATCATACTATCATCTAATGTGTAGTCATCCATGAGCTTAACGACATCTCCGATTGGATAGGAAAGATGTTTTTCATTTAAAAACACGTGAGCCGTTCTGGTCTCCTGATTCCATTCAACCTCTGCTCCGAAGTTCTCAGTGACAAAACGAAGAGGTAAATAGGTTTTACCTTTAATCAGCACCGGTGCTTGGATCATTTGAATGAGCTCTCCATCTTTTACAGCAAAGCGAGAATCGATATTCAAATCAAGTCTAGTTTCATCTAATGTGGCTGAAGCTCGTTTCAATTTTTGATTCCAAGTAACGTCCGCACCAATAGATTCAAATAAATCACGCATAGGTACCATCGTCGTATCATTAACCAGTACAGCGTTTGTTTCTTCAGCTGATGTGGCGTTAGGACTTGTCCACAACAACATCATCAATAAGACAAGTAATACTTTCTTCATTGACATACCTCCGTTTGATTCTATGTGCATCAACTAGGAAATATGAGTTCGATTACAATGGTTGTTAAAGGTTGGCACCTCTTAATAGTTCGTCACAAATAAAAAAAGACCTCCCTTAAATGAGGTCTCCATTCCAAATAATTTCGCCAACTTGATTGTTAGGATCTATATCGACATAAAAGCTGTGTTTTCGATAAAAATGTTCTAATCGATCCAGGTGATCCCAGTCCCTTTTGGCCAAATCACCCGTAATATATTGATAATTTTTTTCTTTTGCTAAATCTTTTAAATGATTCATTAAAATGGAACCGTAACCTTTATCTTCTGGTCCTTTAATATCTGAAATATGAATCGTATTTTCACCTTTAAACTCCAACTGCATACAAGAGTCCCAATCGCCTCGAAAAGCCGCTTCACAATCATTAACCATTAACTGAGCCGTGTCATCACCTGCATGCTTAAATACGATGACCCAATTGTCTTTTTTCGTTTGATCTATACCGACAATCTCATATTTCTTTGAGATTTCTTTCATATTTTCACGCATCCGAAACACTTGAAACTCCATATTTTCCAATTCCTCTTGGCGCTCCTCTTGACTTACGCCACCTGTCTCTAACTCCAGTAGTTTGGAAAAACTCATCGAATGCTCCTTCCTTTTTTAACTCAAACACACAATTTGGCATTATACTAGAAAGAAACAATTATCGCAAACACAAAAAAAAGTCCCTAGGCTCTATAAAAACAGCCCAGGGAAGTAAAAAATAAAATGTTATAAGTCCTTATGCTTAAGAAGTCCCATTTTAATTTCTGTTAAAGTGTCGTTCATTTTAAAGAAAATAATTATTAATTCACAATATATACGAACAACCAATGGTCCAAATACTAACGTCAAAAGACCGAGCAACACTTCTCCACCGATCATCATTAAAATACCAGATATTACTGTTGCGACTACACCAATCCAGAAAATAATCTGAATAATGATAGGCAGAATCATTTTATCAAAAGTTAAGTATTTACGCATGTTTTCACCTCCCCTTGTCATATTATACCATAATTTGTCGAAATTTTTGGTATTTTATAACACTTTAGTTTCATACCTCATGAATTGCTTCCATTAACATCTCAACAATGGCGGTTCGATCAACTTCATATAATACATATGCATTAGGAGACATACCGAATGTATCTATATAATCAACTATCGTCGTGCCAGCCGTAAGCGTTGGCGTACGTTCAATCGTGACATAATAAAATGATCCTTTAAATAATTTCGGATTAATCACATAAGCTAATGCGCTTAAATCGTGTAAGCGGACCACGTCCTCAAAGAAAGGTTCTTGAAACGGTGAACCCATCGCCGCTTCTTGATAAAATTTAAGCATAGCATACAATTTAACCGCTAAATCCGTTCCTATTTCCTTAATCTGATTTAGTTCACCTTCAGTTAAATAAGCTTGACGTGTTACGTCTAAGCTACTTAAAATAATAGGAATCCCTGATTGGAATACAACCGCAGCTGCATCTGGATCTGTATACATGTTAAATTCTGCAGTGGGGACCACATTTCCACCGGTTGCCGCTCCACCCATAATTGATATTCTCTTAATATTAGATTTAACTTCAGGATGAGCCAAAATGAGGGCAGCTAGATTCGTCAAAGGGCCTGTTGTTACAATAGTAATTGGTTCTTCAGAACTCATAATTTCATTATACATCACAGTAATGGCAGGCTGATAATAAACAGGGAGGGGCACATTCTGAAATTCTACTGGTCCTGTTCCGCTTTCACCATGAAAAGCAGGGGCTGTTTCTAACTCATTAAAAAATGGCTTATCCAATCCCCGGGCTACTGGTACATCTTTGTTTAAATAATTTACAAAATTTAAAGCGTTTTGGTATGTTTTATCTTGAGTTTGATTACCGGCAACTGTCGTAATTAACCGTACATCTAATAATTCAGAAGTTAAAGCAACGGTTAACATGACTAAATCGTCTATCCCTGGGTCTGTATCAATAATGACAGGAATTTTAGGCATAAAAAAACCTCCAATATATGTCGTTAATCTAATATATTGGAGTTAAGGAAAAAAGTTGTTAAATATAGAAAGGTCATAATTACCTAAATTCATGCACCATCCTTACTTAAGTGTCGAAACATGACAGACTTATCATTCAAACTTATAATGATTATAGATTTGATTAAAGGAGTTTCATCATGAATTTTATTCTCATCCGACCCATTGCCGCATTGCTAATGGGATTGATTTATTTAGTCTCACAATTTATTGAACACCCAATTTTCCCTACTTTAGTGAGTCTATTTGCTACAATCACGATTATTTCATTTATTCCTTATTTAAGTAAAACACCCATGATCTTAATTAGTTCTTTACTAATTATATCAGCAGTCCTTTTTCTAATGGGAGAAGGCCTTTTAGCTATGTTTAACGGAATGAATGAAAATGTGGGTTTATTAGCTATTTTTATTTTTGTTCCACTAATCTCAATTCCGATTCGCACTGGAAAATATCTTGATTATATGGATATCATTTTTAATCATTACATAAGCTCATCACGTCAGCTTTATATTTACTTAAAGGTTTCAATCATGGGAATTGGTTCAGTTATGAACTTAGGGACTATTCCGATCCTCTACCATCTAACCAGCACATCTTCTTTTGAGAAATTTGAAGACACACGGTTACGTGCTTTAATTCGAGGATTTTCTATGGCCTTTTTATGGTCGCCATACTTTATTTCAATTGCACTTATTCTTTCATATTTTGATATAACTTGGGTTGAGTTATTTCCTATTGGGTTTAGTTTTGCCTTAATCGGCATAGCTCTTGGAATTTTAACGATGGGAAAATCCAGTGTACCATTAAAATCAATTGAAGAAATTGATCAAAGCTCTATAATAAAAGCAAAGCAAAAATTAATTGAGCTAGTCGTTATTATCGTAGTTATGACCGTATTAACGATGACCATTGAACACAATGTCGACTTATCGGTTTTAACCATTATTCCAATTATCGCAATCATCGTTTCTACTATCTGGACATTGTTCTATTTGAATCCGAAAGAGCTCATTCAGGAATGGGTTCATTACACTCAAGACCGCCTTCCGCGAATGGGTAATGAGCTCTCACTTTTTATAGCAGCTGGCGCATTCGGTGTCGCCATATTAAATGCAGGTGCGAGTGAGTGGATTATTTATTTACTAGAAGCAACGGGAATCACACATGTCCTGATGATCATTCCGTTGATTGCCTTAATCGTGAACGCCTTATCATTTGTCGGCATTCATCCGATTATTACAAACACAGCACTCGCGATTACATTGAGTTCTTCCCCATTATTTGCTGAGGATCATTTAATCCTAAGCGTAGGATTACTCGTTGGTTGGATGATGACCATTCTTGTATCACCATTTTCAGCCACGAACCTCATGGTTGGGAACCTGACAAACTCTAACTCTGTTCGTGTTGGGCTAAGAATGAATTGGCAATTTGCGATACTCTTATACGTCATATACTACATTTTAATCGTCGGTTTATATTTTATAGTTTAAAGGCCATTCATCTTACACAAAAAATTCCCCTAAAAAATTTAGGGGAATTTTTTATAACTTATTCAATATCAATAACCTCTGGGTTAGGTGAATTATCATACTCCATAGTTCTACTTAACATAGCAGAAAAGTCTTTTCTTTTCATATTATCCATCACACCAAACTCACCACTTGGGTAACCATCAGCTATCCCTGCAGCACTGATAGCATTTATATAATCACTTAGCATTGGATCATCATTGATATCAGTAAAACCTTGGTCACCAACATTTGTACTAATATTAAATGACGATACTAAGAATTTAGAAACTTGAGCTCGAGTTGCCAGCTCATTAGGACCAAATTTTTCTTCAGAGAAGCCATGAATAACTTCCATTTCAGTAAGTGCAGCTACTGCTTCCTGCGCATACTTTGGCACATCAGTGAAAGTCATATCACTAACGTTCCCTTCAGGTGCACCTAGTGCCAAATGAATCATGATAGCAACTTCTACTCGACGTAAACCTTTATCGGGTCTGAAAGTGCCATCCGGGTACCCATTAATAATCCCTTGTTCATATAAGCTATTTATATGGGTATAATGTGATGTATTTTCATCAACATCAGTAAATTCATCTTTCGCATCTGCTATAACAACAGAACTTACTCCAATAGCCATTAACAAAACTATTCCAATTACCAAAAAACGTTTTTTCAATTGGACCGCTCCTTATGTATCTATTATTCTAGTTTATTCCATTATAAACAGATTTTCGACAAATTGAAACATGACTAATAGATTATATTTTAATAAAAAAATAGCCCCTGACTCTAAATAAAGTCAAGGACTAGTGTTACTTTTTATTGGGAATCTTCAATAGAAATAGTAATGTTTAATTGGTTAGCTTTGTCATCAACATTATAACCAGCTACGAGGAAAACCCATGGATATTGACCATACCAATAATCATAAATTGCTTCTTCATAATTACCCGATTCTGTCCAACCTTCTAAAGAATCTATAGGATCAAAACCGATATCTTCTCTTAACTGGCTATATATATCATTATATCGTTCTGTCAATTGTTGTTTAGTTAAATCTGTTACTCCTTCTATGAAGTAGATCCCAACTTCTTGTAAATAACCTTCTGTTGAGAAAGTATATTCTATATGAACAGGATAATCATAGAATTCTGCGAATGGAAACGCAATGATATTTCCTTCCTCATGGAAAGGTGTTGTCTCTAGTTCTTTAACTTCATCCATTGTCATACCAAAACTAATACCATTCCATAACGTAAATCGTTCAGATTTTTCTTTAACAGGAATATTACTATGATTCATTGTAAAGTACTTTTTCCAATCTAAAGCTTCATCAATAGCAATAGCGAAATTCAAGTCACCAGAACTGTCGATTGCAAAAGTGTTAATACCTACTAGCTCACCATACATATTGAATAATCCGCCGCCAGAACTCCCTGCTTCAATTTGTGCTGATGTTTGAATCAATCTAAAACCATCTTCATTATAAACATTACTAATGATACCCGTAGAAACAGTATTTTTTAAACCGTACGGGCTGCCTATTGCAACAGCATCATCACCCTTACCAACATCTTCAAAAGAGCCAAAAGAAACAGGATTAATTCCCATAGAAGTATCTAATTTTATTAAAGCTAGATCTTTCTCTTTATTTATTTCAACAATACCAGTAATACCTACCTTTGCACCATTCGTGAAGCCTACATATCCATTTGTATAACCTTCAAGAACATGTGCATTAGTTAATATTAATCCGTCTCCAACTATAACACCACTACCGTATGTAATATCAGTTTCGACGGTGACAACTTGTTCATCTACCTTCTTAACTAATTCTGATGTTGTGAGTTTCTTTTTAGGGGCTGGTGTTACAACAGCATCTCCACTTTTAATTGTAACCGTTTTTGTCTCCTGGTCCCAACCTACTTTTGCACCAAGAGATTCACTAATAAATCTTAAAGGAACTAAAGTTCGTCCATTTAACACTTTTGCAGGCACATGTAATTCTACAGCTTGACCATTCACTAAGGCTTTCTTATTACCTAAAGTTAATTGAACTGAAATGTCCCCTTTTTCCCCAGTAACTGTCTTTGTTTCTTGATCCCAACCGATTGATGCATTAAGACTTTCAAAAATCCCACGCATCGGTACTAGCGTACTACCATTATCTATTATTGCAGGCTGATCATAAGTTTGTTCTTTACCATCAATAATAATGGATACAGATGATGCACTTGCACTAATAGGTGTAACTAAACCAAATAAAAACACAATAGAAAAAATCAAAAAAACTAATTTCTTCAAAAAATCACTCCTTGTAAAAATATAGTATAAAATTAATAACCTCCTTACTTTTATCGACAAATTTTTCACTTTATTTAGGTTAATTTACCTTTTTATTATCCATAATTCGACAATGTTCTAAATAAATCTCATTATAGAACTACGATTATGACATAAAAAAAGGCCTACCAACTTATTGGCAGACCTTTTATCATTATTCAACTTTAAATAGTTTATAGGTTTTCCCTAATTTATTAAATCCGTTCTGTCCTCTTACTTGCTCATTAATCACAAGCTGATAAAAATTGCCTACTTGATAGTTGTTTGCTGTTATTGTGATTACCGTATTTTTATCATTAAACTCAAATGATACGTCTTGTTTTTCACCATCTACATTTTCGATAAAGATTGAATCTTCATGAACCGATTCTGGATCAATCGAACGGTCAAATGTCACTTTCCACTTTTTACTTTGTGGAACAACATCATAATTTTCAAGTTGATTAAACGATTGTATTTGATTGTTGAATGATAGTACCACTTCATCCATGTTTACCGATCCTACAGAACCTTTAGCACCTTTATCCATAAATATGTGATCGATTGTAAATGGAGACGTTAGAGATTTTGGTAACTCAGCTTTAACATACTGCCATCCACTCCATTGCTGAGAATTCTGTTGAGTAAATGGAATTTGATGTGTTTGACTATCTTCACTAGTTACTTGAATACCTAATTGGTGATCTCTTAAATCTCCTCTGACCCACATACCGATATGTTCAGGCTGGTCTTTAATTTCATCACCGTTATATTCTACTTTGAATGTATCACCATCACCGAAATTATAATCTAGTTGTAACGACTGCTGACCTATCGCCGCTTGCTCAGAGCTCTGTGTCAATTCAACTTGCTCACTGCCTGCAAACCAATTCAGATCTCCTTCAAGAGAATCGACAGTACGATCGTCTCCACCAACTATGACATCCGACGTGTAGGTGATGCCATTGATTGATACAACGACCTCTCCATCTTGACTGAGTGACGCCGATGTAAACTCACCTTGATCATTAACAGTTCCAATATTATTAGTTACCGACCATTCAGCTAACCCTGGATCCCATATTACAGGGGAACCATCAGCCATTTGAGCATCTAAATCAAATGTTAGATTTCTATCATAGCCAACTTGAACGGCATCAGGCGATAGTTTCACTTCATCTGGTGCTTGAATAACTTCGATTGGAATAACTTTTTCAGCTTGATCCATAGATACGACGATTGATCCCGAACCTGCTTCTTCCGCAATGAAAGATTGACCTTCCAAGCGGCCTATATTCCCTTCAACTTTAAAGCTTAAATCAGAATCAACATAATCTACTGGATGATAGTACTCATCTAACACGTAATTAACATCAAAAGAAAAGCCCGTTCCAATGACTACTTTTCCTTCTTCATCGCGTTCTACACCTATTTTGTGTGGTATACCAGACTCTTTGTTAACTACAGCAAACAAACCATTGATTACTGAACGTTCATAACCACTTGATGGGCGGTTCATAAGTGACGGATACACATCACCATATTCTCTAGCAACCATCGTGGTAGATCCTCCGCCATCTAGATTAATAGCTTGATAGATTCCTTTGCTTTTCAGATACTGAGCAAAATCTATTAAACTCATTCCATCACTGTAACCTGATTGGCGGCCATCAACTGTTATAAGGTAAACTTTAGATCCATCCTGATTAACACCAATGGCAGTTCTTGGTGCCTGAGCCCTCGCTACATAGTTACTCGGAATCATATCAGAGGCAACTTCGCCTCCCTGCAATAAAACAGGGCCAGTACCAATCACATATTGCGTATCTTTCCATTGATTATTAGTATCTAACTTCAAATCTACTGTATCGCCTATTTCTAACCCTTCAGCGATATCAGAATTACCATGTACAGATATAACATACCCATCACTTGGAATATTACGTGCAGGATCAGTCATGTATGGACGAATCTCCTTAACTTGTCCTGTAATTACCTCTCCTAATTCCATCTCATTTCCTTCAATGTTCTTGCTGACTTTATGTACATAGATTTCAACGCCCCATTTATTCGTTCCAGGCGTGTAATGATAATTTGAAGGAGAGTATAATACACTTTCTCCCGCGCCACGTTCACTATTATATTTATCTACTGTTATGGTTTTTCCATTGGCATTAAATTCAATGTCAAGGTCAAACGTTCCGATTAAGCCTTCTCCATCGTTACTCATACCAAAGGCACTCGGTGTTTGCATATAGCCACTACTACTTGCTACTGTCCCTAAATTTAATAACTTACCATCTTTTGAAATAAGATATGTAGGACGTTCAAAATCTGTATAGAAAAAACTCGCATTCACCCCTCCGACTACTCGATAACCAGGTTCACTAATCTCTCGAGCTAAATCAGACAACTGATCGACTGAAGGGTAATTGTCATTCATACCCAAATCTAAATCTAAATGAGACTGAGATAGGTCGAGCTCCATCATACGTATCGATTGAGAGTCTTGACTTTCATCTAACTCATACTCAACTCCCGGAGTAACCTCATAAGATTTTGTTTCCGCTAAACTTCCAATTGCTAAAACATTCCCCACCAAAACTAAAACGATAAAAACACTTAATCCTCTAAAAAATTGTTTTCTCATTCCTGTTGTTCCCCCACCTATGAAGAGTTTTTAACAAATCTATTATTTTCTTAGTCTATCATGATTTAACCAAATTTTGTCACTATTTGTAGATTTTAAGAAAATAGTAGGATGTGGAAAACAACAAATATATGACTAAATGATTAGAAAATATTGGTGTAGTGGTGATTTTCCATTGTGTTTAGGGGCCAAAAGTAAAAAAACTGAGAGCTTTACTTAACTCTCAGCTTTCTCTTTAGCAAATAGAATAATAGAAGTATGATCAGTTCCCTTACTAACAATCGGTGACAGTTTAACTTTAAAACTTTTACGTTCAAAACTAGGCGTTAACATGTCTAAGTCAAAAAATTGCACCTTTGACTCTTGCTTCACGCTGTCAAATATTTGATGTACTCTATGTTTTGATTCTTCAGGAACGATGTCAAAAAGACTTTTATCAGTCACCCCTGCTTGTAAATAGCCCAAAACTTTCTTAAATGAAGGGGTCATGTAAGTCATATTCATTGAGTTATCTAAAACAATAATATAATCAGACACATGATTTAATACATAAGTTAAAGTTCTCTTTGTTTCTACCAATGATTGTTCAATTTCACGTCGTTCAGAAATGTCAATGCATGAACCAATCACCTCAACAACCTCTCCACCTTTAATCACTGGCCTTAATGAAGCTGTATAATAAACACCATTAGTAATACCTTCATAAATTACAGGATTCTCACCATTCCAAGCTCTTTCATAATAAGGTGTTTTTCTTTCAGCTACTTCGGTTGGCATAAAATCAAAAAGTTCGTAACCTATGACCTCTTCCGGTTGTATGTTCATTTTGCTCAAAAGTTCGCCTTCTGACATTGTATGTATAAATTTATTACCAATTTTCTTATATTTAAAAATTAACCCTTGCTGCTTAGATAACGTTTCTTTTAATTCTTGTCGTGCTACATTCAGGGCTTCTTCTAATTCCTTTTTATTAGATTGAATTTCTGAAATCCCGAACTCTTTTACTTTTTCTTCAACTTCTTTTTGTTGGACAAGAATTTCTTTAACAGGAATAGGGTGGCTAAAAAAGAACCCTTGACCCTCATCGCACAAATTGCGTTGCAAAAAAGTTAAATGTTCTTCTTTTTCAATTCCTTCTGCCACAACTTTAATACCTAACTGGTGGCTCATACCAATAATCATTTTAACAATGGTTTCATCGTTTTTATCATCAGTCGATTTAAAAACAAATGCCTTATCGATTTTAATTTTATCAAATGGTAAAGTGGTTAAATAACTAAGCGCACTGTAACCTTTTCCAAAATCGTCTAAACTAAGATGAACACCAAGTTTTTTTATGTCTTTAATGACTTGCTGAACTTCCTCAACGGCCATCATAACATTCTCAGTAATTTCAATTTCGATTAAATGAGGTGGTACTTTATACTCTTCCATTATATGTTTGAATTTTTTTGCTAAGTCATTTTGGTAAAGTTGTTGAGGTGATAGGTTAATAGATGTAATTGGATCATTTACCCCTTGATCTAACCATGCTCTTAATTGAGCGCATGACTCTCTAAAGACCCAATCACCAATTTCATCAATCAAACCATTTTTTTCAGCGTAGGGGATAAAATCATTTGGCATAATTAACCCTTCTTTAGGATGGTTCCATCGAATTAATGCCTCTACACCAACAAGTTTTCCAGACTTTAAACATAGTCTAGGCTGATAATAGAGTTCAAATTGGTCTTGAGCAATCGCTTCTCTTAGTTGTTCACTCAAATCAATACCTGCTTTTTGCATAACCTCAACCACTCCATATAGTGAAAAATAACTAGTTATAACTTGACCATACTAATAACAATGCACTAAAATTATGTTACTCAAAGTATACATAAATTCTACAATTTTCGTCAATGGAATTTTTCATAAAATTCTAAATACTTTGGAATTAACTGGATGGTCATACAAATAAAGGTATAAAAAACTAAGAAGACCAAGCTTTTCGCTTGGTCTTCTTTGACTTAAGGGGGAGTTTAATTCATCAATTTATATAGGATTAAGGCAAACTCAGCTCGGCTTATTGAGTTATCTGGTCGGAATGTACCATCTGTATACCCTTGCACAATACCTTCAGATTTTAAAGCTACAATGGATTCATAGCTATCTAATGTCGGATTAACATCCGTGAAGTTATCTGCAGTTGTCGCATCTAAATCAAATGCGTTTGCTACCATGATAGCTACTTCTTCTCGCGTTACATGTTCTTCAGGATTTAGTTGAGATCCATCGATGTGATCAAATAATCCTGCCTGCTCTGCAATCGCAACTTCTTCTGCATACCACTTATCCTTTATGTCTTCAAATGAGCTGTTAGTTGCTTGAGTATTGAAATCATTAGATCTAACGATTAATGCTGCGATTTGTGCTCTTGTTAGATTTAAGTCAGCCCCAAATTCATCCTGACCGATACCATGGATAATATCATTCTGACTTAATACTTTTACTTCATCATATGCCCAGTGATTTGTTTTAACATCAGTATATTCGCCTGGGCCTAATTCACGCTCTTTTTCATAAGAAGCCTGAACAACCTCAGATTCCTCTTCTTTTTCCATTACACGTTTGGCACTTAAATATCTTGGCGCCCAATAATTTGAGTAAAGGTTATCTGTTGTAACCCCTCTTGAATATGATGCGTGAATAAATTCACCATTTCCTATGTATATACCTGCATGAGATACGCCAGAACCAAACGTATTAAAGAAGACTAAATCCCCTTTTTGTAAGTTTGATTTTGCAACAGATTCTCCCGTTTGAGCTAACTGACTCGTCGTACGTGGTAAATCAATGTCATATTGATCAAACACGTAGCCAATATAACCGGAGCAGTCAAAGCCACTTGTTGTCGTGCCTCCATAATTATATGGTATTCCTATGTATTTTTTTGCTGTATTTGCGAGTTCATCTTGATTAGAAGATGCTGCTATGGTCATTGCTTGAGTTGCCATTGAAACAAGAAGTAAAACTACTAAAAGTGATGAAATTTTTCTCAATCGCTTCAATCCTCCTAACCTTATTTTCTAGTAGTCTATCATATTAACAAGCTATATAACATTACAGGTGTGTAACAATTGAAAATGAGCATGTTTTCCTATATTTACTAGGCAAAACTGTGTTAAGATTTTAATAGAAAATTTTAGTAATTAGGAGGAAATACATAAATGAGAGTATTTATTTCTTCATTAATAGTTGTTTTAGTGGTGGTTTTATTGCCTACTAATCTAGCAGCTGAGAGCAGTATCAGTGAGGCTTGTGATTACGAACAGATTGATGGTGAAAATCCAGACATGCAGACTATGAATTGCTTATTAACTGAAACAGCACTTGAATACAATGTCCCACCTGAAATTGTTAAAGCGATCGCTGAAGGTGAAAGTGGAAATTGGAGACATTTTGATGAAAACGGTGAAGCGATTGTGACGAAGGACAATGGGATCGGAGTCATGCAGATTACTAATCGAAGTGAATTTGATGAAGAACGACTTAAAACAGATATCGTTTACAATATTGAATCTGGCGTTAAAACATTAAATGATATGTTTAGCCGCAATGATTTGCCCGTAATTAATGATGGTCATCGAGACATTCTAGAACATTGGTATTTTGCTGTGATGGCATATAACGGAACAAAACCAGTAAATAGCCCGGTTTACCAGGAATCAGGCGAACGTAATACAGATGCTTATCAAGAGAAGATTTTTGATATAGTTGAAGAATTTAGCTTAATAGAGTTAGAGACTCTTTCTTTTACAGTAGAAGATTTTGAATATGATACTGATTCGACCGATAATATTGAGTTTGTAACGATGGAGTATCAATTCGACCTTTCTTTAACGAAAACTAAACATAAGTTTGCGGCAGGAAATTCAGTAACTTCTACAACGGACCTAAATATTCGCGAGTCCGCTTCGAAAGATAGTTTAAAAGTTGGTACGTTGAGTGAAGGTGAAGTCGCTACAATAAGTGGAAAGTTTGAATATGATGAGGCAGCGGACAAGAAAAATCACTTCGTTTGGTACCCAGTTACATTAAGTGATGGAACAAAAGGTTATGCAGCTTCAAGTTACTTAACGGTTAAATTTAAAGATGTTAATTCTGGGCATTATGCGGAGGAAGCTATCTATTATTTGAATGACCGAGGAATTTTAAAGGGAGTTGGAAATGGCAATTTTGGATTGGGCCAGGAGCTGACTCGGTGGCAAGCTGCGATTTTACTTAATCGTGCTAACGATGTGCCACTAACCGATAGGCCTGACCCAGAGCTATCAGATATTTCTACGGACTATCAATATTATAATCATATCGCTGCAGCTGTTGATGAAGGGTTTTTCGGCGGATATGAAGACGGTACTTTTAAGCCGAATAAAACTTTAACTCGTGCAGAGATGGCCGTTGTACTTGAAAGAATTTATAACTTTACTTCTGATCCAACAGGGCACCCTTTTAGCGACATTACTGCTGATAAGTGGTATTCAGATGCAATCGTGCGTTTATATAATGCTGGCATAGCTGCTGGAATCACAAAAACAACATTTGGCCCACAAATTACAATTACACGTGAACAATTCGCAGTATTTTTAGCTCGTTCATTAAGTGAAAACTTTAGATTAAAATAAGCGGAAACCAGTAGGTCGTCACCTACTGGTTTTTATTTGAATTAAAGATTATAATATTATCAAAAAATATAGGAGGAAATTATAAAGTGGTATTATTACCTCGAACGAAACCTTCAACTCTGACTCAACTCGAATGTTTACTCCCACGATATCATGCAACACGCACCCTCAGGGAAAAATTAAACGATTTACTTGTTCGTGAAGCTTCTGGTTATGAAGGCGAACAATCTCTAGATTACTATTATGGTTTGCTAGATTTAAAGGAATTTCCAATCTTGCACGGGCTTAGATTAAATAACGGCGATCAATTTTTCCAAATGGATACACTAATTTTATTTCCTAACTTCTTCTTAATTATTGAAGTGAAAAATTACTCAGGATTAATACGATATGACGTAGATAGCGGTCTCCTCACCCGCGAGAAAAAGGATGGGGTGATTGAGCGATTTGATGACCCCGTTGCTCAAGCCCGGGTTCAGAGGCATCAACTCTTGAAATACCTACTTTCTATACACTACCCCCAAGTTCCGATTCACACCTTAACCGTTTTTTCCAACCCTAAAGGCATTCTCCAAATTGAAGGAAAAACAAACGATTTAATCTTATCCCAACGCTTATTGAAGCGAATCCCAGAACTACGTAAATATTACAAGAAGAACTATTTAAGCATTTCCGAACTCGAGTCACTCGGTAAAACCCTCGCTCAACATCACAAACCTTATAACCGTAAAATTATAGAGCGATTTAACATTGATCGTGTGATGATTCGAAACGGGGTCTGGTGCACCAAATGCAAAAAACGAATGATGGTCCGCGAAGCCCGCAGCTGGCACTGCAAACCATGCAACCATTCCGACCCAAATGCACACATCCAAGCATTAATAGAATACCGCGAGATATTTGGAGATACGATTACGAATAAGGAAGCTACGGAGTTTTTGGGTAGTCCGAGTAGGCATGTGACCAAAAGATTATTATCTCATTTAAAGTCCTATGGAACCACGAAAGGAACGGTATATAGTTTAAAAGAGTTGTAGATTGGATTGAATTTCTGTGAGCGCTCAATTATTACCGTGAACGCTCAATTATTCTCGCGAACGATCAATTATTCTAGTGAGCGCTCAATTATTCTCGTGAGCGCTCAATTATTCTCGTGAATGCTCAATTATTCTCGCGAGCGCTCATTTATTCCCGTGAGCGCTCATTTATTCCCATGAGCGCTCAATTATTCCCATGAGCGCTCAATTATTCCCGTGAGCGCTCATTTATTCACGTGAACGCTCATTTATTCTCGTGAGCGCTCATTTATTCTCGTGAGCGCTCATTTATTCCCGTGAACGCTCAATTATTCTCGTGAGCGCTCATTTATTCCCGTGAGCGCTCATTTATTCCCGTGAGCGCTCATTTATTCCCGTGAGCGCTCATTTATTCCCGTGAGCGCTCATTTATTCCCGTGAGCGCTCATTTATTCCCATGAGCGCTCAATTAACATATGAAAAGCCCCTTCGCCACTGCGAAGGGGCATCCTTATTTCTTTAACTAAGAAAAATCGCTCCATAAGATAGAGCACCTGCGATAACGAAGGCGGGGTGGATCTTCCATTTTTCCAAAAGCAAGAAGCTAGCTACTACTAATATAGCAGTCTGCACCACCCCAGCAGATTCATAGGATGTATCAAAAAATTGGAAGGCTAAAACAAATAAAAGTATTGCTATTGTCGGCCGAATCAACGCAGTCATACGTTTCACGCGCGGTGAATCTTTAAATTTCATAATTAATCCGAGTAACATAATCATAGCAACTAAAGATGGGACGACCGTAGCAATCAAAGCTACAATGGCTCCAGGAATTCCCGCTACATCATATCCTATGTAGCCTGCCATCTTTGTCGCGATCGGTCCTGGTAGCGCGTTCCCTAAAGCCAGCACTTCACCAAATTCAGTTGTCGTTAAAAAACTGTAGTTTTTAACAACTTCATGTTCAATTAACGGAATGGAGGCTGGACCACCTCCGTACCCAACGATTCCAGGTATAAGAAAAGCTAAAAATAAATACCACAAATCAATCATACTGCTCTCCCCCTCATCATGATGACTCCCTACGCTTTCCTAATAATGCAAACAAAATCAACGCTCCAATTAAGATCGCCGGATGCCAATTCAGCCAAACATAAGTAACCAAACTCACCACAGCCAGCACGCCAGCCCACAGCCAACCTAAATCAGCTTTTGATTTTTTAATAAATGAATAAGCTAAAACAAACAACATCACACCTACAACTGGTGCAATGGCCTGTGTCATCCCCTGAACAACAGCAGTGTCTCGATAAGCTACCAAGACACCGATCAACGTAATCATTATTAACACAGTCGGCAGAACCGCAGCCGCGAGAGCCGTTGCCATTCCAACTAAACCGCCGACACGATAGCCAATATACCCTGCCATTTTCGTCATAATAGGACCCGGTAACGTATTCCCAATTGCTAATACATCGCCGAACTCGTCTTCACTCATCCACCCATAAGTTTCAACTACTTCTTTATGTACTAAAGGAATGGTTGATGGTCCACCACCGAACCCCAACATTCCCGAACGGAAAAAGCCTATAAATATGTTCTTTTGTAACGACAAACTCATGATGATCACCCCACTAACATCCTATTAATCGTCAAATTTTTCAAACATCAATGTGACATAATTGAATTTTTCTTCTATAATGTGAAATATATTCTATTTAATAAAAGTGGTGAAAAAGTATGAAGCTTACAGAGACAGATATAAAAATTCTAAACATCCTTAGTGATGAAGGTCGAATGTCTTATGTTGACTTAGCTAAGGAGCTCGACTTATCCCGAGTTGCGGTCCGGGATCGAATTAACCAAATGAAAGAAGCTGGCATTATTGAAAAATTTAGTGTTGTTATTAATTCAGAAAAAGTCGGCAAAGGCGTCTCTGCCTTTTTTAATGTGGATTGTGACCCAACCCACCTCGTGTATGTAGCAGAAAAACTTGCCGAAAACCCAAAGGTCGCAAGCTGCTATCAGATGACGGGACCAAGTACTTTACATACACACGTTTTAGTTGAAGACTTTAACGAATTAGAAAAATTTATTAACGAAGAGCTATATGCCTTAGACGGAATTACGCGAGTTGAGAGTCATATTCTTCTTAGACGTTTCAAAAGCCGTACAGGCCTTAAGCTATAAACAGCCTTGCAGCACAACCAAAGTGAAACAAAAGCTTCCTCGCAATCAAGCGAAGGAAGCTTTTTTATAATTACCAAACGGATACATGACCGTCCGTTCTTGGTTCAGTACCACCACATAAAACTCCAGTCTCCGGATCCCTCAGAATAATCTGTCCACGGCCAAACTCTGCGTGGTAAAGACTTCGCTCAATCTTGTGACCACGACGTTGCAACGCCTGGGCTAAATGTTCCGGGAATGACGGATCAACTTTCACTGTTTTATCCTTCATCCACTGCCAACGTGGCGCATCCAGTGCGGCTTGAGGGTTCAAGTCAAAATCAACCATATTCATGACGACCTGTGCATGACCCTGTGGTTGCATGAAACCACCCATCACACCAAATGGACCAACTGCTTGATCTCCTTTTGATAAAAATCCAGGGATGATCGTATGATAAGTCTGCTTACCGCCCTCTAATGAATTCACATGTTCAGAATCAAGTGAGAACGTATGACCACGGTTTTGCATCGCAATTCCAGTGTCAGGCACGACTACACCAGATCCGAAGCCCATGTAGTTACTCTGAATGTAGGAGATCATGTTCCCGTCACCATCAGCTGCTGATAAATAAACTGTTCCTCCACGTTGAGGTTCACCAGGTATTGGATCTAACGCCTCATCTCCAATTAACTCACGACGCGCATCAGCGTATTTTTCCGACAGTAACTCTTCCACTGCAACGGCCATTTTATCCTGCTGCGTTATGTATTCAAGTCCGTCTGCGAACGATAGTTTCATAGCTTCTATCTGCTTATGATACGTATCAACGCTATCTTTTTCCTTAAACTCATATCCCTTTAAGATATTCAACGCCATTAAAGCAATGATTCCTTGACCGTTCGGTGGAATCTCCCACACGTCGTAGCCACGATAATTCACTTTAATAGGGTCAACCCACTGCGGTTGATAGCTTGATAGATCTTCTTTTGTTAAAAAACCATCATGCTTTTTGAACAGCGCATCAATTTCATCTGCAATTTGCCCAGAATAAAAGGACTCTGCCTTTGTTTCAGCAATTTGACGTAAACCACGTGCATGCCCTGGTGATGACCACATTTCACCGATTTCAGGTGCACGACCATTCGGCGCAAATACATTAAACCATTCTTCAAAAATCTCATCTTTAAAAATTTCTTTAAACTTCTTATAAGCACTCTTCCAGTGAAAACCTAATATCGGTGATAATGGAAAACCTTCTTCAGCGTAGCGAATCGCTGGTTCAAATAACTCTTTAAAAGGAAGTTTTCCAAAACGATCAGACAGTTCTGCCCAACCTTTTGGTGTACCCGGAACCGTTACAGGCACTTTGCCAAATGTAGGCATTTCATCATAGCCTTGTTCTTTTAACTTTTCGATTGAAATATTTTTCGGTGCGTAACCACTTGCATTAAGGCCATGAATTTTTCCATCCACCCAGACTAAAGCAAATGAATCCGAGCCAATTCCATTAGATGTAGGTTCGACCACTGTTAAAGCAGCTGCTGTCGCAATCGCTGCGTCAATGGCATTACCACCTTTTTTCATTATTTCAAGCCCCGCTTCAGCTGCTAATGGCTGAGACGTGGCCACCATTCCCTTTTTACCGTAAACCGCATTTCGGCGAGATGCATAAGGGTAATACATCGGATCAAATTGAACCATCATTATCTCCCCTTCAGTACAATATAGTCTTAATTGATAATCATATTATCACAAAAAGTAATTAAAATCATCTGATAATTTACAAAAAAGTAAATATAAATAATTTCATTATACATTATGTGCATAACACAATAGAAATGAATAACGTACTGAAAAATAGTTAATTATCGCTATGGCTCGTTAACCTTAATACTTTTTGTTAACGCTTTCATCAAAATATTTTACAAAAAGAATTATTTTTCATATATAAATTTTCTAAAAGAAAGCAAAAAACATGGTTGACTAACAAATGTGTGTCAATTATAATATTTGAAACAATCAAAATTGTTAGAAAACCTTTACTACATAAAATAATAAAAGGAGAGATCTAATGAAGAAATCAAAGCGTCTATTAACAGCTGCACTTTTGTCTATCATAACTTTATCGTTGGTAGCCTGCGGTGGAGGTAGCCAAGAATCAGTTGAGGATTACCCATCGCAAGAAATTGAAATGACCATCCCTTGGTCGCCTGGCGGAGGAAGTGATATCGAGGGAAGACTGGTAGCAGATCATGCATCGGAACATGTTGGTGTTGACCTTGTTCCAGTAAACGTCCCTGGCGTTGGAGGTACAGTTGGCTTAGAAGAACTATCTAATAAAGAAGCAAACGGATATAGTATTGGTCAAATTCACGAAGGTCTTTTAGTTTCACACCATTCTGATGTAACGGACATCAATTATGATAGCTTCGAACCAATCGCTTCGATGTCTTCATCTGATCAAATTTTAGCTGTATCAGATGACCTAGGTGTTGATACTTTAGAAGAATTTGTGGAGTATGGACAAAAAAACGAAATTCAATTCGGTGGTACTGTTGCTGGTATTCCAAGAGTTTGGGTTGAACAAATCGGTAAAGAATTAGACATCCAGTATAACTTAGTTGGTTATGAAGGAATTGCAGAAGCTATTCAAGCCCTGGCTGGCGGCCATATTGATGCAGCCATTGTCGACTACCCTTCTGGAAATGATTTCGTTGAATCTGGAGACATGAAGTTTATTGCTATTGGTACAAAAGAACGTGCAGAGCGTACACCTGACTTACCAACTTTTGTTGAAAAAGGCTATGACTTAACGATGGGTATCAATCGTGGTTACGTAGCACCTGAAGGGACACCTCCTGAAATTATTGAAAAGCTGGAACAAGCTTTAAAAGAAACAGCTAACGATGAAGATTACATTAAAGCTGTAGAGAAAGTCGGAGCGAGCGTCAACTTCATGAACACGGAAGAATATAAAGAATACTTAGATCAGCAAGACCAAGTAATCAGTGATGTTATTGAAGAAATTTCAGCTGAATAATGTTAACCATAGAGGGGCTTAAAGCTCCTCTATTATTCCATGTTAGGAGGAATCAAATTGGGTGAACTAATTCTAGGACTCCTGCTAGTCTTACTTTCCATTTTAATTTATACGCAAACGGGAGATCTGCCATCGATGAATGAATCTCAGCTTGATGCAGGATCATTCCCTCAATTCATAGCCATTTTATTAGGGCTTCTTTCTCTGATTCTAGTTATTAAGCAATCTATTCATTTATTAAAACAAAATCAAAATAAAGAACAGTCAGCCAATATTAAAGAGACACTTTTAGATGTTTATCGCGAGCACAAACTAGTACTGATCACGCTTAGTTTGATATTCCTTTACATAATTTTGATTCAAATTATAGGATTCATCATTTCATCTATTGCATTTATGATCATAACAGCATTAGTCATTGGACCAAGGAAGAAGAAAGACGTTATTACCATCTCAAGTATTGCAGTAATTTTAACAATCGGTTTATATTTCTTTTTCCAGAATGTTTTACAAGTCAGATTCCCATCAGGAGTTTTCTTCTAAGAGGAGGATTGAATTATGTTTGATTTATTATTTCTAGGTTTTGGCGAAATCTTCAGGTTAGATATATTAATAATCATTTTTGTAGGCGTAGTCTTCGGGGTCATCGCAGGTCTAATTCCAGGCTTTACTGTGGCAATGGCCATCGTGTTAACCCTACCTCTAACGTTTGGCATGGATCCCGTCTCTGGTATTGCAGCTATGATTGGTGTATTTGTCGGAGGTATGTCTGGCGGTCTAATCAGTGCTGCACTATTAGGAATCCCTGGTACCCCTTCATCGGTGGCAACAACGTTTGATGCATATCCTATGGCGAAAAAAGGGAACCCAGGCAAGGCGCTATCTATTGGAATATGGTCATCATTCCTTAGTTCTATCATCAGCTTATTTATTTTAGTGACGATTGCTCCTCAAATTTCTAGATTTGCATTGAAGTTCGGCCCATGGGAAATGTTCGCTTTAATTTGTTTAGCATTAACCATTATTGCCAGTGTTACAGGGTCTTCCATTATTAAAGGTCTAATCGCCGGACTCTTTGGCTTACTAATTTCAACCATCGGTGCCGATCCAATCATGGGATTTGCACGTTTTACATTTGACTTAAAAGTTTTAAGAGCTGGCGTTCCATTCCTTGTCGTATTGATCGGTATGTTTGCCATTTCACGTTTAATGGAGTCGCTTGAGCGTAGTGAAATGAAAAAAGATTTAGAAGCCAAACAAAAAGAAAATGCATCCGAAGTCAGTTTTGTACTTAAACCGATTCAAACACTAAAAACAGTACTTAAGAAACCAGGCACATTATTTGGTTCTTCGGTTATTGGCGCAGTTATTGGAGCGATACCTGGCGCAGGTGGTAGCATCGCCAACATCGTAGCTTACGATCAAGCAAAAAAATGGTCAAAAGATCCTAATAAATTTGGGACAGGATGTGAAGAAGGCGTCGTTGCGTCTGAAGCAGGCAATAATTCAACTGTAGGCGGTGACTTAATCCCAACAGTAGCATTAGGAATACCAGGATCTGCTGTTACAGCTGTATTGCTATCTGCATTAATGGTGCACGGCATTACACCTGGACCTTTACTCGTTGTAGATGAACCAAGTATTGTTGGTGGAATTTTCGTAGCGTTTTTCATAGCATCATTCGGTATGCTCATCACCCAATTTATCGGTATGCGATATTTCGTAAAAGTCACGCAAGTCCCAACGCATTTACTCGTTCCCATTATTCTGGTCCTTTGCGTAATTGGTGCATACGTCTTGAATAACCGAGTGACCGACCTTTATATTTTACTCGCCATGGGAATCATTGGTTATTTATTTACCAAGTATAAATTTGCATTGGCCCCCGCTATTATCGGTGTCATTCTTGGGCCTATTGCAGAAGTAAACTTGAGACGCGCATTCATGACTGATCAAGACTGGACGCTTTTTTTAACCAGACCAATCTCATTAACGTTTTTGATTTTAACGGTGATTTCAATTTCATTTACCATCTGGCAGACTAAGAAAACGAATGAACGAACGAGGGCTTAAAAAATTATGTCTAATCATGTTTAACCCCCATCAAATCGGGAATATAACAAGTAACACATAACCTCCCCCTAAATTTACGCATCAAAAAAGTGATTCGTGCATGCGAATCACTTTTTTGTATCTTCTAAAATATAATCAGCCATTAATAAACCCATTGAAAAGTTCTGTTGCCAAATTCGGTTATAGTTTTCTAAAGGTACTGGCCCCGGCCCTGCATAAGGCGCGATCTCAGGTGTTAAGTTTGGCGCTCCAATTTCATGCGCGAACCAATCGGAAAACATTCCCCCAGATCCTCCGCGATGTAAAGGGTATCCCGTTTCCTCTCCAAACACAGTAGCTAATTCATAACTAACGTCTTCAAGATCTTCAGGTAAATTTTTTCCCCAATAGACAAGCTCACCTGATGTATGATATGCGAGCGCCAGTTCAAAATTATGATTCTTCACAAACGCTGCAATTGCCTGCGTTTCTGGCTCACTCATCGGTGAAGGCCCTTTATAATTTTGAAAACCAGGCTCACCAGTGTCCGCGTGTGCCTGCTCCCAACCTACTGAATAATTACGATTTAAGTCCACACCATTCGCATTCGCCTTCCATCGAGAAAAGTCAGGATTACCATCGTGAATCTTTAGCAAATACTCACTATTGCTAAGCGCATCTGCCCCTTTTTGTACCAACGTCACACCATCCGGGTTAACCATTGGAACGTAATAAATAGATACTTTTTGCAGTAACTCACGCACATCAAATCCATCGACCTTTTCACTATTAACAAACGCCGCACTATATGAATCTATCTGGTTCATCACGAGATTCGTCGTAATCCATTCACGAGCATGTGTCGCAGCATGAATAAAAATTTCCCGCTCACCATACCCCAACCGCACAGCATAAATGTCACGTCCGTCAACCGACTCACCTATCACTTCGTTAGTGACTAATCCATTATAACGGTCCGTTAATCTATAAATATCCTCGACCATATTTTCATATGTATAGACCTGCCTTGGATTAACGATTGGCTCCGTAGTAATGACATCACTTTCAGATAAAATCGCAACCGAAGACACTAGAGACGATTTCGGCTTCATATTATATTCATAGCTTTGTAGATTATCAGCTGGTTGACTTCTGATCATCAGCATTCCAACTAATAATGCCCCACTCACGACCATACCCAAAGCCAACCACTTGATGTTTACTTTCAATTGTCTTCCCCCGACTTTTAGCTTTTTTTCTATTATAGCAGAAAAAAGCCTTACACTTTTAATCGTGTAAGGCTCCACTATTACTCTACTTCTACACCTTCTGGCCAGTGTAGATCATGTTTTTCAACACTCGTAATCTGGTTTTCACCGTCAACAAAGACAACTTTCGGCTTCAAGTCCTTGATCTCTTCTTCCGTGTATAAGCCCATGCTTAGGATAATCACGATATCCCCTGGGGAGAACAGGTGAGCAGGCGGTCCATTCAAACAAATTTTACCCGAACCTTCAGGCGCTGGAATCGCATAAGTTTTCCAAAGCGTGGCATTACGAACGTTCGTAATCTGTACCATTTCGTACGGCTTAATATTCGCTTCCTTCATTAACTTATAATCAATCGTGATGCTGCCGACATAATCTAGGTCCGCTTCAGTCACGGTTGCTCTATGAATCTTCCCTTTACACATCTTACGTTGCATAACGTTCCCCTCCTATGTAGTGTTTAGATAACAGTATAAGTGAGTGTGGGGAAATAGACAAGCGTTGATGACGCCAAGATCCCAATTAGTGGCGAATTAAAAATTTATGTAAACCTTGGTTCAGTATTTATTAATCAAATTTTCTAACTAAATCAAGATAAAAATCATTCAAAACGAAGCTGAAAACTTGATTTACCATACTTTGACATTAAATATAATTCAATATATATTAATAGCAAAAAAGAGGTGCACATATGGTTGTTAAAGATCACGAAGTTCCACTGAATCTTTTATCTGCGATTAGTATTTATTTAAGGCTTTCCGAACTTTACCCCAACCTCCAATCAGTTTATAATGAAATATTAACTTACTATTCAGGGTATAAAGGCGAGCTCGCTTTAGATTACTATTTAAAGTTTATCGACCAAAAAAGTCGATCTATCCTTCACAGTTTGCGCCTTCCGTTTATAAACACTTTCTACCAAATAGACACACTTTTATTATCAGCTAACTTTTTCCTTATGATTGAGGTGAAAAATCTCACTGGTCACATTCGCTTCAACCATGAGAAGGGACGAATGTATCAACAAACAGAATTTGAAGAAAAGTCTTACCAAGACCCTCTCCTCCAATCAAACACACACTTGCATCAATTTAAATCTTTCTTACACAATAGAGGACTTGGGCACGTTCCAGTTGAATCATTAATCGTTTTCGTAAACCAAAATGCCAGATTATCTGATGACCGAGACGACAGTATCATTTATGGATTTCAATTAATGCAAAAATTTGAAGAGATTCTTAAAAAATATCCTAATTCAACAATTAGTCAAACGGCAATCAAACAACTTCAGTCAGCCCTAATTAAACTAAATACGCCTCTTCATTCAAACATGTTAAAACAATTAGGGATTATGCCGAATGAACTTCTATATGGAGTCATCTGTCCTACTTGTATGAAACTACCGATGCAACGGCCATTCGGGACTTGGCTATGTCCACATTGTAAAAACTCAGACCCAAAAGCTCATATGAGAGCCTTTATAGAGTACACATTACTGTTTTCGCAGTTTATAACGAATAGACAAGCTCGTAAGTTATTACGACTCGATTCACCAGATATCATTCAGAAACTTTTTAAAAAAGCTAACTTTCCTCACCAAGGTGAAAACAGACATCGTAAATACGAGTTGAATTTCAACCTTCAAAAAGAAGGATTATTTTTATTAAATGATTTTCTGAAACTTAAAAACAATAATTCTAGTGAAGATACTGACATTCTATTAGATTAACTTATACTGGCGGATTGACTAAGTTATTTGGCGGATTGCACTCTATATTTAGCGGATAGTGAACTTCTGTCAATAAAATGGACATTTTTCACCCTTAGTTTGGCGAACCTATTTTTCTTCCGCACGACGTTGAAAACGTCGCTTGGAGGCCCTGCCATGAAACAATCGTTTTGGAAAAAA
>NZ_SOPW01000030.1 GCF_004402015.1 Filobacillus milosensis
TATGTGATGTATAAGCAAATAAGTTTGTAATAGAAATCTGAAATAGCCCAATAGAATTCGAAAAAGTCAAACAGAAAGCCAAAATAATCCATTACCTTCCAATTCGAATCCAACTAATATGACATTTGTCACATATTCCTACTGATAACTGCAACGACTTTGCAAAACAGCTCATAATTGGGTGCCTCCTGATTATCCTATAACTACAGTAATCGACAATGATATGACAAATGTTAATTAAAAGTACTGACGTTCATGACTATTGTATAAAGCAGTCGTTATCTAAAATTAGGAGTAGGTAATAAAAACAGTTCGTTTCAAGGAGGCAATTATGGGTCATTCAAAATTAGCTCAGTTAAAGAAAAGCATACGAGAATTTGAACAATCAGATACGAAAGCTAGTGTATTGCAAATCATTAACACTTTACCACCATTCTTTATCCTATGGTACTTAGCCTATGCGTCGATTTCTGTTTCGATTTGGCTATCGTTAGCATGTTCAATATTAGCAGCAGGATTTTTAGTTCGAGTATTTATCATTTTCCATGATTGTTGTCACGGATCATTCTTTAAAAATAGAAAAATCAACCATTATCTCGGTACATTCACAGGTATTTTAACGATGTTCCCTTATTCAAAATGGAAGCGCGAGCACTCGATTCACCATGCGACAAGTAGTAACTTGGACAAGCGTGGGACAGGTGATGTATGGATTATGACGGTCAAAGAATTTGTAAAAGCTTCTAAGTTAGAGCGATTACAGTACCGCCTATATAGAAATCCATTCGTTATGTTTGTTTTAGGACCACTACTTTTATTCTTTGTGTCTAATCGTAAAAACCGAAAAGACGCTAAGAAAAAAGAGCGCTATAACACTTATTTAACAAATGTATCGATTGTTGCGATTTCAGCCTTATTAATTTTAGCGATTGGTTGGCAGAATTTCTTAATCGTTCAATTACCTATTATGTTCGTTTCAGGCATGTTAGGAATTTGGTTATTCTATGTCCAACACCAGTTTGAGGATTCTTACTTTGAAGATGAAGAAGAGTGGGACTATGTGAAAGCAGCGATTGACGGAAGTTCATATTACAAGCTGCCAAGAGTATTGCAGTGGTTAACAGGAAACATTGGTTATCACCATGTGCATCACTTAAGCCCTAAAGTTCCGAACTACAATTTAGAAGATGTGCATGAGTCAACACCACCTCTTCAGCAAGCTACAACGATTACGATGAAATCAAGCTTGAAATCAATTCGCTTTAGATTATTTGATGAAGATCATAAGCGATTCGTTAGTTTTAAAGAAGTTAAACCTCTGTTAAAAGAGTCTTCTCAAAAAGTTAACTTAAATAGAAAAGAAACAGTTTAAACGACTTGTAAAGCCTTCAATTATTATTGAGGGCTTTTTCTTTGATATAATAAGAGTCATCCAGTTTGAAAGGACATCATTCAATGCAAAATTGGTATAATATTTTTCCAAAAAATTTAAGCTTAAGTATATATGTCTGGATTATTTTCAGCCTACTGCCGTTCTATTTTATATTTCGGTCAACCTCATGGTTTGAAGTAATTCTTGGCTTTGTTTTAATTGTAATTTTCTTCTTGGCTTACCGTTTGTCGTTTTTATCGAACGGCTGGTTTTTATATGTCTGTGTCTCAATCATGATGGCCATAAGTATAGGGATGTCACTCTTTTACGGCTATGTTTATTTTGCGTTATTTTTGGCTTTCTTTATCGGAAATGTCAAACACAAAGGTGGCTTTATCACGCTTTATGTTGTTCACCTAGTCACGACGATGGCGGCTGCCGGCTTCAGTGTGTTAACTCAAGAAGAGCTATTTCAATATCAATTACCTTTTATTATCATCACGATACTTGGGGTTATTTTACTGCCCATTAATACATATAACCGTTTGAAGCGTCAAAAATTAGAAGCTCAGTTAGTCGATGCCAATGAAAAAATTTCACAGTTATTAGTTTATGAGGAGCGCCAACGTATTGCCCGTGATCTTCATGATACATTAGGACAAAAACTTTCAATGATTGGTTTAAAAAGTGATTTAGCCAATCGTTTAATCGATCGCGACACCTCTAAAGCGAAAAATGAATTAGCTGATATTAATCAAACAGCCCGCTCCGCATTAAAGGAAGTAAGAGAAATGCTTTCTGACATGCGTGGAGCAAAATTAGATGAAGAACTTGAACATGTATCTCAACTGCTTAACGCAGCAGGTATTGCTGTTGAAATCAAAGGTAATAAAGAGTTGAAACAATCTCCCGCTCTTGTAGAAGATGTATTGAGTATGTGTTTAAAGGAAGCGGTGACGAATGTCGTTAAGCATAGTCAAGCTGATTACTGCTCCATTGAAGTCAGCGAAACCTCAGATGAGCTCAAATTAATCATTGAGGATGACGGGATTGGATTAAGTCAGCCACGTACAACGAAAGGTCATGGTTTAAGGGGAATTTCTGAACGCTTGGAATTCGTTAATGGTGAAGTGAAAATCGAAAGCCAGCAAGGGACTATGATAGAAATTAAAATTCCAAATATAACTCAACAAGTTAAAGGGGAGGGTGCACAATGATTAAAATTGTCATAGCAGAAGATCAGAATATGTTACTGGGAGCATTAGGCTCATTACTTGACCTTGAAGATGATATGGAAGTAGTAGGAAAGGCTTCAAATGGGCAGGAAGCGGTCGAACTTGTTAAAGAATTAGAACCTGATATATGTATTATGGATATTGAAATGCCAGTTAAAAATGGACTCGATGCTGCACAAGAAATGATTGATTTTCCATGTAAAACCATTATCTTAACCACCTTTGCCCGTGCAGGATATTTTGAACGAGCAAGAAAAGCACAAGTCAGTGGTTATTTATTAAAAGATAGTCCCAGCGAAGATCTAGCTAGTTCGATTCGATCAATTATGACCGGGCGAAAAGTTTATGCGCCAGAACTGATTGACTTGGCTTTTGAGGAGCCAAACCCACTGACTGAACGTGAAACAGAAGTCCTTAAGTTAATTGCTGATGGAAAAAGTACCAAGGAGATTGCGAAGGATTTGTATTTAACTTATGGGACGGTAAGAAACTATATTTCTGTTATATTTGATAAATTAGAAGTCTCCAATCGAGTTGAGGCTGTTTCTAAAATACAAGAAAAAGGCTGGCTAAAATAATAGTCAGCCTTTCTTTATTTTTTAACATAATTAGTTATTTTTAAGAGCCCAAGATTTGAATCTTCCAACGTAAAGTCTGGAAAAATGAATGTCCATGGCATACTGGTTTTAGGTGGAATCTGTAAGGCAGGTATATCAAATGTGCGCTCAGCAATTTGTTCATCAAGTGTTTTGTAAATCACATCGGTATCCCTAAATAACACTGTTTGATCGCTGCGATTATGGATTAATGCTGTTACTAACAGCTCACCTTTGTGATTGTTCGCATGCCAAACTGTTACGGCCTCAAATTCTTCATCTGATTCTTGAGTTTCATCAAAAACCTCTTCAATTTTACTTCGATCTTGATCTGAAATGGTCTTGTCCCACTTTTTTTCGAATTGAAGCTTCTGCATGTGGTGACCTCCTACTGGATATATTGTTACTATTATTATAATGGAAAGCAGTATGATGAAGAAATGATATATACTATAATGACTGTGAATGTAAACTATTGGAGTGAAAGACATGGCAAAGATCGTAATTGGTGGTGGCATCCTTGGTGCGTCCACTACTTACCATTTAGCAAAAAAAGGCGAAGATGTTATATTAATTGACCGAAAAGATTTAGGGCAGGCCACTGATGCAGCAGCAGGAATTGTATGTCCGTGGCTCTCCCAAAGACGGAATAAAGCATGGTACCGCATGGTTAAAGGCGGAGCAAGGTATTATCCGGAACTTGTACAGCGACTGGCGGAAGATGGTGAAACTGACGTTGGTTATAAGCAGGTGGGGACCCTTAGCTTACATACTGATCAAACTAAGCTTGAGAAAATGGTTGAGCGTGCCGAAAAACGACGTGAGGATGCTCCTGAGATCGGAGAAATTAGATTATTGACACCTCATGAAGCTCAAAAAATGTTCCCGCTTTTATCAGATGAGTATGGTGCAGTCTATGTAAGTGGTGGAGCACGTGTAGATGGACGTGCCATGAGAGATGCCCTGCTTCGAGCGGCGGAAAAACATGGGGCTAAAGTTATCCATGGCTCAGCTGAATTTATAACAGACACAAATCAAGTTCAAGGTGTTTATGTTAACGGTGAGAGTATTAAAGCTGATCAGGTCATTGATACGAGTGGAGCGTGGGCTAAACAATTAGCAGAACCACTCGGTCTTAATTTTAAAGTGACGCATCAGCGAGCTCAGATTATTCATTTGGACTTACCTGATACTGAAACAAAAGACTGGCCAGTAATAATGCCGCCGAATAACGCTTATATCTTATCGTTTGAACAAGGACGAGTTGTTATTGGTGCAACGCGAACTGATGAAGTGGAGTTTGATTATCGAACAACAACAGGTGCCATTCATGAAATTTTAGGTAAAGGCTTAGAGGTTGCCCCTGGGTTAGATGATAGTTCATTAGTTGAAGCACGAGTTGGTTTCAGACCTTACACACCTGGATTTTTACCTGTAATTGGACCTGTACCACAAGTTGACGGCTTACTAGTGGCAAATGGCTTAGGAGCTTCAGGACTCACAAGTGGCCCTTATTTAGGCGCAGAACTTGCGAAACTAGCTCGCGGCGAACAAATGGAATTAAATATTGAAGACTACGATGTTAGTCAAGCGATCGAATAAAAATAAAATCACTTATATCAAACGTGAATTCGTAAAGGAATTCACGTTTTTAAATGTTAAAAAATACATAATTGTGTTAATATTATTAAAAAGTGGAAGTTCAGTTACACGGGGAGGCGCACATTGTGACTAAATCGACTAAACGAATTCTTATATGCTCTGTTGGGTTTATTTTGATTATGTTATTTATTTATTTTAGTTCAATTTTTAGTACGTTTGTTAGTGCTTATTACGATTCCGAACCTGTCACTGCTGAAACACATTTAAAAGATCTAAGAGAGTTTAAAAATTCCTTTGAAAATAGTATGCAGGTATCAACAGCTGATAATATAAATGAAATAGCTATTAAGAAATTACAATATGTATTTGATTTGATTGATGAGAAATTATTAAGTAAAGATCCATCAAGTATAAGTATAGAAGATTTAGATCGTATATCATTTGAGTCAAAAATGACAAGAAATGTTCTATTTAGCGAGAAAATTTATATGAGTCCTTTTAGTGAAGAACATAAATTTATAAGTGATTTTCAAAAAAAATTACTAGTGTTAGAAAACATTATTTATAAACTTAAACAAGAAAAACTGAATCAAGAATAAAATTAAAGGGCAACTTTGGAAAAGATTATCAAAGTTGCTTTTCTGTATATTCAACTGAATGATATCATTTGATATTGCTGAATATCAGTCTTTATTTTCTCTAGGTATTCTATATTTCCCAATCTCTCAGTATTCCCCAATTAACTTCTGGCTTGTTATCAGAAGACCCCATTGTACCCACGTATATGTCATCCGTCAGTTGACCAATGCTTATGTAATGCTTGATGATTTCTTTAGTTGCAGCTGTCATTTCTAAATGATCGATGTCATCCGGTTTAATCCACTTCAGCTCCCCTTCCTCACTTTCTATAAGGTCTAAGTTTCTGCTCACATTTCCAAAAAATAAGTATTGAATGCGTATTTCATTTTCTTTGATTCGGTGCATGATATATTTAAATTTTAAGTTCGTAATTTGTTCTGGTTGGAGTCCGGTTTCTTCTTCGATTTCTCTATAACAGGCCTTTAATGGAACTTTGACTTCATCATCTTCCATATGTCCACCGATAGGTACTAGATGTCCAGCTAGAAATCTAGCATTGTTTTGCTTTTGTAAAAATAAGATCTCTTGGTTCTCATTGATTAGATAAGCTGCTGCGAATAAACGGATGTTCATAACAGACGTCCTTTCATGATTCTTATGAAGATTAGTGTATATGATATATGGGATATTTTCCAGAATGCTTTGAGATTAACTTTACACGGATTAAAACATTTGCTATGATATTGATTAACTAAAAGGAGGTGAAGGTAGAGATGTTAAACACAAGAACACACGTCATGAATTCAATTATTAATTATGAATGCCGTGTTCTTATTCATGATTCTGTTGCTCAAGGGACAAGTGTGTCCATTTTTAGCAATAGAATATGAACTTGTGTTGGATCTCTAACCTAACCGATATCGAATAATGAATTTGTTGGAATCCATATGTTAATCATGTGGATTTTATAATTTATGTTGAGTAAAGCGTAGTATTCGTGCCCAAGGGAGAGGTAGATTCCTTGGGCTTTTTTATGTTTAAAGGAGGAAACAAAATGTTAGTCACATTAAAAGATGCGAAAAAAATATTTGGTAGTGAAATTATTTTTGAAAATTTAACGATAGAAATTAATGCAGGCGAGCGTATTGGCTTAGTGGGCCGTAACGGAAGTGGTAAAACGACTTTATTTAAATTAATGACTGAACTGGAACCATTAGATCAAGGACAAATCTTCGTTAGAAAAGGTGCTAAAGTGGGTTATTTAGCACAGATTCCAGAATATGAAGGTCGCGTGAGAGATTATCTAGAAGACAGTTTTGAAGAATTGAATGACTTAAGAATTCAAATGGAAAAACTTGAGGCGAAAATGGTAGACCCTGATCAATTTGAGCGTGCCATGGCTAAATATGGTGAAGTTCAAGAGCGATTCATGAGGTTAGGTGGATACGAAGTTGATGCCATGATTGACCGGATATCAAATGGGCTTGGTATACAGCAATTTTTAGATCATAGTTTTGAATCGCTAAGTGGCGGTGAGAAAACAAAGGTCGGTCTGGCAAGAATTTTATTAGAAGATCCAGAGGTCCTATTATTAGATGAGCCGACTAACCATTTAGATGTTCAGTCGATTGAATGGTTGGAAGATTACCTTAAACAGTATGAAGGTGCGGTATGTATAATCTCTCATGATAGGTATTTTCTCGATCAAGTCGTTAACAAAATCTATGATTTAGAAGATGGAGAACTAAATATCTATCACGGTAATTACTCATATTTTGTTAAGGAAAAAGAGGAGCGACTTTTAGCGGAATTCAGAGCTTTTGAGGAGCAACAGAAAAAGATTAAGAAGATGAAAGAGGCGATTAAACGACTCAAAATTTGGGCCAATCAAGCGAATCCGCCAAACGAAGGGTTGCATAAAAGAGCGCGAAATATGGAGCGAGCACTGGATCGAATGGAAAAAATCGATCGTCCGTTAATTGATCCGAAAAAAATGAACCTCGAATTTTCAATGGATCAACGAAGTGGAAAAGATGTCGTTAAAATTAGTGAACTGAAGAAGAAATATGATGATGAAATCATACTAGACGGTATCAATCTTCATATTCGATTCAAAGATCGATTAGCTATTGTTGGTCGAAACGGTAGCGGGAAGTCGACTTTACTCAAAATTATGATGGGGTTAGAAAGTCCGTCAGAAGGTGAGGTCAATCTGGGTTCACAAGTTCATATCGGCTATTTATCACAACAACCGCTAAATGAAGCGGATGCAAATACCACTCTGATTGATTACTTTAGGTCACATATTCGCGTAACGGAAGGGCAGGCAAGACAAATACTAGCTCGATTCATGTTCTATGGTTTTTCTGTCTTTCAAAAGTTAAGCCAACTAAGTGGTGGCGAAAGAATGCGATTAAAGCTTGCAATTTTTATGCATCAGGATATTAATCTTTTAATTTTAGATGAGCCAACGAACCATTTAGATGTGGAGTCGCAGGAAGTGCTGGAAGAAGCTGTTGATCAATTTACAGGCACAGTACTTTGTGTGTCTCACGATCGTTATTTCTTAAATAAATGTTTTTATGAAACGGCATTTCTAGTAAACGGCAAACTAAATCGTTACCTTGGAAACTATGATGAAACAAAAACGAAGGCCGAACAAAAATAAGTTGAAATGCTTAGATGGATATGTCAAACTATTATTGAAAATAAATAAACTAGACATAAGTTGTAGGGGGACCAGTGTTGCTGGTTGAGATTGTATCCGTAAGATACTGACTCTTCGAACCTGAACTGGCTAAGACCAGCGTAGGGAACACCGTAATGTATGAGATGAACTGTCATTCGTGTGCCCTAGGTGTAGCCTAGGGCATTTTTATATCCTCCAACTTATGGCTAAGTAAATTGAAGGGGGACTATGTCATGAAGAAGTTCATGATCTTAGGAGTTTTATTAGTTTTACTTACAGCATGTGGTGGGAACGAGGATACTAGTAAAGATGAATTGGAAGAGATTAAAGTTGTACTTGATTGGACACCTAACACTAACCATACAGGGTTATATGTAGCTAGAGATAAAGGCTACTTTGAGGAAGAAGGGTTAGATGTTGAAATCATCATGCCTGGTGAAGCTGGTGCAGATCAGCTAGTGGCGTCAGGTAAAGCCGATTTCGGTGTGAGTTATCAAGAGAGTATTACAGAAGCTAGAGTACAAGATGTACCAATCGTATCGATAGCTGCAGTGATTCAGCATAATACATCAGGTTTCGCATCGTTAGAAGAAGAGGGAATTACTTCACCGAAAGATTTTGAAGGTAAAACGTATGGTGGCTGGGGTGCACCGCTTGAGAAAGCAGTAATTTCCTCAGTTATGCAACAAGAGAACGCGGATGTCAGTAAAGTTGATATCGTTAATATGGGAGATTCAGACTTTTTTACAGCCGTAGAACGCGATGATATTGATTTTGCCTGGATTTATTATGGATGGACGGGTGTCGAAGCTGAACTTCGCGATACTGACATTAATATGGTTTACTTAACGGATTACAGTGAAAAACTAGATTATTATACACCAGTATTAGCTACAAATGAGGATATGATTGAGAATAACCCGGAGACAGTAAGTAAGTTCATGAAAGCTGCTTCACAAGGCTATCAGTTCGCCATTGACAACCCTGTAGAAGCTGCCAATATTTTAATTGAAGCTGAACCAGATTTAGATGCTGAGCTGGTTAAAGCGAGCCAGGAGTGGTTAGCACCTAAATATAAAGATGACGCATCACAGTGGGGACTTCAAAAACAAGAAGTCTGGGAAAACTATGCTGAATGGATGTACGAACACGATTTATTAGAAAGTGAACTAGATGCAGAACAGGCATTTACGAATGAGTTCCTGCCAGAGGAGGACTAATACATGGCAAATGCACTCTTAAGTGTTCAAATCATACCTAAAACCCAAAACAATGACGATGTCATTCCTTACGTGGATGAAGCAATTAAAGTTATTGATGAATCAGGAGTTAAATATCAAGTAAATCCACTGGAGACAACCATGGAGGGTGAGCTCACAGAACTTTTAGCCATTGTTGAAAAAATGAATGAAAAAATGGTTGAAGTCGGGTGCCCGAGTGTGATGTCTCAAATTAAGATTGTTTATAATCCTAAAGGTGCTTCTATGGATGCCTTAACGGAGAAGTATAAATCATGAGAAAACTTTTGAAGCAAGGATGGCGACCAATTCTGGTCCTCATCCTTCTCTTTATCATTTGGGAATTATCTGTTATTGTATTTGAGATTCAGAAATGGTTATTACCTGCACCTAGTGAAATATTTAAAATAGGAGTTGCGGAGTGGCCAAACTACTATGGCCACGTGTTAGCCACATCCAAATTAATCATAATAGGGTTTATTATTGGAAGCAGTATTGGCATCATCGTAGCGGTTGCTCTGCATCTGGTCAAATTTTTAAGACTATCGATGTACCCGCTTATCATTTTATCTCAAAACATCCCTATCATTATACTGGCACCTTTGTTAGTCGTTTGGTTTGGCTTTGGAATGTTTCCTAAAATTTTAGTTATCACACTAGTATGCTTTTTTCCTATAGCCATATCGCTATTAGGTGGCTTCCAACAAACAGATCGCGACTTAATGCATTATATGAAAATGGCTGGTGCGAATAAGAAGCAAATCTTTTGGAAATTAGAATGGCCAAGTGCGTTACCATACCTATTCTCGGGTTTAAAAATATCAGCTACTTATAGTGTGATGGGGGCTGTGATTTCTGAGTGGCTTGGAGCGAGTAAAGGACTAGGTGTCTATATGACACTTGCATCCTCATCATTTCGCCCAGATCGAGTGTTCGTTGCGATTTTTATCATTGTTGCGATAAGCTTACTTTTCTTTTTATTCATTATGTGGTTAGAAAAAGTCGTTATTCGTTGGCACTCATCAGAAAAGAGGGATTCTAATGAAACATCTTAATGTACAAAATATTAGTCAATCATTTGGTGAAAATCATGTGCTAGACGACATTAATTTCTCAATTGAAGAAGGGGAATTTGTGTCTATTTTAGGACCCTCAGGCAGTGGTAAAAGTACGTTGTTTAGAATCATTGGTGGAATTAGTGAGCCAACTTCTGGCGATATCTTACTTAAAAACAAAAGTATTAAGGGGAAGCCGGGGTCAATCAGTTATACCCCGCAATCACCCTCATTATTTCCATGGCGTTCAATCTTGGATAATGTTTTACTCGGGCAGGAAATTGTAGGGAAGAAGGATCGTAAAAAAGCATTACAAATGATTGAGCGGGCTGGTTTAGGCTCATATGAACACGCATACCCCTATGAACTATCAGGTGGAATGAAGCAACGAGCTTCTTTTATCCGAAGCATTCTAAGTCCGCAATCTTTAATATTACTGGATGAACCTTTTTCTGCACTGGATGAATTTACACGTACGGACATGCAGAAGTGGCTGCTGTCTATGTGGGCGGAACATCGGCGGTCTATTTTGTTTGTCACCCATAACATTGAAGAAGCTATTTTCTTATCAGATCGCGTAATCATACTATCACAGAGACCAGCAACGGTTCTAAAGGAATTTAATATATCATTCAGTCGCCCTAGAGAAGAAGAATTGTTACTCTCAGAAGAATTTATAGAGTTGAAGAAGGAAATCTATCAGGAAATGAGGTTGTCTCATGCATGATTTAACTGTGGATACCCATATTCATTTAGATATGTATACAGAAGAGGAAAAATCTAAACTATTACACGAATTAGAACCTTATAAAATTACGAATCTAATCTCAGTATCTCGAAACCTTGAATCCTGTCGACATAACCTCGAAATTGCTAAACAAGATTCCAGGGTGAAGGTTGCTTTAGGATATCACCCTGAGCAAAAAATTCCTGATGTAGAAGAAGTCAGTGACATTTTAACTGAGATTAGCCATCATAAGGATCAAATTGTAGCAGTAGGGGAAGTGGGCTTACCTTACTATTTAAGAAAAGAAGACTCGAGTCTATCACTTGAACCATATCTTGAACTCCTTAGAGTGTTTTTGCATAAAGCAAAAGAATTAGAACTGCCTGTGGTACTGCATGCGATTTACGAGGATGCTACAATTGTCTGTGATTTACTTGAGAGTTTTTCAATTTCAGAAGCTCATTTTCATTGGTTTAGAGGAGATGAAAAAACTATCGAACGAATGATCAATAATGGGTATATGGTTTCAGTCACACCAGATGTCGTGTATGAAGGTGAGATTCAAAAGCTTGTGAAAGATTATCCGTTAAGGCAATTGATGGTTGAGACGGATGGACCGTGGCCATTTGAAGGACCATTTTCCGGCCAAATGACACATCCTAAAATGATGCATGAGTCTGTATGTAAAATTGCTGAAATTAAGCGGTGTGACATAAAAGATGTCTATAACAATTTATACTTGAATACGAAGAGGTTTTATAATTTATAATTATTAATCCATCATTTAGCATATAATTATGTTAAAGTAAGTATAAATAGGAGGGTTGATTATGATACAAAATCAATTTTTGATACAAGATCAAAAGAATAAACCCATCAAGCTTCGGGCCAAACGAGTGGCTTATTATGTTCGTGGGCAAATTATTGAAGCAATGAGTGACAATGAAGAATTATATTATTTATTTTATTACCAAAATCATTTCCTCACAGCTAAAAAAACGTCCAAGCTACGTCGTGGTTCTTATATAGAAAATGCCTTTAAACGTGGACATATCTATGACGCACCACATCCATTCATTAATACTTTGATTACCTCTAATCAAACTTCAAAAATACTAAACAATAAACAACTCCTGCGTAAATTAAATCAGCAATACTCTTCACATGATAAAGCCTATATTCTAACATTTTTCGAATCTTTCATATCTAAAAAGCAACTGTTTGAAGAAATTAAATCCATGTTTTATGAGTTAAGAAGAAATGGACAGTTATTTTCTGCTTACCAACTAATTTGTATCCTTAAAGATTTTGCGCCTAACCATAGCCTGGTTAAGTCTTTATCGAGTGACTTAATTTACAAAGATTTTTCAAAAATGTATTATGACCGAACTGAAGAATTTTTCCGTAAAGATCCGATTGAAGCGGAAAAGATTATGTTTTCTGAGCAAGATCGTTATGCGGAGCAGTATGTGTCTAAACTGAAAGCTGACGGCCGTAAATTAGAATTGTTAGTATGGCAATACGAACACCTTAAAAATCACCCACAAGAAGAATTGTATAATTCATTTTTTAATGAGCTTCAACCAATCTCCGATCATGAAAAAATTCAAATTCTAGAACAGTTAATAAATCAAAATCACTTTTTACCTATTCAAGAAGACCTTTTCAAACTATATATAAAAACAAATCAATTTGATAAAGTTGCTGAATTAATGACTACGTATGAAATGGACATCTCCGAGCAGGATTTAGAAGAAGTTACCCAATTATTATTAGAATCACCACAAAAAAATATAGATGTTGATCAGTTACAGCCTTTGTTATTAAAGGTGACTGAGTACAATCATGCTTTAGCAGAAGATTTGCTGTATAAATATATTGGAGCAATGCTGCAGAAGCATGATTTATTTTATATCAAAAAGTGGTTAGAGCCATTTAAAGATCACTCAGCAGTGATCCAGAAATTCGGTAAGTTATATCAACTGAATGAAGACCTTGACCATATGCAAACCTTAGGGGAATTGTATTATGAATTTAAGCACTGGGACCAGGCGATTGAATGCTTTAGTATGGAGTCGGAATTGAAACCTGATGAAGCGCTGCCTCTTAAATGGTTATCCAAAACTTATTTGGAAAAAGGCATGAAAGAAGAGTCTGATGTTTATCAAAAGATGTTTGTAAATGTACAAAAGCAAGCATAATAATTAAATAAATGTAAATTTTCTGAAATATAATAGCTATATGGTTAAGTAGTTTGATATGCTAAAAGAAAAAAGAAAAGAGTGATGGGGGATGGACAAGAAGTTACAACGTAGTTGGATGATGTACGACTGGGCCAACTCAGCATTTGCAACCACTATTTTAGCAGCAGTGTTTCCTATTTATTATCAGAGTGTGGCGGCCCAAGGTTTGTCTGAAGGTGCTGCTACAAGTTTTTACTCATTTACAACAGCAATTGGAGTTCTGATTGTTGCTGTTCTTGCGCCAATATTAGGTGCCATTGCTGATTATTCAGCAGCTAAAATGAAGTTCCTTAGGTTTTTTGCTTATATGGGAATGATCGCTACAGTCTTACTTTTTACCATCAATGAAGGTAATTACATTTTAGCGTCCGTTTTGTTTATCTTTGCTTCAGTCGGTTTTTCAGGTGGTAATGTATTTTACGATGCCTTCTTGCCACATGTAGCCAAAAAAGAAGACATGGATCGTTTATCCACTTGGGCATATGCATTTGGATACATTGGAGGTGGAATATTATTAGCTATAAACCTCCTAATGATTATGAAATACCAGTGGTTCGGTTTACCAAATGATAAAATCGCGACACAATTAGCTTTTGTAACAGTTGGTATGTGGTGGTTTATTTTCTCACTCCCTCTGTTTAAAAACATAAAAGAAGATAAGGTTGCTCCTCAAGAGCCACGAACGAAATCCTACGTTTCAATCGGTTTCGGGCGTATCACGGATACATTTAGAACACTCAGACATTATAAGCAATTATTAATTTTTATTATCGCGTTTTGGATGTTTTCAGATGGTATTTCAACCATCATAAGAATGGCGACTTTCTACGGCAAGACAATTGGAATTGGGACAAATGATTTAATTGCTGCTTTGATTATTACACAATTTGTAGGTATCCCTTGTACGTTTTTCTTTTCGAAATTAGCTAAATGGATGTCAGCTAAAAAGGCTTTAACCTTAGCCTTAATGGTTTATGTAGTGATCGTTATTCTGGGCTATTTTATGACATCGGCTCTTCACTTTTATTTATTAGCTGTTTGTGTCGGGATGGTTCAGGGTGGAGCTCAAGCCTTAAGTCGATCAATTTTTGCTAAGATGATTCCTCATAATAAACATGCCGAATTCTTTGGTTTCTATGGCATAACTTCCAAGTTTGCAGCGATTATCGGACCAGCAGTATTTGGTTTTGCGGCTGGTTTAACAGGAAGCAGCCGGTTTGGTATCTTGTCATTAATCGTGTTCTTTATTATAGGAATTGTATTGCTTCAAATAGTTAATGTGGAAAAGGGCGAGAAAGAGGCTCTTGAAGCTACTGACCCAAGCGATGTTGTTACGGTTCAGGCGAAGTAATAAATTTATTATTGATAATTTAAAAACATCTAACACGTGAATATTTATTATTCACGTGTTTAAACTTTATTTAGAGTTATTGAACAGCGAGTGCTACTGGAAACCCTATCCGCTAGATTGGGGAGCCTATCCGCCAAATTGGTGAATCTATCCGCTAGATTGAGGTTTC
>NZ_SOPW01000031.1 GCF_004402015.1 Filobacillus milosensis
TCAAAGGGGATCCTTTTTGTTTATGTAAAAATTACAAAAATATATAAAAATCGTGGGATTCATCATTACGATGGAGTCCCACGATTTTTTATGTTGCTGGGTTTTGTCCCAGCCTCTTTTTTTAAAAGCTTAATGTTGATAATGAAATATTTGTAAGCTAGTTTGTAAATTTCATATTTCTAAGAAGAGCGAAAGGCGGGGACTCCTGCGGGAACAACGCGATCCGAAAATCACTTTTGATGCACCTGCATCTACTAGTAATGCTTCGAAGTAGGCTTCCTTGGTGCAAAGGTGCAATGGAGATTATTCATTGATGTTCCTTCGTTGCGGCCGTGCCCGGAAAGCATCCGCCTGTAGCGATTCAGAGGATCAACAACAAACATAAAAACAGTAATAACCTTAGTTATTTGATATTTTTAAAAATTATGATAAGATATTAGCAAAAGATAGGAGGGAGTTATGTCGGATTTACGCGAAAAAATAATAAAGAGTTCTTTGCAGTTATTTTCTGATAAAGGATTTCATGGTGTCACGGTTAATGACATCGTTAATCATTGTGACACATCAAAAGGCGGCTTTTATCATCACTTTAAATCTAAAGATGAACTTCTATATGTGATACACGATACATTTATATCATATGTTTTAAATGAAGCCAATCAAGCTAAAAAGTGTTATGATCGACCTATATTCCAACTCCATGAGATGCTAAAAGCACTTGTACGTGTATATGACCTATACAATGAACATATTGTTGTATTTAATCAGGAAAATAAATATTTAAAAGAGAATTATGAGATTCTTATTCAGAAAAAGCGGGATAACTATAAAGAAATTCTCCAAGAAGTTATAAAGCAGGGGCAAGAACTCGGAGAAATTAGAAATGAGTTACCCACAACTATAACTAATATGGCTATATTAGGTATGGTTAACTGGACTTATCAATGGTATAAAAAAGACGGACCAAAAACAATCGATGAAATCGCATCAACGTACATAGACATCATCTTCTCAGGATTATTAACAACAGAAGCACTAGAAGAATATCGCGCGTCTAAATTATCAATGACTGATATTTAGACATTTATTTAATCGCTTTTAGAAAGCGTTTTCATTTAGTTTATTACAGACCAACCAGTCGGTCTATAACAAAAAGGGAGATGACAAATATGAATTTTGAATTAACAAAAGAACAAGAAATGATTAGAAAAATGGTGCGAGATTTCGCTAACGAAAAAATCGCACCAAGAGCGGTAGATATTGACGTTAATGCTGAATTCCCAGAAGATATTTTCAAAGAATTAGGCGAGTTAGGGTTACTAGGTATTCCTTTTCCAGAAGAAGTGGGTGGAGCTGGTGGCGACACCGTATCTTATGCTTTAGCTGCTGAAGAAATCGCTCGAGTTTGTGGAAGTACAGGATTAAGTTATGCAGCTGCCGTCTCTTTAGGAGCTAGTCCTATTTATTATTTTGGAACAGACGATCAAAAAGAAAAATTCCTTATGCCACTGGCATCAGGAAAAGCATTAGGATCTTTCGGTTTAACCGAGCCAAACGCGGGTTCTGATGCAGGAGGAACAAAAACAACTGCAAAAATAGATGGCGATGAATTTGTGATTAATGGAGAAAAGTGCTTCATCACTAATGCATCATACGCACAACAAATTATTGTAACAGCTGTTACAGGTAAAGATGATCGTGGTAAAAACATAATATCAGCAATTATTGTGCCAACAGATACAAAAGGAGTAACAATTACAGATAACTACGATAAGATGGGAGTTCGTGGATCTAACACAGCTGAAATCGTTTTAGAAGATGTACGCGTTCCTAGAGAAAACCTGTTAGGTGATCCTGAAAAAGGTTTTAAACAGTTTCTGCACACATTAGACGGCGGAAGAATTTCAATTGCTGCATTAGGTGTTGGTATTGCGCAAGCTTCACTTGATAAAGCATTGGCATATGCTCAAGAGCGTAAGCAATTTGGTCAGCCAATTTCGAAATTCCAGGCTGTTCAATTCAAGTTAGCTGATATGGCTATGGAAGTAGAATTAGCAAGAAATATGGTATTGAAAGCAGCTTGGTTAAAAGACCAAGGTAAGGACTTTACAAGAGAGGCTGCTTATGCAAAATTATTTGCTACAGAAACAGCATTCCGCTCAGCGAACCAGGCAATCCAGATTCATGGTGGATATGGTTATATGCGCGAATATGAAGTAGAACGTTATTTAAGAGATGCTAAATTACTAGAAATCGGTGAAGGTACTTCTGAGATTCAACGTTTGGTTATTGCAAGACAATTGGGGTGTTAAGTAATAGGGGAGGTATTTTTTTGATTGACCATAAAGGAGAACAACACCATTCAGATTTACATGAAATCGAAGAGAAAATAAGAAATCATCCAGAAGTAGAAAATGTTTTAGTCGTAAGTGTACCTAATCCAAGTGATGATGAAGTTTTAATTGCATGGGTTATTAAAACTAATAGTTCTAATATAACATCTAAAGATCTTCGTAATTATTGTATTAATCAGAAATTTACTCAAGATAAAATACCAAAATACTTTGAATTTATTAGTGAGTATCCTATGACACCAAGTGGAAAGGTACAAAAATTAAAACTAATGGAGAAAGCCAAAAGTCTCATTAACAACAAAAATAATTAGGAGAGGTTTTATGTTTAAATCTGTACTAATAGCTAATCGAGGAGAAATTGCAAGACGCATTATTAAAACGTGTAAAAGAATGAATATCAGAACCATTGCTGTATATTCCGAAGCAGACGCACAATCCCTTCATGTTAAAGAAGCAGATGAAGCTCATTTAATAGGTCCGGCTCGGGTAAATGAAAGTTATTTAAATGTCGATCGAATTATTGAAGTAGCGAAAGAAAGCAAAGCAGAAGCTATCCACCCAGGGTATGGTTTATTAAGTGAGAACACAGACTTTGCGAAACGCATTCAAGATGAAGGAATCACCTTCGTAGGTCCAGACTCTTATGCTATTAATCAAATGGGTAGTAAATTAACAGCTCGACAAACGATGGAAAAGGCAGGAGTACCTATCATTCCAGGTACAAATGACCCTATACCTACAGCAGAAGAAGCGAAAGCTTTCGCTAACAAAATTAGTTACCCAGTGATGTTAAAAGCTTCCCACGGTGGTGGTGGTATAGGAATGCAAATCGTGAACAGTGATGAAGAATTGGAAAAAGCATTTGAAAGTAATGCGCGTCGTGCTGAACAATTCTTTGGTGATGGCACGATGTTCATTGAAAAAGTCATTGAAGACGCACACCATATTGAAATACAGTTGTTAGCAGATCACCACGGAAATGTTCTACATTTATTTGATCGTGAATGCTCGATTCAACGTCGACATCAGAAAGTTATAGAAGAAGCACCTTCGCCTTTAATTACAGAGGAAACGAGACAAAAGATGGCAGATGCAGCAATTAAAGCCGCTAAAGCCATTGATTATAAGAACGCAGGAACGATTGAATTTTTAGTTGATGAAAATCAAAACTTTTATTTCCTCGAAATGAATACTCGTTTACAGGTTGAACACCCTGTAACTGAAGAAATTACGGGTGTTGATTTAGTGGAACAACAATTAAAAGTAGCTTATGGAGATGAATTAAGCTTAAAACAGGAAGATTTATTGATTCAAGGGCACTCAATTGAAGCAAGAATTTATGCTGAAGACCCTAAAACGTTCTTTCCATCTCCAGGAACTATTACAGCAATATCTTTACCAGAGGATGACTTTATTCGTCATGACATAGCGGTCGAAGCCAACTATCAAGTAACACCGTACTACGACCCAATGATTGCAAAACTAATTGTTAAAGGAAACTCACGTGAAGAAGCTGTAGCAAACCTGAAAAAAGCGCTAAACCATTACAAAGTTGAAGGAATTAAGACGAATATTCCGCTATTAAATGATATAGTAGACATACAAGCATTTAAAGAAGGAAACACTCGAACATCTTTCATCCAAGAACACATTTTAATTAACAAATAGGAGGAATTATCATGTTAAAAGAAGTAGTAGCAACAATGGCAGGTAACGTTTGGAAAGTAGTCGTAAATGAAGGCGACCAAGTAGAAACAGGTACAGACGTTGTAATTTTAGAGTCGATGAAAATGGAAATTCCGGTTGCGGCAGAAACAAACGGTACAGTTAAAGAATTAAAGGTTAACGAAGGTGACTTCGTAAATGAAGGCGACGTTATTGCAGTGATCGAATAGATTTGAAAAAGGGGAGTCATATTAATGAATCTTCCAAAACAAGTAATAATCAAAGAAGTAGGACCACGTGATGGTTTACAAAATGAAAAAGAAGAAATTAAGACAGAAGATAAAATAGAATGGATAAACCAGTTATCTGAAACTGGTTTATCCTATATTGAGATGACATCTTTTGTTCACCCTAAATGGATTCCACAGTTAAAAGATGCATTAGAAGTTTCTAAATCAGTGAATAGAAAAGAAGGAATCACTTATGCTGCTCTTTGCCCTAATATGAAGGGTTTAGAACGTGCATTAGAAGCTGATGTTGACGAAGTTTCTATTTTTATGTCTGCAAGTGAATCTCATAATAAGAAAAACATAAATAAATCTATTGATGAAACGTATCCAGTATTAAAAGAAGTAGTAGATGGGGCCAAACAGGCAGGAAAATCAGTTAGAGGATACGTATCTACTGTTTTTGGTTGCCCTTATGACGGACATGTTGATAAACAACAAGTGATTGATGTATGTAAAAACTTGTTTGATATGGGAATCGATGAATTGTCATTAGGCGATACAATTGGTGTAGCTAACCCAAAACAAGTCAGTCAATTCCTTGACTTAATCGAAGGCGAATTTTCTAAAGATCAGATAGCTCTTCATTTCCATGACACAAGAGGAATGGCTCTTGCGAATACATTAGTTTCTATTGAAAAGGGTTATTATATCTTTGATGGATCCTTAGGTGGATTAGGTGGATGCCCTTATGCAAAGGGCGCTTCAGGAAATGTAGCGACTGATGATTTGGTTCATATGTTACACGAAATGGGTATTGATACTGGTTTAAATATGGATCGATTATTAGATGCCGGTATGTATATTCAAGATAAAATTAATAAACCTTTACCTAGTAAGCAAATGAATATTTGTAGTCGTGAGGAGTGAAATGTTGAGTACAGTTACTTATGAGATCAAAGATTCATATATTGGTGTTATTAAACTAAATAGACCAGAAGCTGCTAATTCTTTTTCTCTTCAGTTATTAGCTGATTTTAACCAAGTTCTAGATCAACTAGAAAACGAAGACCTTCGAGCAATTGTCATTACAGCTGAAGGAGAAAAAGCCTTCTGTGCAGGTGCGGATTTAAAAGAGCGTGCCACAATGTCACAAGATGAAGTAGTAGAAACTGTTGGTAAAATCGGTAAATTAGTGTCTCGTGTTGAATCCCTAGAAGTACCTACAATCGCAGCAATTAACGGCGCTGCATTTGGTGGTGGGTTAGAGTTAACTTTAGCTTGTGATATAAGAATTGCAAGTGGTAACGCCAAAATGGGGTTAACTGAGACTTCATTGGCAATTATTCCAGGCGCTGGTGGAACTCAACGATTAGCTAGATTAATAGGATTAGCTAAAGCAAAGTATTACATTTTAACAGCTAAACGTTTTGATAGTTTAGAAGGTAAAGAAATAGGATTAATTGAAGAAGTTGTCCCATTAGATGAGTTGGAACATAAAGGTCTAGAAATTGCTAAACAAATTGCTAGTAATGGACCAATCGGTGTGAAAATGGCTAAGCAAGCACTGGATCATGGGTTCGACCATGACATTAAAACTGGGTTAAAAATTGAGAAAAAGTGTTATTTGAAAACGATTCCTACAGAAGATCGATTAGAAGCTTTAAGTGCGTTTAAAGAAAAAAGAAAACCGAACTTCAAAGGTCAATAACTGAAAGGGTGAGAATAATGGAAAAGAATCAAGTTCATGAAGAACTGCGCCAACGTATAGAAAAAGGCGGAGCAGAAAAATATCACCAAAAGAACAGTGAAAAAGGTAAAATGTTCGTTAGAGATCGTTTAAAAATGTTATTTGATGAGGATTTAGATATTGAGGATGCGTTTTTTGCCAATTGTATGGATGAATCATTACCAGCTGATGGTGTTGTAACCGGTATTGGCAAAGTAAATGGACAAACCGTTTGTGTCATGGCAAATGATTCAACAGTTAAAGCAGGTTCTTGGGGTAAACGTACAGTAGAAAAAATTATTCGTATTCAAGAGACGGCTATGAAACTGGAAGTACCTATGCTTTACTTAGTAGACTCTGCGGGTGCACGTATTACAGATCAAATCGAAATGTTCCCGAACCGACGCGGTGCAGGACGTATTTTCTATAACCAAGTAAAAATGTCTGGTCGAGTGCCTCAAATTTGTTTATTATTTGGTCCGTCGGCTGCAGGTGGAGCTTACATACCAGCTTTCTGTGACATTGTTGTTATGGTTGATGGAAACGCTTCAATGTATCTTGGATCACCTCGTATGGCTGAGAAAGTAATTGGTGAGAAAGTTACATTAGAAGAAATGGGTGGTGCACGTATGCACTGCTCTGTATCAGGTGTGGGTGATGTATTAGCATCTTCTGAGCAGGAAGCCATTGAATATGCTCAAAAGTATTTAACCTTCTTCCCAGAAAACTTCCGTAGCAAACCACCTGTCCAAGAAGCTTTTGATCCGGAAACATTTGAGAAATCTATAAGTGAATTAATTCCAGAAAATCAGAACGCTCCTTTCGATATGTATGAATTAATCAAACGTTTGATTGATAAAGATAGCTTCTGTGAAATTAAGCGTGAATTCGCGAAAGAATTAATCACAGGACTTGGTCGTATTAACGGTCAAGCAGTTGGTATTATTGCCAACCAGCCACGTATGAAAGGTGGAGTTTTATTCCATGATTCTGCGGATAAAGCTGCTAAATTCATTCAATTATGTGATGCGTTCAATATTCCATTAGTATTCCTAGCAGATATTCCTGGCTTTATGATCGGTACAAAGGTTGAAAGAGCTGGTATTATTCGCCATGGAGCGAAAATGATTTCTGCAATGAGTGAAGCTTCTGTACCTAAGATTTCTGTTATTGTAAGAAAAGCTTATGGTGCAGGGCTATATGCAATGGCTGGTCCAGCATTTGAACCAGACGTAACAATTGCTTTACCTACTGCACAAATTGCAGTTATGGGGCCTGAAGCTGCTGTAAATGCTGTCTATGCAAATAAAATTGCAGAGTTACCAGAAGAAGAACGTCCAGCATTCATAAAAGAAAAACATGAAGAATATAAAGAGAATATTGATATTTATCGATTAGCATCTGAAATGATAATTGATGATATCGTACAACCGGATGATTTAAGAGAACACTTAAATAAACGTCTGCAAGCTTATCAATCTAAAAATTTAACATTTACAGAACGTAAACACGGTGTTTATCCAGTTTAAAACTACTTAGACCTCGCTAAAAATAAAGCGGGGTCTTTTTGCATGAGGAGGTTTTCGTGATGGATTATGATGTTATAGTTGTTGGTGCTGGTTTAGCTGGATTAGTAGCCACAGCTGAAATAGCAGACGGTGGTAAAAAGGTATTATTACTAGATCAGGAACCTGAAAGTTCTCTCGGTGGGCAAGCCTGGTGGTCATTTGGAGGCTTATTTCTAGTAGATTCTCCAGAACAACGAAAAATGGGAATTAAAGATTCAAAAGGATTGGCTTGGCAAGATTGGTTAGGTTCAGCTGGTTTTGACCGTTTGAATGATGAAGATATATGGGCCAAGAAATGGGCTGAAGCTTATGTAGATTTTGCTGCACATGAAAAACGTGATTGGCTTAAAAGTTTAGGTATTAAATTTTTCCCTGTAGTTGGTTGGGCTGAACGTGGAGGTTATTTAGCGGATGGCCATGGAAATTCTGTTCCGAGATTCCACATCGTTTGGGGCACTGGACCAGCGATTGTTGAAGCATTTGAAAAACGTGTTAGAAGTCATATGAATAATGGTGTAGTTAAGTACCTTCCTCGTCATCAGGTAGATGAAATTATTAGTGATGATGGCCAGGTTAACGGAGTAAAAGGTTCAATATTAGAACCTAGTTCTGCAGGTAGAGGGGAGAAGAGTTCACGTCATGTAGTAGGAGAGTTTGAATATCACGCAAATGCGGTAGTTGTTTCAAGTGGGGGAATCGGTGCTAACTTTGATTTAATACGTGAAAATTGGCCTGAACGTCTTGGTAACTCTCCACAAAATATGATTTCTGGTGTACCTGATCATGTGGATGGGAGAATGTTAAAGATTAGTGAAAATGCAGGTGGACGAATTGTCAACCGAGATCGGATGTGGCATTATACAGAAGGAATCAAAAATTGGAACCCCGTATGGACTAGTCATGGCATACGCATCTTACCTGGACCATCATCTATTTGGTTAGACGCTGAGGGTAATCGTTTCCAAGCGCCAAACTTCCCTGGCTTTGATACATTAGGAACTTTGGAATCGATAATGAAAACTGGCTACGATTATTCATGGTTTATTTTAACTCAGAGCATTATTGAAAAAGAATTTGCATTATCAGGTTCTGAACAAAATCCTGACTTAACTGGCAAGAGCTTAAAAAAGCTGTTAGAACGATTGAAAAAAGGAGCACCAGGGCCGGTTAAAGCCTTCATGAATAAAGGTGAAGATTTCATTATAGCAGATAATTTAAAGGATTTAGTTAAAGAAATGAATGATCTGGTAGATGATGAATTACTTGATGAAGAACATATAAGAAATCAAATTGTAGCTAGAGACAGGGAAATAGATAATAAGTTTACAAAAGACCTTCAAATTACAGCACTAAGAGGTTCTCGTTTTTATCGAGGTGATAAACTTATAAGAACTGCGAAGCCACATAAAATACTTGACCCTAATAATGGACCATTAATTGCAGTGAGATTAAATATTATTAGCCGAAAAACACTAGGCGGCTTACAAACGAACCTATCAGGCCAAGTATTAAATTCAAGTGGGGAACCAGTTGAAGGATTATTTGCTGCAGGTGAAGTCACCGGCTTTGGCGGTGGAGGAGTTCACGGGTATAGAGCTTTAGAAGGTACGTTTTTAGGTGGCTGTTTATTTTCCGGAAAAGTAGTAGGAGAATATTTAAAGCAATAATAGCGCAACAGTATACTATATTTTTATTATGTAAATCTAAACTAGTTATTAAAAGTAAGCCAAAAATGTTAACATTTAGTATAAAGTTATTTAATAGAGGAGTATATATGAATTTTACAATCCAGGAAAAACTTTTATCAGTCATTCCACACATCATTGCCATGTTACCAATACCATTAATAAATATTGTTCTTGTGTATATTTATCGAATAATTGTCGGTACAGATTCAACTTTAATAGAAAATCATACAAGAAATAATATTAATTTTCAGCTAAGTTACCACCTGTATTTAATTATACTATTTGCAATTATTGCTATAGTAGCAAACTTTCCTTTTAATCTATTAGGTCTGTTTGATTCAACACCAATTGTAGGCCTATTGGGCATAGGAGTAGGCTTAATAGCATTTGGTTTTTTATTGATTCAATGGTTCTTATATATAGCGTTATTGATATTTGCTATGATAAAAGCGCTCCTAGGAGAATATATAAAGTTTCCATTAACTATTCGTTTTCTTAAATAAGTAAACAGAGCTTGAATAACAAGCTCTGTTTTTTATTAATTCGTGATTCCTTTTCCTAATTCTCTTATTTTTTCTACTACATGAGGATTTTCTAAAGCTGATAGATCACCAGCATCTTTATCTAGATAAGCTGCTTTAATAGCGCGTCTCATCACTTTTGCATTGCGTGTTTTTGGTAAATCATCTACTATGTGAACAGTTCTTGGTGCAATGGCTTTTCCGAGTCGTTGAATGGCATGATCTATTAAAACTTCTTTTAATTCATCTTCACTTAAAGACTGGTCTTTAACTACAACGAATGCAATTGGCTTTTCACCTTTAACTTCATCTGGTACACCAATTACTCCAGCTTCAATCACATCATCATGCTCTACAAATATAGACTCTAATTCAGCTGGACCCAGTCGTTTACCAGCAACATTTAAAGTATCATCTGAACGACCTGTTATTGTGTAAAATCCTTCATCATCTAAAATAACCCAGTCACCGTGGACCCAAGTGTCTTTATAACGACTCCAATAGGTATTCTCGTAACGATCGTTTTCTTTGTAGAAACCATTGGTCATTCCAACCCAAGGCTGTTTTAATACCAGTTCACCAACTTCATTACGCACTGGCTTTCCCTCATCATCATAAACATCAACATCCATGCCTGGTAACGCTGCATTAAAGTCCACAGGAGCAATTGGTTTAACTAATACATTACCAAAAATACCTCCTGAAATCTCAGTACCACCAGAGTAGTTAAAGATAGGAACTTCCTGTTTACAAACCTTATTAAATAACCACATCCAAGGTTCTTCATTCCAAGGTTCACCAGTTGAACCGATCATTTTTAATGATGATAGATCATTGCTAGTTACATATTTTTCATCAAGATTCATAATAGAACGAATGAGTGTTGGTGATATACCTAAATGAGTGACCTGATGGCGCTCAACAATCTCCCAAATACGGCTCGGCGTAGGATAGTCAGGTGTTCCTTCAAACATCGTAATGGTTGAACCATTAAGTAATCCACCATACACAAGGAATGGACCCATCATCCAACCCATGTCTGTATACCAGAATAAATTATCTTTTTTGCACACATCCATTGCTAATCCAGCATCAAAAGCTGATTTTAAAGGAAACCCATTATGAGTGTGTAAAGCTCCTTTAGGTTTACCTGTCGTACCAGATGTATAAATGATCATAAACGGATAGTCACCATTTGTGCGTTTAGTCTCAAACTGTGTGCTGTCTGTTTTAATCTCATCCCATGAAACATCTTTATCGTTCCAATTAACATCCTCATTTGTACGATTAACGACAATTACATGATCAATAGAAGGGGAGGACGCTACAGCTAAATCGGCCTCTTCTTTAAGGTTTACTACTTTACCACGTCGGTAAAAACCGTCAGCTGTTAATAAAAATCTCGCATTGGCAGCATTAATACGCTTAGCTACAGCTTCAGACTTATAACCTGAAAAAGCAGGAGAGAAGATTGCACCAACTTTAGAGATAGCAAGCATAGCAATAACAGTTTCGGGAATCATAGGCATATAAATAGTAACTATATCTTGATCACGAACACCTAAATCCACAAGACCATTTGCTACACGATTAACTTCTTCAAATAATTCTTCAAAGGTATATTTTATAACTTTTCCGTCATCGGACTCCCAAATTAAAGCGTTTTCATTTTTCATTGAAGAATCAAGAGCCCATTTATCTAAAGCATTATGTGCGACATTCATTTTACCGTTAACAAACCATTCAGGGTACATAATGCCTTGATCAAGATTTAAAACTTCATTATAATCTTGATACCATTCAATATCTAAAGCTTTAACTGCTTGATCCCAAAAAGTACTAATATCATTAATGGAATGCTTAAAATAATCATCATAGTTGTTAAAGCCAGCTTGTTGCATAAGATCGTACATTCGTGTATTTTTTACATAATCGTCAGATGGAAACCATACTGCTTTAGACAATTACAAAACCTCCTAGAATGAATATTCATAATTTTATAATACTATATATGATAAGATGATTAAATAGAAACCATCAGATTCAAGGGGGAATATCGTATATGTTGCTAATTATTTCTATAAGTATCATTTTTATAATAGTTATAGGTTTTAAGTTTTATAAGGAACCGATAACAAATACTAAAGCAACATCACAGTTATTTTTAGTCATTACGTTATTTACAATGTTAATTGAGTTAACTTTAGTATCATTTATATTTTTAATGATTTACATAGTAACGTTAGATCTAAGGGATTCTAGCAATTAAAGGTATATAATAAACAAATTAATTAAATTAAAATAACTTCCGATAATATATATTATGTAAACCTGCAATTATTGAAAATTAAATAATCTATTTAATAGTTTCTATTACCTTCTCCATTTATATTTACTGTATTCTTCATTAATTATTTTGGGCTTTCCACTAATTCATTTTAATGTGCAATTAAGCAGTTTTAATAGTTACTTCTAATTCAATATCCACATTGCCTTGAATTGCGCGACTAATCATACAAGACTGTTCAGCTTTTTGTGCAAGCCTTTGTACTACTTTTTTGTCTCGAACGGAAGCATCTTGTTTCATCACTATTTCTGGTCGATGGATGATTTTTTTATATGTAAATATACCATTTGTTACATCGACAATTGCTTCTGATTCCATCGTTAATCCATCTTTCTCTATCTGACTACGTTCCATCATCGCAGCTAGTGTAATAATGTAACACGTCGATGCTGCCCCAAGGAGCATTTCATCAGGATTTGTACCAATACCTGGCCCGTCCATTTCTTTTGGTATAGAAATTTTTGTAACTAAATTATCAGCTTCGATTTTCCCTACATCATTACGTAGTCCAGACCAATGTGCCTTTAATTGAAAATGATGTTGTGCCATTTTATCACACCTCTATGCATTCATTTTTATTTTGTGAATACCTCGAAATGTTCTAATTCTAAATAATAATATAAATCATGCCTTGTCATATTTAAATTAAAAAGCTTTTCATTGTAAGCAATCGTCTCTTAATTCTATAACATACAGTCTCTTCAAGTCAGCTTTTAAAACGAAATTAATGAAATCTTTTACAAAGTAATAGTCAAATATGAAAAAACGATCACTTTGAACGCAACCGTCTAATTGAATTGGTACTTTTTAAGTTTTCTTGTACTACGCAGCAAAATACTCATATAAATCATATGCCTTATTCAACTAAAGCCCCCAGTTACTTGAATAAGACTAATTTGTTTACATACCTTCACGGTTGTTCACACCTTTAATTTTTTATCGCTTGTATGAATTCATGTATGTTACTAAACATTTGATCTGGTTGAACACCAAACTCTAATGCCTGATA
>NZ_SOPW01000032.1 GCF_004402015.1 Filobacillus milosensis
AACCACTTGATTCATGTTATAATCTTTAAACATAAGGATCCTCCTTTGGGATTATGGTGTGGTTACTTTAATTCTATCAAAGAGGGTCCTTTTTGTTTATGTAAAAATAATAAATATTAAATAAATCGTGGGTCTCATCATTACGATGGAGCCCCACGATTTTTTATGTTACTGGGTTTTGTCCCAGCCTCTTTACCTTGGATACTTTGAAATAATAACCTTCCAAACAGCCATATCGTTTTTAGAATTAACAAAAATCATGTAGGTCCCTTGACATTAAATCTGAGTACGTTAACATAAAAGTTATAAAGAATGTTTAAAAAATATTTAACAAAATTCACATAGAATTTTTAAACGTCTTTATGTGTCGCCCATAAATGCTTCCACGTACCCGAAGTTGTTGAAGAGACAAAAGTATACTATAATCAATAATTGTGATTTAAAATTTCAATCATTGGTTGGTTCTATCAACAAGATCAATTGGGATGAAAGTCATCATTTATTCTATTGAGGGTAGTTTAAAACTATCCATTATCTGAATGCATGACTTATCTCTTAAAATAAGAGATAAGTTTTTGTTTAGCATTTTCGTTAAAATATTTCTAAACACATTTAACGTTTGGAATATTTTAAAATACTATAAAAATACAAAAAGGGAGTTTTTCAGCAATGCATAATTGGAAAAAAGGACTTAGTTTAGTTTTAGCACTATTAGTTTTTGCTGTTCTTTCAGCATGTGGCAGCGATGAAGAAGGAACGAACAGTGATCAATCACAAGAACAATCATCAGAAGAAACAGAAGTAAATGATGAAGAATTAACGATTGGTCAAATTAACTGGGCTGAAAATATCGCAGTAACAAATATGTGGAAAGCAATCTTAGAAGAAAAAGGCTATAACGTAACGTTAAGATCTTTAAACATGGGTACTACTATGAAAGCCTTAGAGAGTGGCGATTTGGATGCAAGTCTAGAAATTTGGTTACCAGTTCAAGATGCCAACTACTTAAAAAAATATAAAGATACTGTTAATTTCTCAGACGCTACTTGGTATGATAACGCAAAAGTAGGACTTATTGTTCCTGAATATGTAGAAGAAGTTAATAGTGTAGAAGACTTAAATGAACATAAAGAAATGTTTAATGGAGAGATTATCGGATTTGATCCTGGCGCAGGTACGATGGAAGTAACTGAACAATTAATTAAAGATTATAACCTTGATTTCGAACTACTACCAAGCTCAGAGCCTGCGATGTTAGCTGAGATTGATAAGGCAATTCAGAATAAAGAACCAATCGTGGCACCACTATGGAGCCCACACTGGGTATTCTCAAAATATGACATCAAATTCTTAGAAGATCCGAAAGAAACTTTCGGTGGTGTAGAGAAAATTCACCATGCTACAAGACAAGGATTTGAAGAAGATTATCCAAAAGTAAGCAAATGGTTTAAGAATTGGAAAATGAATGACAAGCAAATTGGTCAACTGATCGATTATGTAGAAAGTGCCGAAGAACCAATGGATGGTGCTAAGAAATGGATCGAAGAAAACCAAGACTTAGTTAATGAATGGGTAAAATAATTATTGATTAATAAAGAAGCTAGCCTCTCTAATAATGAGAGACTAGCTTTTTTTAATCATCAATATCTTCTATCGCATTTCCATCAAAATCTATTTGAACACTACCACCAGTATATGACCAGCCCTCAGCCTCTAAGAAATCTAGAAATTTATTTAAGAATTCATTATGGCCAATTTTTTCACCGTCTTTAAGAGGTAGTACAAAACCGTCAAGCTTCACACCTATTTCTTCACTCTCAGGTTCATGCTCATCTTTTTTGTAGAAATTCATAAAAAATTCTTTTCTCATCATCGATGTAGCCTCCCTTGATGCACTGACTAAATCATTGTCATAAAAGATTTTTTTATTACTATCCTAATTTTGGCTTTCGCTATTAGAAACAAAAGTCATGATTTGTGTTATTCAACAAACACTATGTAATTTGCTCTTCAACTTCTCTGATTAGCAACCATTTTCCATTAGAATATTGCCAATTTTCAATAGTAAATAAACGCGCTATTTCTTTTTCATCTTTTTCTATCAATTGTTCATAAAATACTACAGCATTATGATTATTTCTTAAACGAATAACCCTATTATTGAAATGCTTCTTCGCTCCTAATAACTGCATAACAGACTGTTGCATTCCCCTTAGAGCCTCTTCTCTATTGAATATAATTGGTTTTTCATTTACACCTTTAAAAAAAGTTACATAATAATCATCAGACATTCTTTCTAAAGCTGAAGTATCACCTGAAATCATTGCTTTGTTCCAATCCAAAATAAAATCATCGTGGATTTGAGTAAATTCATTTAATTGTTTATCCTTTTCGCTCAATTGTGTCACCTACTAAAAAACTATATTATAAAATAAAAACTCACGATCGATATTACAATTACTTTTACTCTTTTTGTTCCCGTTTATTAAAGAAAGGTAGACTAATTAACTTTATATAAACTTTTGGCTATTTCAAGGACTTCATTTCTTGAAATAGAATCGCTATCGACTAACAGTTCATAGTAAATATCATTTTTATCCCACTTTAATATCTTGGTTGTATCGTTTACTCCGTACTTTCCTTTTAAGTTCTCCGATATTGTTACCTTCTCTTCTGTAAAATCTATTGCATTAATCCCTAATCCTGCTTGAAAGGTAATCTCACCTTGATTTTCACTCATAAATGTAACTATTATAAAACTATTCTCCACTCCTCCAATACCCCTCATGTCTATCTCAGTTTCTGTTGGTTCAAATGGAAGTAGTTTGGGGATTTCTGGATCAAACGACAAATCATTTAATGAGTTAACAACTTTTTCTTTTTCATAATCTACAAAATCCTTGGAACCTGATGTCTCACTACACCCCACCAAGATAAACACAGATATCATAATTATGTATAAAATTTTTTTCAAAGTATTTCCCCCTTGCTGTTAATGTACCATATAGACGGATTAAACAGAACTTCCCTGTTCACTCTAATCCGCCATTGACGTAAAAAGAAACACTAAATGTTCTTATCAATCCACTGTCGTAATTTATCTGCATATAATGGTCGTTGTTCAGGACTTGTTAGATAACCCTTAGTAAGATAAAGTTTATCATTTTCGTATCTTGGATAAACATGGAGGTGATAATGCCAAACATCCTGGTTACCAGCTGGTTCATTATGCTGTCGTGTTGAAATTCCATCACAACCATATGTATCTTTCATTGCAAGGGCAACTAATTGAGCTGCTCGATGTATTTCAGCGGCATAATCTACTGGCAGCTCATATATGTTTTCAAAGTGTTTATTAGGAATAACTAAAACGTGCCCTTTATTATTTTCCCACCATTTACTCGCAATAAAGGCTGTTACATAATCATTTTTATAAATAATGTCTCTTTGTTTTGTGCCTTGATTAGGCACTTCAACCCCTGAAACCACTCTACAAAATGGACAATCATAATCATAAGGTTCATGGGAATATACTTCCATCTCTATTCACCTTCTTCTATTTCAAAATACTTTTATTGCTGAATTCCAAGCTATGTATAACTCTTCAACAGTGGAATACCTTTCATTTCTTTCAGTTCTAACTGCCTTCAGTGCTACTTCATAAAGTTCCTTGCTTGCATCCCACTTGGATAATGAACGGTCAAGTTCTCCACCTAATAAACTAAATGCAATTGCTCCCATGTTAAATACATTTGTCCTCTCATCAATAGATGCACCAAATTCAAATTCTTCTGGTGACATAAATCTTTTTGATCCCCAAAGTCTTCCCATTTTATTCATAAATGGCTTTTTCTTATATAAATCAATGTCACAGATTTTTGTTACATCATTTTCAAAGTTGTATAAAATACTACCGTCATAGAAGTCGACTGCTACATAATCTTCCTTTTCAACATGTACATGAAATTCCAGAATCTTCTTAAAGGCTTCTAAACGTTGTTCAATTGGTAACTGTTTAAACTGAAAATAGGGTGAATTAGGATTGGTATATTTATGTGGTGGAGGAAATGACCAATGTGGATGTAAACATTCACCATCAAACCACTCAAAAACTAATGCATATCCTTGCTCAACCTCGAAATGGTCTAGCAATTTTGTTAAATGATTATGTTGCAGATCTTTATAAATAGCAACCGATTTCTTTAACGTTTCAACTGCACCTTCTGGTTGACCTGAGTAAGCTTTAGTTTTTGCACCCGCATATTTCACGAATCGTTTCTTTCCATCTTTTTCAATACCGAAACAAATGTTTCCTGAATCTTGTTCATCGAAAACGCAGAACACTTCTCCCATTAATTTTAGCCAGTCAAAGTTATGCTCCTCTTTAAGCTGGAGTGATACGTTATCTAAATTAATCACTTTCAAATTATCCATAAAACCCTCCAAAAATTATATTGTTGGAAAACCATATATCTTCCTTTGGTGAGACGACAATGAGGTTTCGCGCCTTTTCATTAACTCTTGGCATACATTGTCAGTTTAATATGGGAAATCATCTATTTTAATTGGAGTCTTTTTGTCTTTTTCCCAATCTTCTCTAATAATTGCATAAACAAGCGAATCTTTCACTGAGCCATCGTCATTTTCCCAAGAATTCCTTAAATAGCCTTCTTTTTGAAAGTTACATTTATAAAACACTTTTCTCATAGGTAGATTATCATATCTTGTATAAGATTCTATCCTAATCTTTTCTTCTGAGCTTTTAAAAATATAATCGGCAGCCCACTTCACACAAATTTCCCCATACCTCTTGCCTCGCACTTTATTCACTAATCTAATGTCGTAAAGCAACGGTATTGTATCGGATATATCACTTATAATTATTAACCCAATCTTTTCTCCGTTTTCTTCCACCCAAAATGACTCTTTATCACTTTCATACCATCCAGAGTTGTATCGGTTTATTATTTCCTCTCTAGAAGGTTGGGGATTTGAATGATAGTACCATTGATGACTTGTGTATAATTTAACTAGTTCCGTTAGTTCACCATTCAATTTTTTAAACTCTAGTTTACTCATATATTTTTTCTCCTTTTTGTTGATCAACTCTATGCCTTAATAGCTTAATATCATTAAAATTCAAACCCTGTATCTACAATGTAAACATCAACCGTTACGTTACCACTCCCATATAGATAAGCAGTTAAATTTTGTTTGTTATTTTTAAATACAATTTTCCCAATTGGATCAGGTAGCGACATTTCGTGTGTTGTTTCTCGGGATTCAGTATTAATTTTCTTGATCACTTCACCAATATTTTCTTTATTTTCTGTTTCAAGAACTATTTGACCTTCAATATATACTTGCATGATTGAATACTCTTCAGTTATTAACGGTTCCTTATTACAACTAGATAGAATTAAAGAAAAACAGAATATTGTAGAGAAGGTTATTATTCGTTTCAAAATATCCCACCTTTTTTTAATCATGCATTTAACAACTCTTTTCTTAACTTCACCATATGCATTCCAATTACCTTTCATTTTTTACAATTAGTTCTAAATTCTAGACTACTAGTTCAAATAAAAAAGTAGTTCAGTTAAGAGTACAAATTACGCTTTTGTACTTCAAAACTGAACTACTTACTCGATTATAAATATATTTTAAAAAAGGGGGTAATACATTTAGAATGAGCTCTTATTGTCCTTAACTAGTAACTGTTCCTGCGTCTGCTGGGTCCACTCCATGACGGTAATAGTCAATATTAAGTGGTTCCAGTGGTTTACGTCCTAGAATTAAGTCTGCCGCTTTCTCTGCAAGCATTAACACTGGTGCATGGATATTACCGTTAGTGACATACGGCATTGCTGATGCATCAACTACTCGTACATTGTCTAGGCCATGAACTTTCATCGTTTCTGGATCGACAACTGCCATTGGGTCTGAAGCAGGACCCATTTTAGCGGTGCAAGATGGGTGAAGTGCAGTCTCTGCATCTTTTGCCACCCAATCTAAGATCTCCTCATCTGTTTGTACAGACGATCCTGGAGAAATCTCTCCTGAATTGTAAGGTGCCATGGCTGGTTGAGCCATAATTTCTCTAGAAACTCGTACGGCTTCTACCCACTCACGACGATCCTGCTCAGTCGAAAGATAATTATAGACCATGCTTGGATGCTCTTTAGGGTTATTCGAACGAATCTTTAATGACCCACGAGCATCGGAGTACATAGGTCCAACGTGTACCTGGAATCCATGATCCGTGTCTGCTTTTTGTCCATCGTAACGTACCGCTACCGGTAGGAAGTGGAACATTAGGTTAGGATAATCCACATCTTCGTTCGAACGAACAAAACCTCCACCTTCGAAATGATTAGTTGCTGCTGGACCTTTACGACCAAGTAACCATTGTAAACCGATCCAAGGCATACGCGTTAACTTTAAGTTCGGTTGTTCAGAAACCGGTTTTGGACAAGCGTATTGGATATATGTTTCAAGGTGGTCCTGAAGGTTTTCACCTACACCAGGAAGATCAACTTTCGGCTCAACACCTACTGAGCGTAAATGTTCAGCATCACCCACTCCTGATAATTGAAGTAACTGTGGCGTGTTGATCGCACCGCCGGCAAGTACGACTTCACCTGCAGTAACATGATGCGTCTTCCCATTACGTTGGTATGTCACGCCTTCAGCTCGATCACCTTTGATATCAATGCTTGTAACGAACGCACGTGTTTTAATAGTAAGGTTCTTACGATGTTTAATCGGATGTAAATAAGCACGTGAAGCTGAGAATCTTCTACCTTTGTACACATGCTTATCAAACGGGCCAAACCCTTCTTGACGATAGCCGTTAACATCAGGTGTACGGGTATAACCAGCCTCAACAGCTGCATCAAAGAAAGCTTGGAATAAAGGGTTCTTCGCTGGCCCACGTTCTAATTTCAGAGGTCCATCGTGACCACGATATTCATCATCTGGGTCTGCTGCTAAAGCATTTTCCAAACGTTTGAAATACGGAAGACAATGAGCAAAATCCCATGTTTCCATACCATTATCTGATCCCCAACGTTCATAGTCCTTTGGATTTCCGCGTTGGTAAATCATACCGTTGATTGAACTTGAACCTCCAAGCACCTTTCCCCGGGCATGTTTAATGCGTCGTCCATTCATATAAGGTTCAGGGTCTGATTCGTATTTCCAGTCATATAAGCTTTTCCCGGATGGGAACGGTAACGCTGCTGGCATTTGAATCAATAAATCCCATGCAAAGTCACTACGTCCTGCTTCTAGAATTAGAACGCTATATTTTCCATCTTCACTTAGGCGGTTGCCGAGTACTGAACCCGAGCTACCGCCACCAATGATTACATAATCGTATCTTTCACTCATCATACAGACCTCCTTGAATTTTTAATGAAGGGTTATTGGAAACATTCATCAAAAACTCACTCTTTCAGTAATATCAATTTAATTAATAGTCTCTAGTTTTAATAATTTACTTGAACCAATTTATTGGCTCAGGCTTAAGGTTGCGATAAACATGTTTTGTTTCTGTGTATTCTTCTAATCCAGGTTTACCTAGCTCACGTCCGATACCAGATTGTTTAAAGCCACCCCAGGGAGCTTGTGCAAAATATGGGTGGAAATCGTTGATCCATACGGTACCCATGCGTAATTGACCTGCCACTCGTTCCGCTTTATCAACGTCAGTTGTCCATACTGCACCGGCAAGACCATAGATGGTGTCATTAGCAAGACGCACAGCTTCATCTTCGCCTTTAAAACGTTCGACCGTTAAAACAGGACCAAATACTTCTTCCTGAACGATTTGCATATCTGAACGACAATCAGTCATGATTGTTGGTAAGTAGAAGAAACCATCTTGAAGTTCAGGGTCATCAGGACGAGAACCGCCAACAACAACTTTTGCTCCTTCTTTTTTACCAATCTCAACGTACTCTTCTACTTTTGCACGATGATCAGCCGAAATTAACGGACCAGATTGTGTATCTTCATTAAATCCGTTACCTAATTTAATGCGTTTCGTACGCTCAACAAGTGCTTCAACAAACTCGTCATGAATAGAATCTTCAACAAGTAAACGAGCTCCTGCTGAACATACTTGCCCAGCATGGAAGAAAACAGCATTGAGTGCCTGATCGACAGCTGTCTCAAAATCAGCATCCGCAAATACGATATTTGGGTTTTTACCACCAAGTTCAAGCGCAATCTTTTTCACATTACTGCTTGCGTTTTGCATTATTTTCTTCCCAGTATCGATACCGCCTGTAAATGAAATAAGGTCAACATCGTGACTGACAGCTAGCTCATTACCAACCGTTGCACCTTCACCAAGAACCAGGTTAACGACACCGTTTGGAAAACCTACTTCTTCCATTAGTTCTGTTACTTTAATTGTAGTTAATGGTGTAATCTCACTTGGCTTCATTACAATTGTATTTCCGGTCGCAAGTGCGGGAGCAATTTTCCATGCTGCTTGTAATAATGGATAATTCCATGGCGTGATTTGGCCGCAAACGCCAACCGGTTCACGTACAACTTTACTTTGGCTATCTGGAATTGGAGATTCAATAATTTCTCCACCATCTTTATCAGCTAAGCCGGCAAAGTAACGAAAAACGCCTGCGATATCATCCATATCTGCACGGCTTTCTTCGATTGTTTTTCCGGTATCAAGTGATTCAAGCTTTGATAGTTCTTCTTTATCTCTTTCAATTAAATGTGCAATTTGGAGAACTTTTTGACCTCGTTCTGTCGCAGGTGTATATCTCCATTCACTATGATCAAAAGCTTTTCGTGCCGCAGCAATTGCTAATTTCGTATCTTCTTCGTCCCCATCAGCAACTGTAGCAATAACTTCCTGATTAAACGGGTTAATAATGTCCCTCGTTTTTCCCGAGCGTGCGTCAGTCCATGCTCCGTTTATGAACATTTGTTTCATTGTATTGCCTCCTTATATTAATTTTATTAAATTATTTTTTAACGTATTTAACAATTTTAATATTACCATATTGGATTTTTTTTGTAAACCGAGGTCTTTTCCCTATTAAATATTTTTTGACATTCATCCAAGATGCGTTATAGTAAATATTAAAGTAGTTAAATTCATATTTAATCAATTGAATAATTGAGTTCCGCGAAGAATTGTAAGAAAAGAGGGATTGTATTGGAAGAAAAAACAAATAAAAATCAAAACAAATCAGAAGAAATGCTAAACCATGCAGAACGCGCAGTCATTAACTCTATCGCTGAAACTATGGATTTATACGGTGTCACACCATCTATCGGTAGATTATACGCAACTTTGTATTTCAAGCATAATCCCCAGACTCTAGATGATATGAAAGATGAACTTGGTATGAGTAAGCCGAGTATGAGCACCGCCGTCAGAAAATTACAAGACATCAATATCGTAAAGAAAGTCTGGGAAAAAGGTTCACGTAAGGACTTATTTATGGCGGAGAAAAATTTCTTTCATTACTTTTCTCAATTCTTTGGGGATAAGTGGGAAAGGGAAGCTAAATTAAACCTTTCCGCCATCAATTATGCTGAAGATCAACTAAATGAAATTTTGACGGATGAAGAAACTAATGAAGAAATAAAACAACGAGCTGAACAAGATTTACAACAAATTAGGGAGTACAGAAGTTATTGTCATTGGTTGGAGCGACTCGCCCAATCAATTGAAAGTGGGGAAATTTTTGAATTTCTACCTGTTGAAGAGTCTAACTCAGGTAAGGATAACAAAAACTAATTTATGCAGCTAATAAATCATCACATAAATAAAAGCAGAATCCCTTATTAGGATTCTGCTTCTTCTTTTAACTCTATTTTTGCAACTAATTCCACATGTACTGTATGAGGGAATAAATCCACCGGCTGCACAGATATGAGTTCATAATTAAATTGTTTAAGCTCAGCTACATCTTCTGCGAATGAACTTGGGTTACACGAAACATAAACAATGCGCTTAGGCTTAGAACGACCAATACGTCGCATAACTTTACCACCTGCACCTGACCGAGGTGGGTCAAGTAATAGGATGTCGGGCTGTCCAAACTTTTCTAGTACCTGATCAATACCTTCACGTGCATTATTAGCGAGAAAATAAGTGTTTTCTAAACCATTTTCAACCGCATTTCGCTTCGCTGATTCTATCGAGCTTTCCACGATCTCAACTCCGGCTAATTTTTTGACTCGGCTCGCGAACGGTAAAGAGAATGTTCCCACTCCACAGAATAAATCAATCATTGTCTCGTGGTCTTGTGGGTTCCCAATTTCTAATGCCAGTTCAATTAATTTCTCAGCTTGAGTTGGATTGGTTTGAAAAAACGTATCGTACCATAAACGATAGCTATATCCAAATATCTCATCATGAATATAATCTCTACCCGATAAAACGTATATGTCTTCTGCATCTACACGGTCTGCCCATAGAGTATTTTTCAGCCATAATAGGCTTTTTACTTTAGAAAACTTTTCAATGCGACGAACTAAGTCATCTACAGCATCTTTTAATTCATCTGTAGGTGGTTCAGTCGCAATTAATGCTAGCATGATTTCACCAGTTGTAAATGACTGACGAACCATAAGATGTCTTAATAAACCAATATGCTCTTCTTTTTCGTATCCTTTAAGTTCATGATCTTTTGCCCACTTAGAAACTTCTAAAGATGCATTGACCATGTCATCACCAGCAATCAAACAAGTTTCTAAATCGAATACATTTCTGAAGTTTCCTTGTTCATGCATTCCCATGTCGCCTTCAGGTGAAAAAGTAAATTCCATTTTATTTCTATAATCCCAAGGACGATCCATGCCAATCGTATCTTCGACTAAGTTAGGGTCAAATCCTTGTTCCTCAATCGCCTTTTTAACATAATCTGTTTTATGATTTAATTGACCCGAATACTCCCAGTGTTGCCATACACATCCTCCACATATATCAAAATGTGGACAAGGTGCAATGGTCCTTTCATTACTTGGGTCAATAATTTCCTGAATATGTGCTTTACTCCACCTTTTTGTTGGATAAACTACATCTACCTTAACTGTTTCGCCAGGTATACTTTGTGGCACAACTAATTTAAGTTTTTTAGGATTGCCTAATTCGTTTGTTCTCCAAACTACTGCTTTACCAGAACCCTTTCGGTCTATATCTTCAATTAAAGCGTCGTATTGGACAGGTTTATTTTCATCTTCACGAGTCATATGTAATTCCTCCTAAGTTATACCTCTAGCATAACCAATCACTCACATTGAAAATACCACATTTTAGTTCAATATGATATGATTTCACCTTATTTCATCAATTTATATATCTTAATCTTCTAAAACAAAGAAAAGGCTACTAGACATTATATCTAGTAGCCTTTGATTGCCCGGCCGCGTCCTACTCTCACAGGGGAAACACCCCAATTACCATCGGCGCTAGAGAGCTTAACTTCTGTGTTCGGCATGGGAACAGGTGTGACCTCTCTGCCATCGCCACCGGACT
>NZ_SOPW01000033.1 GCF_004402015.1 Filobacillus milosensis
TAAGTATGCTTGAAACTCGTCGAAACGGTCGTAAACCACTTCATTCAACAATATGTTCAGACAAGTGGCTTGAAATCCTGCGAATAAGTGAGTATTTGAAAGAAAATTGATTCTAACCGAGAGAGTTGAACAAGGCGATCTACAATTTGGTCGCTTTTTTATTTTGTCTGATAAACTATTGGAATATTATGTTAACATTGAACTAGAAGATCAAGAGCATTTAAATCGGTAATACTTTATTGAAGGAGAATATGAAAGGGGGAATTATATATGGAATATAGGGGAGCAAGCGTATATGACCAAGAAGATTTCTTAAATAACTATTTGAAAAGAAGGGGTAGAAAGGATAGTCCCAACAATGCAATAGAAAGTCCTATTGTTTATGAACTCATAGGTGATTTTCAAACTAAAAGCATTTTAGACTTAGGTTGTGGTGATGCCTCGTTTGGAAAAGATTTACTAAATCAAGGTGCAGCGTTTTACACTGGAATAGAAGGCTCTGAACAAATGGTTGTATCTGCAAAGCTTAACCTTAATGGTAAAAACGGGAAAATACATCACGAGACAATGGAATCATACAGTTACCCAGCGAACAAATTTGAAATTATAACTTCTCGTTTTGCAATACACTATGTTTCAGATATTTATTTACTGTTTCAAAATGTGCATAAAACTTTAAAAGATAATGGTAAGTTTGTCTTCAGTGTACAACACCCCCTCACTACTTCATCTTTTATAAGCAAACAAACAGGAGATAAGCGTGGGAACTGGATAGTTGATGACTATTTTCTCGAAGGAGAAAGAAAAGAACCTTGGATTGAACAAACAGTAATAAAATATCATCGAACAATAGAAAATTACTTTAAAGTTCTTACTAAATCTGGATTTACAGTAGTTGATTTACGTGAAGGGACACCTAAACGTGAACATTTTAGCAATGATGAAGAGTTTGCAAGAAGACAAAGAATGCCAGTCGTATTGGCTTTTTCTTGTACGAAGTAGTAGCTGAACATAAAAATAATATGGCAGAAGAGTTAAAGAAGGAATTGAGGAAAAATGTATATAGGGGTGATACGTTGTATAAAAAGGTTATTTACTACATTTTTATTTTGGTAGGTATGGTTGGTTTGCTTTATCTTATGAATGATACATTTTGGGTAGTAAATCGACATCTTAATAACGTTGATAATCTATATCTCGTTTTATTTAAAATGAGTCTGTGGGGATATTTATTCGGAGTCTTAATAGAATGGAAAGGCTTTAAAAATATTCTAATCGGTAATATACGTGTTAACTGGTTGAAAGCACCAGCTATTTTATTAATAATTATTGGATTCATACCCATTATTAAATGGGTTGTATGGTTTGGTGTAGGGACTCCATTTTATATTGAAATGTTAGGCTTACCTGAAATAAACGTTGATATAAATATATTATCAGGTACCCTTTCAGTAAGGGCGTTGAGCCGAGACTAAATGTTCTTCAACTATATGGGGCAATAGTTGAAGAAGGATTTTTGAATTCAAACGAGAATTTCATCAAAATTATAAAACCTAAAAGAAGGTGAAATAGTTGGACTTAATTGAAAAGGAATTCAGTAATAGGGCTATCGTTCGGGAAGGTATTTATCTTTTCCAACTATCAGATGCAATTGATGTTGTAAACAAATGTAAAGAACTAAAATTAAACATACTTGGGGTAGATTCTTTTGAAATTATCGGTAACTCCATAATGCCCAAAGAAATCTTCCATTGTTCCATAAATGCAAACGATGGAAATTGGTCAGAAGCAATTAGGTTTATACAAGAACCGTTTAATCAAGAATTAGTATTTGAAATTGTATATGATAATTAACTAAATGCCGCTGCTTCAACAAACGGGGCAGGTTAGTTTAAGAAATAAGATTATTAATATACTTGACCGTGTACTATGGTACACGGTTTATTATTGTTATAGGGGTGAAATAAATGAGTTATCGAATTAGTGCATTTGCTGATAAATGTGGGGTAAATAAAGAAACGATTAGGTATTATGAAAAAAAGAATTTATTACAAGAACCATTAAAAACAAAAGCTGGTTATCGGATATATTCAGATGATGATGTAAAGCGTGTAGAGTTTATTAAACGAATGCAAGAGCTTGGTTTTTCTTTAAGCGAAATTTATAAATTACTTGGGGTTGTAGATAAAGACGAAGTTCGCTGCGAGGATATGTTTGAATTTGTATCTAAAAAAGAAGAAGAAGTTCAAAAGCAAATAAAGGATTTAAAGCGAATTGAAACGATGCTAAATGACCTAAAAAGGCGCTGTCCAGATGAAAAACAGTTACACAACTGCCCGATAATTGAAACATTAATTGAGTGAAAGGAAATGTGAAATGAAGCATAAAAAGACATTTATCGTAGGATTAATAGGAGCATTTATTATTCTGTTATGTTGTGCTACCCCTATATTAGTTATTTTATTAGGTGTTATTGGATTAGGAGCAATTACAGGTTATATAGATTATGCTTTAATTCCTGTTTTAGCGTTTTTTCTCGGTTTAATTTTTTATTCATATAGCAAGTTGAATAAACCTGATTCCAAAAATGATTCATGCTGTTCTTGATTAAGGTAAGTGATTAGCCATGAAAGAGATAACTTCGCAATTAGCCACACTATTTTCTGGTTTTGTGATGGCAGGATGTTGTTTAGGACCCTTAGTTTTAATTCCTCTTGGGTTAACAAGTTTTGCTGGGGAATTAGCTATTTATGCAACGAAATATCAAACAATGTTAATAAGTCTAACTCTAGTTTTATTAGCTTATTCATTTTATTTAGTTTATGGGCGAAACTGGTTGTGGCAGGAAACAATTGAAGTTAGCCCCAAAACAAGTGAAGTTACATCGGAAAATTTAGAATCTGCTTCTTTCAAAATAGATGGTTTTACTTGAACATCTTGCGCGTTTACGGTGAGGTCCACCGTTTCCAATTTAGAGGGTGTTCAAGATGTAGAAGTTGAAGGCTCTGGAAAAACTAAACTTGCATTTGATTCATCCAAGATTAGCTTAAAAGAAATTAAAAAAGTATTTACTGATTTAGGGTACGAGATAAGAAAGTAGGAAAAATTAAGATAATAGGAGGATGAGTACATGAATAAATTTAGGGTAAATATTCAAGGAATGACTTGTACGGGTTGTGAAGAGCATGTGGCAGTAGCACTTGAAAATATAGGTGCCAGAAATATTGAAGCTAGTTTTCGTCGCGGTGAAGCTGTATTTGAATTGCCCGATGATGTTGGGGTTGAAAGAGCCAAAAAGGCAATTGATGAAGCAAAATACGAGCCTGGAGAAATTGAAGAAGTTTCATTAAAAGAAAATGTGGTCTTAGATAATGAAGGCGATTATGATCTAATTATCATTGGTTCTGGTGGGGCTGCTTTTTCAGCTGCGATTAAATCAGTTGATTATGGCGCCAAAGTAGCCATGATTGAGCGACAAACGGTTGGAGGAACTTGTGTCAATATTGGTTGTGTGCCATCAAAAACCCTACTACGAGCTGGAGAAATCAATCATTTAGCAAAAGTTAATTCATTTACGGGTTTGCAAACATCTGCTGGAGAAGTGGAATTAGCACCTTTAATCAAGCAGAAAAATGAATTAGTGAGTGAACTTCGGAATCAAAAATATATTGAATTAATAGATGAATATGGCTTTGATTTAATTAAAGGTGAAGCAAAATTTGTTGATGAAAATACAGTTGAAGTCAATGGAGAGAAATTCTCTGCCAAGCGTTTCTTAATTGCAACGGGTGCTTCTCCTTCTTTACCGCCGATATCAGGACTTGGAGAAGTGGATTATCTCACATGTACAACACTCCTTGAATTGAAAAAGGTGCCAAAGAGATTAACGGTTATTGGTTCAGGATATATCGGAATGGAACTTGGACAATTGTTTCATAATTTAGGTTCAGAAGTCACGCTTATGCAAAGAAGTGAGCGACTTTTAAAAGAATATGATCCAGAAATTTCAGAAGCAATAGAAAAAGCGTTAATTGAACAAGGTATTAACCTTGTAAAAGGGGCAACTTTTGAGCGTGTAGAACAAGAGGGGCAAATCAAAAAGGTTCATGTAACAGTAGATGGAAAGAAAAAAGTAGTGGAATCAGAGCAGCTACTTGTTGCAACAGGAAGAAAACCAAATACAGCTTCTTTAAATTTAAGTGCCGCAGGGGTTGAAGTTGGAAAACGAAAAGAAATTCTGATAAATGATTACGCTAGGACAAGTAATGAAAAGATTTATGCAGCAGGTGATGTAACATTAGGACCTCAATTTGTTTATGTAGCAGCCTATGAAGGCGGAATTGTTGCCGATAATGCGATAGGTGGGTTAAATAAAAAAATAGATTTATCCGTTGTTCCTGGCGTAACTTTTACAAATCCTTCTATTGCAACGGTTGGTTTAACAGAAGAACAAGCTAAAGAAAAAGGTTATGAAGTAAAAACTTCTGTATTGCCTTTAGATGCCGTTCCAAGAGCGATAGTAAACCGTGAAACAACAGGAGTGTTTAAACTTGTTGCTGATTCGAAAACATTAAAAGTGTTAGGGGTCCATATCGTTTCTGAAAATGCAGGAGAAGTAATATATGCAGCGACACTCGCTGTTAAATTCGGTTTAACGATAGAAGATTTAAAAGAAAGCCTTGCACCATATTTAACAATGGCGGAAGGTTTGAAATTAGCTGCCTTGACATTTGATAAAGATGTGTCAAAACTATCTTGTTGTGCAGGGTAATATCTAATCCTCTCATGTAGCAGTGGGACTTAAACAATGTTTTATTTATATGTTTATAAGGAATCTATTAAGTACAGACTGATGGACTGGAGGAGGATTATAAATGACAAAAACATACGATTTAATTGTGATTGGCTCAGGGGCTGCTGGTTCAGTTGCAACAACAAAATGTAATAACGCTGGATGGAGTGTAGCTGTGATTGATCAGAATCCTTTTGGAGGAACGTGTGCTCTTCGTGGATGTGACCCAAAAAAAGTTTTGGTAGGTGCAGCAGAGCTTATCGATTGGACTGATCGCATGCGAGTAAATGGTGTGCAATCAAACGTTTCAATCAATTGGGAAGAACTTATGCGTTTTAAACGGACTTTCACCGATGATATACCAGAGAAAAAAGAACACGCACTGAATAAGCAAGGAATCGATACGTATCACGGAAAGGCTTCCTTTCTTAGTGAGAGTGAGCTTAATATAAACGGTGAAGTGCTTAAGGGTAAACATATTCTTATTGCTAGTGGTTCCATGCCATCCCATTTAAATATTAAAGGGGAAAAGCACTTAACTTATAGCAATGAATTTTTAGAATTAAACGAGTTACCTAAGCGAATTATCTTTGTAGGTGGAGGGTATGTTTCATTTGAATTTGCCCATATTGCAGCAAGGGCGGGTTCTGAGGTTCATATCATTCATAGAGGTCAAAAACCATTAGAAAATTTTGATCCAAATCTTGTAGATATGCTTTTGGAAAGATCGAAAAAGATTGGAATTCAAGTACACCTGGAACATTCGGTTGAATCGATTGAAGAAAAACAAGGAACATATAATGTTGTTTCCTCTAACGGTGAAAAAATGGTCACATTAGAAGCTGATTTAGTTGTTCATGGTGCTGGAAGAGTCCCTGCACTAGATATGGATCTTGAGCAAGGGAACATTAACAGGGATAAAGATGGGGTGAAAGTTAATGAATACTTGCAAAGTACCAGTAATCCAAACGTTTATGCAGCAGGCGATGTGGTATCGACAGAAGGGCTCCCACTCACGCCAGTTGCAAGCACAGAATCACATATAGTAGCATCCAACGTTCTAAAAGGAAATAATAAGAAGATTGACTATCCAGAAATTCCATCCGTCGTCTTCACTGTACCAAAGTTGGCATCCGTTGGCATGAGGGAAGAAGAAATTAAAGAATCAGGAAGAAACATCAAGGTTAACTATAAAAAAACTACTGATTGGTTTACTCACAAACGAACCAATGAAGGTATTGCTGCTTACAAATTGTTAATTGATGAAGATAACGATCAAATCGTTGGCGCTCATTTAATAAGTGACGTGGCAGATGAACTAATTAATCACTTTGCGACAGCAATAAGATTTAAAATTACAACTAAAGAATTAAAGAAAATGTTATTTGCTTATCCTACAACAGCTTCGGATATTGTTCACATGTTGTAATATTAAGATTGAATACAGGATAAACCTTGGCAGTATCGGTTGTGATTGTGAATCTTGCGAACCAGATCAGTTCAGTGAATTGATCTGGTTTTTTAGTATTTCAAATTAATTGTTCCTATGCATTAGTTAAAACAATTTTTTGTACTAACTTTGTGAAAAAATGTACTTAAAGTAATGGGGGCAATAGTTGAAAAGTGAACTTATAATAAAAAAATATAATCTCTATAATTTTGTTGCTGGGGGTCTTTACATGAATCGTTATCAAAAAATTTCACTAATTATTTTAATAGGTAGCCCTTGTTGTTCTTGATTATTTCCATTATTACAGGACAATGTGAGATCTTCTTGTGGAGTTTGTCAACTATTGCAATTGCATTAACAATATGGAAAGCAGGCTCAACCTCTAAGCATTAGAAGCGAAATTGCAAAATAATATAGGGGGAAATTTGTGAAAAGTTGTATTTAAAAGTTAAGGGCGCAATAGTTGGAGTAAGAGTATACTATGCTGCAGGCACTTGAAGGGGAGGGGAGAGTGTTTTGAATAAGAAAAGAATATATTTAATTCTTTTGGTTACATTTTTGGTAATAACATCGGTTTGGTCCATAGAATTTTACCAAAATTCATCCATTGAGAAAGTTATTAATAATCAGAACCAAGAAGCTATTAAAATCCTTGAAAAGATTGAATCACATAATGGTGTATTCGTTATTTATGATACAGGTAAATACATAGAAGGAAGGGTTTTAAAAAAAGGACTTTTAGGGTGGAAAATAACTAATAGTCATAGCCCAATTATTAACGGGCTTAACTTTAAAAATAGTGAAGCGATGAGAATCGATTATATTGGGATTATGTCTTTTGATAATGGTGGATATTATTTTGGCTATGTCAATCCTAAAGAGATTGATCGCGTAAAATTCCAATACGAGAACTTTAATGTTAGTTATAACATTCAATCATACTATTGGTATTTACCAATGTTGCCAAATCAAGATAGCGGCAGTTTTAAAGCAGAACAATTTAGTGTCATTTTAAAGAATGGAAAAGAAGTCTTCTATCCATTTGAAGAATTGCAATAAGCATACGAGATTGGGATTGAAGTAAATCTTTAAAAATAAAAGTGTAGTTCTTATTTATAAATGTCAAGTTAATAATGTACAGTTTTGACTGTTTAAGAATGTACAATTTTAATCATTTTCTTTATCTAAATGATCTTTGATTCTGTAAGAATCACCTATGATATTTACCACTGTAGCGTGGTGTAAAACTCGATCTAAAATGGCATTAGCGAGTTTTGAATCTTGAAAGACCTCATCCCACTGTTTGAAATTAACATTGGTGGTCAGGATAGTGCTTTTCTTCTCGTACCTCATATCAATAAGCTGGAAGAAGAGTTTGGCATCTTCTTGATCAATAGGAAGGTACCCTATCTCATCAATAATTAATAGTTTATATTTCCTGTAATGTTTTAAGCGAGCTTCCAATCTGTTCTCGGCCCGTGCTTTTTTTAGGTGCTGAATGAGTTCATGACATTTAATGAAATAAGTACTGTTACGATTCTTAGCTGCAGCTATTCCAATCGATGTCGCCAAATGTGTTTTACCAACTCCACTTGGCCCCAGA
>NZ_SOPW01000034.1 GCF_004402015.1 Filobacillus milosensis
AGCTCTTTGGGATAATTATTTTGCTTTTTACCCATTGTAAACACGTCCTTTAAAAATGTTATTTCCATTGTAAACATTTCGCCAGTTGGTGTGTCCACTTTTTATACTAACCCTCAATAGATAGTCCAATCTCGCGGATAGGACACTTGATTTAGCGGATTGACACACTAATCTCGCGGATAGCCCCTCCTACCTGGCGGATAGATACCCAGAACTGGCGGATTGCACCACCTTGAAACTATTGGTAAAGAAAAAAACTGACCGGATCACATCCGGTCAGCTCCATAATATCTATTATTCTGCTGTTACTAATTCTAATTCAACTGGAATGAAATCTTCTACGCTCTTACCGTTTGCAACTTTAACTGCTGTTTCGATACCTTTTTCACCGATTACAGTTGGTTGCTGCGCGATTGTCGCGTCCATTGTACCTTCTTTAACAGCTGCGCGTGCGTCGTCAGTTGCGTCGAAACCTACAACAACTACGTCGCTCATGCCTGCAGCTTCAAGTGCTTGAACGGCACCTAATGCCATTTCATCGTTGTGTGCGAATACTGCGTCAAATTCTGGTGTGCTTTGGATGATGTTTTCCATTACTGTAAGACCTTTCGCACGTTCGAAGTCTGCTGGCTGCTTAGCTACAACTTCGATTCCGCTCTCTTCATCTACTACGTTGTGGAAACCTTTTCCACGCTCACGTGCAGCTGAAGATCCTGGAATACCTTCTAGTTCAACTACTTTACCTTCGCCACCAAGTTGTTCCTTGATGTAGTCGGCCGCCATTTCACCACCAGCTACGTTATCTGAAGCGATGTGTGACACAACTTCGCCACCGTCAGCACTACGGTCAACTGTAATTACTGGAATGTCAGCGTCATTTGCTGCTTCGATTGCTGTCACAACTGCTTCTGAGTCAGTTGGGTTAACCACTAGAACATCAACATCTTGCTGAATTAAGTCTTCGATACTGCTTAACTGTGTTGCTGCGTCATCTTTTGCGTCAACTGTTGTTAACTCGACACCCATCTCTTCTGCTTTCGCCTCAGCACCCTCTTTTAATGTGACGAAGAATGGGTTCGCTTGAGTCGATACCGCTAAACCAATATGCACTTTACCGTCATCTTCTTTGCTCGCTTCTTCATCGTCCCCACCTGAAGTCGGTGATTCTGTTGAACAAGCTGCTAATAAACCAATTGTTAAAAACGCGATTAAAACAAATTTTAATTTTGAAAACATGTTTGTTTTCCTCCTTAGTTGTATAATTTATAAAAGTTTCGCCAAAACACTAACCTACGACGACTTCTGACGATCGAGTAAGACTGCTAGTAGTATGACGCCCCCCTTTACAATCTGTTGGTAGTTTGAAGATACACCAAGTAAATTCAAACCATTATTTAAAACCCCGATAATTAGGGCACCAACCAATGTTCCAAAGATCCAACCACGGCCTCCAGACAGGCTTGTCCCACCTAGAACAACCGCCGCGATGGCATCCAGTTCATACGTAAAACCTGCGTTTGGCGATGCTGAGCCTAAACGTGATGTCAGGATAATACCTGCAAGTGCAGATAAAGCACCTGTCAGTGAATACACCCAGATTTTTACGCGATTAACTTTTACACCAGATAAAATCGATGCTTCCTCGTTACCACCTAAAGCATAAACGTGGCGACCGAATACAGTTTTTCTTAGTACAAAAAGTAATACACCAAAAATAACAAACATCATTAGAACAGGTACCGGAATTCCAAAGAAGTAGCCACGTCCAATCATTTCAAAAGCGACACTGTCCGTAAATCCAGTAACAGGGCGGCCATCCGTGTAAACTAATGTCAATCCACGGAAAATTGTCATCGTAGCTAATGTAGCAATAAAAGGTGCAACCTTACCTTTCGATATAATAATTCCGTTAAATGCACCCATAATTGCACCAGCTAAAACACCGAGTAAAACGGCTATAATCGGATCAATGCCACCTGCCATGAATCCAGCTGTTAAGGCCCCGGCTAATGCCAATGTCGAACCAACGGATAAATCAATTCCACCGGTTAAAATAACGAATGTCATACCAAATGCTAATAACGCAATAATCGAAATCTGCCTTAACACGTTAAATAGGTTATCTAAATCCAAGAACTGTGGGCTCATGATACTTAGCACCACAACGATAGCGATTAAACCGAGCAATGGCCCTAGTTTTTGCGCAAGTTGTCCAAGTGATTTATTTTTCACGTTACTCCCCTCCAGTCGCAGCAAACATAATTTTCTCTTGGTCGGCTTCATCTCTATTCAGTTCCGCACCAATTTGTCCTTCGTGAATCACCATAATACGGTCACTCATACCTAACACTTCCGGTAATTCAGATGAAATCATAATGATACTCACACCTTGCTCTGTCAGCTCATTCATGATTTGATAGATTTCTTTTTTCGCACCAACGTCAACACCACGTGTCGGTTCATCTAAAATTAAAATTTTCGGATTAATCCCTAACCATTTCCCAATCACGATTTTTTGTTGGTTACCACCACTTAACGACTTGACTTCCTGTTCCATTCCTGATGTTTTTACGTTAAAACGGCTAATCATGCTATTTACAAATTGGCTTTCCTTTTGACCAGAAATGATTGACTGGTTGGAAACATCTTTCAAATTCGTTAACGTAAAGTTTTCTCGAACGGACATGGTTAACACAAGACCCTCTTCTTTACGGTCTTCAGTCACAAATCCAATTCCAGCTTTAATTGCATCAAGCGGTTTCTTAATTTTTGTTTCCTGGCCATCAATATAAATTTTTCCGTTTTCTAAATCGCGATAGCCAAATAGTGCCTGCATAATCTCAGAACGCCCAGCTCCCATTAAGCCGGCTACACCTAAGATTTCGCCTTCTTTGACTTCAAAACTAATATCATTAAACATGTCAGAAGATAAATTCTCGACCTTCAGCCTCACTTGACCAACTTTCGTATCTCTCTCTGGGAAAAGTGTACCAAGTTCACGTCCAACCAACATACTAATGATTTCGTCGTATTCAACATTTTCAACCTCACGCGTGCCAATATACTCACCATCACGCAAGACCGAAATTCGATCACAAATTTTAAAAATCTCTTCCATTCGGTGTGAGATGTAAACGATTCCAACTCCCTGCTCGCGAAGTTTTTCAACAACATTGAACAGACGCTCAATTTCACGATCAGTCAATGCTGCAGTCGGCTCGTCCATTACGATAACCTCCGCGTTTAGCGATAACGCTTTCGCAATTTCAACCATTTGCTGCTGGCCGACTGATAATTCTTTGGCTTTTGCCAACGGATTAATCTCAACACCTAATTGATCTAAGTATTCTTTTGTTTTTTGGACCATTCTCTTTTTATTTATAAAACCCGTTTTTCCGTACTTAATTTCTCGACCTAAAAACATGTTCTCCATCACAGTTAAATAGGGAATAATATTTAACTCCTGATGGATGACCGCTATCCCTTTTTTCTCTGAATCATTCGCACTCTGAAAATGCACCGGTTCACCTTTAACGAGAACTTCACCCTCATCACGCTGATAAATACCGGTTAAAATTTTCATTAAAGTCGATTTACCTGCACCATTTTCACCGAGCAACGCATGAACTTCGCCTGCACGCACTTCAAAATTAACGTTATCTAAAACCTTATTACCAACAAATGATTTTGAAATGCCCTTCATTTCTATTAATGGTTGTTGTGACATTTTAAAAAATCACCCCGGAACGAAGAATCACATTCGCAAACGGCGTTGTCTCTCCTGTACGGATCACCGCTTTCGCATCCTTCGTCAAGTTTTTAAAATCTCCATGTGACACATAATCGCGTTCGCCAGTGAAAAGCTCCTGAACCTTAGTATTCACTGAAGGATTATTAACTTTTATCTCTTCTGCTAATGTCACATGTTCCACTTCCATATCCTCTAAAACAGCTTCTAACGTCTCTAGAAAACTCGGCGTCCCTTGCGTTAAAGCTAAATCGATACGCTCAACACCATCCGGAATCGGTAACCCGCAATCCGCAATCACGATCGTATCGGTATGTCCTAATTTAGATAAAACAGAAGCGATGTCGCTGTTTAAAATCCCTTGTTTTTTCATGTCTGATCACACTCGCTTCTCTAAAAATTTCATAACTTCTTCACGTTGCGGCATGCCTGTTTGAGCCCCGAATTGACTGACAGAAAGTGCGCCAACCACATTACCGTAGCAACAAGCTTCCTCAAGCGTTTTGCCTTCAGCTAATGCCACGCTAAATCCACCGTTAAACGTGTCACCCGCACCTGTTGTATCGACCACATCGACATCATATCCCGGTACAAGCACTTCCTTTTCACCGTCATAATAAAGAACACCTTTAGACCCTTGTGTCACAAAGAATTTTTCACGATTTTGATCATAAAAAGATTTTTTCTCTTCACTATCAAGTAAAATCTTAAGCTCATGTTCATTCGGTGTAATATAGTCAACTTGTTCTAACAAGTCTAAATCAACCGGCCTCGCTGGCGCTGGGTTAAGCACCACTTTTGTGTCATTTTTATCGGCAAGTCGAACTGCCTCTTTGACGCTCTCCATCGGAATTTCGAATTGGAGTAATAATACATCGCTATCTTTTATTGCCTCTTCACTTTGACGAACAACTTCTGGTGTAACATGATCATTCGCACCTGGAACGACAATAATCGTGTTGTCATTTTCTGCAACTGTAATGACTGCAATTCCAGTTGGAACACCTGTAACCGGTTCCACATTGCTCGTGTGAATTCTATTTTTCTCTAAATTTTTAATTAACGGTTCACCAAACGGATCATCACCGACACAACCAATCATCGTTACATCTGCACCTAACTTAGCTGCAGCCACTGCCTGGTTCGCTCCCTTACCACCAGGGATGGTTTGAAAGTCAGAGCCAAGCAGTGTCTCACCCTTATCAGGAAAGCGTTCAGTTGTTGTGACTAAATCCATGTTGATACTGCCTATGACTGTAATTCTAGCCGTCAAGTCACATTCTCCTTTACACTGTTTGTCGATTGGCGTTGGATTAATGTGGATGGAAAAACATGCCCGCTTTGAGCGTTCGTCTTTCCTTCAATTAAAGCAACTAAAGTTTCCGCCGCTTCCACACTCATTTGATAAATCGGTTGAGAGATTGTTGATAATTCTGGAGTTGTCATCTCCGTTAAATCGATTCCATCAAAACCGATAATCGCAAGCTCTTCAGGAACATTGATGTTCAACGACTCAGCCGCTTTTAATACCCCTAAAGCCATCACATCGTTACCTGCGAAAATTCCATCAATTTCTGGATGTGCTTCAAGTAATTCCATAGTCGCTCGAGCCGATTTTTTCTGGTCATAGTCACCTGGAACAACATAACTGTCTCGGAACCAGCTTTGATTTTTCACCACATCAAGATATCCCGTGTAACGCTCTTCTGCGTTTTTGATCTGCTCCGGCCCTTTGATGTGAGCGATTCTCTGACAACCAATATCCTGTAAATGCTTGGTTGCAGCACGTCCCCCATCTCGGTTGTCGATCGCAAACGTTGGAATATCCTTATGTATCGAACGGTCAAGCGCCACCACTGGCATGTCGTATTCTTGAAGAAGACGTTCATCAATCGTGTTCGATACAATAATCGCACCATCCACGTACTTTTGCTTCATCACATCTAAATACAACCGTTCCTTCTCTGGGTCTTCGTCACTGTTGCATAAAATTGACGTATAGCCTTTCTTAATCAAGTGATCTTCCACTCCCCTAACCAATTGAGGGAAATAAGGGTTGGTGATATCAGGAACGATAATTCCAATCGTCTTCGATTCCTTTTTATAAAGACTTCTCGCAACCGAATTCGGTTTGTATTTGAGTCGATCAATCGCCGCCCCAACTTTCTTGCGAGTATCCTCATTCACATACCCATTACTATTAATCACCCGAGAAACCGTCGCGACAGACACGCTAGCCTCTCGCGCTACATCTCGAATTGTTGTCATAATCTATCACCTATTAAAATATTTAATTTTAACTCTGTAACCGATTACATATTTCATAATTTAATAGGGTTACGATTTATGTAACCCGTTACACACATTCTATAATGATAGTCATAACTTTGTAAAGAGGAAAATTTATAAAAAGTACAACTTAAATCAGAACATTTGATAATAAGAAAAAAACTTGGCATAACGCCAAGTTTTACCTCTTTTGTTTTCTTAATAAATACTCCAATGCCCCGGTTCCAACAAACACACCACTTAGAATTAACAAGAAGCCGATGATGTGATTAATCATGATCACTTCATTTAAAAAGAACGCAGCACCAGTAATTGCAAATAAAGTGTTTAAATTAATAAATATTGCTGACTCTGCCGGCCCAACTTTTTTAATAGCAAAGTTGTATGTCATATGACCGAAAGCTGATGCTAAAATAGCACTGAATAAAAATACAAATCCAAGATGCCAATCTACCAGATTTGTAATTTCTTGCACGTTGGAACCAAAAATCTGACTTAATATAAAAATGAAAATGGAACCAAACACTAGCATATAACCCGTTGCGAGCCTTGGGTCGAATGTGGGTTTTAACTTACTGATTAAAACAAAACTAAACCCTTGAACGACCACACCTAAAAAGATGATGAAGTCACCAAGTGATATACCTGCAAGCCCACTGGCACCAGCTAATGTCGTAACCACGATTCCAATAAAACCTAATACAAATCCAGATGCACGAATCCATGACACACGCTCACGTAAAATAAATAGCGCCATCATAACCGTCACAAGAGGCATCATTCCTAAAATAAGTGAAGCATTGACCCCAGTCGTCATATTAAGACCTACCGCAATAAACGAATGGTGCAAAATCACATTGAACACAGCTATATAAATGATGACAAGCCACTCATGTTTCAGGGGCAGCCTGAATATCCCCATGAAATAACTAATGATAAGGACTGCAATCCCCGCAGTCATAATTCGAAATGATGTCAGCAGCATCGGATCAATCGCTTCTACTAATACCTTAAGCGCTGATACATTTAGCCCCCACATCAACATCACTAAAAACAATAAACTATAAATCTTTAACATTCCGTCACCTAGTCTCTTTCCTTGTTGATTCTTTAACTTTACAAAATTTTGTCTGGTAAATCAATGGATGGGTGGCTTAATCCGCTAAGTTAGACGGCTATCCGCCAATTTGGTACTTCTATCCGCTAGATTGTTTGGTCTATCCGCCAGTCAGACATTGCTATCCGCGAGAAAGAGTATTCTATTGAGGGTTAGTATAAAAAGTGGACACACCAACTGGCGAAATGTTTACAATGGAAATAACATTTTTAAAGGACGTGTTTACAATGGGTAAAAAGCAAAATAATTATCCCAAAGAGCT
>NZ_SOPW01000035.1 GCF_004402015.1 Filobacillus milosensis
AAGACGTTACTCTATCATTTGACTCTTCGATATAATCCTTCAGTTCCTATCGGAACCGCCTAGCCTTTACCTGAGTAATGTAGCCACTCTCAGTTTAAGCTAGAAACATTTCGCACAACTATTGCCCCCGTTAATTGAATAGTGAAAACTAATTAGAAGTAGCCGTTATTCATTAAATCTTCCCATTATTACGGTGTTATAATAATTTCCATCTGATAGTAACTTATCTTTCTTTAATACTCCTTCTTCTTGAAAACCATAGTTTTTATATAGCATTATGGCTTTTTCATTGGTTTCAAGTACACTCAAAGTTATTTTCTTAATTTCGTTTGTGTCAGCCCATGTTATTGTTTCTTTTAAAAAGTTTGTACCAATGCCATATCCCCAGAAATCCTTTAGTACACAAACACCGAACTCAACTTTATGGGACATCCTTTTCAACAAATTGCCTTCGCATCTTGAAAAACCAACAATCCTTCCGTTTATTTCGCAAACTAAAAAAAGATTATGTGCAGTTTCATCATCCTCTTTGATTAGTTGTTTAAAACCTAATTCATCTATGTATGCTTCGCCTTTTTCTCTATCCATATTTTCTGTTTCGCCATCTATTTGCACTCTTATTTCAGACAAGGTTTTCGCGTCATTCTCGTTAGCTGACCTTATGATATAACTTAAATTACGAACATAAAATTCCTTTTCATTAACCTTCATTACAAACTCCTTTTATTAAACATTCCTGCCTCAATGCTAAATTTATCCTTATTCAACTCTTGCCCCCAGTTAATTGATTTTTTTAATTAGAGAATTTATCTTTTATTGTTTTATTATTCACAAGATAGGTTGCAAGAAAGATAACAATCCCTATTAAAAATAACGCTATTCCGAACCCAAAGGTATAGTTTGTAATACTCCATATATATTCTGGAGTGAAAGCTTTAACCTCTTGTATATCAGAAGTTATATTTGGATTAAAAGAAGATAGTGAAGCAAAAATTAATATTTTCTCTAACCCAGATAATCCAACAAAAATGCCTCCCAAGAAGGTAATTATTGTACCAAATAACTTCATTTTATCCTCCCCTTCAAAATATTTGTTTTTGTTTCAATCACCTGCCCTTTTAGTGAATCAAGAACAAAGCTCTCATTAAACTAACGCCCCATTACTTTAAGTACATTTATTTGCCAAATTCACTATAAAATTTATTTAATACTGATTATTATATTTTTGATTAAAGTTTTTGACCCATTCCATATCTATCGGCTCGTTAATAACTTCAAAAACGGTTTCACCTATTAACATTTCATTTTCATCTACTACAACCACATTTATTGGTTTAGATATATTGTGGAATATCATAAACTCAAAATTTTCTTTTCCACTAATCTCGTTGATATCTGCCTTCTTTACTTTGTAATGTTCTAAAAAACTTAAAAGTTCTTCAACGGGTTCTGTATTTTCAGTTTGCCACTCGAATGCTTTGTTCCCAGTAATCTCATCTCTGTTAACGGTAAATCCAAAAGTCTTAAAATCATTTGGTTTAAAATTTAGAACATCGTCGAGGTCCTTTATTTTAGTGTCTTTATATATGTTTAAGGAAAATACAATTAAAGCTCCAACTACTCCAATTACAATCATCGCTTTTTTGTTATTTTTCACTATTAACCAACCTCCTAACTTACTTAACTAAACAACCTATTACTATTTATATAAATGTTTTCAAACTTCTTCTTGAATTTACTGCCTCATTAGTTCAAGATCCTCTAGTACAATATTAACATAATATTCCAATAATTTATCAGTTAAATTAATATAGACGACCAATGTATGATCGCCTTGTTAAACTTTTGCCCCCGTTTGTTGAATAAGGTCAAGTGTTTATACCTTCGTATATATACCCTTATTATATCTTGAATAAGAAAAACCAGTTTCATCAAAAGCGTTGAAAATTGAGAAATAGTTATTCCCCATATCAAAGCCTAAGCCGTTTAACAATAAGTTGGAGCAAAGTAAATTATCATTTGAGCCAAACTTTTGTTGTTTCATTTCAATTACTTCCACTACCTCTATCGGCTTTCCTATAATGGGGGTAATATTTTTAAGTTCATTTTTTCGCCATTCGAGATTTAATTCCTGATTGCCGTACCAATCTAACTTTTTCTTTAAATCAATTTCATTCCAAGTAACTGCAATTTCATTATCATTAAAAGAACAGAACTCTAAATGCTTTCCTTCAACAGAGATAATAACAGGACAATCTGCCCAAAGTTCACCATCTGATGCTTCATGTACTGTCCATACTTCATCAATATTTAAACCAATCAAAGCCCTTAAGTGAGCTTTTTGGTCTTGAATAAACATATTTATATCTTTATAGAATGTTGGATTATAATTTTTAATACCAAGCACAGAAGAATTACCTCCACCCTAGTTTCATTAAAGCCCCCAATTAGCACAATAACTAATAACTCTTATTTTTCTTTTCCTTGTTTTAATAACTCTATAATTTCTTTGTTTTGTTCGCTGGTTTTTCTTAATTTTCCTTCAATAGATAGACAAGTTATAGCAATAACAATAACCCCAACCGCTATAATGATTTCCATACTATCAACCTCCGTCTTTTACCTTCTGTATAAAAGCAAATATATGTATACCTATAACTCATCTTATTCAACTCTTCTGTCCAGTTAGCTCAAGATCTTCTAATCTAATGTTAACATAATATTCCAACTATTTATCAGACAAAATAAAAAAGCGATCAATTTGTAGATCGCTTCTTCAACTATTGCCCCCGTTAGTTCAACATCGCCCCCAAAACTTTTCTATCTCATCAGAAGCCTTTCTTGTTTCTTTACCCATGTACTTATAAGCTGTATTAAGGATTTCTTCATTGTCACCAAGACGTTCAAGGATAGTAACAGTTAATAGTTCCTTAACGTATTCATCACCTGTTGCCATCCGTTCGAAAAAATCAAATAGCTTTTCAAGTTCTTTTGTTTTTTCTGTTTCCAAATACTTTATAAAATAGTCGTTACATTCACCGAAGAAGACGTGAGGCAATAACTCATCGTTAAATTGAATATGTTTTTCTAACAAAGGCTTAAAACCAGGAAATTCATTTACAAATAGTTCAGCAAAATAATCTCTATTCATTTCGTCACCTCGAAACTATTTCTTCAACTATTGCCCCCAATTAGTTGAAGAAGGAAGGATTATATTTGTACGTTCAAATGATTAGTCCCATCTTTGTTTATAAGTGCTACTTCCTTTGAAGTTATCCATTTCAATTGCCCAAAATAAGAGTGGAAGTACCATTCATTTGGACATTCCTCTATTATTTTCTCGGCTTTTATTACTTCACCAGTATTATCTTTAATTATAAAGTGGGCTGTGAACTTATCAATATCGTGTTCACAATACACTTGTGCATTATGCTTCCTATCAGGACTTTTCTTAGGTTTTTGCCATACCCAATGATTTTCATAATTGCAATCGATAACCTTTTGATAAGCTTCATCAAACAGAGAAGGATCCCAGCCATTATTATCAACAATTATGTCTATCCCATTTTTTAAAGTTGATAAGATAAGCTTTTTCTTTTCAATATTGATTAAGCTAAAATAGTTATCAATATCAAAATCAACACTAACCTCTGTGACTCCACCAACACATTTAACCTCATTATTTTCAGCTATAGTTCTGCAGTTAACCATTACCTTCCAGCTATCACTTGACTTGTACTTTTGAAAATTCTGTTCGAACAGAGAGGTAACACATCTTATCTCATCTCTAAACTGCATTCTTTTTTCTTTCCAGTTCTTTTCATAATCCTCTCTATTCCCACCTTTTTTTACATACGGTAAATCTAAATCAAATTCTTTAATGATAGGCATATTTAGCCTCCATTTCACACTTTGTTTCAGGAATGATTATACTTCCTCTTCACTACAATAATTTCGACAAAAAAAGCATTAACCCTTCTTGGATTAACGCTCCCGTTTGTTGAATAAGGTCAAATGTTTATACCTTGGTATATATATCCTTATCATATCTTGAATAAGAAAAACCAGTTTCATCAAAAGCGTTGAAAATTGAAAAATAGTCATTACCCATATCAAAGCCTAAGCCGTTTAATAATAAGTTGGAGCAAAGTAAATTATCATTTGAGTCAAACTTTTGTTGTTTCATTTCAATTACTTCCACTACCTCTATCGACTTTCCTATAATGGGGGTAATATTTTCAATTTCATTTTTTCGCCATTCGAGATTTAATTTCTGATTACCGTACCAATCTAACTTTTTCTTTAAATCAATTTCATTCCAAGTAACTGCAATTTCATTATCATTAAAAGAACAGAACTCTAAATGCTTTCCTTCAACAGAGATAATAACAGGACAATCTGCCCAAAGTTCACCATCTGAAGCTTCATGTACTGTCCATACTTCATCAATATTTAAACCAATCAAAGCCCTTAAATGGTCTTTTTGGTCATGAATAAACTTATTTATATCCTTATAGAAAGTTGGATTATAATTTTTAATACCAAGCACGGAAGAATTACCCCCATCCTAATTTCATTAAAGTCCCCAATTTGTTAAACAATAAATCATTCAATCAACAATTACTTCCACACCCTCCGCCACAAATTGCGGTGGTTGTGACTCTAATACACCATTAGGATTATAATACACCCTAACTTGGTCTCCTTCCTCTAAGCTACTGTATGTCTTGGAACTAATCGAATACCACGCTTTATCATTTTTAGGTTTAATCTCAGTGTCATCTTTCTTTTTATTCGGGACAACAAGAATCTGATAATCTTCAGTCTCTCTTTTGTCAACGATGGTTCCTTCAAGGGTATCTAAATCTTTACTTTTATGATCGTCACCTGATGTGCAAGCAACACTAAATGAAACAATAAAAAACAGTGCCAACGTTAAAAAAATTCTAAAATGAGAAATAAATAACCCCCCTGATTAATTAACCTCTCCTGCCCTGTTAGCTCAAGAGCGATCGCTCTTTTTGAACTAACGTCCCTTATAGTTGTAAAAGAAATGAAGGTATTATAGATACTTCATCAATAGCTTCATTTCTTCATTGATATCGCTCTTTTCCATTTCATAACCCAATTCTACGAAAGTTTCTGTATGAAAACTGGATTTGGAAATAAGGTATTGCTTTAACTTTAAGTAACTGCTTATTGGAAAATCGTGTTCATACCATGTATCTCTGTACCCAATTAAACCATGTTTTTTTAATAAAAAATCTAGTCTTTCTATAACAATAAACAAAAATTCATAATAAGAAACTGATGTATCAATTTCGATTTGTTTGCTTAATTTTAAATCTATATCATCATAACTAATCATTTTAATATTCAACATCTTATCAGATAACTTTAATATCAATTCTGTCCCAGATGGCTCTGCATGCCAAGTACAAGAAGTTTGCACCTTAACTTCATCTTCGGGAACACAATATTGATTCAATTCCATAAGTGCAGTCAAGAAATCCCCGAGACCGTCTGATAAGTAGCTTATATTGAAATTATAAGTTTGTGAGTTAGCTTCAATTAAACCATCAGCCCATCCCAACCCACTTAATTTATATTCAAATTTCATATGTAAACATCAGTCACTTTCCATAAATATTATTGATATTTTATTTCTTAAACAAAAGCCCCCATTAGTTTAAGAACAACTTATTTCAATGACGATTTAAACACATAACTTACTTTGTCGTAATCCATCCTATCTTCATAAAAGCGATGTGCATCAGTTCTCTGTAAACCTGAAGACAGTGCAA
>NZ_SOPW01000036.1:0-3029 GCF_004402015.1 Filobacillus milosensis
AACGGGACGTCTTTTCATCTTCGAAGTTAAGTCCTCGATCGATTAGTATCCGTCAGCTTCACGTGTCACCACGCTTACACCTCGGACCTATCAACCTCATCGTCTCTGAGGGATCTTACTTGCTCGAAGCAATGGGAAATCTCATCTTGAGGGGGGCTTCATGCTTAGATGCTTTCAGCACTTATCCCTGCCACACGTAGCTACCCAGCGATGCTCCTGGCGGAACAACTGGTACACCAGCGGTGTGTCCATCCCGGTCCTCTCGTACTAAGGACAGCGCCTCTCAGATTTCCAACGCCCACGACGGATAGGGACCGAACTGTCTCACGACGTTCTGAACCCAGCTCGCGTACCGCTTTAATGGGCGAACAGCCCAACCCTTGGGACCGACTACAGCCCCAGGATGCGATGAGCCGACATCGAGGTGCCAAACCTCCCCGTCGATGTGGACTCTTGGGGGAGATAAGCCTGTTATCCCCGGGGTAGCTTTTATCCGTTGAGCGACGGCCCTTCCATTCGGTACCGCCGGATCACTAAGCCCGACTTTCGTCCCTGCTCGACTTGTAGGTCTCGCAGTCAAGCTCCCTTCTGCCTTTACACTCTGCGAATGATTTCCAACCATTCTGAGGGAACCTTTGGGCGCCTCCGTTACTCTTTGGGAGGCGACCGCCCCAGTCAAACTGCCCACCTGACACTGTCTCCGGACCGGATCACGGTCCTGGGTTAGAATGTCCGTACAGCCAGGGTGGTATCCCACGGATGCCTCCACCGAAGCTAGCGCTCCGGCTTCTAAGGCTCCCACCTATCCTGTACAAGCTGTACCAACATTCAATATCAGGCTACAGTAAAGCTCCACGGGGTCTTTCCGTCCTGTCGCGGGTAATGCGCATCTTCACGCATAGTATAATTTCACCGGGTCTCTGGTTGAGACAGTGCCCAAGTCGTTGCACCTTTCGTGCGGGTCGGAACTTACCCGACAAGGAATTTCGCTACCTTAGGACCGTTATAGTTACGGCCGCCGTTTACTGGGGCTTCGGTTCAACGCTTCGCTAAAAGCTAACGCATCCCCTTAACCTTCCAGCACCGGGCAGGTGTCAGCCCCTATACTTCGCCTTACGGCTTCGCAGAGACCTGTGTTTTTGATAAACAGTCGCTTGGGCCTTTTCACTGCGGCTTGCTAGGTCGTAACCTAGACAAGCACCCCTTCTCCCGAAGTTACGGGGTCATTTTGCCGAGTTCCTTAACCAGAGTTCTCCCGATCACCTTAGGATACTCTCCTCGCCTACCTGTGTCGGTTTGCGGTACGGGCACCATTCTCCTCGCTAGAGGCTTTTCTTGGCAGTGTGAAATCAGGGACTTCGGTACTCAATTTCCCTCCCCATCACAGCTCAAGCGTCCGGTGGACGGATTTGCCTATCCACCACTCTTGCTGCTTGGGCGCACATCCAATTGTGCGCTTCCCTTATCCTCCTGCGTTCCCCCATTGCTCAAACGGAGAGGAGGTGGTACAGGAATATCAACCTGTTATCCATCGCCTACGCCTTTCGGCCTCGGCTTAGGTCCCGACTAACCCTGAGCGGACGAGCCTTCCTCAGGAAACCTTAGGCATACGGTGAAGAAGATTCTCACTTCTTTTTCGCTACTCATACCGGCATTCTCACTTCTAAACGCTCCACTAGTCCTCACGGTCTAGCTTCAACGCCTTTAGAACGCTCTCCTACCACTGTCCTACGGACAATCCGCAGCTTCGGTGATGTGTTTAGCCCCGGTATATTTTCGGCGCAGCGTCACTCGACCAGTGAGCTATTACGCACTCTTTAAATGGTGGCTGCTTCTAAGCCAACATCCTGGTTGTCTAAGCAACGCCACATCCTTTTCCACTTAACACATACTTAGGGACCTTAGCTGGCGGTCTGGGCTGTTTCCCTTTCGACTATGAACCTTATCACCCATAGTCTGACTCCCAACGATAAGTCATTGGCATTCGGAGTTTGACTGAATTCGGTAACCCGATAGGGGCCCCTAGTCCAATCAGTGCTCTACCTCCAAGACTCTCACGTTGAGGCTAGCCCTAAAGCTATTTCGGAGAGAACCAGCTATCTCTGTGTTCGATTGGCATTTCACCCCTACCCACACCTCATCCCCGCATTTTTCAACATACGTGGGTTCGGGCCTCCAGTCAGTGTTACCTGACCTTCACCCTGGACATGGGTAGATCACACAGTTTCGGGTCTACGGTGTCCGACTTCATCGCCCTATTCAGACTCGCTTTCGCTGCGGCTCCAGGTCTTCCCTTTAACCTTGCCGACCACCGTAACTCGCCGGTTCATTCTACAAAAGGCACGCCGTCACACATTAACGTGCTCCGACTACTTGTAAGCACACGGTTTCAGGTTCTCTTTCACTCCCCTTCCGGGGTTCTTTTCACCTTTCCCTCACGGTACTGGTTCACTATCGGTCACTAGGGAGTATTTAGCCTTGGGAGATGGTCCTCCCGGATTCCGACGGAATTACACGTGTTCCGCCGTACTCAGGATCCACTCCGGAGGAACGTCGATTTCAACTACCGGGCTTTTACCGTCTTTGGCTGACCGTTCCAGGTCGATTCGTCTACCAACGTTCTTGGTAACTCCAATGGAGTGTCCTACAACCCCAAGACGCATGCGTCTTGGTTTGGGCTAATTCCGTTTCGCTCGCCGCTACTCAGGAAATCGCGTTTGCTTTCTCTTCCTTCGGGTACTGAGATGTTTCAGTTCCCCGAGTTGCCTTTCATCACCTATGAATTCAGTGATGAATCCTATCCCATTACGGATAGTGGGTTTCCCCATTCGGACATCCCCGAGTCAACGCTTACTTACAGCTCGTCGAGGCATTTCGGTGTTTGTCCCGTCCTTCATCGGCTCCTAGTGCCAAGGCATTCACCGTGCGCTCTTATTCACTTAACTTCTATACGTGAAAAGACGCTTTATTGAATCAATAAAATCGTTTTTCGATGCTTTGGCGTTCGTATTTAGTTTTCAAGGTACAGG
>NZ_SOPW01000036.1:3124-4449 GCF_004402015.1 Filobacillus milosensis
CCTCAAAACTAAACAAAATAGCACTGTCGTCGTTATAAATATCCTTAGAAAGGAGGTGATCCAGCCGCACCTTCCGATACGGCTACCTTGTTACGACTTCACCCCAATCATTGGTCCCACCTTCGGCGGCTAGCTCCAAAAGGTTACTCCACCGACTTCGGGTGTTACCAACTCTCGTGGTGTGACGGGCGGTGTGTACAAGGCCCGGGAACGTATTCACCGTGGCATGCTGATCCACGATTACTAGCGATTCCGGCTTCATGCAGGCGAGTTGCAGCCTACAATCCGAACTGAGAATGGCTTTTTGGGATTTGCTTCACCTCGCGGTTTCGCGTCCCATTGTACCATCCATTGTAGCACGTGTGTTGCCCAGGTCATAAGGGGCATGATGATTTGACGTCATCCCCACCTTCCTCCGGTTTGTCACCGGCAGTCACCTTAGAGTGCCCAACTGAATGCTGGCAACTAAGATCAAGGGTTGCGCTCGTTGCGGGACTTAACCCAACATCTCACGACACGAGCTGACGACAACCATGCACCACCTGTCATTTGGTCCCCGAAGGGAAGACCCTATCTCTAGGGTGGTCCAAAGATGTCAAGACCTGGTAAGGTTCTTCGCGTTGCTTCGAATTAAACCACATGCTCCACCGCTTGTGCGGGCCCCCGTCAATTCCTTTGAGTTTCAGCCTTGCGGCCGTACTCCCCAGGCGGAGTGCTTATTGCGTTAACTGCAGCACTAAGGGTGGAAACCCCTAACACCTAGCACTCATCGTTTACGGCGTGGACTACCAGGGTATCTAATCCTGTTCGCTCCCCACGCTTTCGCACCTCAGCGTCAGTAACAGACCAGAGAGCCGCCTTCGCCACTGGTGTTCCTCCACATATCTACGCATTTCACCGCTACACGTGGAATTCCGCTCTCCTCTTCTGTACTCAAGTTCCCCAGTTTCCAATGACCCTCCACGGTTGAGCCGTGGGCTTTCACATCAGACTTAAGGAACCGCCTGCGCGCGCTTTACGCCCAATAATTCCGGACAACGCTTGCCACCTACGTATTACCGCGGCTGCTGGCACGTAGTTAGCCGTGGCTTTCTGGTTAGGTACCGTCAAGGCCCCGTCCTATTCGAACGGGACTTGTTCTTCCCTAACAACAGAGCTTTACGATCCGAAGACCTTCCTCACTCACGCGGCGTTGCACCGTCAGACTTTCGTCCATTGCGGATGATTCCCTACTGCTGCCTCCCGTAGGAGTCTGGGCCGTGTCTCAGTCCCAGTGTGGCCGATCACCCTCTCAGGTCGGCTACGCATCGTTGCCTTGGTAGGCC
>NZ_SOPW01000037.1 GCF_004402015.1 Filobacillus milosensis
TAGTTGTGCGAAATGTTTCTAGCTTAAACTGAGAGTGGCTACATTACTCAGGTAAAGGCTAGGCGGTTCCGATAGGAACTGAAGGATTATATCGAAGAGTCAAATGATAGAGTAACGTCTTGAAGGGCTCTCTCTAAGTCGAATAGCACTCAAGTGAGTAAGGACAACAGTGTTATAAGCTCGGCAAAAAGGCGTGAGAATTTACCGAAGCAGTTCGGCTGCCGAAAGCCTACCCGCGAGGGTGGTGTAAATCATAATGCTTGAGTTGATTGGATAAGGTGAGAATGCATTAAGTCCTACAAGAAAAGGGATTGCTGACGAACTTCCGAATGTACGGGTCTACACGCCCAATACATAGAAAATGTGTATATCACCAAATAATGTGAGGTTAGTAGTGGATGAGTAAGAATAACTAATATGAAAACCCATGATATGTTATAGGCATATGAACGACTAACAGGCTTACAGGAAGCACCTAAGTTCATTCCGAAATAGATATAATTCAACGTTGTAAGCTGATAACGTGGAGAGCTTACTCTCTAAGAAGCGTTGATAAGAAAAGGAATAGTGAGAATAGCTATTTTATAACTTATCTTTATGTCAGTGAAAGTGGTGGCACAGTACCAATGAAAGGTCTAACAAACCCGGAGGGATAGCCACTAGACTAGGAAGAATCATTCAACCATGGAAGGCAGTTCTTTATCGATTAATAAGGTTCTTGTAAGACTAAAAAAGGTTCAACTCCTAAGGGAGTCACCGACTTGTTGAAACGGAAGAAACTGAGACACAGTGAGTATTACGACATGCAATATTGTTTTGATAATTTGTATACTCAAAGTGTCAATGGTCAAAATTTCTATGACTTAATGAAATTGATTAGTTCGAATGAAAATATACGTCTTGCATATCGAAACATCAAAAGAAACACAGGAAGCAAAACAGTTGGAACTGACAAGTTAACAATTGGTGATATCAAACCACTTTCAGTGGAATCGGTCGTTAAACATGTTCAAAGTATGCTACAAAACTATGAACCAGATAGTGTACGACGTGTTTTCATTTCTAAAGAAAATGGGAAAGTAAGACCGTTAGGCATTCCCACGATATGGGATAGAATAGTTCAGCAGTGTATCCTACAGGTATTAGAGCCTGTTTGTGAGGCAAAATTTCATAAACATAGTTATGGCTTTAGACCAAATAGAAGCACTCACCATGCAAAAGCCAGACTAGAAGCACTGATCAATATAGTGGGTCTTTATCATTGTATAGATGTAGATATAAAAGGATTTTTTGATAACGTTGACCACAGCAAATTACTTAAACAGATTTGGACCCTCGGAATAAAGGATAAATCCTTAATCTCAATCATATCCAAGCTATTAAAAGCAGAGATTGACGAAGAAGGGGTGCCAACCAAAGGAACTCCGCAAGGAGGTATTCTATCACCACTTTTATCAAATATCGTACTTAATGAGCTTGATTGGTGGATAAGTAATCAATGGGAAACTTTTAAAAGCAACCATGAATATAAACATAATGGGAGCAAAGTAAAAGCACTCAAGAAATCCAACTTAAAAGAAGTTTACATCGTAAGATATGCAGATGATTTTAAGGTGTTGTGTCGCACTCGTTCACAAGCAATTCGAATGAACTATGCCATAAAGGGCTTTCTTAAAACGAGGTTACACCTTGATACAAGTGAAGAAAAATCAAAAGTTGTTAACCTAAAGAAGAATCCTTCGGAATTCTTAGGATTCTCATTCCGCGCTAAGAAGAAAGGAAAAACAAAATTGGGATACGTAGCCCAATCAAATATGACCAAACAGGCTAAATCTAAGGCATTCACAAAAATTAAGGATTCTATAAAAACAATCCAAAGAAAACCGTGTAATGAAACAGTTTGGCACTTTAACACTGTCGTAATGGGTATCCAAAACTATTACGCAGCAGCCACTCAGATCTCTAAAAATTTAAGTGAGTTGTCCTCCAAGTTAAACAAGACGTTATATAATCGACTTAAGAATGTGAGAGTAGAAGCAGAGTTTGAAGAGTTGACTAAAACACTACAAAAACGCTACAAAGGTTACTTACCACAGTATTACAAGATACAAGATATGGTCATTGTACCTGTTTATGCCCAACGGCATAAAACGAATCTATGTTTTACCCAGAGTATCTGTAATTATACCGTTAACGGAAGAGAAAAGATACACAATAACCTAAAGGCGATTAATAAAAAAGTGTTAAGTCATATCATGAAAAACTATATTCCGAATCAAACGATTGAATATAATGATAACCGTATTTCTAGGTTCATTGCACAATATGGTAGATGTGCCATCTCAGGTGTTGAACTTGGCTTGAATAATTGGCACTGTCATTATAAAATACCATACCATCTCTCGAAGAATGATAGTTACTCAAATTTGATTGTATTACATGAATCGATTCTAAACCTGGTTTATCTGAAAGATAAAGATAAAATCCAAAGGGTCATTAATGAATTACAATTAAATAATAAACAATTAGAGAAAATAAATGAACTTAGAAAACAATATAACTATGAAATAATCTAAATTAGAATGTAAATCTACTCTAAAATTAATACATAGGAACGAATGAATTGAATTAGTTGGAACGCCGTATGCGGTGAAAGTCGCACGTACGGTGTGAACGAGGGGAAAAGGGGGCGATAACTTCAAACCCTTACCTATTCGTATGAAGAAGG
>NZ_SOPW01000038.1 GCF_004402015.1 Filobacillus milosensis
TTGCACTGTCTTCAGGTTTACAGAGAACTGATGCACATCGCTTTTATGAAGATAGGATGGATTACGACAAAGTAAGTTATGTGTTTAAATCGTCATTGAAATAAGTTGTTCTTAAACTAATTGGGGGCAATAGTTGAACAGGCGATCTACAATTTGGTCGCTTTTTTATTTTGCCTAATAAATTATTGGAATATTATGTTAACATTAGTTTAGAAGATCTTGAGTTATTGGGACAGTTTATTTGAATAAGGAATTGTAGCATTTGTTCAGTAATAACGTCTACACAGACGAGGTGATGTTATGAAAAAAATTATTATTTTATTTATCGTAATTGGATTTGTGTTAGTTGGTTGTTCTCAGGAACAAATGAATGAAGTAAGAGGGTGTCCAGATGCAGAGATATCTTGGGTTGATGTTTTGATGATCAATGATATTAAGTACGAAGGGGGAGATAGAAGTCTTTCTGAAATGGAAACACTGGAAAAAGGTGAAAAAATAGGTCAAGTAAAGTATAAATTAGCAGGGAACGCTTGTTTCGATCATAAGACAAAAAATGGAGATGCTGCTTTTTTACCTGTCGGAACAGATATATATGAACTTGTCGGTTATGATTCAGAGTTTAGAGTGGTTGCAAATAATAAAGTTTATCAAGTAAGTGAAAACAAAAAGGCAAAATCAATTTCTGATTTACTGGATATTAGAGGTAAGGTAGCTAAGTTGAGCCTTGAGAGTGAATATGATGGGAGCCATATCTCTGATTTTACAGAGCAAGAAACAACAAAATTCATAGAAGATTTCCTATCGCTTGACTACTTAGGCTTTAGTAAAGTTTACAAGGAAATTGATAGTAATCAGAAAGTATTTTTACGAATTCACCTTAAAGACGGTTCATCTTTCAGAATAGTTTATTGGTTAGAAGAAAACGCATTGAATGTAGGAGCTTTTGGTACAGAAGAAATGAAAAATATCGTACTAAATAAAAAAGACAATTAATAATTAGCTCACCCTTACTAGATTGTGAACTATTGTACTTAAAGTAACGGGGGCAAGAGTTGAATAAGGGAATTGTCTTTTACTAATTGACAGGTGTCAATCTTAGAAAAGAGGGAGGATTTTTATGCGAAAAGTAAAATCAATATCCATCATCCTTTTATTATCTCTAATCCTTATCGGATGCCAAAATAATAACCTTAATCTAACCGATGATGTAACAAATATTGAGGTTTATCATTGGGATAGCGAAAAGCTGATCGATATCGTTAATGATAAAAAGTTTATAGAAAAACTTGTAAATGAGTTAGACAATGCAAGGACACATTCCACAGCAAACATTGATTGGGCAATGCCAGATTATAAATTAATCTTTAAACACAATGGTGAGGCTTTGTATAAGATTGGTTATTGTACAGAGGTACAGAACTTTGGAAATGGAGCAGTGGGGAGATTTTGGGAACATGATAAACTTTATGATGTAAGCTTAAAACTGCCAATAGAATAAAAATTTGTTGCTCAACTATAGGGGGCAATAGTTGAAGAGGGCGTTCTACAATTAGGTCGCTTTTTATTTTTGTTAAAAAATTATTGGAATATTATGTTAACATTGAATTTGAAGATCTTAAGCTAAGTGAAGAAAACTTGAAGAAGTAAAATGGGCAAAGGAGGATTATATGTATAAAGCAAATTTTAAAAAGTATTTTAAAAAAATTATTGCTATGTTAATTTGTGTCTTTGTTATTTATAGCTTATATATCCAGCTAGAGTATAGAGACTATGTTAACCAGAGTATAGATAGAAATTATGACTACCTATCAATTATATCTGTTCAGGGGGATAATATGGCTAATAGACTGGAGGAATTTGTTCATTTAACTATTGAACAAGGAAACAGTGAAGTGAAAAGAGAGTTGTACAACAATTGGAGAATTGTAAACGGAGAAAGTAAAAGCATACATTCTTATTTATATGCTATTTCAACGATACATATGGGAAAAGCTGCATCTGATTGGGATTTACTACAATATAGCTTGTTTCGTGTTGATGAATTTATATCTGGTATGACTAATAAGTTTCTTGAAAATCATTCTTATACTATAAGTAATGACGAAAGAGATAAAATGGAAGCAGTTATTACAGTTTTCAGAACCATTAATAAAGAAAAAAGTAATGAATTAGTTGACATAAAAACCATCTTAGAGTCTATAAAGGAACCAATGTTAATTATTGATAACAATTATTCAAATATACTTGAACGAATAGGTAAGTAAACTTTTATTTGGGGGTTGAATGCATGGATATAAGTATAAATGTCAAGTTAATAATGTACAGTTTTGACTGTTTAAGAATGTACAATTTTAATCATTTTCTTTATCTAAATGATCTTTGATTCTGTAAGAATCACCTATGATATTTACCACTGTAG
>NZ_SOPW01000039.1 GCF_004402015.1 Filobacillus milosensis
CGGATATGAGGTCTCTTCATCTTCGGGTCTTGAAGGCATGCATTTACAAGGTGCGATGACAATTTTCACCGCTAATGTAAAACGTATACTAAAACTTAAAACATAAAAGAACAATACAAATGTCTAACTTATATCAAAAAATAGCTGTTTCGGACATTTAGAAATCCGAAACAGCTATTTTTTTTAGCTCACAATTAAGTTTCTTGAAAAACTGACAGTTTTTCAGTGGCCTCTATAGATATCAGGCCTTTCTTACTTTGTTTTATTTAGCGATAAATAACTGTGTCCAATATGGTGACATGTTACCGCTTGGTTCATAACCAATTCCGATATGTGTAACTGAGTCATTTAAAATGTTTTTACGGTGTCCTTCACTATTCATCCACTGTTTAACAACTTGTGCTGCAGATTTTTGTCCAGCAGCAATATTTTCAGCGGCTACCGTATAATTAATACCAAACTGATCTAACATCTCAAATGGTGACCCGTAAGTCGGTGATTGGTGACTAAAGTATCCGTTATCAGCCATATCAACAGATTTAGCTTGAGCAGCTTCATTTAGTCTTGAATCTATTTTTAGTGCGGATAAACCATTTTTCTTACGTTCCTGGTTCGTTAAGCGAACGACTTCTTTTACAATATCACTTGCTTGAGCAGATTGATTACCTGTTGGTGCTTGATTATTGTTACCCTGCTGTTGATTCTGATTACCTTGGTTAGCATTAGGGTTTCTGTCATTAGGTTCTACTTCATTATTTCTGTGGTTATAGTTAAATCCACGATCTGATTCATAAGGGAAATTTACATTTCCGTCGTTGTTACCATCGAAGAAAGGAAAATCATTCTTATTTCCATTCCAATTAGGGTTTAATCCTAAATCGTTCTCATCGCCGCCCTGATTATTGCCACCAAAGCTTACATTTTCCGGATTACCTTGACCATTATTTTCTGCTCCTTCTTCCATGTTACAACCAACTAAAATCATGGAAAAAAGTAATAATACATAAATCAATTTTATATGAACTTTCATTTATCTCTTACCTCCTATCTGGTTTAACATTTATAGTTTGAAACTTAAGCAAAAAAATATGCTCCCAATTAAAGGGAGCATAGGTAATTAAATATTAAGAATTAATGATATTCTCAAGAAGTTTCTGGATGTGATAACCTTCTTCAAACGTTATGAGATGCGCATCATGACCATCCAGTGCTTTAACGAGTTCTTCCATTAAGTTTTTAGTTGAAGTGTTCGATGTTTCAATTCGCTCAAGATTTTTTTCTCTTGTACCTATAAATAAATCACGCCAATTCCTTAGTTCTAAAACAGCTTTATTACCGTAGAGTTTTAAAGATAAATCTTCTTTTTGGCCTACATTGCTGACACCATTAAATAATACAGGTGTCTGGTCAACCATTAGTCTTGCGGTGAAGCCATTTTCACTGAGGCTAGGATCTTCTGGATAATCAACAAACGACTGAACATATTTGGGTATTCCAGCTAATCTCGAAATTAAATGTAAGTAATGAGGTCCAATTTCTCTAATAAAACCGCCTTGTTCACGTGTTGCAATCCAATTATTTTGCTGCCAGGCTCTTGGCCATTCAGGGAAAAACATATTAAATTCAATACGTTGAATATCTCCTAATTGTCCCGCTTCCAGAATTTCTAGCATTTTAAAGAATTCAGCATGATATGGCAGTGGGAAATTCATTGCGTTAACAACCCCCTTGTTCTCTGCCGCTTCAAACATTTCTCTGGCTTCCTTCTCACTATTTGCTAATGGTTTTTCACATAATATATGCTTCCCATGAGCAATAATATTTAATGCAATGGCATGATGAAATTTAGGTGGAACAGCTAAATAAACTAAATCAATATCGTCATTTTTTAATAGTTCATCGTCTGATGAATATGTAAGAACTTGTCCATATTGATCCTGAATGTCTTTTAAGCGTGCTTGATTTGGTTCACAAAACGCAAGTACATCAAATCTAGGATGAGATAGAAATTGCTTTAATACACGTTCCCCGACGACACCAAGGCCAATGATACCAACTTTATAAGCTTTATCCATATTAAAAACTCCCCCAATGTTTATTTTTGTTTCATTATATCAAAAATCCCTAACCAACATGAAAGGTCAGGGATTATATATTCGCCAAATTGTAAGCGTGACTCGCCACAAACTAATTGTTCATTGAGGGTTAGTATAAAAAGTGGACACACCAACTGGCGAAATGTTTACAATGGAAATAACATTTTTAAAGGACGTGTTTACAATGGGTAAAAAGCAAAATAATTATCCCAAAGAGCTAAG
>NZ_SOPW01000003.1 GCF_004402015.1 Filobacillus milosensis
CGGATATGAGGTCTCTTCATCTTCGGGTCTTGAAGGCATGCATTTACAAGGTGCGATGACAATTTTCACCGCTAATGTAAAACGTATACTAAAACTTAAAACATAAAAGAACAATACAAATTTCTAACTTATACCAAAAAATAGCTGTTTCGGACATTTAGAAATCCGAAACAGCTATTTTTTTTAGCTCACAATTAAGTTTCTTGAAAAACTGACAGTTTTTCAGTGGCCTCCATCAATGTAGGCATTTCTTTTTGTGTCTAGAGTTATACGTTTGTGTAATAAGTATCTTTTTCAGTAATGATCCCATCTACCGGCAGGTCATATTGATCATGAGGTAAATGTTTAACCAATTGTTGTTCCATAGCTATTGAAATTTTAGCATTGCTATATTTCGACAGGTAGCGGTCATAATAACCTCCACCGTAGCCAATACGATAACCTTGATAATCATATAAAAGCCCAGGAACAATGATTAGATCAATTTCTGAGGGTTGTACGAGCTTCTGTTTATCTTCTTTAGGTTCATACAAATCCAAAAAAACATTTTCTAACTCATGCTGGTTAGTAAACTTATAAAAGTTCATGGAATGGTCTTGATCTGGATAACATTTTGGAATAACGACAGTTTTCTGTTGCTTCCAGGCCGTTTCTATAATTGGCAATGTTTCCAATTCGATTTTTCTCGCAATTGTTAGAGCAATAACGTCGGAGCTCATCCACCATTCTGAGAGGTATAGACGATTAGAAATATCATTTAAGTATTCCTTTTTCTGTTCTTTTGTAATTTGCCTTAACAATCGTTTGCTTAGAATACGAAAAGTTTCTTTATACACAAGATTCCACTCTCCTGAAACTACTAGAATTAAACATATAAAAAAACAGTAGGAGACCCTACTGTTTTATTTCGTTTCACGGTGTAACGTATGTTGATTTTCTCTTGGACAATATTTTTTCATTTCAATACGCTCAGTGTTCGTACGTTTATTTTTAGTAGTGTAATAATTGCGGTCACCACATTCAGTACATGCTAACGTTACTTGTACACGCATGTAAATCCCTCCATTTCTGCATTTACAATCATTTTTGACTACATTATCATACCAAATGTGAATTAATTATTCAAGGACGAAATCATAAATTAAAAGCATTCTCTTTCGATATAGTTAATGTTAAACTATTTACTAGAATGTTGGTGAGAGGTGAGGAGCTTGTTATACATCATAGTTACGTTATTAAGTGTGGGAATAGTATTGTTAATAAGTTCATTTTTTATGAGCAATCGTTTTGATGAATTAGAAAATCAAATTGAACAATTATCAATTTCAACTTTGCAAGATAGTTATGTTTTGAAAAATAAAGTAAAGGTATTAGAAGAGGAATTGTTAACCGATTCCATTGATTTATCAAATATTAGACAGACAATGAAAACACAACAAACGAACGGTTCGAAGTCTGTCGATAAAGAACCTGCAATTGTAAAGAATGTAAAATCATTATATGAACATGGGTATTCCATGAAACAAATAGAAGATCAAACTGGTTTAAGACAAGAAGATATAAAAGTGATCGTTAATCAACAAAATAAAAATGAAGCATTTAAATAATGTTTTGAGGGAGATTTTTAAGCATGAGAACTGTGGTGCAATCTTTTTCTATAGGAATCATAACTGCTGCATTAATCATAGGTATATTCTATATGTTAGAAGAGGAAGAGACCGTTCAATCAGAGAGCACATTATCTACTCAAGAAGCTAAAGAATACTTAAAAGATGAAGGGTTTGCGGTGGTTAGTTCTTCAGAATACGATGAAATTCTTAGGGAAAAACAGCAACTTGAGAATGAAATTGCACAGATAAAAGAAGAACAATCTAAAAAAGAAGATGAAGATAACAAGGAAAAATCAGAAACAGAACAAAATACAGAAGAAAATAATGAATCAAATGCGGGAACCCAAAATGATGAAGAAAAAGAGACCGAGGACAACAATAAATCTTTTACACTTAATATCCAAAGTGGTATGACTTCAATCGATATCGCTAATGAATTAGAAACAGCACAAATTATAGATAATGCAGATGAGTTTAACAATTATTTGGAACAAAATAATTATAGTCGTCAAATTCAACTTGGTGAATACCAATTAAATAATAGTATGAGCTTTAATGAAATTGCTGATGTTATAACTAATTAATAATGTATTGATAATTAAATGATAGGTTGTTTTGGGTGGGTTAGGAGTTGTTACTTTGTTTATCAAAGAGAGGTTTATTTTATTAAAAGCGATTGATCATCTAATTGAAGATCATAACTATCGCATTATATATACATCAAAGAATCGGGATGAATACGTTTTACAGAAATACGATAAACGAGTGAATAAGATTCTGCGTTTTAAGCAGCAAACATTTGATTGGGCTAATCACTTAAAACGTGACATAGAACAAAGGATTGCAGCTTTATTAAGACAAAAACAATTCCTTAAAGGTAAAGAAATTCAAATGCACTTCGTTTATATAGCTGATTTAAATCCAGTAGATGATTGGGAACACTTAATAAATACTAATAAGGTAAAACACTCTAAACCCACTAACGTTTCAGTGTATTATTTAGATCAACACAACCGTGAACAAGAGTGGGAACGTTTTATTATGCACATTAATGAGGGTAACCCAAACTTAGTAGATAACCTTTCACATTCTGAAGAACTAGAAAGACATGTGCCTTATCTAGAACAAAAATTACAAGCATCTTTATATAAAAAACAACGAGAGATACAAGAAGTGTTCTCCTTTGGTAAAAATCGTTTAACCTTCTTATTAATTGCTGCAAATATTTTAATTTTTTTGTTGTTAGAGATGAACGGGAGTACGACGAATACCCTTGATTTAATTAATTGGGGGGCTAAGTATAATCCAGCCATTGCAGATGGTGAATGGTGGAGAATATTTAGTTCGATGTTCCTGCATATTGGTATGCTCCATATTTTAATGAATATGATTGCTCTTTATTACTTAGGTGATTTAACAGAAAAAATATATGGAACCACACGTTTCTTTTTTATATACTTTCTTGCCGGAATTTTTGGCGGGCTAGCCAGTTATGCAACCAATGATTCGGTAGCCGCAGGTGCATCAGGAGCAATTTTTGGATTGTTCGGGGCTTTGTTATTTTTTGGTTTTCATTATAAAGATATTTTCTTTCGTACAATGGGTATGAATTTGCTATTAGTTATTGGAATTAATATAGTCTTTGGCGTATCAGTACCTCAAATTGATAATGGTGCGCATATAGGTGGATTAATAGGTGGTTTAATTGCATCTCAAATTGTCCACCTACCCAAAAGGAAATCGTGGTCTAAACAGTTAATAGCTTTAACAATATTTGTTGCGGCTGTCATTGTCATGTTTTCTTTTGGAACTAATAATGCATATTCATCAGTGAAACCTGAAACTTTAGGGTTAATGTCTTATCAATACCTTGAAGAACAAAAGTTTGAAAAAGTTTTAGACATACTTGATGAACCAATTGAATCAGGTGTTGAACAGGATTATTTATTCTACTATCGATCAATTGCGTATGTAAATTTGGAACAAATAGTTGCTGCTAAAAAAGACCTTAAACAAGCAATTAAATTAAATCCCGACTTTGCAGAAGGGCATTATAATTTAGCCATCCTGTATATTGAAGAGGATAACCTTGACCAAGCGGAGTCACACATAATAAAGGCTCTCAAAATAAAACCAAATGATGAAAAAATTAAACAATTAAATGAAGAGTTAAGTAATCTTAATAAGGAATGACAGATACTATGGAAACAATGATAGATGTTAGACAATTACTTAAAAGATTTGGTGTATTTGTTTATGTGGGCAACAAAAAAGCAGATCTACATTTAATGGAAGATGAAATTAATGCGTTGTTTGATAATGGCCTAATAACCCGCGAAGATTATATGAGTGCTCGCTTAATTATAAAAAAAGAGAAGAAAGACCTAGAATAAAATTAGGAACTTGATGTTATAATATTTAAGTTTGCGGGTATATCATATAATACTAACGTATTTTTATGAAACTTTTATGGTTTTGATACGTCTAATCAATGTGAAAAGACATCAGAAATGGGAAAGACAACAGAAAGGAAGACGGAGGCTATATCATGAATCGCTTTAAACATATACCATTATTTATAGTTGCTGCTATTTTATTTGGATTAAAGACATATGTCGTTTATCGTTTTTATTTCAATTTATCAATCGAATCAATTTTCCAAGAAATAATACTATTTATCAATGCATTTGTTATTAGCTTCTTTATATTTTCTATTGCAATTTGGTTTAATAAAAAACGCCAAAGAAAATATATTTTAACAATGTCCATTCTATTATCATTTATTATAATATTTAACTTAATGTATTATCGTAATTTTACGGATTTCATAACACTACCGACATTATTCCAGGCTAGCAATGCTGCTGATCTAGGAACAAGTATCTTATCACTGGTACATTTTGTTGATGTGTTTCTAGTCCTCGATGTAATTGTTTTATTTATTCTAAGCAAAAAGCAAATATTTCCAGTTCAAAAATTCTCTACGTTGTTCAAGCGTCGAATTGTAACTGTTGCTATGTCAGCAATTGTCTTAAACTTAGTAATGGCTGAGATTGAACGTCCAATGCTATTTAAACGTGGTTTTGACAGAGAATATTTAGTTAAAAATGTTGGTGTATTTACTTATCATGCCTATGATGCGTTTATTACAGCGTCAACTCACTCAAAACGAATTTTTGCGGACGGCTCAGAGCTAAATGAAATTGAGGAATATGTGAAGAAAAGCGTGCAAGATGAAGACCAACAAAATGCAAATGAAGAAATAAATTTAGAAAACATAGCAGAGGGTAAAAACATTGTTTATATTGCTGCGGAATCTTTCCAACAATTTGTCATTAATAAGAAATTGCATGGTGAAGAGATTACCCCATTTTTAAATGATTTAATTGATGATAGTTATTACTTCGAAAATTACTATCATCAAACACCTTTAGGGAAAACATCTGACCATGAATTTCTATTAGACAATAGTTTATATCCTCTACCTAATAGTGCTGCTTTCTATACGCATGCTCAGAATGAATATTATGCTTTACCTGAAATTCTGAAAAAGAAAAAAGGATATAACACATTTGCTTTTCATGCGAATAACGGAAGCTTTTGGAATAGAAATGTGATGTATGAGAATTTAGGTTATGATAAATTTTTCGATGTTGAATCATTTGAATTTGATAAATCAGATGAAATCGGTTGGGGACTTAATGATAAAATGTTCTTTAACCAGTCAGTCGATATTCTTAAAGAACAAAAACAACCTTATTATGCAAAACTTATAACTTTAACAAACCATTTTCCATTTGATATTCCAGATGAAGAAGCAACAATAGATCCTTATACTTCAGATTCTGTAACACTTAACCAATACTTCCAAACTGTGCGTTATACAGATGAAGCAATTGAAGGTTTCTTTAAGAAAATGAAAGAAGAAGGTCTTTATGAAGATACCATCTTCATTATTGGTGGAGACCATTATGGCATACCTTCATATCATTATGATGATTTAGGTGAATATCTAGGTAAAGAAATTACACCGTTTGAAGATGCTAAACTACAAAGAGTACCATTTATTGTTCATATCCCTGGGCATGACGACGATCGCACATTATCTCGAATTACAGGGCAGATTGATTATAAACCAACGATTCTTAATTTCTTAGGAATTGAACAACAAGAAGACATTGTGTTTGGTAATAATATGTTTGCATCTGTTGAAGATCGAAAAGACTTTATTGCATTCAGAGATGGCCAGGTGGTTGGAGAAAACTTTGTCTATGCTGGAGGAATTTGTTACGATCAGTCAGGTGAGCCGGTAGAAGATGAAAATTGTACGGATATTAGAGAAAAGGCTACGAAAGAATTAAATTACTCTAATGAATTAATATATGGTGATCTACTTCGCTTCTACGATTTTGAAAGCGGAGAAATTAAAACAGAGGAAAAAGAATAATTGCTAAATCATGAAGGGTTGCTTGTTACTTGAGCAGCCCTTCTATTTTTAGTATGGTTATTTATATAACTAACGGCAAGGTGGAGATGACTTCGTGTCTAATCATGTATTTGAGCTATCTGAGGTCAATAAACGTGTATTACAAAATATAAATTTAACGGTGAATCAAGGGGGCCGCGTTATGGTTTTTGGACCATCTGGGTCTGGGAAATCAACTTTATTACACCTTTTTAACCGGTTAGAAGACCCTGATTCTGGTGAAATAAAGTATCAAGGGCAACCTATTGAAGATTATAATATCCCAAAATTAAGAAAAGATGTAGGCCTTGTATTACAACAACCATACCTTTTTTCAGAAACAGTCATAGATAACTTAAAGTATGGTCCTAAAATGTTTAACGAGTGGGATGAAGCGTTTGTTGATGAATTACTGGATTATGTTAATTTACCTAAGGCTTATTTAGATAAACCTGTTGAAGACTTATCGGGTGGAGAAAAACAGCGAGTATCATTGGCTAGAACATTAGCCAATAAACCAAAGGTATTATTACTTGATGAACCAACTAGCGCATTAGATGATCAAAATATTGAATCCATTGAGGAAGACTTATTAAAACTTATGGATGCTTGGCAATTAACCATTATTATGGTTACTCATAATCTAAAACAAGCTATGAGATTAGGAACTAAAGGGATTTATTTAGAAAGTGGAAAAATTGTAGAAACTGGAAAATTACCTAATTTAATTGAACACCCTCAAACCGATTCGCTTAAAAATTTCACAGCAAACCAATAGGAGGTAGACATGGAGAGAGATGTTTCCAATTTTTCATTGCTTGTGTTGATTGTATTTGTGATGATTCCTTTTACAATCTCATATTTTTATCAATTAGGACTAAAAAAAGATATTCTATGGTCTTCTGTTAGAGGTGCCGTTCAACTTTTCTTAATTGGACTTATATTAACGTATTTATTTGATTTACCTCCGTTAATTGGTATACCAATTATGTTAAGTGTCATGATTACAATAGCTACTTTTCATGCAAGAAAAAAAGGGAAGGAGCTACCCAATGCATTCTTAACTATACTTTTAGGGCTAGTGACTATTGAAATCTTTGTTTTAGGACTGTGGCTAGGATTTGATATGGTATCATTTACACCAGAAGAAATTATTCCAATGAGTGGTATGGTGATTGGTAATAGTATGGTAGCCATGGGATTATCTCTTGAAAGAATGAAAGCAGAATTTAATACAAATGAAGGAAAAATTTTAGCAGCCTTATCACTTGGAGCAACTCCTAAGCAAGCTTCTCACATAACCGTAAGGCGTACATTAAATGCAGCATTAATTCCGAATATAGATCAGTTAAAAACTATCGGACTTGTACAATTGCCTGGAATGATGACGGGGTTAATATTAGGAGGAGTTCCACCGATCGTCGCAATAAAATATCAATTGGTTATATCCATAAGTATATTCTCCACTGTATCCATAAGCGCGATTATCGTATCATTAGTCATGTACAGATTTTTTTATAATGAAAAAATGCAACTTGTCGATTTTGAGGAATTAAAAAATAAAAACGGCTAACATAAGTTAGCCGTTAGGGTATTAGTGAGTTGTACCTGATAACATATTCATAATCTCTGAATAAATAGTCATTACTGAAAACCAACCAAAAACTGCTGCCGAAGCACCTGCAAATAAGATTGCTAAAACATTACGTCTTTTTAACTCTCTAAACACTGCAATGGCACTTAGTATCGCTACAAAGAAAAACATAATTCCTAATACCATATGTTGTTGCCTCCTTGAAATTACAAAGTTGTTCATTAAATTACGTTTAAGTATTTTTTATTGACGTTTCTTTCTCTAGTATATTTTATACAAAAAAAATAATACTGTCGAGTGATATTAATAAAAATCCATAGTAAATTGGGGGAACTTTTTGTGAACATTAATGTTAAAGATCTTCAATTAGGAATGTTAGGAACTAATTGTTATTTATTATCTAACCAAAATAATTGTTTAGTCGTTGATCCTGGTGGTGACTATGACATATTAAGGAGAGAGCTGGAGAATGAAAGTTTAACTCCAGTCGCTATAGTGCTTACACATGCTCATTTTGATCATATAGGAGCAGTAGAAGACCTAAGGCTAAAGTATGACATTCCTGTCTATATGCATGAATCGGAAAAAGAATGGCTTGTAGATGCATCACTTAACGGCTCTGAATTATTTGGGGTAGGAAAAATTCAATCATCTAAATTACCTGAGTATACGATAGGAGAAGGTCAAAGTAAAGTTGGAGAGTTTGAATTTGAAGTTTTTCACACCCCAGGACACTCTCCAGGGAGTATTTCATTATGGTTTGAAAATGATAACATATTAATAGCTGGAGATACTCTGTTTAACGGCAGTATCGGCAGAACGGATTTACCTTTTGGTAATCACCAACAATTAATTGAAAGTATTAATGAAAAAATTATGTCTTTACCGGATGATACTATTGTTTATTCAGGGCATGGACCAGAGACTACTGTAAAACAAGAAAAACAATTGAATCCATTTTTATAAAGAGATAATGAAAAAAGGATGGCTCAATGAATGAGCCATCCTTTTTGTTAGTGCGCAAATCCAGGTTCTAAGATGAACGTAACATAGTAAGTAAAACCTACCATGAAAACTGTTAAGTAAGCGCCAAAGATATACATATAAAGACGTTCAGAAAGATTTAAGTATCCAATTCCTAAAAAGAAAACTGTTTGCGCTAAAAATAGTAGTGATAATTGATTCATACCACCAGCATAGAACATAGCCGTAAAAATCCCTGTCCAAAATGCGATTACGCGAAACATTCTTGGCATGTCTTTTTCCTCCTTTGTGCAGGAACGTTATCAAAAACATTATATCGGAATCCAATTTAATTGTAAATGAACAAATTTTGTACAAATGAAAGATTTTCCTTATAAAAATAAAAAAGACTGGGCCAGCTGGATTCGAACCAGCGCATGACGGTACCAAAAACCGTTGCCTTACCGCTTGGCCATGGCCCAATACACAATCATTATTATAATAAGTTATCATCGTTTTTATACATTATTTTTGTTGAATAAATGAATGGCCGATCTCTTTTATAATTGTTTGTTGTAATCGAAAGTTTGAGTTTAATGGTATTGTCATCAATTAAGGAATATTCTATACATGCTTGACCTGTTTGGTAAATAAATTCAATCAACTGTACATCTTTAGAAATAAGCAATTCTTCTTGCTTTGCATCAAAGTCATGGATCGCAATTTGAATAATGTTCTGGAGCGATTGTTGCTCTTCTAACATTTTGGTTTGTTCTAGTTGATATTGTTCCAACTCATATAGTGTTAATAAAAAAGACGATAAGATAATCATGACAATTAAAACATAAGGAAAAACAGCTCCTTTTTCATTTGAGATAAATAATTTAATAAACATATGCCTTCGTATATTCATGACCATCACTCCTAATGATGGTAATAGTAAATAAATTATTGTTATATTGTTGTATTTTAAATTCGCTTACTTCTCTTAATAAGATTTCATATCCTGAATAGTCAACTCTTCGTCTAATTAATTTGTTATAAAGGTCAATGGTTGCAGTTTCTCCTTCAAAATTGTTTATATGAATAGAATTCGATTGAACCTCAATATCTTTAGCTTGATTCATCTCTGCAGCAAGAAAGTAATGAAACTGTCTCATTTCCATCTCAGATAGTGTATAAGGTGTATCAAGTTGAACAACTAATTTAACTAATGTAAGCAACATTGGAGTTAAGCTGATTAATATAGATAATGCTAATAGTGTTGATAACAATGTAAAGCCATTTTGGCTACGTAGCAGGTACATATCTACATATTCTCTTTTCTTCTTGTTTTGTATTGGTCCAAGCTATACATGTGAAATATTTATTTTCGTCTAATTGAAACTCAAAGTAATAAATATTTTGGTTATGTTGAACGGGATATTCGACGCTTTGAGTTGGTTCGTTGACCAACTGTTCTAATATTTCTTGATTGAGTAATTCTTCTGCTTGAATAGTTAACTGGTAATCTTGTTGTATAGATGCAATTCGACTGATGAATGGGAGTAGAATACTTGTCATCATTAAGATACAGGTTAGTGCAAGTAATAAATCTGTTAAAATATATCCTTTCTCACAATTCATTGACATAAAACCTTCCCTTCCCAAATGGAAAGATGACTTTATAGGCTTTGTTTTTATAAATGACAAAAAACGAACCTGGATTAAGAGGAAGACCTGTTGTGTTGTATCTGAATGGTACGCTGAAGGAATAGAGGTCAACTTTTATTTGAGGATTGTAATGCCTGATAATTAATTTAGTATTGCCTTGTATATCTGTAATGTAATAATAATTTTCGCTACGATTAAAGATTAGAGATAATGATTTTTGATTTGTTACAGAGTATTGCTGCATAAAAAAGATATCTTTTTCGAAGGAGTCTAAGAATTGTTTGACTGGATCTTCTGGTTGATCAACTTTGAAAAAAATAATGGAAATTGTTGTAATCATCATAACTATCATTAAAACGATTAACATCTCTATAAGGGTGTACCCTTTTTGATTACGAACCAGAAGAACCAATGGAAACTACTCCATCTGTACCTATTGTTATATCCGTCCAGTCAGTACAACTGTTTTTTGTAGAGGTGTCGATTCCTTCAATATCAGTAATGGTTGTTGGATACACACCTTTTTCAATTTTATAAAGTTGAACCTCCGACTGCACCATATCCTCAAATGCTTCACACCCTTTGTCTTCAACTAAAGTGTTATATTTAACTACATTAGGAATGGTTATAATTAGTAACACAGATATAATTAACAAAACAATTAACATCTCTATTAACGTAAATCCTTTTTGGTTATTCAACATAGTTTTGCTCCTTTATAAGTGTTTCATGAGCTGATACACAGGAAAAATAGTTAAAATGTAAATAGTAATTACTATTGCACCGACAACGACGAAAGAAATAGGCTGAATCATTAATAATGTTTTTCGTGTTTTATCTTCTAAAACATCCAGCAAAAGGTTAGCGTAATGATAAAGGTCCCTAGAAAGAGTTCCAGTATCATCACTTCTGTTGATCAGCCACTTCATTTCGTCTTGTATGAGGGATAATGATTTAAATGATTCATACAGAGATTTTCCATGTGATAGGTTAACCACGATGATCTTGGCAAAGTAACTAATTAGTTTTAATTCATTTTGACTTCTAATGAGTTTTAATGATTCTTGAATGGTCTTTCCACTTTCTAACAGTGCGTAAAGCTGATAGGAAAATTGTAAGCTTATGAGTAAACTATAGTAGTATTTAATAACTGGGAGTTGTGAAATTACACGAATTTTCTTAGGGATTGATTGTTTCTTCATGTAAGCCAATGTAGCTATGAGGAAAAATAATAACATCAAAAGAATAGTGGTGAAAACATTAATACTATGGACAATCATTTGAAAGAACTTTAATGCGTCAGCTGATCCGAATGTATTAAACGTATTTTTGAACATGGGCATCAAATAAATGTTTAGACCAATAATGATCAAAACGCTGATAAATATTAAAAGTAAGGGATACTTTAGCACATCTAAAAACTTCTTTTGGAACTCTGCTTTGATCTTTAATAAACGGTTACAGTTAATAATGTGCTCACTGATATGTCCTGATTCATTTGAAAAATTGATAAATGAAATTACTATTGGATGGAAAGATAGTTTTCTAAAGCATTCATCAATCGTGGTTCCTTTTTGAAGAAGATTTGAAAATTCATTAGCAATGACTTTAAATTGAGGGTCATACTTCATAAATTCTAATGCTTGTTTCATAGTATACTGTTTAATTAAAAGTCTAGATAAGCGGTCTAAGAAATCTATTTGCTCTTTAATAGGGAAGGTGTTATAACGAAAGGGAAGTATAGCCAAGCGCATAGGCTTTCCTCCTTAGTATTTCAAAGGTTTGATAACCTTTACGACTTTCCGGCGGGAATCCATCTAGTGCTTTATTAAGGTAATCTCCAGTTAGAAGTTCAGCTATAGCAGCCCGGCCTCTTGATTGTTTTGACTGTATTTGTTTAATAGGTACAAGCTGTTGAGACGCAATGCCAATAATAGTTTCTTTTAGATCTGCTTTGCTCAAGCCCATTTCATTCAGTCTGGAAATGGTTCCATAGGCACTTTTAGCATGAACGGTACTCATTACTAAGTGTCCAGTTAAGGCAGCTCTGAGTGCAAATCTCGCTGTTTCAGCATCTCTAATTTCTCCAACCATAATAATATCTGGATCATGACGCAAGGCTGCTTTTAATCCTACATCATAATTGAACCCAGCCTTTTCATTTACTTGAACTTGTAACAAGTCATGGATGGATTGTTCAACAGGATCTTCTAACGTTATAGCCTGAAAGCCATAATGTTCAATGGAACTTTTTAGTAATGCATACATTGTTGTAGTTTTTCCAGAGCCAGTTGGTCCAGTAAATAAAATCATACCAGCTCTCTGTTTTATCCACCCCAACAAGCGTGTACCTTGTGAGGGGAAAAGAAATAATTGTTTAAGTTTTGGGTAATAATCTTTTGATAATATACGAATGGCTAGGCTTTCTATATGTTTAGTTGGTAAGGTGGATAATCTTAAATCATAAGGCTGCGACTCAACATGGTGTAATATGGTGCCATTTTGAGGGATACGTTTTTCAGCTATATCCATACCTGATATGAATTTATAATAACTGATTAACGAATGGTACGCGTCATAAGGAAGGTCTTTATAGAACCATCGATAACCGTTTATTCGAAAATAAATTGAGACATCATCCGTTTTTGGGTTAAAGTGTATATCAGTAGCCCCTTTATGGATGGCTTCATTTAAAATAGAATTAGAATGAAGTTCAGGGTTATCCACTTTCAAATCCTCCTTTTAAGTAGGTGAAAATATGAAAACAATAGCATTAGTTGGTTTTATGGGTTCAGGAAAAACAACAACTGGGAAGGCATTGGCAAAAAAATTAGGTGTTCAATTTTTGGACACTGATCAAATGATAGAAGCACATACAAACATGTCCATCCCTCAATTATTTAATCATTATGGGGAAGGATATTTTCGTGAGTTAGAGAGCGATATTATATTAAATTATGATTTCAACGATGTAATTGTAGCTACAGGTGGTGGAATTGTTAAAAGAGAAGCAAATTGCGAAGGTCTGAAAAAGCGATTTGATACCGTGTTTTTACAAACTGAATTTAATACTATTTTAAAACGCTTAGAAAGTGATGCGTCTCGACCGTTATGGCAACAGTCGAATAAAGAGCGAGAAGAGTTATTTAACACTCGTCAACAACTATACCTTGATGTTTCATCTATGATTGTTAAAACTGATGAATTAACAACAGATGAAATAGTTCAAGATATCCTCTCACAATTAAATTTATAAACAATTAAAATTGTATAGTCAAGCAGGGGAAAATTGTTGTTTCTCTATAAGGAAATATAGTTTTCTACACTAAAAATAACCATTATATAACATTTTTAATGAGAAAATAAAAAAAGACTATAATTTTATTTAAGGGTAATAAGTAGTTATTAGATGAAGGAATATAGTAATAAAAAGAGAATACATATATTGTAAATTTATAATTGAATTATTCATGATTTCTATTTTAAATCGGGAGGTCTTTTATTATGTCGGAAATAATAAAAGAGGCGACGGTAGATGAGCTTATTACAGCCAATCAACGAAATCTGTTAGGTTTTTTTTATTTAACGAGTCAAAACGCTAAGGAAATAAACTATTATGATGATGAAGGCATTGAAGGGATTTACAGTCCCAATATGCCGGTAAACGTTATCAATCGAATTATTCGTACAGATACTATTGAGGAAAATTTTGATGATGTTAAAGAGCGTGTGTCTCAATTTTATGGTAAAAAGGGTGCTCCATTATTTTGGGAAGTCTGGCCAACGAATAGTACTTCAGATGTTGAAATGGAGCTTAAGAATAGTGGATTCAGTTATTCGCATGAGTATCCCGCAATGATTATAAAACTTGATCAAGTTAAAATTAAAGAATTAACGAATTTCGAAATTAAGATAGTAAAAAATGAATATGACGCACGTACCTTAGCTAACTTGTTTCAGGAAATCTATCAACTCCCAGATGCTGGTGGCGAAGATTTTTACAATACGATTGTAAACTCTGGTTATGATAGTGATTTAGTAAGTTATATTGGTTATGAGGAGAGCGAACCTGTCTGTATTGCTACTATTTATTACCATGCGGGGGTAGCAGGCATTTATAATGTAGGTACTAAGGAGAAGTATTGTAGAAAAGGTTACGGCAGAAAAATTACTGAAGTCGCCTTGTTAGATGCTAAGAAACGAGGATTTGAATTCGGAATTTTACAATCTTCTGATCAAGGATATAAAGTTTACCAAAGAATGGGCTTTGAAAATCAATGTATGGTTCAATCATATAAAAAGTAGTTGCTTAAAATGCAACTACTTTTTGTACTTTATAAATCAAACAAAATTTAAGAAATATTCATCATATGTTTTGATCGGTTTTCAGTTAAATAGAATAATCCGCAATTAATTAGCTTTAATTGAACCTTAGGGTATAAACGATTATAGATTTGTTCCTCAATATTTTTTTGTAATACTTCTGTATCTTCATCCTCCCGTGTTTTAAATAAATGATCAGTCATATTCAATTCTTTTTGATACAATTCCATAGATTCTTGTTCAAATGCAGATGATTTTTGATTAATTCTCAAACTGATTTCCTGGTTAATCATTTGTATGGCACGGTTATGTGAGATGATTGGAGGAATCTTATAACAGTAGTCAGGGATAACATTAACAAAAGATTCTTGTAAAATTTCATCCATCATCTTGAACCGCATTGTGCCATTAATTAAATAAACCCCTATACTGACCAATTCATCTTGTGTATATGATCCTTGATATCTCACTTTGAGATTACAAATAAACCAAGGATGTAAGGCTTGACGCTCATCTTGATTCGTTTCTTCATAAAGTTCAGCATATCGACCTTCTTCAAAAATCATTTGAAATAACTGTTCTAGTCTTGGAGAACCGTAATGAATCCATTCACCTTTTTCTTCTTTCTTACTTTCATCTGATATAAATGTCACAGACATGGGTTCGCCTTGTTTGCCAAGTTTTTTAACATACTGCCAATAAAAAGGTCGGTTCATAAGCTTCTGGTCTAATTCTTCAGTCAATTTAACTTTAAGAAGACCACGTTCATTTAATTCAATAGTTGCTTGTCTTTTATAAAAAAAATGCACAAGAAATTCATGTATTTCAGCTTGATTCATTGGCAATATCCCTTTCTTCCACATGACTGTCGCTTATGACAGAGAATAGATGGTTAACTTTGATAGAAGCTTCCTTTTCAGAACGAGATTCTTTAACGATATCTTCAATTTCTTCTTCCAGACTATTGATACCAAGTTGACTTAGAATTTGATCTAGTTCGCCAATCACATCTTTAAATAAATCTAATTTATCGTACAGTAAGTTTAAGATTCTTTGGTCGATTGTGTTGTTTAAAACCATGTAATAGATATTTACATCTTTAGTTTGTCCAAAACGGTGAATACGACCTATACGTTGCTCCAGTTTCATAGGGTTCCATGGTAGATCATAATGAATCATGTGATTACAAAATTGTAAGTTGAGTCCTTCACCACCAGCATCTGTAGCAATGAGCACCTGAGCTTTATTTTTAAATAATTGGATCATCCAGTCTTTCTTACTCTTTTTAAATTTACCGTTAAATGTGACAGAAAAAATTCCATTTTGTTGTAAAAGCCATTGAAGGTAAATCTGAGTTGATTTGTACTCCGTAAAGATAATACATTTGTCATTTAGTGATTTTACAAACTCTACCGTTTTTAGAGCTTTTGAATGATGAGGGAGTTGTTCAATTTGTTGCATCATGTCATTTTTAAAGTCATCATCCCAGTTAGAATGACGAATGGTTTGATAACAAGCTTCACGGCTTGAACATATTTCTCTTTGTAAAGTAAGAGTGGTAAATGAATGATAAGCATTCATAGATTCAAGTTGTTTGTAAAATTCCAGTTCCTGTTCAGTGAAATCCACAAAAATGGTTTCTATATCACGTTTTGTCCAGTCATTCTCTGTATCAGACCTGCGATTTCTAATCATGGATTGTTTAATTAGTGTTTGAATGGCATGACTATCTTCATGTCGTTCTTGTTTAACATTTTTCTTAAATGAATATTTATCACCCAATAAACCTGGTCGAACAATTGACATTAGGTAATAAATCTCATCAATTTTATTTTGAATAGGTGTTGCAGTTAATAATAAGCAATAGGTCGATCTAATTTGTTTCACAAATTGATAGTTTCGAGTTTTAGGATTTTTCAACCGATGAGCTTCATCAATAATTAACATATCATAGTCCTGTTTCAATATTTCACTTGCATGCGGTTCTTTTTTGGCTAAGTCAATTGATGATATACAAATATCATAAGCTTCCCAAGGGTATGACCGATGTTTGGATGTAGCTGGAATATAAAAAGTACGCTGTAATTCAATTTCCCACTGTCTAATTAATGATGAAGGAACAAGAATAAGTACTTTTTTTACTAAGTTTTTAACCATTAGTTCTTTTAAAATGACACCAGCTTCGATTGTTTTTCCTAAACCAACTTCATCAGCTAATATAGCTCGACCATGCATTTGATTTAAGACCTTTTTTACGGCGTCAAGTTGGTGAGACATTAACTCTAGGCCGGGCAAATATTGCATGCAAGTTAATGAATCTTTGTTATTCATTTTCATTTTGCTTAATTGATAAGCTTGTCTAAAAGTATCCCAATCACTCGATTGGTAATCATTAAGATTTTGAGAAAGAGATTGCAAATCTTGATCTTCAATAACTATTCTCATCGATCCTACTCCTCTCTAAAATAAATCGATGATGACGCTTACACAAGTCATGCACATATGCTATAATGTGACACAAGTATAGTATTATTATGTACAAAAAATAGAATATCATCAGGCGAATGAATACAAGGGGAGAGACCATTTTATGGCGCCGACGGAGCAAATACGGTCACGTATGAATCTCTCAGGCAAAAAGACTCTTGTAGGACGCTACTCTGGAGAGTGTTCATGACTATGAACCACCAAAGATGCAAGTAATGCTAAACGTATTACGAAACTTTCAGGTGACAGGACAGAGAATTCCGAATGGTTGATTTGGTATTCTCTTTTTTAATGTTTAAAAACAAATAACGGAGGGATGAGAATGGGAGAGTTGAGACGAACACCAATTTATCCTGTTTATAATGCAAAAACAGTTGATTTCGGTGGTTGGGAGATGCCAGTCCAATTTGTTGGTATCAAAGATGAGCACCATGCTACGCGAGAAAAAGCTGGTTTATTTGATGTATCTCACATGGGAGAAATTTTAGTTGAAGGTAAAGATAGTGAAGCATATTTACAAAAGATGTTAACGAATGATCTATCTAAAGTATCTATAAATCAAGCGCAATACACCATCATGTGTTATGAAGATGGCGGCACAGTAGATGATTTATTAGTTTACAAGCTTGAAGAAGAAAAATATCTTCTAGTTGTCAATGCTGCTAATACTGAGAAAGATTTTGATTGGTTAAAGCAATATGTGACTGGTGATGTATCAGTTGAAAACGTTTCATCTGAATATGTGCAGTTAGCACTACAAGGACCTAAAGCAGAAACAATCTTGCAAAAGCTGACAGAGGAAGATTTGAGTGAGATTAAATTCTTCAGATTTAAGCAAGATGTTGAACTTAAAGGAATTGAGCACGGTGCTTTAATTTCTCGTACAGGTTATACAGGTGAAGATGGTTTTGAGATATACATAGACCAATCAAGTGGTGTAGATCTCTGGAAAGCCATTTTAGAAGCAGGAGAAGAATTTGAAGTCACACCAGTTGGTCTAGGAGCTCGTGATACGTTGCGTTTTGAAGCTAACCTTGCTCTTTACGGTCAAGAACTTTCGAAGGATATCACTCCAGTTGAAGCAGGATTGAATTTTGCTGTTAAAGTTAAGAAAGAAGCGGATTTTAACGGTAAAGAAGTGTTGGCTGAGCAAAAAGCTAATGGCCCAAAAAGAAAGTTAGTTGGGTTAGAAATGATAGACAAAGGCATTCCTCGTCATGGATACGATGTATTAAAAGATGGGGAAACGATTGGTTTTGTTACTTCTGGAACTCAATCACCTACATTAGGTAAAAACGTAGGTTTAGCCCTAGTGAATACCGAATTTGCTAATGAAGGTGAATTTTTAGATGTACAAGTAAGAAAAAGAACGTTACAAGCTAAAGTAGTTCCAACACCATTTTATAAGAGAAAATAAGAGAGGTGAATCATCATGCAACATCGTTACATTCCAATGACTGAAGAAGATAAAAAGTCGATGTTAAAAACTGTTGGGGTAGATTCAACAGAAGATTTGTTTGCAGATATCCCTAAAGAAGTTCGCTTTGATGGTGAACTTAATATTAAACCAGCGAAAGATGAATATGAACTAAAAAAAGAATTGTCACAATTAGCTGGTCAGAACGCAAACCTGGAAAGCCATACGTCATTTTTAGGCGCAGGTGTGTATCAGCATTATATTCCATCAATTGTAGACCATGTTATTTCTAGATCAGAGTTTTATACAGCTTATACACCTTATCAACCAGAAATTTCACAAGGTGAATTGCAAGCAATCTTTGAATTCCAAACGATGATTTGTGAATTATCTGGAATGGAAGTAGCTAATTCCTCTATGTATGATGGAGGAACAGCTTTAGCTGAAGCGGTTAATTTAAGTGCCGGGCAAACGAAAAAGAAAAAAGTATTAGTATCTAAAGCGATTCACCCGGAATCTCTTGAGGTTATTAAAACTTATGTTAAAGGCCCTGGCCTTGAAATTGTTGAAATTGATGTTAAAGATGGTTTAACAGACCTTCAACAACTTGAGCGCGAATTAGATGATGATACTGCAAGTGTAGTTTTACAGTACCCTAACTTCTTAGGACAGATTGAACCACTTCAAGAAGTAAATGAGCTATTAGCTAATCAAAAGAAAACAATGATGTTAGTTTCTAGTAATCCATTGAGTCTAGGATACTTAACGCCTCCAGGTGAATTTGGTGCTGATATTGTTGTAGGAGACGCTCAAGTATTTGGTATTCCTGCACAATTCGGTGGACCTCATTGTGGTTATTTTGCAACAACGAAAAAGCTAATGCGTAAAGTTCCTGGCCGTCTAGTTGGTCAAACAGTAGATGAAGAAGGTCAACGCGGCTTTGTGTTAACCTTACAAGCTCGTGAACAGCATATTCGTCGTGATAAAGCGACATCAAATATTTGTTCAAACCAGGCGTTAAATGCTTTAGCATCATCAGTTGCCATGTCAGCTTTAGGTAAACATGGAGTTAAAGAAATGGCTGAATTAAATATGAAAAAAGCCCGCTATGCTATGAAAAAATTTGAAGAAGCAGGTTTTGAAGTCGTATATAATGGCCCAATATTTAATGAATTTGTTGTTAAAATTAATGGCAATATAGCTACTTTAAATAAAGAGCTCTTAAACAAAGGTTTTATTGGTGGATTTGATTTAGGAAAAGTCAATGATCAGTGGAGCAATCATTTATTAATAGCAGTTACTGAAATTCGCACCAAAGATGAGATTGATCAATTTGTAAAAGAATTGGGTGATATCAATGGCTAATCAAAAAGACTTCCCAGTTATATTTGAATTAAGTCAAAAAGATCGAAAAGGTTATAGCTTACCTTCATTAGATGTACCAGAAGTTGATTTAGACGCTGAATTTGATAGCGCATATGTAAGAAAAGAAAGCCCTGATTTACCAGAAGTGAGTGAACTTCAAATCATGCGACATTATACAGCGCTTTCTACACGTAACCATGGTGTAGATTCAGGGTTTTATCCACTAGGATCGTGTACAATGAAATATAATCCTAAAATTAATGAGGATGTTGCACGTTTCCCAGGCTTTAGCCAAGTTCATCCTTACCAAGAGGAAAGCTCAGTACAAGGAGCTCTAGGGTTATTGTACGATTTACAAACATCTTTAGCTGAGATTACTGGTATGCATGAAGTGACCTTACAGCCAGCAGCTGGTGCTCAAGGTGAATGGACTGGATTAATGATGATTCGTGCCTTCCATGAAGCCAATGGGGATTTTAACCGAACAAAAGTCATCGTACCTGACTCGGCACATGGTACTAACCCAGCATCAGCTACAGTAGCAGGGTTTGACGCTGTGACTGTTAAATCTGATGAGCGAGGGTTAGTTGACCTTGAAGATTTAAAGCGTGTGGTTGGAGATGATACAGCTGCATTAATGCTAACAAACCCAAACACATTAGGATTATTTGAGGAACATATATTAGAAATGGCTAAGATTATCCATGATGCAGGTGGTCGTTTGTATTATGACGGTGCTAACTTAAATGCAATCATGGGTTATGCACGTCCTGGTGACATGGGATTTGATGTGGTTCACTTGAACTTACACAAAACATTTACAGGCCCACACGGTGGTGGCGGACCTGGTTCTGGACCAGTTGGTGTATCTGAAGAGCTTTCAAAATATTTACCGAAACCAGTTCTAACAACAAATGGCGACCAATATTACTTTGATCATGACCGTCCAGAATCAATTGGTCGTGTGAAACCGTACTACGGAAACTTTGGTATTAATGTTCGTGCTTATACTTACATTCGTTCTATGGGACCTGACGGCTTAAAACAAGTCAGTGAAAACGCGGTTCTTAATGCAAACTATATGATGCGTCGATTAGAAGAAGAGTATGAGTTACCATTCACACAACATTGTAAGCATGAATTTGTTCTATCAGGTAAGAACCAGAAGAAATTAGGGGTTCGTACATTAGATATTGCTAAGCGTCTTCTTGATTTTGGGTACCATCCACCTACAATTTACTTCCCTCTTAATGTTGAGGAAGCATTGATGGTAGAACCTACTGAAACGGAATCAAAAGAAACATTAGATGAATTTATTGATGCAATGATTCAAATCTCTAATGAAGCAAAAGATGACCCTGAAGTCGTTCAGGAAGCACCACATACGACAGTAATTAGTCGTTTAGATGAAACACAAGCAGCAAGAAAACCAGTGCTACGTTATATGAAGGAAGAAGAATAAAAAGAAGCGGCTACCAAGATGGTAGCCGCTTTATTAATTAATAGGATTTCTTTTTCGCTTTTACTTTTCCGCTCCATTTACGGAAACCACCTTTAAGATGGTTTAAGTCTTGATAGCCACGTTTGTGTAACATCGTCGCCGCACGCATTGATCTTTGTCCACTTTGACAATATAAATAAACAGGTTTATCAGGTCGAATTTCCTGTAAACGTTGTTTTAATTGTGACATTGGTATATTTCTAGCACCTAGTATATGACCATTATCAAATTCATTTGGTTCCCGTACATCAATAAGTTGTGCTTTACGATAACCTTCAATAAATTGATCTTCAGTTAGTGTGTTCAAGATTCGTTGAGTTTTTACATAACGTAAGACACCGATAATAATAATTACTGCAAGAACTATTAATACAGTTAGTAGTATATCCATTGATATCCCCTCTCTTATCTTTCTATTTTACATTATATAAGTCATTCATTTATTATTCAAAGGAAAAATTTTTTTGATCCCCTTAGAGTGTGCTTGTACCAATGTATACAGTAGGTCATTCCAGATTTATCGACATTTTAAACCGTTGACAAAACAACCTTTATATGCTCTTTTTACCACATATAGTATTATTTTTAAAAACTTCACACAATATATTGATTTCTATTTTTGGTTCTGATACATTTAATTCAACAAGCAACTCAATGTTGCATAAATTGTCGAAAGAAGGAGTGACATTCATGCAAGGTGTGAAGACACGTGATTCGCAAATTAATGTGGAACGTTTAAATGAAGACATTAAGCAATTTCCACATGTACACCCAATCACTTCCCAGATGAACACAACACATAAAGGTGTATCGCGTTTAGTCATGCTAGATCGATATGCATTTAAAGACACTGAAAAGAAAACATTGAAAGAAGGAGATTTTGTTGTCTTAACAGTTAAAGACGACCCTAAATTTCCCGCTAGAGGTACAGGATTTATTGTATCAATTAATGATGAAACAAAAAAGGCTAAAATAAAAGTCGAAGAAGATTATGTTCACGTACTGGACAAGCCTGAGGAACAAGAAACTGGAATCATTGAGCGTTCTATCAGCGCGATTGATAAGCCTTTAGAAATCTATTACGAACAAATTGCTCTTCGGAACGCCACGGGCTTAGCTGAGGTTGAAAGAACTCCAGAAAAACGTCATGAATGGTTTGAGAAATTTAATGAAGAACTTTCAAACTTGAATTTTATCCCGGCCGGACGAGTGCTTTACGGAGCAGGCTCCAACACAGATGTAACTTATTTCAACTGTTACGTTATGCCTTTTGTTAAAGACTCAAGAGAAGGTATTAGTGATCACCGTAAACAAGTGATGGAAATTATGTCACGTGGCGGTGGTGTTGGAACGAACGGTTCAACTTTAAGACCTCGTAATGCATTAGCAAGAGGTGTAAATGGAAAATCATCAGGTTCGGTTTCCTGGTTAGATGATATTGCGAAGTTGACACATCTAGTTGAGCAAGGCGGATCAAGACGTGGTAAACAGTTGTGCCTCGTCTATAAATAAATCTCGCGAATTGCTGGAAACCCCTAAAGCCTATTACACTACAACGTAGCTGGTGACGGCAAACGTGAATGTTAAAAAGTAGTAGGATGTTACAATGGGCAATCAGCAGCGAAGCATCTATGGAAACATAGATGAACGTTCAACGACTACTGAAACTTCCTAATGCTTTCAAAGTTAAGGAAGAAGTAAGCTATATTATTGGAGACAGTATTATAGGGCGCGAGGCAAGGAGTAATCCTTGAAGATATAGTCTGATCTTACATGAAAGTGTAAGAGATAGGCAGAAATGACCTATCCCACTTGAAAAAGTGAGTAACAATAATTGGCACAAATGATTATGTTAAATGATTGGCATCCAGACATTATTGAATTTATTATCTCTAAAATGCAAAACCCTAGAATTCTAAGATACTTAGTTGAAAATATTGAAGATGAAACCGTTCAACAACTAGCGAAGGATAAGCTTAAATTTACGCCTCTAACACCTTCAGAAGAACAGATGTATCAAGGAATTGTGAATTATAAACACATCCCTGGTCAAGGTGGGTTCTCAGAAGAAAATATTAGAGAAGCTGAAAATAAACTTCGTGATGGTGGCACATATAGTGTGCATAACCCGGAATTCTTAACCGGAGCAAATATTTCAGTTTGTATAACAGATGAATTCATGAAAGCTGTTGAGAATGATGAATATTATGAACTTCGCTTTCCAGATGTAGAAAGTTACAATGAAGAAGAGATGCAATTCTACAATGAACGCTGGTCTGAGTCTGGAGATGTTCGTGAATGGGAGAACATGGGCTTTGGCATAAAAGTTTATCAGATTATTAAAGCTAAAGAGCTTTGGGATCTTATTAATATCTGTGCAACTTATTCAGCAGAACCTGGTATTTTCTTTATTGATAATGCTAATAAAGAAACAAACGCTAAGGCTTATGGCCAGAAGGTTGTTGCTACAAACCCTTGTGGAGAACAACCCCTCGCACCTTATTCAGTCTGTAACTTAGCAGCAGTTAACCTGGCAAGTATAGCTGATAAGGAAACTAAACAACCTGATTTTGACAAGTTAAAACAAACTGTTGAAGTCGGTGTGAGAATGCAAGATAACGTGATTGATGCAACACCTTACTTTTTAGATGAAAACCGTAAGCAAGCGTTAGGTGAACGTCGTGTGGGTCTTGGTGTTATGGGGCTACATGATTTACTCATTTATTGTGAAACTGAGTACGGTACAAAAGAAGGTAATGAACTTGTAGAACAAATTTTTGAGACCATTGCTACTACTGCATACCGTGCATCTATTGAACTCGCAAAAGAAAAGGGAAGTTTTCCTTTCTTAATCGGAGAAACCGATGCTGAGACACATATGCTTCGCGAGCGTTTTATCAGTACAGGATACATGCAAAAGATGCCTGAAGATATTAAACAAGGCGTTTTAGAACATGGTATTCGTAATTCGCACTTATTAACGGTGGCACCAACGGGGTCTACAGGAACGATGGTGGGTGTATCAACTGGTCTTGAGCCGTATTTCTCTTTCACTTACTACAGAAGCGGACGTTTAGGTAAATTTATAGAAGTGAAAGCTGATATTGCAGAAGAGTATTATAAGTTGAATCCACAGGTTTCAGAAGATGCAGAGCTGCCACACTGGTTTGTAACGGCAATGAATCTATCACCTGAAGCTCACGCGGATACTCAGTGTGTCATCCAGCGATGGGTTGATAGTTCCATTTCGAAAACGGTTAATGCTCCAAAAGGTTACCGTGTGGACCAAGTTGAAAAAGTGTACCGTCGTCTATATCGTGGTGGTGCAAAAGGTGGAACAGTATATGTTGATGGAAGTAGAGATACTCAGGTTCTATCACTAAAAGCTGAAGAAAATGATTTATCAGAACAACAAGAGTTATTTGAGGAAGAAGAGAAGAAAGTCGTCTTAATGGATACTGTGCATGAATTAGATAAAACAAATGTTACAGTAGGTTCCGAAGTTGGAGATACTTGTCCTGTTTGTCGTAAGGGTAGTGTTGAAGACGTCGGTGGTTGTAACACATGTACGAATTGCGGCGCACAATTAAAATGTGGATTATAAGAAGTTGAGCTTGGCCTAAAAAGGTCAAGCTCTTCTTATGTTCTATAAATAGGCCATCCCTCATAGAATGATATGCAGTAAGAATATCCTGGAGGTTAAAGAATGAAAGTAGATGGCGTCTTTTCAGGTGGAGGTATTAAAGCTTTTGCGTTTTTAGGAGCTTTAGAGGCCTGTGAGAAAAGAGACATTAAATTCGAGCGCTTCGCAGGTACATCAGCTGGTGCATTAATTGCCACTTTGCTTGCTGCAGGATACCATCAATCAGAAATTAAAATGTTGATTAATGAACTAGATACAAATAAATTATTAGACCCGCCTAAGTATGCTAAAAATTTAAGGTTTTTGAAATGGTTAGCTCTCTACTCCAAAATGGGAATATATCGTGGCGATTTCATAGAGAAATGGATTAATCAATTGTTATTACGTAAAGGTATATATACATTTAATGATCTAAAGAGAGAGTTATACATCATAGGTGCAGATATAACGAATGGCAGAATTGCTTTATTTCCAAATGATTTAGAAAGTTATTATGGTGTGGACCTTAATGATTTTCCATTAGCTAAGGCTGTTCGAATTAGTATAAGTATTCCTTATTTTTTTCAACCCGTTCAAATTTTAACGAAGTCAACTTATAAGAGTTACTTTATTGATGGAGGAACACTGAGTAACTTTCCTTATTGGGTGTTTTCTGGTGAGAATAAACACAACCGTCTAATACTTGGGGTAAAGTTGAGTTCTAATGAACCAGAAGTGCCTATTCAACAAGTAGATAATGCTATTGACATGTTACCAGCCATTGTCAAAACAATGATTCAAGCTCATGATAGTCGTTACGTCTCGAAGAACGATGCCCAAGATATCATTTTTGTCCCTATAGAAAAGGTTAGCACTACTGATTTTGATTTAAGCGAAGAAGAGAAGAGTTATTTATTTGATGTTGGTTTTCAAAGTGCAGAGAAATTTTTCGAGAATTGGCAGCACATAAAAAAGTAGCTGAAAATAACGTTCAGCTACTTTTTATTGCCTTTTATAACAGTTAAATGTGATGGTTTTTTCTGCCTTTGTAACTTTGAAGGCTTGTTAGAATTAGTAAATCTTGAATTAGTATTCTTACCATACTTTTTACGAGATTGTTTAACTGCCTTGCGATAGTTAGAATCCTGACCAGACCGATGACGACCAATAAAGAAATAATAAATTAAAAGTCCGAAGACTACAGCAAAACCAATCATCATAAGTGTGCCTTTAAAAAAGTCTACTGTATCAAAAAATAAGTTATAGAAAAGTCCTAATGACGCTAAGCCTAAAATAGCATATACAAAATATTTTGCTTTATTATTCATGACAAACTCCTTTCAATCAATAATCTTCTAACTTATTAACATTTTGCCATGTGAACGAAAAATCTATACGATAATCTACTTTTATTTTACTAAAGATAGATATAAACATACAAATTGTTATGAAGTATGAAACTTGATGAAACGTATAAACTACAGTTGAAGGAGTGGTGCTAATGGCAAAACAAGAAGAACGTCAATCATCTGTATTTTTAAAAAGCTTATTTTGTGGAGCAGCAGGAGGTTTTATCTGGGGGATCGTTAGCTCGATTGCTTATTTTTTTTCGTTTTCTGAAGTATCTCATGCGTCATTTATTTTACGCACTTTCTTTTCTGGAAGTTGGACTGAAGGGTGGATGGGTGAACTAATAAGCTTATGTATATTAACAATCTTAGCCATTATCCCTGCCTTAATATATTATTTATTATTTAAGCAAATGCATGGAATAATGCCAGGAATATTGTATGGTATTGGTTTATGGGTGATTATATTTTATTTCTTAAATCCTTTATTTTATTTCGTGCCACCGTTAAATGAAATGACGATGGACACGATTGTGACGACCGCTTGTCAGTTTGTTTTGTATGGAGTGTTTGTAGGGTATACCATTTCTTATGAACATCATGACCGTCGAATCGTCCCTAAAAGTTCACAAAATGAGGCCTAATTATGATAAACTATTAAAAGAATTACCAATAAGGGGAATATTGAGATGGACCAAATTCTTTTACTTAATGGTCCTAATTTAAATTTGTTAGGACAACGTAATACAAAAATTTATGGACAAGCTTCACTCGATGAGATCGTAAACAAGGTTGAAGAGTATTTAAAAAAGCAGGATTATCAATTAATATCATTTCAATCAAATCATGAAGGAGAATTAATTGACCGGTTACATGAGGCTAATAATTCCTGTTCGGGTGTCATCTTTAATCCTGGTGGTTATACTCATACAAGTGTTGCTTTGAGAGATGCAGTTGAAGTTTTAAATATTCCTGTCATTGAAGTACATCTCTCTAATGTACATAACAGGGAACCATTTCGCTCGCATTCATTTATTGCACCAGTAGCAGCGGGTCAAATTTTGGGGTTAGGTCCATTGGGCTATTTGACAGCAGCTTATGCATTAATGCAAATATTAGATGGAAAGGGAGAGTTTTAAAATGGAACAATTAAAAAGACTAAGAGAAAAATTAGTCGAAAAAGATTTAGACGGGTTTCTAGTAACAAACGGTAAAAATAGAAGATATTTAACGAACTTCACTGGAACAGCAGGGGTTGTTTTAGTAACTGCTGATGAAGCGTTGTTTATTACTGATTTCCGTTACACTGTTCAAGCCAATGAACAAGTGAAAGGTTACAACATTATTGAGCATAAAGGACCTATTCATCTGGAAGTAGCTAAACAAGCTAAAGACCTTGGTGTGAAACGCCTAGGCTTTGAAAAAGATACAATGACTTATGGAGTGTATGAAACTTATTCTAAAGAACTAGAATGTGAGTTTATTCCTCACACAGGATTAGTTGAAGAATTACGTTTAATTAAAACAGAAGATGAAATAAAAGTATTGAAAGATGCCGCACAAATTGCGGATGCAGCTTTTGAACATATTCAATCATTCATTAAACCTGGCGTTAAAGAAATTGATGTATCGAATGAATTAGAATTCTTTATGCGTCGTCAAGGAGCAACGTCTTCTTCTTTCGATATAATTGTTGCTTCTGGATACCGTTCTGCATTACCACATGGTGTAGCTTCTGATAAAGAGATTCAATCAGGTGAGCTCGTGACATTAGATTTTGGAGCGTTATATAACGGATATTGTTCTGATATTACTCGTACTGTTGCAGTAGGAGAAATTAATGATCAATTGAAAGAAATCTATGATGTTGTTTTAGAAGCTCAATTACGAGGAATGAAAGAAACGAAAGCTGGATTAACTGGTAAAGAAGCTGACGCATTAACTCGTGATTACATTAAAGAAAAAGGTTATGGTGAATATTTTGGTCACTCAACTGGACATGGGCTAGGAATGGATGTTCATGAAGGACCAGGGTTATCATATCGCTCTGATGTTGTATTAAAACCAGGTATGGTAGTAACGGTTGAGCCAGGAATTTATGTACCTGATGTCGGCGGATGCCGTATCGAAGATGATACCGTAATTACTGAAAACGGTAATGAAACGTTAACATTCTCAACAAAAGAATTAATTACGCTTTAAGTTGTTTTAAGGAGGCAGAATATAATGATTTCAGTGAACGATTTTAAAACAGGATTAACAATTGAACTAGATAATTCAATTTGGCAGGTTATTGAATTCCAACACGTAAAACCTGGTAAAGGTGCGGCATTTGTTCGTTCGAAATTACGTAACCTTGAAAACGGAAGCATCCAAGAAAAAACCTTCCGTGCAGGTGAAAAAGTTAATAAAGCCCATCTGGAGAGACGTAAGATGCAGTATTTATATGCAGATGGTAACAATCACGCATTTATGGATACTGAAACGTTTGAACAAATTGAAATTCCAACTAAAACGATAGAGAACGAACTGAGTTTCATGAAAGAAAATATGGAAGTAACTGTATTAATGTATGATGGTGATACATTAGGAATTGAACTACCAAACAACGTAGAATTAGAAGTTGTGGACACTGAACCAGGTGTTAAAGGTGATACGGCAAGCGGTGGTACAAAGCCAGCAACACTTGAAACTGGTCATATCGTTCAAGTTCCTTTCTTTGTGAATAAAGGAGAAGTACTAGTTGTAAGCACAGCTGACGGTAAATACGTCTCTCGTGCATAAAACCTTCATTTAATAATAATAGTTATAAAGAAGTACCTAATTAAAGGTGCTTCTTTTTTTGTGTTTTTAATCGATAAAAGGCTTTAACAGAATTTTTAATTAACCTTTTCAAAATGGAAAAACATTTAATAGATTTCATAAACCTTTTTCATATTCAAGAAGTAGTGTTCATAGAATAGTGATATCAATAGGAGGATGTCCAAATGAAAGAAATATTAGAAAAACTCCCTGAACACATTAGGCAAGCGATTCAACAAGTTAAAGAACTAGAATCGTTGGAAGAGATTCGATTAAGAATCGATAAACCTATTGAATTAGTTTTTCATAATCAAAGTATTTTTCTAAATAATTACATGTTTAAAGAACAAGAAGCTAAAGAATTCTTAGGAAAAATTAGTCAACACTCCGTATACAGAATGGAAGAAGAATTAAAGAATGGTTTTATTACAATCAAGGGCGGACATCGAGTAGGAATCGCAGGAAAAGTCACTCTGGATAACGGTGTAGTAAAAGCTATCACGCACATTTCATCTTTTAATATTCGTGTGGCTAAAGAACATAAAGGGTCAGCTAGACAAGTTGTACCTTTGATCTATCAACCTTCCACTAACACTGTATTAAATACGATGATAATAGGAGCACCGAAGAGCGGTAAAACAACATTACTACGGGATATCGTGCGTTCGATTAGTGATGGATTATATGGAATAAAGGCTAGTAGAGTTTCATTAATTGATGAACGTTCTGAGATTGCAGCACCTTTTCAAGGGGTTCCTCAGCATGATGTGGGCAAAAAGACAGATGTAATGGCAGATTGTCCAAAGGCTGATGGAATGATGATGATGATTCGGTCGATGTCACCAGAGGTACTGGTGGTAGATGAAATTGGTGATGAGTTAGATGTTAAAAGTTTAAAAGAAGCCGTACATGCAGGTGTACAAATTATTTGTAGTATTCATGGATATTCATTAGAAGAAATCCAAAAAAGACCTTCTCTAAAACCTCTGTTTGAAGATCATGTTTTTCAACGATACATCTTATTAGATTACACAACCTCTCCAGGAAAAATTAATCAAGTGTACGGAGAAGAGTTTAACAGATTAGAGAATAACTTAAGGAGAAATCAGTATGAAGTGGATCGGAGCCATTCTGATATTGTTCACGTGCACGTGGGTCGGAGTCGACATCGCTAGAAATTATTCCAGAAGACCAAAACAGATTCGTGAGCTTTTACATGCCCTACAGATCATGGAAGCTGAAATGGTATTTGGTCAAGAGCCCATTCAAACGGTTCTTCACAAACTATCGAAACAATTAACGCCACCATTAAGCTATATTTTTTATGATATTTCTGAACAGCTAATAACTAGTCACCTCTCATTACAGGATATCTGGGAACAAACTTTAAATAGAAACTGGAATCATACTTCAATGAAAGATAAAGAAAAGGAAATTGTAATCCAGTTTGGACAAACATTAGGTATTCATAACCTGGAACAACAACAGAAACAAATCCATTTAGCAAAAGTGCATCTACAACATGAATTGAATGATGCTTCTGAAGACGAAAAACGTTTTTCAAATATGTTCCGCGCACTGGGTGTTTTATCTGGTCTATTATTAACACTAATTTTCTTATAAAAAATAGTAGGAGGTAGAGGATAGATGACCGATGTAGCTTTATTATTCCAAGTAGCTGGTATAGGGATTATCGTAGCGATGATTCATACCTTATTAAAAACAATGGGAAAGGAAGACATGGCTCATTGGGTAACTCTCCTTGGTTTTATCCTAATTTTAGTGGTCGTCATCGATTATCTGTCTCGTTTGTTCCAACAGATTAGATCTGTCTTTTTACTGCAAGTCATCTCTACCTTTAGAGGGTTCTTTATGTAATGCAAATTCTACAAATTCTAGCTGTAGTAATCGCAGCGGCTCTGCTTATCATTTTAGTGCGTGAGAAACATGAATCTATTGGTTTTTTATTAATTGTTATTACTGGAGTTATAGTATTTATTTTTGTGTTGGACAAGGTATCTCAGTTATTTGCAATTGTTCAACAAATAGTTAATCGCTTCAATGTGTCACTTCTTCATCTAGATACTATTTTTAAAGTAATTGGAATTGCATACATCACAGAATTTACTTCTCAGTTATTAAAAGATGCAGATTTAGAAGCTATTGCGATAAAAGTTGATTTAGTCGGTAAAATCTTCATTCTACTGTTTGCGCTACCGATTTTTATTGCTGTTCTAGAAACATTAATGAACTTTATTCCTCACTAATGAAGAAGGGATATGACATGTATTTAAAGATAATAATATTGGCTTTTTCTTTATTATTCCTCATTGATATTAATTCAACGGCTCATGCAACGATGGGTGAAATAGCGGATAATGAACAGCTATTCAACATCCCGAACGAGTGGACCGAAAGTGAAGAAATGCAAGCCCAATGGCAGCAAATTTTAATGAAATACCGAGAATACTTACCAGTTTCATCTAATGATCACTGGTTAGATGCTGTTCGAGAAGGATCAATTTTTTCTATTAATGATTGGTTAACTGGGATTATGAACTTTTTCATTCATGAGTGGATAGTCAACGGCAAACTATTAGGTATGCTCATCTTTTTGACATTGTTAAGTGTCTTTTTAAAACTACTGATTGGTTCATTTGAAAATGAATCAGTATCTAAAGTTAGCTATCTTGTAATTTTTGCAGTGCTGCTTACGATTGCCATTACAAGCTTTCATCAAGCTGTTCAACTTACTACAGATGCCATTAATGGAATGGGAAACTTTATGCTGGCTTTGTTGCCCCTCATGTTAAGTCTGATGGCAGCATTTGGGAATGTGGCTTCTGTGGCTTTTTTTCACCCATTAATACTCATATTCGTGCAAATTAGCGGTGTATTAATCAGTAAAATTGTTTTACCTCTATTTTTCTTATCAGCCATATTAAACATCGCAAGCACAATTAATGAAGAATATAATGTCACGCGATTGGCAGATTTAATTAAACAGGTTGCTTTTATTATTTTAGGTGCATTTTTAACCTTATTTGTTTCAGTCATGTCAATACAAGGAGTAACTGCAGCAGTTACAGATGGGGTAGCGATAAGGGCAGCAAAATTTGTTACAAGTAATTTTATACCGGTAATTGGACGTATGTTTACTGAAGCGACCGACACTGTTTTATCTGCATCAGTTTTACTAAAAAATTCGATAGGGTTAGCTGGTGTGGTGTTAATGCTGATCATTACATTATTTCCAGCAATTAAGGTCTTAGTCATTGGGTTAATCTTTAAGTTGTCAGCAGCATTATTACAACCCGTTGCAGATGGCCCAATTATTGACGCAATTGAAACAATGGGGAAACATATATTTTATATTTTGGCAGGATTACTTGCCGTATCAATCATGTTTTTTTTCGCAATTGTCATGCTGATAATCGTTGGTAATATGACATTAATGGTTCGTTAAAGGGTGGTTAGTATATGGATTATATAATCGAATGGATTTCACAAATAGTTTTCTTTATTTTCCTGGCCACAATAATCACCCTGTTGATTCCGGCGACTTCCCACCAAAAAATTATTAAATTAGTTTTTGGATTAGTTATCTTTTTATTATTTTTACAGCCTTTAACTAAATTATTTGGAGTTAATCCAGACCAATATATTGATTCCTGGGAGTTAAAGGTGGAAGAAATGACTTCGGAAAGTTTAGAAGATGAAATTAATTCTAAAAAAAATGAAATACAAGCCTCACAACATGCATATATATTAGAACAGCTACAACAAGACATTAGAAGTCTTTTATCCGATGAATTAAAACAACAATATGGACTAGCTATTAGAGAGATGCAAATTAAGACAAGCGGTCAAGATTTAAAACAAGATTTAGTAGAACAAATCCAGCAAATCACTTTTCATCTTGAAGAAGATTCGGACAACCGTATTGAAGAAGTTGAAATTGTCTCTATACCTTCAAAGAAGGATCAGGTTGATAAGGAACATGAGATGGAGATTATAGAAACGATTGCAAACCAATTAAGCTTATCTATTGATCAAATAAAAATCGTCTGGGGAGGAGCAACATAATGTTTGAAAGTTTTAAAAGAGTTTTAAGAATGAAAAATAATCACAATCGACCCACGAAGCGTTCCTATATTATTTTGGTTGGTTTGCTAGGGTTGTTGTTTCTAATTGTGTCAAACATTTTTTCAAGTGGTTCAAATCAGAGTGAACCTCCTGCCATTCAGGAGGAAGAGGTTTTCTTGGATAACAAAGAAAATAAACCATCGATGTCTGATGATGATGTAGCGAGCGAGCTTAGAAACCGATTGCAGGATGAATTAGCCGCTGCACTTGAAACCTTAAAAGGTGTATCAAATGTACAAGTTATGCTTCAATTAGAAGCTTCTGCAACTAAAGTTTATGAAAAAAATACAATTATGGGAACTCAACGGACAAGTGAAACAGATCAAAATGGTGGTACTAGAAAAGTGGAAGATGAAACTGTTGAACATCAAACAGTCATTCTGAGAAAAAACAACTCTGAAGAGCCTTTATTAATTCAGCAAAAAAATCCACCTGTTCGAGGGGTCCTAGTCTTAGCAGAGGGGGTTGATAAACTTCAAATTAAACAAAATGTCGTTGAAGCCGTTTCAAGATTATTAGACGTTTCGACGCACAGAATCGCTGTGATGCAAAAAGATAGGGAGGAATAAAAATGGTATTGAAAAAACAAACGGTATGGTTAATTACAATGTTAAGTTTATTAATTGTATTGAGTGTATACTACATGACAGCACCAGGAGATGACGTAGCAGTAGTTGACCCAGATGGTGAAGAAAAAAATGGTGAAGAAGAAAGTGGCACTGAGAATGAAACTGAATCTGACATGGATGAATTAGATGTTTCAGGTATGACAGTTGATGAATTATTTGCAACAACTCGAATGGAAAAGCAAGATACAAGAAGTATGTTAATTGAAGAATGGCATAATGTTGTAAGCTCACCAACAGCAACAACAGAAGAGAAAAGTGAAGCCATGGATCAAATTCATGAACTTCGAACAATTGCTCAAAAAGAAACGATTTTAGAAAATACTATTCAACATGAAAAGAATTATCGTGATGTTCTAGTCCAAAAAGATGAAGCTGTTGTGAGCATTACAGTAATTGCAGAAGAATTATCTAAAACAGATGCAAACCAGTTGATGCAAATGGCTAGAGATGAGTTTGGTGTAATGGAAGTACAGGTTAGATTACAACAAGATGATGTATAAAATATAGTAGTTTTTAATGTCCCATATCTATAAGGTATGGGATTTATTATATTTTTGAAAAATTATTTATTAAAGATAAGTTGAAGTTCAATAGTTGTTTGTCGTACAATAATTAGTAGGAATTATTAGTACCAGTTAATAAAAGCAAAAGGAGTGCCAATATTATGTTAAAAGTACAAGAAGTTCGCGAACTAATTAAACTTATTGACGAATCATCAATATCTGACTTTACTTTTGAGTCTAATGGTACCAAAGTAACTCTAAAAAAAGAACAAGGTGAAGTAGTATCCGTAAATAAAACGAGTAATCCACAACCAGTAAAAGAAACTGTGGAAACTACTCCAGTAAAAGCAGCTGTACAAACACAGGCTGAACCAAAAGAGGAAGTAAAAGAAGAGAAAGCTGCAGAACCAGCAGCAACTGAATCAACTGATTACGATTATGAAATTGTTTCTCCAATGGTGGGAACATTCTATGAATCACCATCACCTGATGATGATCCATATGTGAAAGTAGGAGACTCAGTGGATAATAATTCAGTTGTTTGTATTGTTGAAGCGATGAAATTATTCAACGAAATCGAAGCTGAAGTAAAAGGTGAAATCGTTGAAATGTTAGTTGAAAATGGTGAATTAGTAGAATACGGACAACCACTATTTAGAGTGAAGAAAAAATAAAAGGAGGGATTGTCCGTGATTCAAAAAGTATTAATAGCCAATAGAGGAGAAATTGCAGTAAGAGTTATTCGAGCTTGTAAAGAGCTTGGAATTGAAACAGTAGCTATTTATTCAGAAGCTGATAAAGAGTCTTTACATGTGCAATTAGCTGATGAAGCATATTGTGTAGGTCCAACATTAAGTAAGGACAGTTATTTGAATAAAACTAATATTATGAGTTTAGCAAAATTAACAGATTCTGATGCGATTCACCCTGGATATGGGTTTTTATCTGAAAATGCTGATTTTGCAGAGATGTGTGAAGCATGTAATGTAACTTTCATCGGTCCTAGTGCAGATGCCATTTCAAGAATGGGAACAAAGGATGTCGCTCGAGAAACAATGCGTCAAGCTAACGTTCCAATCGTACCTGGTTCTGAAGGGATTATTGAAAATGTAGATGAAGGAAAGAAAGTAGCTCAAGAAATTGGATACCCAGTTATCATTAAAGCAACTGCTGGTGGTGGCGGTAAAGGTATTCGAGTAGCCAGAGATGAAGATGAACTAGTAAAAGGAATTCGTATCACTCAGAATGAAGCTGAGACAGCCTTTGGAAATCCTGGCGTTTACTTAGAAAAATTTATCGAAGATTTTCGTCATGTTGAAATTCAGGTTTTAGCAGATGCTCATGGTAATACCGTACATTTAGGTGAGCGCGATTGTACGATTCAACGTCGTTTGCAAAAACTAATTGAGGAAACACCTTCACCAGCCATTGATGAGGAAACGCGTGAAAAAATGGGGCACGCTGCAGTTAAAGCTGCAGAAGCTGTAAATTATGTTGGTGCCGGTACGGTTGAGTTTATTTATGACCGAAACCAAGGTAACTTCTATTTCATGGAAATGAATACACGTATTCAGGTTGAACACCCTGTAACGGAAATGGTAACGGGCATAGACTTAATTAAAGAGCAAATTAATGTTGCAAATGGCAAGGTCCTTTCCTTTAAACAGGAAGATGTTAAATTTGAAGGTTGGTCTATAGAATGTCGAATTAATGCTGAAGATCCATTCCGCAACTTCATACCTTCAGCTGGTGAAGTTAAAATGTATCTACCACCTGGTGGATTAGGAGTGCGTGTAGATTCAGCAGCTTATACTGGATGGAATATTCCACCTTATTATGACTCTATGATTGCTAAATTAATCACATATGGAAAGACAAGAGAAGAAGCCATTCACCGAATGAATCGAGCTTTAGACGAATTTGTTATTGAAGGTATTTTCTCTACAATCCCATTCCATAAGCGAATGATGAATCACCCTGTGTTTATTAATGGAGAATTTAATACGAAGTTCCTTGAAGAGTATGATGTATTATCAGAAGAAACAGTTAAAGAGGTGAAGTAAGTGGAAGATAAACAGCTATTGAACGTTAGTGATGACCAACTCGGAAAAGTTGAGATTGCTCCAGAAGTCATTGAAGTTATCGCGGGAATTGCTGCTAATGAAGTAAGCGGAGTGGCAAATATGCGAGGTAATCTGGCTTCGAATGTTACTGAGCGATTCGGTAAGAAAAAGCACGGCAAAGGTGTAAGAGTTGACTTGTCTGAAGAAGGAATCGTCATTGACATCTTTACTGTTCTAGATTACGGTGTATCAATTCCAACAGTTGCTCAAAAAATTCAGGATAGCATCCGTTCTACACTGAAAAATATGACGGCGTTAGAGATCTTAGAAATTAATGTTCATGTTGTTGGTATACAAATTGAAGATAAAAACGATGAGGCCACTAAAGATCAAAATGCATAAATAAAAAGAGTTTTGATTAACAAAAAGAAATGCCTAAACTTTAAACAATCCAATAGACTTCTTAGAAAATAAAGTTTGAGTCTTTTGGAACGGTTATTAAAGTGAAGGCATTTCTTTTCTTTTGACTATGTTAATGTTGATTTTTGTCATAGATTAAGTTGTTGAATTTGTGATGAGCGAAGGTAGCGACTCCTGGTCGGCTAAGGTCGGTCACGTCCTGCGCCTGGTTACTCGGCGCAAACTAATGCAAAGATGTATTTCAAGTAGCATTTGTGGCCAACGTCGACACTTGACCGTCCAGGTCTTCGGAAAGCGTCCACCGAAAGCGAATCATAATATCAACAACGGACTTTAACAGAACCTTTCTTTTAGTTCGTTAGAGTTCAATCTTTATATAGTCAAACATGAAGCGTTAGATTGCCTTACTTTACGAACTTTTCTTTAAATCCCTCACATATATAAAAGCTTTTTTCATTACACTAAAATCATGGTAAACTGTTGATGGACATGATAGGATATAAAAGGATATTTTGAAATTAAAGGAGCACGAACATGAAAGAGCGTAGACATGCTAGGGAAAAAGCATTTCAAGGGTTATACCAAATAGATATAAATAAAGATGTTACACTTGAAAACTTATATGAAGCAATTGATGAAGATGTTGATGAATATGCTAAAAAAATCATTAAGGGTGTAGTTGAACATAGAGTTGAAATAGACCAAGCTATCGATGATAAATTAGAGAAGTGGTCTTTTTCACGTATTGCTACTGTAGAAAAAACAGTATTAAGAATCGCAGTTTATGAATTAATGTTTGAAGATGAAGTACCTAATAAAGTTGCCGTAAATGAAGCGGTTGAGCTGGCTAAAAGGTTTAACGAAGATCAGTCAGGTAAATTTATAAATGGTGTTTTATCAAAGTTTATGAAGGAATAAAGGTGGGGTATTGATGTCTGCTTCCATTATGTATGGTGATATTTTGGCGCAAAAAATAAGAAGTAATCTAAAAATAGTAGTTAATGAATTAAAAGAAGAGAACATCATCCCTTCTCTTACAGTTGTTATAGTAGGAGATAACCCAGCATCAAAAACTTATGTAAAAATGAAGCAAAAAGCATGTGAAAAGATAGGGATTCGTTCACATGTTATTGAGTTAAATTCAGATATTTCGGAAGAAGATTTACTCAATCAAGTAATTAATTTAAATGAAGATGACTCAGTTCATGGAATTTTAGTACAACTTCCTTTGCCTGATCACATTAATGAAAAACGAATATTAGAATACATAGAGCCTACTAAAGATGTGGATGGCTTTAACCCAATTAATATAGGTAGACTTTCGATCGGTCAAGATGCTTTAATCCCTTGCACGCCTTTAGGGATTATGGAATTATTAGATTTTTACGGAGTTTCTCTTAGAGGTAAACATGCTGTAGTTATTGGTCGAAGTAATATTGTTGGTAAACCGATTGGTCAACTCTTACTAAATAAGGATGCTACGGTTACTTACTGCCACTCAAAGACTGAAGCATTGTCATCGATTACTAAGCAAGCTGATATACTAATAGTGGCTATTGGAAAAGCTCAATTTATTACAAAAGACCACATTAAGCCTGGAGCAGTAGTTATTGATGTAGGAAACACCTTTTTATCATCAGGTAAAGTTGTGGGCGATGTTGATTATAACGAAGTTAAAGATCATGTAAGTCAAATAACACCTGTTCCAAAGGGTGTCGGTCCTATGACGATCACAATGTTATTACATAATACAATTAAAGCAGCAAAAAACTTCAAATAACAAGGGAGTTTTTGTTATGGAGAAAAGGTATTTAACAGTAACAGCTCTAACCAGATATATAAAACGAAAATTTGATACGGACTCAAATTTAAAAAATGTATGGCTGCAAGCTGAAATTTCTAATTTTAATCATCATTCACGAGGTCATATGTATTTTACTTTAAAAGATCAAAATGCTCGAATGTCTGCAGTCATGTTTGCAACACAAAACCGACGTTTGAAATTTAAACCTGAAAATGGAATGAAAGTTTTAATTAAAGGTGATTTGTCAGTCTATGAGCCACAAGGTCAATATCAAATTTACGTTCAAGAAATGCAGCCAGATGGGGTTGGTGCTTTATTCTTAGCCTATGAAGAGCTTAAGAAAAAGTTGGAAATCGAAGGGCTATTTCAAAAGGATAAGAAAAAGGTCATTCCAAAGTTTCCGAATCGCATTGCGATTATAACGTCACCTACTGGTGCAGCAGTAAGAGATATAATTACTACATTAAAAAGACGTTATCCGTCAGTTAGGCGAACCATTATTCCCGTCTCGGTTCAAGGACCACAAGCTGCCCCTTCCATTGTTAAAGCTATTGAGTTTGCAAATAATGTTAACGAATTTGATACAATTATTGTCGGACGTGGCGGTGGTTCAATTGAAGAATTATGGGCGTTTAATAAAGAAATTGTTGCGAGAGCAATTAACGACTCCCGAATTCCAGTTATTTCAGCGGTCGGTCATGAAACGGATTTTACTATTAGTGACTTTGTAGCAGATTTACGAGCTCCAACCCCGACAGCTGCCGCTGAATTAGCTGTACCTTCGTTATTTGACATCAAACAGAATTTATTTAATTTATCTCAACGATTAAATCAAAATGTTCAACATCAATTAACTACAAACCGTGAGCGGCTTCGATCACTTAAGCAGGCATATGCATTTAAATACCCAATTCATCTGACTCGCCAACGGGAACAAGATCTAGACCGTTTGGTAGTGAATCTCAATAAATCTATCCAACGATTTGTTACAGACAAGCAACAATATAAAAGTAATATGATTCAACGCCTTGTAATGAGTAACCCGCGAAAATTAATTCGCGAACAACAGAAAGACCTAAGCTACCTAACTTCACGTTTAAATAATTCGATTAAAGCAAATAAGGAACAACGTGAGAATTTATTTCAAACTTATATTGAGAAATTGTCAATATTAAACCCTCTTGAAACAATGAAACGAGGTTATTCAATTACTTATAAAGACAGAAATATTGTAAAGTCGACTAAGGAAATTCAACCTGGAGATATGCTTAAAGTTTCACTTCAAGACGGGGAATTAGATTGCCAAGTTTGGGGAATTGATGAAAGGGAGGAATAGTCATGACAAATCAAGAGGAATTAACTTTTGAACAGGCCATGCAGAAGTTAGAGGGGATTGTTAATAAACTAGAAGAGGGCGATGTACCTTTAGAAAAAGCAATTGAATATTACAAAGAGGGTATGAAGCTATCTAAGTTTTGTAATGATAAACTTCAAAGTGTAGAAGAAGAAATAACAGAAGTAATGGAAGAAAATGGTGATACTGAACCTTATAGCGTGGAGGAAGAAGAATAAAGTGATCCATTCATATATAGAACAAAAACAAAAACAAATTAATCAATCATTAGTAAGGGAGCTTGACCAATTAGAACTTCCTCTTGATTTAAAGGATGCATTATTGTACGCCACGAAAGCAGGTGGGAAAAGGTTAAGGCCTGTCTTAATGATGGCTTCTTTTGAAGCTTTTAACCATAGCATTGAAAAAGTTCTTCATCCAGCATTAGCTTTAGAAATGATTCATACTTACTCTTTAATTCATGATGATTTACCTGCAATGGATGACGATGATTTCAGACGAGGAAAACATACTTTACATAAAAAATATGATGAAGCCACTGCCATATTAATTGGCGATGGTTTATTAACTTACGCTTTTCAAGTCGTGTCTAATTCAGATCAATTAGATGCTGAGGAGAAGGTTTATGTCTTACAACAGTTAAGTCAAGCTAGTGGATTTGAAGGTATGATTGCTGGGCAGCACTTAGATCTTCAAGGTGAAAATCAATCCTTGGAAGAACAAGAGTTAAATCGCGTGCATCAATTGAAGACAGGCGCTTTAATTCGTTCGGCAGTGAAAATAGGTGCTTATTTAGGTGGAGCAACACCACCTCAAATTGAATCAATGGATCAATTCGCATCTTATTTAGGGCTAATTTTTCAAATTCAAGACGATATTTTAGATGTAAGTGGAGAAATGGATGTGATTGGGAAACCAGTCGGAAGCGATGAAGAGAAAAACAAGAGTACTTATCCACAAATTATGGGCTTAGAACAAGCAATTAACATGAAAGAAAGTTATATGAATAAGGCTAAAGAAAAATATTCAGAAGCGAATATTAACCAGCCTATATTATTAGAATTGCTTGAGGTGTTCGGGAACCGTGATGCCTAGTTTGTAATTTATTGTTTGAGATATAAAAATATGATAAAATAGTAGGTACAAGTGGGATGGTGCAGTATTCTAGTCGGTCCTCCACTTCTGAAGGCGGGCCTAAAAATCCGCCAAAGGGCATATCGATGAAGTTCCTGGTGTTGGCTTGAGGCGCCCAGCCTTGGGTCAATGCTGGGAGTTAAGGTTGTAGGGCGATCCACAAAGGCATGTGGGCGTTGACCCTACTTCCGCGGAGGCCCATTCTTGTGCCCCATTAATTGCGCTTAATGGGGTACGAAATGGGGTATGAACCTGCATAATAAGGGTTAACAGCCCTTATTTGCAGCGTAGCCTGCCTTGAGTGGTGTTTAGGGGATTACAATTAAAAACAAGGATACGGAAGGCCACCGTAGAATTGTTGTTGACATTGTATGAAATAAACACTGCAAAAGAGGCTAGGAAGTGGCCAAAGGCTGTCGAGGAAATCTCCTAGACTGTTCCTGGACACTTAAAAGGGATTGTAGTGCGGACTAAGTGGTAGTCCAGTCTAGCTGTGGAAACGTAGCTAAGGTCGATTTAAAGGGGAACCGCCGATGTGGCAACACACGGTATCGACCTGGGAAAACCTACTGGACCTAAGCCGCAATATTTACCTTTTAAGTGACCATCCCCATTTACATAACAATGTTTATTACACATATTTTGAGCAGTTACGAGGGAAATTATGAACAAAAATATGATAAAAAGATCACTTCGATTTAGTATAAGTATCGCCGTTATCACATTCGTGTTAGCGGCAATTTTTTCAATTGCGTCCAATATTGCTTTAGAAGGTACAATTTGGTCGCTTGGATTAATCATAGTTTTTTTAATTGTTTTTATTGGTGTATTTTTTGATATGATGGGAATAGCAGCAGCTGCTGCAACAGAACCACCTTTTCATTCTATGGCTGCCGAAAAAATTGTAGGTGCTAAAGAATCAATAGTTATAGTCAGGAACGCAGATCGTTTTGCATCCTTCTGTAATGATGTTATTGGTGACATTGCCGGTATCGTCAGTGGTGTGGCAGCCACGATAGTTGTTTTTCAGTTGGTTAATGTGATTGACTTAGGACAATCGAGCCTCAATACCATATTGACGAGTATTGTAGCAGCAGTTACTGTAGGTGGAAAAGCTTTTGGTAAAACACTTGCTATGACAAAATCAACTGAAATCATACTATTAGCAGGTAAAACTGTATCTTTTATCGAAAATAAAATGCATATCCGTATTTTACCTTCTCTAAAGAAGAAAAATAAAAAGCAAGAAATATAGTACAAAGGTGAGTGATCCACAATGGATCTGAAACAAATTAATCAACCTTCAGATATTAAACAATTATCAATCGAAGAATTAAAAACTTTAAGTGAAGACATACGTTCATTTCTTATTAATCAACTCTCGGCAACAGGTGGGCATCTTGGACCAAACTTAGGAGTTGTAGAATTAACATTAGCATTACATCATGCGTTTGATAGCCCAAAAGATAAATTTATTTGGGATGTGGGTCATCAATCTTATGTTCATAAGATGTTGACCGGTAGAACTAAAGATTTTCCAACATTAAGACAATATAAAGGGTTATGTGGATTTCCTAAAATGAATGAAAGTGAACATGACATTTGGGAAACAGGACACAGCTCCACTTCTTTATCAGCTGCTATGGGAATGGCTATTGCGCGCGATTTGAAAAATAAAGACTATTCTGTAGTTCCTATAATCGGCGACGGAGCATTAACAGGTGGCATGGCATTGGAAGCCTTAAACCATATTGGTAGTGAAAAGAAAAATGTTATTGTAATTCTTAATGATAATGAAATGTCAATTGCACCAAACGTAGGTGCACTACACAATATTTTAGGTCGCTTAAGAAGTGGTCAAAAATATAATTGGGTTAAAGATGAAATGGAATGGTTAATGAAAAAGATTCCAGCGGTTGGTGGAAGAATTGCGACCGTAGCAGAACGTGTTAAAGACAGCATGAAATATATGGTAGTTCCAGGAATGTTCTTTGAAGAAATGGGATTCACGTATTATGGGCCAGTTGATGGACATGATTATGAAGATTTATTTAAATCGATTAATTACGCTAAAAAGACAGAAGGACCTATTTTAATACACGTTATTACCAAAAAAGGAAAAGGCTACAAACCAGCTGAATCCGATACAATTGGTACATGGCACGGTGTAGGGCCTTATAAAATTGAATCAGGCGAAAGTATGAAAAAATCATCTTCTGGACCAGGTTGGAGCAAAGTGGTTAGTGATACATTGATGAAAGTTGCAGAAAATGATTCAGATGTTGTCGCGATAACTCCAGCGATGACTGTGGGTTCAAAGTTAGAAGATTTTAAGAAAAAGTTTCCAGATCGTCTGTTTGATGTAGGGATTGCTGAACAGCATGCTACAACTTTAGCAGGTGGAGTAGCCACTCAAGGTTTGAAACCATTCCTATCTATTTACTCTACATTTTTACAAAGAGGTTTTGACCAGGTTGTACATGATATTTGCAGACAAAATTTAAATGTGGCATTCGGCATTGATCGAGCTGGATTAGTTGGGGCAGATGGTGAAACGCATCAGGGTGTTTTCGATATTTCTTATTTAAGAGACTTACCGAATATGACGATTATGATGCCTAAAGATGCAGATGAATGCCAAGATATGGTGTATACAGCACTTGAGTACAAAAAAGGACCAATTGCTGTTAGGTATCCTCGTGGAAATGCAAAAAATGCTCCTAAGAGTGACAAATTTAAAAAGGTTCCTATTGGAAAATGGGAAATAATTAAAGAGGGTTCTGATGCAGTTATCTTAACTTTCGGAACGATGATTGATTCTGCATTAGAAGCTTCTGAGAAATTAGAGCAGGAAGATATATCTGTTCGAGTCGTTAATGCTAAATTTATAAAACCTTTAGATAAGAAAATGTTGTTAAATATTGCTCAAACAAATTTACCAATTTTAACAGTGGAAGAACATGCTCTTAAAGGCGGATTTGGTAGTGCTGTATTAGAATTTTATGAAGAAGAGAACATGGTTTTTCCATATATTCAACGAATGGGTATTCCAGATCGATTTATTGAACATGGAAGTGTCAGTGAATTATTAGAAGAGATTGGTTTAACGACTGATGGCATTGTCAATAAACTTAAAGATATGGTACCAACAAAAGAAAAGAGAGCTTAAACACCATGAGCAAAGTTAGATTAGATACGCTTTTAGTAGAACAAGGACATTTTGATTCACGTGAAAAAGCTAAACGTTCAATCATGGCAGGGTTAGTTTTTCATAAGCATGAGCGTTTGGATAAGCCAGGCTTAAAAATTGATCCTTCAATTGAAGTTACTGTTAAAGGAAAAGCCATACCATATGTGAGTAGAGGCGGCTTAAAATTAGAAAAAGCCTTAAAAAATTTTGATGTGAGTGTGAAAGATAAACTAATAATTGATATTGGTTCATCAACCGGTGGATTTACTGACTGTTCTTTACAAAAAGGTGCAAGCGAAGTTTATGCTGTTGATGTTGGTTATAACCAATTAGACTGGAAATTAAGAAACGATCACAGAGTTCATGTCATGGAAAGAACTAATTTCCGCTATGTTACACCTGAGGATTTGAAGTTTGGTGTACCAGAATTTGCAGTTACTGATGTATCGTTTATCTCTCTAAAATTAATATTCCCTGTGCTAAAAAACCTTTTGAAACCTAAATCAGACGTTATAGCTTTAATTAAGCCTCAGTTTGAAGCGGGAAGAGAACAGGTTGGTAAAAAAGGTATTGTGAGAGACTCTAAAGTACATCTTCAAGTGGTTTCAAAAATTACACAATTTGTATTTAATGAAGGTTATGACATCATTAATTTAGACTATTCACCAATTACAGGTGGCGACGGGAATATTGAATTTTTACTCCATGCCAAATGGCCTGAAGGTGAAGCAACTAACCATATTGATGAGGGTAAAATACAAGAAGTAATCGAACAAGCTCATAATGAATTTCAAAAAAAGAAGTAAGGGCTACATGAGTAGTCCTTATTGATTTGTTATAACACATTAAAGTTGGTGGTTGATAACATGAAAAAATCTCAGCGTATAATGAAAATCAGGGAACTAATATCCAGTGAAAATATAGAAACTCAAGATGAGATGGTACGTCGTTTCCACGAGCTCGGCTATCCAGTGACCCAAGCGACTATTTCGCGGGATATTAAAGAACTACAGTTAGTTAAAGTCCCTACACATGATGGGTCTTATCGATATAGTTTGCCACAGGACCAAAAATATGATCCAGTTCAAAAGCTGAGAAGAATGTTAGCGGACAGTTTTGTTTCAATTGATCGTGCGGATCATTTTATAGTTTTAAAAACCATTCCTGGGAACGCTCAAGCTGTTGGAGCGTTATTAGATCAATTAGATTGGGACGGTATTATGGGCACACTTTGTGGTGATGATACCTGCTTAATTATATGTCGATCTCCAGTAAATAGCGAAGAAGTTTTTGAAAGCTTTAATGAAATGCTGAATTAAAACGAGGTGTTTAATGTGTTAGGACAAATCAACATTCGTAATTTTGCCATAATAGATGAAATAAGTTTAGATTTTAAAGAAGGGTTAACTGTATTAACTGGTGAAACAGGTGCAGGGAAATCCATTATTATCGATGCTATTCAATTATTAGCTGGTGCACGCGCATCTGTTGATTTCGTTCGTCACCAAACAGATCAAGCACATATTGAGGGCATATTTTTTATTGATAATGAAAAGCATAATGTTTATCAAGTGATGAATGAATTTGACCTGCCATATGATGAGGAAGGCAGTATTATCTTGCAAAGACAAATTACTTCAAAAGGAAAAAGTATTTGTCGTGTGAATGGTAAATTGATCACTTTAGCCATTCTTAAGGAAATTGGACAAACTATAATTGATATACATAGTCAGCACGAAACACAATCGTTAATGCATTCAGATAAACATATTCAGTTATTGGATCAATTCGATAAACCATCTATTTCAAAGGCAACAGAATCATACACCTATTTATATGATGATTATATCCGATTAAAAAATCGTTTTAAGGACTTATCTGAAAATGAACAAGAGATTGCTCAACGAATTGATTTATTAAAATTTCAATTAACTGAACTTCAAGATTCACAATTAGAAGTAGGCGAAGATGAAAACCTGGAAGAAGAACGGAATAAATTAGCCAACTTTGAACGAATCCATGAGCATTTACAAACAACTTATTATGCGTTATATGGAGAAAGTAAAGGTTTAGATTATTTGAGTCATGCTATGACGTCTCTTGAGAATCTGGAAGATGTGGATTCTTCTTTTAATCAACTATCAGAACAACTAAAGGCCAATTATTATGCCATTGAAGAATTATCATTTGAATTAAGAAACCATCTTGACGAGATGGAATTTCAACCAGATCGGTTAAATGAAATTGAAAAAAGGTTGCATGAAATTAATCGTTTAAAGAGAAAATATGGTAAAGATGTTAAAGACATCGTTGATATGATGATAGCAATGGAAGAAGAATTAGAACAACTAGAAAATAAAGATACACACATTCAGGCATTGGAGAAACAAATTAATGAAGTTGAAAAAGATGCATTAATGGAAGCAGAACAACTTCACCAAATTCGTAAACAAGTTGCAGAAAAATTAAAGTCAGCAATCCATGATGAACTTAAAGATTTATATCTTGAAAAGGCTGAGTTTGACGTATTATTTGATACATTAACGGGTGAGGTAGAGTGGAAAGACAAACAAATTAAACTCACGAAAAATGGTCTGGATCAAATTCAATTTTTAATTAGTACGAATCCCGGTGAGCCGAAAAAACCTCTTCAAAAAGTTGCTTCTGGAGGGGAAATTTCTAGAATCATGTTAGCGTTAAAAAGAATTTTCTCAGAACATCAAAATATGACCAGTGTTATTTTTGATGAGGTTGATACTGGTGTGAGCGGTAGAGTAGCTCAAGCGATAGCACAAAAAATTCATCACGTTTCTAAACAATCTCAGGTATTGTGTATCACACATTTACCTCAAGTTGCCGCTATTGCAGACCAACATTTACTTATTGAAAAAAACCAAATGCAGCATGAAACAACTACAACTGTCAAACAATTAACTAAAGAGGAATCTGTCATTGAAATTAGTCGTATGATTTCAGGCACAGAAATTACAGATACAACCAAACAACATGCTGAAGAGTTAATTGAACAATCTAAAAGTGTTAAATAATGAAAGTATAATTTATAATAAATCGCCTAGATCAGATTCCTATTTAGGCGATTTTTTTATTCTAATTAATAATACGAAAAGAAGGAAAAGATAAACTGTATTGCATGTGTTTTAACTGTTTAAAAAACCACCCAAAAGCTCAAATTAAGCTTACAGCTTCGAAATAGGAATGAGGAGTGTGAATATGAAAAAGTCTCGCCATATAATACATTTGATTCTCCTTGTTTCGTTTTTTATTCCATTCACACACGTCAGTACAGTTTATGCATTAGATTCTAATACAGTAAGTGAAGTCATTCCTGGTGGTCAATCCATTGGAGTAAAATTACACACTTCTGGTGTTATTGTTGTTGGTTTTAGTCCCGTTCAAACGAATGATGGCAAAGTATCTTCAGCTGAGCAAGCCGGGGTTAAAATAGGTGATATCATTTTGAAATTAAATGGGGATAAAGTTGACAATATGAGTGATTTCATTAAAAAAATTAAAGAAACAGAAGAAAAAAAGGAACCTGTTCAACTGCTAATTAAAAGAGAAGAGCATATTTTTCCTTTGTCATTTAAACCCGCTTATGATGTAAAGGATGAAGCTTATCGTTTAGGTTTATTTATAAGAGATGCTACGGCTGGAATCGGAACGTTAACATTTTATGATCCTGAGTCCAAGAAATATGGAGCTTTAGGTCATGTTATTATGGATCACCAAACCAAAAAGCCCATTGATATTTACAATGGTAAAATAGTGACCTCTGATATCACATCGATAAATAAAGGTAAAAACGGAACCCCAGGGGAAAAGAAAGCTCGATTCTCGATGGATGACGATAGCTTAGGGACTATTCAAATTAATAGTGATTATGGAATTTTTGGTAAGTTAAATGATTCTTCTTTTATTAAAGGGCATCAAGATCCAATTCCTGTTGCTAAAGCCAATGAAGTAAAAGAAGGTAAAGCGCAAATTTTAACTGTTGTAGAGGATGACAAAGTTAAAACTTTCGATATTGAAATCATTAGCAGTGTTCCAAGTAAAAACCCTGAAACAAAAGGGATGATAATTAAAGTCACGGATAAGGAATTGTTAAAGAAAACTGGTGGTATTGTACAAGGGATGAGCGGAAGTCCAATAATACAAAACGGAAAATTAGTTGGAGCAGTTACTCATGTGTTTTTAAATGATCCGACAAGTGGATATGGTGTGCATGTAGAATGGATGTTAAATGAAGCAGGATTAAAAATAGAAGCCGAAAAACAAACTCAAAAAGCAAGCTAAAAATAGTCGATGTTACCAAAATGTTGGTAGCATCGACTATTTGTTTTACTATCGACAAATAAAAATAAAATAACAAGAAACATGTCGTATTTTGGAGATAATCCAAGAAATTAAATAAAAAAATAAATAATTTAAAAAAATTTAAGATAAAAGAAGGATTTTTAAGAGAAATATGGAAATAGAATATAGTGAAATAAGAAGAAAATTCTGGGAGGTAACATTAATGGAAAAGGTACGTTTAGGGATTGCAGATGACAACCGAGAATTAGTCACATTATTAGAGGATTTTTTTAATGAGGAGGATATGATTGAAGTCGTTGGCACAGCTTACAACGGTAGAGAATGTTTAACAATGATCGAAGACACTAATCCAGACGTACTCATCTTAGATATCATTATGCCACATGTGGATGGTTTAGCCGTGTTAGAAAAAATGCGCGACTTGAATTTAGATGAATTTCCTAATGTCATTATGCTAACTGCATTCGGTCATGAATCTGTAACTAAAAAAGCTGTTGAATTAGGTGCTACATATTACATGCTTAAGCCGTTTGATTTAGAACTACTTAAAGAGCAAGTTCTACAAGCTGCTGGTGCCGCTCAGCATACACCTATTAAATCGGAATCGTTTCAACAGAACAAACAGACTAAGAAAATTGATTTAGATGCTAATATCACTTCAATAATTCATGAAGTCGGTGTTCCAGCTCATATAAAGGGGTATTTATATTTGCGCGAAGCCATCTCAATGGTATATCACGATATTGAGTTGTTAGGCTCAATTACTAAAGTATTGTATCCGGATATTGCCAAGAAATACAATACCACTGCTTCAAGAGTTGAACGCGCGATTAGACATGCTATTGAAGTCGCTTGGAACAGAGGGAATATTGATTCGTTATCATCTATATTTGGTTATACAGTAAGTGTTACAAAGGCAAAACCAACAAATTCAGAGTTCATTGCAATGATTGCTGACAAGTTAAGATTAGAGCATAAAGTAGGATAATGCCATATAATAGCACCTCACTCGATGAGGTGCTATTTTTTTTACTAAGTATTCCCTTAAACTTAAAATGCTAACAAATAGACGATGATATGTAGAAAAGCACACGTTCTCTAGGTTTCATATTCAGGTATGAACGTGATAAAATTATTAAATGTTAAATCAACTTTGGAGGGGATTTTTTACATGAAAGTAGCAAAATTTGGGGGTAGTTCTGTAGCATCCGCTGAAATGTTGCAGAAAGTAGCGAGTATTATTAAAGATGATCCACAGCGAAAATTCATTGTTGTTTCTGCTCCTGGTAAACGTTTTAGTGAAGATATAAAAGTTACGGACTTATTTATTAAACTTGGTGAGCAATATAATAGTGGACAAGATGTTGAAGGAACGCTTCAGAAAATAACTGACCGTTTCATGTCTATCACTAAAGACTTGGATTTATCTGATGAAATTGCTGAACGTATAAAAAATGAATCAAAACGATTATTAAAAGAAACATCCAACTCATCACATTTAATGGATGCATTAAAAGCAATGGGAGAAGATTCACTTGCTCGAGTACTTAGTGCTTATTTAAATAAAATTGGATTAGATGCGACATACGTTAATCCAAAAGATGCAGGAATATTTGTGAGTGATGACCCTGGTGATGCGCAGGTATTAGAGCACAGTTACGATAAGATATATAAACTAAGAGAAAAAGAAGGAATTATTGTTATTCCTGGTTTCTATGGCTATACAGAAAAAGGGGTATTAACGACTTTCCCTCGTGGCGGGTCAGATATAACTGGTTCAATCATTGCAGCAGGAATCGAAGCTGAATTATATGAGAATTTTACAGATGTAAGTTCAGTTTATAGTATAAACCCAGCAATTATTGATGAGCCGAATGAAATTAAGTTCTTAACATATAAAGAAATGCGCGAGCTGTCATATTCTGGATTTTCAGTATTTCATGATGAAGCATTAATTCCAGCTTTTAATAAAAACATTCCAGTGTGTATTAAAAACACCAATGAACCAGAAGCGCCTGGTACAATGATTGTAGCAAATAAAGAAGAATATAATGGTCCAATTGTCGGTATCGCAAGTGATAAAGGATTCGCAAGTATATACGTGAGTAAGTACTTGATGAACCGAGAAATAGGTTTTGGTCGTAATTTATTAAATATTTTAGTTGAAGAACAGATCTCATTTGAACATGCGCCATCTGGTATCGATAGTATGTCTGTTATTGTACGCTCTGATCAACTGACAGAGAAAAAAGAACAACGTCTTATGAGTCGTATTAAGCAAGAATTAGATGTTGATTATGTTTCAATCACACATGGATTAGGGATGGTTGTAATTGTTGGAGAAGGTTTAAGTAATCGTGTTAACGTAGCTGCTATTGCAACAACAGCTATTGCTAAAGCGGGCGTTAATATTGAGATGATTAACCAAGGATCATCCGATGTTTCAATGATGTTCGGAATCCGAGAAGAAGATATTAATAAAGCTGTTAAATCTCTATACCTCGACTTTTTTGAGTCGGCGATGGTTGTTAGATAATAAAGAATAAATAAAATGAGCTAGCTTCAGATAAGAAGCTAGCTCATTTTTCGTTTTTAAATCTTCCTTTAGTTTTGTTCTTTTTACGATCTCTGTGTAATAAAAATCCCCCAATAAAGCCAATACCTATTATGACAAAAATTAATCCTGCAAATAATTGTATAATTACGTTAAAAAAGACTGGGTTAACAAAACCGAAAAAGGAATCCCTCATTAGCTTTATTCCATATACAGCAAGTATTCCTGGAATTAATAAAACTAAAAATGCAATTAATCGATACATTATAACACGACCTTAATATCATTATCCTTAAGTAGTATATCATAATTATAAAATTAATCGATGAAAATATCTTGCATTATTTAAGCGCTTTCATTAAGATAGAAGTGTGCAAATTTTTGCAGAGTGTAGGTGTAAAGTGTGCAAAATGTTATAATAGTAGGAGCAGGTAAGGGTGGAACCGCTATATTAAAGTTGTTTAAGCAAGCAGAGATGCTTCGCATTATAGCTATTGCTGATATAGATGAACATGCACCTGGTGTTAAACTTGCTAAAGAATTAAATATAGATACATACATCGATTATCGTCAAGCTGTAGAGAGTGACATTGATATCATTGTAGAAGCTACTGGTAATCAAGAAGTATTTGACGAATTGCTACGAATTAAACCAGAAAATTGTGTTTTAATTCCAGGTTCAATTGCTCATATTATGTTTGAACTTCTCGATGAGAAAGAGAGCTTATTAAAACAGGTACAAAAAAATACCATGACTCGTGATTTGGTTCTTAATTCTATACATGATGGAATGATTGTCATTAACACGAATGAGCAAATCACTTTTATGAATGAAGCTGCAAGTCAGATATTGAATCTTGGTAAAGAAGAGGCAATGCAACAAAAGGTGCTTGATGTCATTCCAGATTCTAAATTACCTTTTATTCTGAAATCACGTGAATCAGAAATTAATCAACATTTAACTTTAGAAAATCAGAAAAGTGTTATTACCACTCGAATTCCTTTAATTACTAATGAAGGAGAGTTATTAGGAGCATTTTCTGTTTTTAAAGATATCACAGAAGTAGTTGGACTAGCTGAAGAGATCACGAACCTTAAAGAAATCCAAGTCATGCTCGAATCCATTATTCAATCAAGTGAGGAAGCTATTTCTGTAGTGGATGAAACCGGCCGAGGTATTATGATTAACCCGGCTTACACAAAGTTAACGGGTTTATCTGATAAAGAAGTTATTGGAAAGCCTGCAACGGCTGATATCTCTGAGGGCGAAAGTATGCATATGAAAGTTTTGCAAACAAGACGCCCAGTTCGTGGAGCTCGAATGAAGGTTGGGCCATATAAAAGAGATGTCCTTGTAAACGTTGCTCCAATTATAGTGGATGGCAAGTTAAAAGGAAGTGTAGGTGTTATACACGACTTGTCTGAAATTGAGTCCTTAACTTCCGAATTAAAGCGAGCAAGACAAATCATACGAAATCTTGAAGCTAAATACACATTTGATGATATTGTTGCTGAATCAAGTGATATGAAACTCGCATTAGAACAAGCTAAAGTAGGCGCAAAAACACCAACGCCAGTTTTACTCCGGGGTGAATCGGGAACAGGAAAAGAATTGATTGCCCATGCTATTCATAATGAGAGCAAGCGAAAACATATGAAGTTTATTCGCGTCAATTGTGCGGCTTATGATGAAGACATGCTGGATCGTATACTTTTTGGTGATGAAAAAGGTGCACCTGAGCAACAAAAAGGGTATTTTGAAGAAGCCCATCATGGAAGTATATTTCTAGATGAAATTGGAGATCTTTCTCACCATTTGCAATCTAAAATTCTTAGGGTTTTAGAAGAGCAGACAATAGTTAGAGCAAGAGGCACTGAACCTATTTTTGTTGATGTCAGGGTTATTGCATCAACAAATGTAAATTTAGAGCGGGCAATCATGACTAAAGAGTTCAGCGAAACACTCTATTATCGATTAAGTAAATTTCCAATTAATATTCCACCACTAAGGGAACGAATGGAAGACCTAGAACCATTAATTTTACATCTGATTTATCAGTTAAATGAAAATTATGGTCGAAATGTCAAACAAATTTCTAATGAAGCTCTTAATAAATTGAGAAAATATAATTATCCAGGAAACGTTAGAGAGTTGGAAAATATTGTTGGGCGTGCAATGATTAGTATGGAAATTCAAGATGAAACTATAAAGGAGAATCATCTGCCTCCTTTGAGAAAGACTTCATTAGATGATTTAGATATTATACATGGAACACAGGATGATGAAGTGATTCCTTTGCAAGACGCCATTGATGAATTTGAAAAGCAATTAATTTTAGAAACATTAGAGAAGAATAATTTTATAAAATCAAAAACTGCAGAACAATTAAATATATCAATTAGAAATTTATATTACAAAATGAAGAAATACAACTTAGGTAAAGACACTTGAGAATCGAACAACATGAAGGTGAGAAATTATGACATTAGATGATTTAGTTAATCAGCTATGTAACATGGAAGAAAAGAAAGTTGTTGCAGTAGCTGAAGCAACAAATGCAGAAACTTTGAAAGCTGTTAAAGATGGTGTTGACCGAGATCTTGCAGCGTTCAAGTTATTTGGAAATATAGAAGATATTACAACGGCCTCAAAAGAAGTGGGGCTGGATGTTAACAATGAAAAAATAACACTGCACCATGCGACATCCGTTGAAAATGCTGTAGAAAAAGCAGTGTTGTCTGTATCTGAAGAAAGATCTGATATTTTGATGAAGGGTAATGTCGCTACAAAGATTTTACTTAAAGCCGTATTAAAGAAAGGTTCAGGTCTTAGAAACGGAAGAATTTTATCACACGTTGCTATGTTCGAAATGCCTGATCGTGACCGATTCCTATTCTTAACAGATGCAGGGATGAACATTGCGCCTGACCTTGAAGAAAAAGTGCAAATCATACAAAACTCTGTAGATGTTGTAAACCGGATTGGCGTGACTAATCCTAAGGTTGCACCACTGGCAGCAGTTGAAATTGTTAACCCGGCAATGCAAGCATCAATCGACGCTGCTGTTCTATCACAAATGCAAAAAAGAGGTCAAATTACTAATTGTATTGTAGATGGCCCATTAGCCTTTGATAATGCAATATCATTTGAATCGAAAGAACAAAAGAATATTCAATCAGAGGTTGCAGGGGAAGCAGATATTTTAGTTTGCCCTTATATCGAAGTAGGAAATACTTTATACAAATCTTTTACGTATTTTGCCAACGCTAAAGTGGCTGGTATTATAAGCGGTGCTAAAGCTCCAATAGTTTTAACCTCTCGCGCTGATTCGGCAGAGAGTAAAATATATTCATTAGCTTTTGCTTTATTATCATCATAATTTTTGGGAGGAATACAAACATGGAATTATTCAAGTATTTAGAGGAAAACGATTACGAACAGGTCGTATTTTGTCAGGATAAAAATTCAGGACTAAAAGCGATTATTGCGATTCATGATACGACACTCGGGCCTGCATTAGGTGGAACTCGTATGTGGACGTATGATTCAGAAGAAGAAGCAGTAGTAGATGCGCTTCGTTTAGCTAAGGGTATGACTTATAAAAACGCTGCAGCAGGATTAAATCTAGGTGGAGGTAAGACTGTTATTATTGGTGACCCTAAGAAGGATAAAAATCCAGAAATGTTTAGAGCATTTGGTCGTTATATCCAAGGATTAAATGGTCGTTATATTACAGCAGAAGATGTTGGTACAACTGTTCATGATATGGATACGATCTATATGGAAACTGATTTTGTAACAGGTATTTCGCCTGAATTCGGTTCTTCTGGTAACCCATCACCGGCTACGGCTTATGGTTGTTATTTAGGTATGAAAGCGACTGCTAAAGAAGCTTTCGGTACGGATTCTCTTGAAGGTAAAGTGGTTGCAGTACAAGGTGTAGGTAACGTTGCATATAACATGTGTAAACATCTACATGAAGAAGGTGCGAAATTAATTGTTACAGATATTAATCAAGATTCAGTTAAGCGTGCAATGGATGATTTCGGTGCACAAGCTGTTGATCCTGATGATATTTATGAAGTTGATTGTGATATTTATGCTCCATGTGCACTAGGTGCAACAATTAATGACGATACAATTCCTAAATTTAAGGCTAAAGCTATTGCTGGTTCTGCTAATAACCAATTAGCTGAATCACGTCATGGGGAGAAGCTGCATGAATTAGGTATCGCTTATGCTCCAGACTATGTTATTAATTCAGGTGGAGTTATTAATGTGGCTGACGAATTAAATGGTTATAACAAAGAGCGTGCTTTCAAACAAATTGAAACGATTTATGATAGTTTAGAAAAAATCTTTGAAATTTCAAAACGCGATAACATTCCAACTCATTTAGCTGCTGACCGTATGGCTGAAGAGCGTATCGAGAGTGTTAGTCGTTCAAGAAATACTTTCTTACAAAATGAACACAACATCATCTCTAGAAGAAACCAGTAAATGATGGAGGAATTATAAGTGAATCAATCTTTTCGAACGCTAATTATCAATCCGGGATCAACATCAACGAAAATTGGTGTTTTTGAAAATGAATTAAGTATTTATGAAAAAACAATTCGCCATGAAACGAGTGAGTTGGATAAATTTGATCAGCTGATGGATCAATTTAGCTTTCGTAAGCAAGTTATATTAGAGAGTTTAGATGAGGAAGGCTTCAACCTATCCAAATTTAATTCAGTCTGTGCCCGAGGTGGATTGCTTAGACCGATAAAAGGTGGCACCTATGCAGTTAATGAGGCGATGATCGAAGATTTGAAGGCTGGATATAATGGAGAACATGCATCAAATCTTGGTGGATTAATTGCTAATGAAATCGCTACTGATTTAAACATTCCAGCTTTCATTGTTGATCCGGTAGTTGTAGATGAAATGACAGATGTTGCAAAAATATCTGGCTTAAAGGAATTACCGAGAAAAAGCATTTTTCATGCACTAAATCAAAAAGCAGTTGCAAGAAAAGCGTGTGAAGAAATGAATAAACCATATGAACAAGCAAATTTAATTGTGTGTCATATGGGCGGTGGAATTACGGTCGGTGCTCATTCTGAAGGTAAAGTTATTGATGTAAATAACGGGTTAAATGGTGATGGACCATTTTCACCTGAGAGAGCGGGTACACTTCCGGCGGGGCAATTAGTAGAGTTATGTTTTTCAGGTGAACTAACAAAAAATGAAATCAAAAAAAAATTAGTTGGTCAAGGTGGCCTTGTCAATCACTTAGATACACACGATGCAGTTGAAGTAGAAAAAAGAATAGAAAATGGAGATTCACAAGCCGAATTAATCTATGACGCAATGGCTTACCAAATTGCAAAAGAAATTGGTTCGATCAGTGTAGTTTTAAAAGGTCAAGTTGATGCAATTATATTAACTGGTGGAATTGCTTATGGTAAGAAGTTTGTAGCGAAAATCACAAATCATGTGGACTGGATATCCGATGTATTGGTTTATCCTGGAGAAAACGAGATGGAAGCGCTTGCAAAAGGTGCTTTAAGAGTATTATCAAAGCAAGAAGTGGTTAAAGAATATAAAGCTGAATAGAGAGGGGTTTGAAAATGGCCTTAGAATATGATGTTGTTGTACTTGGTGGAGGTACTGGTGGTTATGTAGCTGCCATTAGAGCAAGCCAGCTAGGTTTAAAGACTGCAATCGTAGAAAAAGGAAATTTAGGTGGTACTTGCCTACATAACGGATGTATTCCATCAAAAGCATTATTACGAAGTGCAGAAGTATTTAAGCAGACAAAAGAAGCAGAGCAGTATGGTGTAATGACTGAGAATACATCGCTTAACTTTGTAAAAGTTCAAGAACGTAAACAAGCCATAATTGATCAATTACATATGGGCGTTCAAGGATTAATGAAAAAAGGAAAAATTGATGTATTTGAAGGATTTGGCCGAATTTTAGGACCTAGTATTTTTTCACCTACAGCTGGAACAATTTCAGTAGAGCGTAATGACGGTGAAGAAAATACAATTATCATTCCTAAAAATGTATTAATCGCAACTGGTTCAAGTCCAAAATCACTACCAGGCCTGGAGTTAGATGGCGAGATGGTTATGTCATCTGATCATGCTCTTCATATGGAGGAATTACCTAAATCAATTCTTATTGTTGGTGGCGGTGTTATTGGTATCGAGTGGGCTTCAATGCTCGCTGACTTTGGAGTGGAAGTGACAGTCTTAGAATACATGGATCGCATTTTACCTACTGAAGACGAAGCTGTATCAAAAGAAGTTAAGAGACTGATGAAGAAGAAAAAAGTTAAAATCGTAACAGGTGCAAAGGTATTACCTGATACGCTTAAAAAAGAAGGAAATGTAGAAATTCAAGCCGAATTAAAAGGTGAGAACAAAACATATAAAGCTGATAAAATGTTAGTCTCAGTTGGACGTGCACCTAACGTTGACAATATCGGTTTAGAGAATACAGATATTGTTCTAGAAAAAGGTGCGATTAAAACTAACGATTTCTACCAAACAAAAGAATCACACATATATGCTATTGGTGATGTAATTGGTGGTATGCAATTAGCTCACGTCGCTTCTCATGAAGGCATGGTTGCTATTGAACATATGGCTAATCAAAATCCTATGCCAATTAACTATAATCATATCCCAAGCTGTATTTACTCAAATCCTGAAATTGCTAGTGTAGGTTTAACTGAGCAACAAGCTAAAGACAAAGGCTATGATGTAAAGGTTGGTAAGTTTTCTTTCCAAGCTATTGGTAAAGCTTTAGTTCATGGTGAAAAAGACGGGTTTGTGAAAATGATTGCAGATAAAGACACAGAAGATTTACTTGGTGTTCATATGGTTGGACCACACGTGACAGATATGATTTCTGAAGCTGGTTTAGCACAAGTATTAGATGCAACACCATGGGAAATCGCACATTCAATTCATCCGCACCCGACACTATCAGAAGTAATGGGTGAAGCAGCATTAGCTGTCGATGGAAAACAAATACACGGATAATTTTAGGGGAGGTTAAATTATGACTAAAAACCGTCATGAGGAATTAGGTTTAACTAATGAAGAAGTCATTGAAATGTACCGCACCATGTTGATGGCTCGTAAGATTGACGAAAGAATGTGGTTACTTAACCGCGCAGGAAAAATACCATTTGTAATCTCGTGTCAAGGGCAGGAAGCAGCCCAAGTAGGAGCTTCTTTTGCGCTTAATCGTGAAAAGGACTACACAGCTCCTTATTACAGAGATATGGGAGTAGTTTTAGCTTTTGGTATGACACCGAGAGAACTATTTCTATCTGGCTTTGCTAAAGCTGAAGACCCTAACTCAGGTGGTCGTCAAATGCCAGGTCACTTTGGACAGAAGAAAAATCGTATTTTAACTGGTTCATCACCAGTTACAACACAGTTACCGCATGCAGTTGGAGTAGCTCTTGCAGGTAAAATGGAAAAGAAAGACTTTGTTTCTTTCGTTACTTTAGGTGAAGGTTCTTCAAACCAAGGTGATTTCCACGAAGGTTTAAACTTCGCAGGTGTTCATAAATTACCTGTTATTACAATGGTTGAGAACAATAAGTATGCTATATCAGTACCACTTGATCGACAAGTAGCTTCAGAGACAGTTGCAGATCGTGCGAAAAGTTATGGAATGCCAGGACACCAAGTTAATGGTAATGATCCTCTTGAAGTCTTTAAAGTAGTTAAAGAAGCAAGAGAGCGCGCTGTAAATGGCGAAGGTCCAACTCTAGTTGAAGCTGTAACGAACCGTTTAACGGCTCACTCGAGTGATGATGACCACACAGCTTATCGTGATAAAGAAGAAATTGAGGAAATGAAGAAGAATGACTGTGTTGTTTTATTCACTCAATACCTAAAAGATGCTGGTGTACTTACAGATGAAAAAGAAGAAGAAATGATTAAAGAAATTGATAAAGAAATTAATGAAGCGACTGATTATGCTGAAAATGCACCATATGCAGAAGCAGAGAGTGCCCTAAAGCATGTTTACGCTGAAGAGGGAGGGGAATAATTATGCCAGTTATGTCTTATATTCAAGCTGTTACTCTAGCGATGAAAGAAGAAATGGAACGTGATGAAAAAGTATTTGTATTAGGAGAAGACGTCGGTAAAAAAGGTGGCGTATTCAAAGCCACAGATGGTCTTTATGATCAGTTTGGAGAAGAACGTGTAATTGATACACCTCTTGCTGAATCAGCTATTGCTGGTGTTGGTATTGGTGCAGCAATGTATGGAATGCGTCCAATTGCAGAGATGCAATTCGCAGACTTTATTATGCCAGCAGTCAATCAGATTATTTCTGAAGCAGCAAAAATTCGCTACCGTTCGAATAATGACTGGAGCTGCCCAATTACAATTCGTGCACCATACGGTGGTGGCGTACACGGTGCGTTATACCACTCACAATCTGTTGAAGCAGTATTTGCCAATCAACCAGGATTGAAAATTGTTATGCCTTCTAACCCATATGATGCAAAAGGATTGTTAAAGGCAGCCATTCGTGATGAAGATCCAGTCTTATTCTTTGAACATAAACGTGCGTATCGTTTACTTAAAGGTGAAGTACCTGAAGATGATTATGTACTTCCAATTGGAAAAGCTGATGTTAAGCGTGAAGGTGATGACATTACAGTTATTACTTATGGCTTATGTGTTAACTTTGCTCTTCAAGCTGCTGAAAAGTTAGAAGAAGAAGGTATTTCAGCTCACATCTTAGATTTAAGAACGGTTTATCCATTAGACAAAGAAGCTATTATTGAAGCGGCTAAGAAAACAGGTAAAGTATTACTTGTTACAGAGGATAACAAAGAAGGAAGTATCATGAGTGAAGTAGCAGCAATTATTTCTGAGAACTGCTTATTTGATTTAGATTCTCCAGTTCAACGATTAGCTGGTCCAGATGTTCCGGCTATGCCTTACGCACCAACGATGGAGAAATTCTTTATGGTTAATCCAGACAAAGTTGAAGAAGCTATGCGTGACTTAGCAGAATTTTAATTGACTGATAAAGGAGGTTAAGAGATATGAGCGTTGAAAAAATCACAATGCCCCAACTAGGTGAAAGTGTAACAGAAGGTACAATTAGTTCTTGGTTAGTCGGTGTCGGTGACCAAGTTAATAAATATGATCCAATTGCAGAAGTAATGACGGATAAAGTTAATGCCGAAGTTCCATCGTCTTTTACTGGAACGATAAAAGAATTAGTGGCTAACGAAGGCGATACAATTGAAGTCGGAGAACTTATTTGCTACATCGAAGTAGAAGGTGGAGCGAGTGAGGAAGCAACTGAATCCGATGAAAAAGACGATTCTTCAAATGAACAACAAGAAGAGCAGGCTGAACAGAAAGATCAATCAATGAAGAAACGTTATTCACCTGCTGTATTAAGGTTAGCTCAGGAAAATGATATTGACTTAAATGAAGTCGAGGGTTCTGGCCGTGGCGGAAGAATTACTCGTAAAGATTTAGAAAAAATCATTGAATCAGGTAATATTCCGCAAGCTGATTCAGCACCTAAGGCTGAAGAAACAAAGCAGCCATCACAACCTAAAGCAGCACCATCTCAACCACAAGCTCCTGCAGAAACGCAAACTGCAGAAGCAGGTGATGTAGAAATTCCAGTTACAGGTGTTAGAAAAGCCATTGCACAAAATATGGTTAAATCAACGACTGAAATACCACATGCTTGGATGATGGTAGAAGTTGATGTAACTGACCTTGTTAATTTACGAGATGAATTAAAAGTAGACTTCAAACGAAAAGAAGGCTTCTCGTTAACTTACTTTGCATTCTTTGTTAAAGCTGTGGCACAAGCTCTTAAAGAGTTCCCAGAGTTAAACAGTATGTGGGGTGGCGATAAGATCATTCAGAAGAAAGACATTAACTTATCAATCGCTGTTGCCAATGAAAATCAATTGTTTGTTCCTGTTATCAAAAATGCAGATGAGAAGAGCATTAAAGGAATTGCAAAAGATATCGTTGAATTGGCTAATAAGGCTAAAAACGGTAAATTAACAAATGATGATATGCAAGGTGGTACATTTACTGTCAACAACACTGGTTCATTTGGTTCGGTTCAGTCTATGGGAGTTATTAATCACCCTCAAGCTGCGATATTACAAGTTGAATCTATTGTTAAGAAACCTGTTTATATGAACGGTATGTTTGCAGCGAGAGATATGGTTAACTTATGTCTATCATTAGATCACCGTATCTTAGATGGTTTAGTATGTGGTAACTTCATGCAGCGTGTTAAAGAAATTTTAGAGAACATGTCTAAAGACAACACGTCTGTTTATTAATTGTTAAATTTAAAAAAGTAGATGGTTGCATCACGCCATCTACTTTTTCACTTATTATTTAAAAATTTTAATACATAGAAAACGAGCATGTATAAAGTAAATAATAGTGGCAATATAATTGAAAGAGCACTATAAAATTGATAGGATATTAATGTATACTTAAATATTTGAAAAAAGGAGCCATTTAAAATGGATTTTAACATTTATATGCAAGATTTTGTTAACCAGGCAAGAACTGAAATTACAGAAGCTGGTTTTGAATCATTAACAACACCTGAGGAAGTAGATGCAGCTCTTGCAAAAGAAGGTACAACACTTGTAATGATTAACTCAACTTGTGGTTGTGCAGGTGGCGTTGCTCGTCCAGCAGCAGCTAATGCTGTTCATCATGATCATAGACCTGATCATCTTGTAACTGTTTTTGCAGGGCAAGATCGTGAAGCTACTGAGAGAGCGAGAGAGTATTTCGAAGGTTACCCACCATCTTCTCCTTCTTTCGCATTATTAAAAGACGGTAAAATTCAAAAAATGGTGGAGCGTCATGAAATCGAATCTTCAACACCAATGGAAGTAGTACAACAACTACAATCTTTATTTGATGAGTATTGTGAAGAATACTAAGTGTAGATAAAGGTGGTTATTAACCACCTTTTTTCTTTTGTCTTTTTTACAGATAAGATATAGTAATGATAGAAACTAAGAAAGAGGCTGAATTATGTTTAAGATTGGTTCAAGGACCATAAAAACAGCAATCGGTGCTCCCGTATCCATATTTATTGCTCAACTGATTGGTTTAGATAACTTTATTTCGGCAGCAATCTTAACAATTCTTTGTATCCAGGTGACAAGGAGACGTTCCATTCTAAGTGCTTGGTACCGTTTTTATGCATGTTTAATAGGAATTGTTGTATCCGGAGCAACGTTTGAATTGGTAGGGTATATGCCTGTAGCTGTTGGAATTGTCTTAATTATATTTATTCCGATCACAGTAAAATTGAAAATTACTGAAGGTGTAGTGACGAGTTCAGTAATTATTTTACACATTTACGGGGCTGGCCAATTAACCACGGGTGTTGTGATTAATGAAATAATATTATTGGTCGTAGGTTTAGGTGTTGCTTTATTCTTAAACCTGTATATGCCAAGCCTGGAATCAGATCTTGGAGAAGTACAAAATGAAATTGAAGAAAATTTCTCAAAAATATTGGAAGAAATTGCTCACTTTCTAAAAACGGGGGAACATTCTTGGACAGGTGCTGAATTTACTAAAGTAGCACAATTACTTGATCATGCTAACAATTTGGCATCTAGAGATGTCGAAAACCATTTATTAAGAAGTCATCATCCTTATTATCATTATTTTCATATGCGTCAAAAGCAGTTTGAAGTATTGGAACGAATGTTACCATTAATCAGTCGCATTCATGCTACAAAAGATGAGTATGACTATATAGGTGAATTGTTTCAAGACTTATCAGATCATGTTCAACCTCAAAACACGGCTGTTAAATATCTAGAGAAACTTCAAAATATACGAAAAGAATTTAATAAAGAAGAACTTCCTAACGACCGAAAAACCTTTGAAGAACGTGCGAACCTATATTTATTATTAAATGAAATTGAACAATATTTGATTTTAAAAAGATCATATAAGAAAAGTGATATTTAATAAATTTAACTACAAAATTGTTATAACAATTTTGTAGTTTTTTTGTTCTAAATGTCTATTTTATAATTAACAAGTTTTACATATATAGGTTGGATATTTATGTTAATATGAAAAAGGAATATACATAATATAACGCCTACAAATAATTGGTTCAAAGCTTTAAATTTTAAATTGCTTGTTTCTAGATTAAATAAAGTTAAGCTTGTTTTATGAAGTGGATATCTATTAAACTATTATTTTTTTATAATCAATAAGCTCTTAATAGAACAGGAAATATCACTAATAAAAAGGTAACTCTAGTCATTAGATGGCTATTTTACATAGAAAAGGAAGTAAACTGTATGGTATATAGTAATGTGGTGACAATTATAGCTACTATTGTGGCATGGCTTATTATTGGTGGCTTAGTCTTAATTAAACATAAAAAACTGCAAGATAAACCGAAACTATGGAAAGTCATTTTAATTGTAATAGTTGGAATGTTTTCTTTCACTATTAATTTAAACTTTCAAGGTGTTTCAATGCGCATTCCTATTTTGCCGTTAGGTGTTTTGTTATTAATGTTTGCTTTTAGAAATAAAGGTGAAAGTTGGCAAAAATATCGAATTTATGCATGGATTGGTTTTCTCGGTCAGTTTATTTTTATTTTAACTTCCCTGCTAACTATTCCGGTTAATTCAGTTCTTTATCCAGAAGAGGAACTTTCAACTTATATAGCAAATACTCATAATGCTAATATCATTCAAACGCACCCATCTGGTGAAGAGTATTCTTTAAATAAGGAAATTTTATCAAAACAAATTAAAAGTATGAAGCAGGAATCTGTCTATAGTGAACAGTGGTATCAAGAATTAACAGTTAATCCTGATTCAACAAAAGTAAATGAACGGTTCCCTTACGTTGTAATAGATACTTTACCAAAGTGGGGGAGTGGGTTTGAAGGTCTCATTTATTTAGAGAAAGATGGAAAAGGGTTACTTGTTTCTACAGCAGCCGGGCAATATTATTTCCGCGGAGAGGTCTCAGTATTGATGGAGGAACAGAGATGACTAAGAAAAAAATACAAGTGATTCTATTAAGTGGAGTAATTTTGGTGGCACTATTTTTAATCTACTGGTTTTATTTTTCAAAGCCAACTGATTTTCCATCAGACCAGCAATTAGCTAAGGAAATCAATCAAATTTTTCCTAAAGCTGATGTAGATACGATTCAGGATACAATCATATTGGATTCAGAGCATGTTTTTGTCCCGTTTGTATCCAGTAACGAAGAATATGGTTCAAGCTATTGGACGTGGGAAAAACATAAATGGAAACCTGTTTATATTAATACTGTAGGCGATCCTCTGGTTTGGAGAATTGATTCAAAAGATCCTTCTTCTTCATTCATAGTTTGGAATATTCATCCCCGTGACAATGTGAACTATATGAGATTTTATATGATTCGTGATCGTGGTTATCATATTTCATACGGAATACACACATATATTCCACAAATTCAAATGGAAAAGCAGTTATCTTTAAAAGAACAAGGGTATGGCGTTCTCAAGTTACCAATTGAATGGGGGAATTTTTTAACCCGTGCAAATAGGTTAGCAAAAGCTCAGAATCCTAATGTGACATTTAATAGTTTACTACCAGATGCTAGTGTTTACATTGGTTGGATGCCTTATAATAGTGACGACGAACTAGTTTTTCCTGAAAATTCTGTGAATGGTCATGGATTTATTAATGGAGACATTGAAACGGATTTTGTGAGATTATTGAATGAAATTGATTTGGAGTGATTATTTAAGGGGGAAGTTCATGAGAAAAAAGAAATCATTATTATTTTTAATTTCTATAGGTTTAGTTATTATCTTAGCTGTTATTTATTCCTACAACTATAAAATTATAAAAGGTGACTATAATCAACTCACGATTACAAAAATGAATGAGCAGACACACGTTATTCATGATTTAAATGAGATTAGAAATATAATAAATAAAATAAACAACAGTTCAAGAGAATTTCAAGTTCCTATCAACAAAGGTTTTAAATATGATTATTTACCTCATGGACTTCTCACATTTGAAAATGAAACTGAAAAGAAAGTGTTAGGGATAGTTTATTTACAAAAAAGTCAAGTAAGTATACTAACTGACTATTGGGAAATCAAAACAGATTTTAGCTTTAGTCACTAAGTAAAATAGTAAAGTAGAGAGGAGAAAGAAAATGAATATCACATTAAGAGAAATAAATGAGAATGATTTGCCAGTGTTTTTTGAATTTCAGAAGGATCATGATGCTTTGCAAATGGCTGCATTCACAGCTAAGGAACCAGATAACTGGGAGCAATTTATGAATCACTGGAACAAAATTCTTGGTGACGAAAGCATTGTAAAACGTGCCATCATAGTCGAACAGGAAGTAGTTGGAAACATCATCTGTTTTAAACAATTTGGTGAGTGGGAAGTTACGTATTGGATTGATAGAAAGTTTTGGGGAAAAGGGATCGCTAGCAATGCGCTAAGAGAGCTATTAAACATCGTTTCTATTAGACCTTTGTATGGCAGAACGGCAAAGGATAACATTAGCTCACTCAGAGTTTTGGAAAAATGCGGGTTTCAGATTATTGGCGAAGATACAGGGTATGCCAATGCTCGTAACAAAGAAATAGAAGAATACATTTTCAAATTAACTGATTGAGTTAACATACATAAAACATATTCAACAACAGATTAATTGAGGTGAAGTAAGTGTTAATTTTTTTCATAATGATTATTTTAATAATTTTCCTATTCGATTTTGCAAGATTTAGAAGCCAGAATGATAAATTGATAGAACAAAATGAAAAGATTATTTCTTTGTTAGAAGAGATAAATGAGAAATAAGTTCTTTGCTGATTTTTAGGGGGAGAAGGTATTGAGGAGTAAAAAAATCTTAATTAATAATTTATTAATTATTTTTTCAGCACTTCTAATATTAAGCAGTTGTGAAAATAAAGAAGACGATATTACTGTTTCATTCGAACACCCAGATACTGGACAACCTTTCCAAATCGTTAATGCTTATAAGCTTTATAATGACTATTTTGAAAAGGCAACTCAAGACAAACAGCAAAAGAACATTAAAGAGCTATACCAATCTATTATTATTGACCCAATTTACGATCAGTGTTTTGCAGACGGAGAATATTTGCATTTAGTTGATCTTTTTTTGAATAATACACAGAATGACTATACGGCTTTAAAAAACTTAATACAAGATATTGACCAAGAACATGTGAGTAAAGTGATTAAAAATGCTTTATTCACCTCTTCTGAATATCTACTTGTACAAATCAATACAACTGTATGTGTAGTGCCTGTTGTAGAATTAAAAACACCTAGTAATTTGGTTACTGTTGGTTCTGGTAAGATAATGTTTTTTTATACAGGGCACTTCAATGAAGATACACTCAAAACAGGAATTGCTCACGAATATCACCATAGCGTATGGACTCATAAATATTTTAGTAGTGAAGGATTGACTACTTTTTTAGACAATATAGTATTTGAAGGAAAAGCAGTAGCGTTTGAAAAACTTGTTCATCCTGATGGCTCATTTTTTCCTGTCTATCCTTATTATAGTTTGACACATTGGGAAATGATTGAGCCTCATTCATCCGTAAAAGATATAAATCGATATATAGAAATTATGTTTGGAGGTGGAGATTTACCTCGATTTTATGGTTATAGCGTGGGTTATAAAATGGTAAAATCCTACCTTGATAAACATCCTAATTTAACTCCGAGTGAATGGCTGGGGGTTAGTTCAGAAGAGATCTATGATGAAGCAGACTTTCTTTCTAAATAATTTGGATGAAACAGTAATTATTTTATGATTATACGTACTAAGAATGAAAGGCCTTATAAATTATGAAAATAAATAAAAGCTCAGTTTATTTATAACCGAGCTTTTATATCTATAATTAGAGATTTAACATTCTGTTGAGTGCTAATTTTGCATTGTAAGCAATATCTTCATCAACCGTAATTTGATTAATAGGCTGTCCCTGAATAATCGAATCTAGACTCCAAGCTAAATGTGGTAAATCAATTCGATTCATTGTCAGGCAAGGACACATATGAGGGTTTAATGAAATGATTTCTTGGTCCGGGTTCTCTTTAATTAACCGTTTTACTAAGTTCATTTCGGTCCCAATAGCCCACTTTGAACCGGATGGTGCATTTTCAATCTGATCAATAATATATTTAGTTGAACCACTATAATCTGATAGAGCCACTACTTCACGACGGCATTCTGGATGAACAATGATATTCATATCAGGATATTGCTCTCGAACTTGTTCGACATTATACACGGTGAAGTTTTCATGAACTGAACAGTGGCCTTTCCACAAGATAACCTTCACATCTTCAAAGTCCCCATCAAAATGTAGCTTTTCTAAAATTGGATCCCATACAGCCATTTCCTCTAACGAGATACCTAGTTCGAAAGCTGTGTTACGCCCAAGGTGTTGGTCAGGTAAAAATAGTAGTCGCTGTTTTTGTTTAAATGCCCATTTCATAACGTTTTTAGCATTTGATGAAGTTACAGTTGTGCCCCCATGTTTACCGACAAAAGACTTAATTGCTGCCGTTGAATTCACATATGTCATGGGTAGAATCGTATCACCAAATATCTGCATTAACTCATTCCAGGCATATTCTGTTTGTTGAATATCTGCCATATCTGCCATTGAGCAGCCTGCTCTTAAATCTGGAAGATAAACCGATTGATTATCATCAGAAAGAATGTCAGCCGTCTCAGCCATGAAATGAACGCCACAAAATACGATATATTTAGCACTCGTGTTTGCAGATAATTGGGCAAGTTGCAGTGAATCTCCTCGCGCATCAGCAAATTGAATAACTTCTTCCTTTTGGTAATGGTGGCCAGGAATGAATAAGTCGTTTCCCAATTGCTTCTTAGCAGAAATTATCATTTCTATGAGTTCTTCATCCGTTGAATTTTTATATTGTTCAGGGATACTAGATATATTTTTTTCCATTTGTTTTAGTAAACTCATAATTTATATCTCCTTTCGATCCTCAAAATAGACTTCCGCACTGATGTCCAAAGATTCAATCTGATGTGTTAAACAGCCTAATGAAATGACATCAAGACCTAAATGAGCATATTCAGGTAAATCGTTTAACTGAATCCCACCAGAAGCTTCAGTTAGGATAGAGTTTGGAATTAATTTAAGAGAATTTGAAATTTCCTGCGGTGTCATATTATCTAATAGAATGCAATCTGCTTTAGCAGAAACAGCCTCTTTCACTTGCTCTTGATTTTCTGCTTCAACTTCTATCTTGACCATATGTCCAACATGATCACGAACTTTATGAACTGCATCTGAAATAGACCCACAAAAATTGATGTGGTTATCTTTGATCATAACCGCATCATCCAACCCAAAACGGTGATTACTTCCACCACCTTGTTTAACAGCGTACTTTTCCAGCATTCTTAATCCTGGTGTAGTTTTACGTGTATCAGTTATTTTAGTTGGTGAACCATTCAACAATTCAGTGGCCATTTTAGTTTTCGTAGTTATACCACTTAAACGCTGAATTAAATTCAGAATTACCCGTTCAGCTTGAAGTAATTCTATGATTGGACCTACAATTTGAGCTAAGGTTTGCCCTAGGTAAATGTTTTCTCCGTCATGAACAGAAACATTAACATCAATCGTTGGGTTAAAAAGTTTAAAACCATATGTAATAATGTCTTCGCCACAAAAATAGCCTTCTGATTTACTGATTACAATTATTTTTCCATGACGTTCATCAAAAATTGATTCTGTAGTAAGGTCTTGATACCCTATATCTTCAATAAAAAAGTGCTCTAATTGTTGTTTAAGTTTTAATTTGTTCACCCTTCATCCTTCTTTCAACATGACTTGGTAATAATTAATGATAACTATATGTTTTTACACCTGTCTTGACATATATATTTACATATAATTTAATGAATGACAAGAGGAGAAAGAAATTTTCTGTAAGGGGAATGAATGTCATGATTTATTTTGATTACGCCGCAACAACACCAATGAGTAATGAGGCGCTTAAAGCTTATATTGAAGTGGCTCAAAAATATTATGGTAATACAAATAGCCTTCATGATTTAGGAGCTCAATCTGAACAGTTGCTAGAGCAATGTAAAGGTACTTTAGCGAATTTAATAGGAGGAGAGCGGGAGGGGATTTATTTTACAAATGGTGGTTCAGAAAGTAATATGCTAGGAATTAAACTCCTTTTAAACCAAGATAATAGAAAACATATTATCATATCAACAGCTGAGCATAATTCAAATCATCAAATCACCCGATTCTTAGAATTAGAAGGTTACAAAGTTAGCCATATTCCTTTTACAAGAAATGGTCAAATTGATATAGATTTTCTAAAATATGAGATTACTAACGATACTGCGCTGGTTATTGTTCAACATATAAATGGAGAAATTGGAACGATACAACCCATCAATGAAGTTGCTGAAATATGTAAGAGACACGATATTTTCTTACACGTCGATTGTGTTCAAAGCTTTGGTAAAATTGACCTGAAAAATATCTCCCCAGTGGTGGATAGTTTATCTGTGTCTTCACATAAAATTTACGGGCCTAAAGGGATCGGATTTCTTTATACTAACCATCAACCGACAACAAGCCTTGAACAATTAATTTTACATGGTAACACTTATGATTTACCAGGTATTGTTTCCTTCACGGTCGCAGCAAACGAAGCAATTGAATTGATGGAAAGTGAAAAGAAGCAATTGATTGAATTAAGAGAAGCTTTTATCGAACAATTAGAACCTATTAAAGAATTTATAACGATATACGAAAATAAAAACCAAAAACAACTACCCTCAATAATTGGCATGGCAATTGAAGGAATAGAAGGTCAATGGGTTATGTTAGAATGTAATAGACAAGGTTATGCGATATCTACAGGCAGTGCCTGTGATGTTAAATATAATCAAACGCCCAATACATTACGAGCCTTACAAGAAGACGAAATTAAGGCAAAAGGTTTTTTTAGAATATCGTTTGGTAGACAAACTAACATGAACCAAGTTAAAGAATTAGGTCGCTTTTTAGTAGCGATGACATTGCAATATAAAGGTACAGTAGAATTGAATCCTTAAGGAGGAGTCATTTGTGAAACATAAAATGACAGCAGATGAAAGAAGAGAATATATACTTAAACTATTAAAAACAAGTCAAGAACCACAGTCAGGACGTGAATTAGCTGAAAAGATAGGCGTAAGCAGGCAAGTCATTGTTGGGGATATGGCTATACTAAAAGCAAGAAAAGAACCCATTCTGGCGACGAGTCAGGGTTACATATATATGGCGGATCAGAAGGAAGGTTCAGGGATTGAACGTACGATAGCCTGCTATCATCGTCCACAAGATACACAACATGAGTTGAATATTTTAGTTGATCATGGCGTGTTTGTGAAAGATGTTACGGTGGATCACCCGATTTATGGAGAGTTTACAGCACAGCTCAGAATCTCGAACCGCAAAGAAGTAAAGAAGTTTTTAAACCAATTAGAAGAGTCAAGTGCTTCATTGTTATCTGAATTAACGGAAGGCATCCATTTACATACCATTGTAGCTAATCACGAGGAAGATTTAGATGAAGCTGAAAAGGCTTTAGAAGAAGCGGGATTTTTAGTAGACAAAAAGGTATGAGCAAGTTCGCTCATACCTTTTATTTTTGAGAATTATATAAACATAGCAGCACCGAATGTAAAAACTGAAAGTAACATTGTAATAACCATTAACCAAATGATTATCGTTGTCCAAATGTTACGCTTTCTGTTTCTTGATGAAAAAGGAGCTTGCGGCTGCTTTTTCTTTTGTTTTTTCGACACGATGGATTCCTCCCTTACAGATAACGCTATTATTTATTGTAAAAGAAAAAGTTTGATTGGACAAGATTAATCTTTCCTTTAAAATAGTAATAGGAGAGAATTTTCTTACACTTTATTTTATATTACCTTATAAAATTTCATAATTAGACACAGTAGATTGCTAGACGCATTAGGAGGGAGATTCAAAATGGGTGAAAACTTTAATCAATCCAAAGAACAATGGCAACAAAAAATGAAAAAAACACAAGAGCGCTTTCCAGAACGAAAAGAAACGTTCGTTAATAAATCGGACTTAGAGATTGATCCGTTATATTTACCAAAGCATGAAAGTCAGCATGAAGATTATATGGAGAAGCTAGGATTTCCTGGCCAGTTTCCTTACACGCGAGGGATTCAGCCTGGCATGTATCGTAGTCGTTTCTGGACGATGAGGCAGTATGCAGGCTTCGGTTCTGCAAAAGAGACGAATCAACGTTTTAGATATTTATTAGACCAAGGGCAAACAGGTTTATCAGTAGCTTTTGATTTACCAACTCAAATTGGGTACGATTCAGATGATCCAATGGCTGAAGGAGAAGTGGGTAAAGTTGGAGTCGCAATTGATTCATTAGAAGATATGGAGACATTATTAAATGGAATTCCTTTAGATCAGGTTAGTACATCGATGACAATTAATGCGCCTGCATCTGTATTACTATGCATGTATATTGCGGTTGCAGAAAAACAAGGTGTCCCTAAAGAGAAAATCACCGGAACAATCCAAAATGATATCTTAAAAGAATATATCGCACGTGGCACATATATTTATCCGCCAAAACCGTCGATGCGCTTAATTACGAATATCTTTGAGTATTGTGCTAAGGAAGTACCTAAATTCAATACAATTAGTATTTCAGGTTACCATATTCGTGAAGCGGGTTCGACAGCGGTTCAGGAAGTAGCATTTACATTAGCAAATGGTATGGCATATGTTGATGCTGCAATTGAAAGCGGTTTAAAAGTGGATGAGTTCGCTCCAAGACTTGCGTTCTTCTTTAATGCGCATAATAATTTCTTTGAAGAAGCAGCAAAATTCAGAGCAGCAAGACGCATTTGGGCACGTCTAATGAAGGAGAAGTATGGAGCAGAAAACGAAAAGAGTCTTCGGTTACGCTTCCATACACAAACGGGCGGATCAACATTAACTGCTCAGCAACCAGATAACAATATTGTTCGTGTTGCATTACAAGCTCTATCTGCTGTCATGGGTGGAACTCAAAGCTTACACACAAATTCACGTGATGAAGCATTGGCACTTCCAACTGAAGAATCAGCTCGTATTGCATTACGAACTCAACAAATTATCGCGCATGAAAGTGGTGTTGCTGATACAGTTGACCCATTAGCAGGATCATATTACGTCGAAGAAATGACGGATCAAGTTGAAAAAGAAGTCCTAAAATACATTGATCGTATTGAGGAAATGGGTGGAGCTGTTCAGGCGGTAGAAGATGGTTATATGCAACGTGAAATCCATCAAGCAGCCTATGAAGCTCAAAAGAAAATCGAATCTAAAGAAGATATCATTGTTGGCTTAAATGAATTTCAAGTTGAAGAGGAGCTTCATGCGGATCTATTAAAAGTAGACGAACAGTTAGAAAAAGGTCAGGTTAAGCAATTACATGAAATTCGGGATAAACGTGATCAAACAGTTGTTGATGAGAAGCTTTCTGCTTTAAAACAAGCTGCAAAAGATCATAAGACAAATGTTATGCCTTTTATTTTAGATGCAGTTAAAGCCTATGCTACGGTAGGTGAAATTTGTAACGTGTTACGTGATGAGTTCGGAGAATATACAGGAGCTTAATTTTCAGGAGGGGAAAAGAGATGGAACAAAAGATAAGGGTTTTAATTGCAAAACCAGGTTTAGATGGCCATGACCGAGGTGCTTTGGTTATCGCCCAGGCCTTAAGAGATCACGGCATGGAAGTGATTTATACAGGTTTACGTCAATCTGCCGCACAAATTGCTCAAGCAGCAATTCAGGAAGACGTCGATGTTGTTGGACTATCTTCCTTATCTGGTGGACACAAAGCTTTATTTCCTAAAGTAGTAGAAGAACTTAAGAATAAAAATGCTGAGGATATTCCAGTGATCGGTGGTGGTGTGATTCCAGAAGATGATGTCGCTTATTTAGAAGAACAAGGTGTTAAGAAAATCTTTACTTCAGGTACGCCTACAACAGAAATAGCTGAATATATCTCAGAGCTTGTTCGAGGTGAGCACGTATGAATAAAATCGCACACATCGGAATCGCTGTATCCAGTTTAGATGAGACTATTCCATTTTATAGAGACTCACTTGGTCTTTCATTTGAAGGAATAGAAGAAGTACCATCAGAGCATGTGAGAGTTGCGTTTTTTAAAATAGGTGAGAGCGCAATTGAATTATTAGAACCACTTAATGAGGAATCTGCGATTGCTAAATATATTAAGAAAAAAGGCGAAGGTATTCATCATATTGCTTTAGATGTAGATAATATTCAAGAGAGATTAAATCATTTAAAAGAACAAGGCATTCCACTTATTCACGAACAACCAAAAACTGGAGCACATAATAGCCAAGTAGCTTTCTTACATCCTAAAGCTGCTCAAGGTGTACTTTATGAGCTTTGTGAACAAGAACAGGAGGATCACTAATGGATATATACGATAAAATTAATGAACTCTATGATAAACGCCGTAAAGTTGAATTAGGTGGCGGCGATGAAAAAATTCAAAAACAGCGAGATAAAGGGAAAATGACAGCACGTGAACGTATTGAATATTTATTAGATGAAGGATCATTCGTTGAACTAAACCCATTTATCGAACACCGTGTGACCGACTTCGGAATGAATGGTAAAGAAGTGCCTGGTGAAGGTGTTGTTACAGGTTACGGTACAGTAAAAGGACGTCCAGTTTACTTATTCGCACAAGATTTCACCGTTTATGGCGGAGCCTTAGGTGAAATGCATGGTAAAAAGATTGCGGCTGTCATGGATTTAGCTGCTAAAAATGGCACACCTTTTATTGGTTTGAACGATTCAGGTGGTGCACGTATACAAGAAGGTGTCGCATCATTAGATGGTTATGGTCATGTGTTTTACCGTAACTCTATTTATTCTGGCGTCATCCCTCAGATTTCTGTTATTATGGGTCCATGTGCTGGTGGAGCCGTATACTCTCCAGCGATTACTGATTTTGTGATTATGGTTGAAAAGACTTCTCAAATGTTCATCACAGGACCAAAAGTTATTGAAACGGTAACAGGAGAAAAGATTACTTCTGAAGACCTTGGTGGGGCTGAAGTACATAATAGTAAGAGCGGAAATGCTCATCTGAAAGCCGAAACAGAAGAAGAGGCATTGGATCAAGTTAAGGATTTAGTACAATACCTGCCGCAAAATCAGGAGGAAAAGACTCCTAAGGTTGAATATACACCTAAAGAAGATTTTAGAGAAGATTTAACTGATTTAATCCCATTTGACTCCATTAGACCATATGATGTACGAACGATTATTAATGAGGTTGTCGATGATGAATCGTTCTTTGAAATACATCCTGACTTCGCGAAGAATGTGGTTGTTGGGTTTGCTCGAATTAAAGGTGAGACAGTTGGATTAGTATGTAACCAGCCTAAATTTTTAGCTGGTGGATTAGATATTGACTCAAGTGATAAAGCATCTAGATTCATTCGTCTATGTGATTCATTTAATATTCCATTAATCACGTTTGAAGATGTAACAGGATTCTTCCCAGGCGTTAAACAAGAACATGGGGGAATCATTCGACATGGGGCTAAAATCTTATACGCTTATTCAGAAGCAACCGTGCCAAAAATTACTGTCATTACCCGTAAGGCTTACGGTGGTGCCTATGTCGCTTTAAATAGTAAGTCGATCGGTGCTGATTTAGTTTTCGCATGGCCTAATGCAGAAATTGCAGTAATGGGACCAGAGGGTGCTGCAAATATTATATTTGCGAAAGATATTAGAGAAAGCGATCAACCAGAAGAAACGAGACAGAATAAAATCAATGAATATCGTGAAAAGTTTGCCAATCCATATGTGGCAGCTGGTCTTGGTATGGTAGATGATGTCATTGACCCACGCGAAACTAGAATTAAATTAAATCAAGCTCTTGAAATGTTAAAGAATAAGAAAGAAGAACGTCCGAAGAAGAAACACGGTAATATTCCTTTATAATCAACGGAGGTGCACAACTTGGTAGAAATCGAAATTAATCAACAACGTTTAATCGACGAATTTATGGAATTGGTGCAAGTCGATTCTGAAACAAAGCACGAAGAAAATATTGCAAAAGTATTGAAACAAAAGTTTAGTGAATTAGGATTGTCTGTAGAAGAGGATACAGCTAAGGAGAAAACGGGTCATGGGGCCAATAACTTAGTATTTACTCTAAAAGGTAACAAGGATGGAGCAGAATCCATTTACTTTACTTCTCATATGGACACAGTTGTGCCAGGTAATGGCATTAAACCTTCAATTGAAGGCGATTATATTGTGACAGATGGTACAACCATTTTAGGTGCAGATGATAAAGCAGGTATTGCTGCGATGTTAGAAGCTATTAAAACATTAAAAGAAAAGAATTTAGAATATGGTGATATCCAATTCATCATTACAGTGGGAGAAGAATCTGGTTTAGTTGGAGCAAAAGCATTTGATGCCAACCTACTTAGAGCCAGATACGGGTATGCCATTGATAGTAACGGTCAAGTAGGTAATATTATTGTTGCTGCACCTACTCAGGCGAAACTATGGATTACATCTCGTGGAAAAACAGCTCATGCAGGTGTAGCACCTGAAGAAGGTATTTCTGCTATCACACTTGCGGCAAAAGCTATCGCCAAAATGCCTTTAGGACGCATTGATGAAGACACAACTGCTAATATTGGCCGCTTTGAAGGTGGAAAGGCAACTAATATCGTCAGTGATGAAGCATTTATCTTTGCAGAAGCACGCTCATTAGATCCAGAAAAGCTTGAGGCACAGCTTGATAAGATGAAAAAGGCATGTCAAGATGCTGAAAAAGAGTTGGGTGGATCAATTGATGTAAAAGTTGAAATTATGTATCCTGGCTATCGTCATAAAGAAGGCGACCAAGTCGTTGAAGTAGCACGATCAGCTGCTAAACGTATCGGACGAGAAAGCCAACTTGAAAAAAGTGGCGGTGGAAGTGATGCGAACATATTTGCCGGCTTAGGAGTTCCGACTGTCAACTTGTGTGTTGGTTATGAGAACATTCATACCACAAATGAGCGCATGCCTGTTAGTGAACTAGTTAAGATATCTGAGTTTATAACATCAATTGTCGTTGAAGCGGCTGAACAATAAGGAAAAAGTAAAGTGCTTGGTGTGACGGACATCAAGCACTTTTAACGTAGGTGATCGTATGAGTAAAAAAGGAAGAATAATCTATCATGTGGATATGAATAGCTTTTATGCATCAGTTGAGATGGCGTATCGTCCTGAATTGAAGGGGAAGCCTGTCGCAATCGCGGGGAATCCTGAAGAACGACGAGGCATTGTGGTCACAAGTAGCTATGAAGCAAGAGCCAAAGGTGTCAAAACAACGATGCCATTATGGCAGGCTTATAGTCATTGTCCTAGCTTAATCGTCTTAAAACCTAATTTTGACCGTTATCGCGAAGCTTCCAGGCACATGTTTTCTATTCTTTCTGAAATCACCCCATACGTCCAACCCGTTTCAATAGATGAAGGATATATGGATGTTACAGATTACGTAAACGAAGAGAATCCAATTCAAGTTGCAGAAAACATTCAAAAACGAATACTAAATGAACTTGATCTTCCTTGCAGTATAGGTATTGCCCCAAATAAATTTTTAGCTAAAATGGCATCAGATATGAAGAAGCCAATGGGTATTACAGTATTAAGAAAAAGAGAAATTAAACATAAGCTGTGGATCTTGCCTATAGAAGAAATGTACGGGGTAGGTGAAAAAACAGCTGATAAATTAAAAAAGATAGATATAGAAACTATTGGAGACTTAGCAACAAAAGATGTTTTAACACTTAAAAACTTACTAGGTATTAATGGTGAACGACTACATCAAAGAGCCAATGGAATAGATGATCGCCCAGTCGACCCGGATGCTGTACACGAATTCAAGAGTATTGGGAATTCAACGACACTACCTTACGATATGACGAATCAGACTGAAATTTTTAAAGTGCTAAACCAATTATCTGAAAAAGTGGCTGCGCGAATGGAACGAAAAGATGTCGTTGCGGAAAATATTCAACTTATGATTCGATACTACGACCGTAAAACGATTACTCGAAGCAAACAGTTAAATGAATTCATAGAAACTAAAGATGAGATATCTAATATTGCGAAGAGGTTATTCCAACAACATTGGAATGAAGACCCTGTTAGACTATTAGGTGTAACAGCCCAGCATCTAACACCAAGAGAAGAAATGGCCAAACAACTAGACTTATTTAACTATGAAAAAGAAGCCGAAAAAGAAGAACTGTATGTGGCCATGGACCAAATCAAAGAAAAGTACGGTAAAGATGCTTTTATCAAGCTTAAGGATACTAAAGCTAAAATGAGTACGAGCTTTCAGAAAGACTTTTTAAGTGAGTTTAGAGAAAACAAAAAAGGAAAGTCTTAATTAAATATATACTAGTCTAACGACGTGAATTCATAAGTGGATTCACGTTTTATTTTTAAAATTCCGATAGAAATATATGGTAAAATGAATTGGGGTTCTATGACTCAAAGAAATCTTTATTGGGGGAAGGTTTATGTATCCAAAAGCTAAGTCACTGGGGATTATACTAAAAGATGAATACGTCCTACTTGAACAAAATTACGGTAAACATTCTAAAGGTATTGGTTATTATTACCGTCCCATTGGTGGAACAATAGAGTTCGGTGAAATGTCAGATGATACATTAAAAAGGGAATTTCTAGAGGAAATCGATGCAGAAATAGTAGTTGAGGAATATATTACTTGCTTAGAAAATACATTTGAAATTGATAAAAAATTAGGGCATGAAATCATACAACTTTATATAGCAAGCTTTAAAGACGAAAATTTATATGACAAAAAGCAATTTAAAGTGACTGATGTTAATAAAAATACTATAGCCCAGTGGATTCCATTAAGTGAAATCAAAAACGAACGTACAATTCTGTTTCCAATTGGATTAAAAGAATTACTAGTCCATAGCATTTAAATAGATATTTCTACAAAAAGGGTGAAAGATATATGGAATCTCGGTTCTTGAAGTTTCTAACGTTAACCATTTCAATTTCACTTGTGATAGGTTGTTCAAAGGAACAAGCTAACACAAGTAATGACAGTTATAATGATATTAAAAAAGTAGCCTGGGAATACATTGAAGAACAAGAATGGCTTGAATACAATAATGGAAATTGGCAAGATGCTGAGGTTAAACAGATTGAAGCAGATGATACATATGAATTATTAAAAGATGGTTACGATGGGGAACAAGTCATGTCAGTTACATTCAAAGATGAAGAGAAAACTCAGGTTAGTACTCCAGTTATACTTGTAGATCCTGATACGAAAGAAGTTATTGGATATTTACCTGGTGAATAATAGTAGGAACCCACAAGAAAAATTTGACATTAACATTTTTTATGTTTAATATTATTATAATTTATATTCGAAATTCGATGACGAGAACGAGTAGATATGTAATCTGTTCCACAGAGAGTTGACGTTTGCTGAAAGTCAACGTTCAGACCATGTTGAAAATCCTCTCCGAGATGCAAAGCTGAAGTAAAACTTTAAGCTTTGACGGGATTCCGCCGTTAAAAGGAACACGTATGATGGTACGTAGATTGAGAGCTATAATGACTGATTTTCAGTTTATATTATAGAATCAGGGTGGTAACGCGGGTTATAACTCGTCCCTAACTTAGGTTAGGGGCGAGTTTTTTTGTTTTTAAAAATTGTTGAGGAGTGAAATTATGAAACGAGTTAATGCAAAAGAAAAGCCTTTAGAAAGGGAAAAACGCATTAGTGATTATTGGGAGGTTAACGATACTTTTAAAAAATCTATTTTAAATCATGAAGGCAAGGGAACATTTGTTTTCTACGAAGGGCCACCAACAGCCAATGGTTTGCCTCATGCCGGACATGTGTTGGGCCGAGTCATTAAAGATTTCGTAGCTAGGTACAAAACAATGGCCGGGTACCAAGTTATTCGTAAAGCAGGCTGGGACACACACGGTCTTCCTGTTGAATTAGGTGTGGAGAAGAAAATTGGTATCTCAGGCAAAAAAGAGATTGAGGAATATGGCGTAGAAAAATTTATTGAAGAATGTAAAGAAAGTGTATTTGATTACGAAAGGCAATGGCGAACTTTCACAGAAGCTATAGGTTATTGGGTGGACATGGATGATCCTTACGTGACGTTAAATAATGATTATATTGAAAGTGTTTGGTACATTCTCTCGAGCATTCACGATAAAGGGCTACTAGATCGTGGGCACCGTGTCGCACCTTATTGTCCAAGTTGCCAAACATCACTTAGTTCTCATGAAGTGGCACAAGGTTATAAAGAGGTTAAAGACTTGTCAGTTACAGCCAAGTTTAAAGTTGAAGGGAAAGCCAATGAGTATTTTTTAGGATGGACAACGACACCATGGACATTACCAGCAAACGTCGCTTTAGCAGTCAATAAAGATTTAACTTATATTAAAGCTCAACAAGGTGATGACGTATTCATTGTAGCTAAAAACCTTTTAAATGATGTATTAGGAGATAACTATTCAGTGGTGAGTGAACATAAAGGAACAGAATTCGTTGGTCTAAAATATGAACCGCCATTTGATATTCTAAGCCTGAATAATGGACACGAGGTAATATCAGCGAATTTTGTTACAGATGATAGTGGGACTGGAATTGTTCATTTAGCTCCTGCGCATGGCGAAGATGATTATCAAGCTGTGAAAGAAAGTGGTTTAGACTTTGTGAACGTCGTCAATCAAGCAGGGTGTTATACAGGTGAAGTCACACCACTTGCGGGTGAATTCGCCAAAAACTGTGATGTTAAAATCATACAACTGCTTGCAGAACAAAATAAGTTATATTCAAAGAAAAAATACGAACACAGTTACCCCCATTGCTGGCGTTGTGACTCACCATTAATCTATTATGCGATGGAAGGCTGGTTTATAAAAACGACAGAGATTAAAGATAAAATTATCAAAAACAACCAATCAGTCAATTGGCACCCTGACCATATGAAAGATGGACGTTTTGGAAAGTTCCTTGAGAACATGGTTGATTGGAACTTAGGGAGAAATCGTTACTGGGGAACGCCTTTAAATGTATGGCTATGTCAAAGCTGTGATCATCAATTTGTTCCCAAAAGTATTGAAGAGCTAAAAAACCAGGCTATTGGAAAGGTTCCAGATGATATAGAGCTTCATAAACCTTACATTGATCAAGTAGAAGTAAAATGTCCTAACTGTAATAGTAATATGAAACGAACACCAGAAGTTATAGATGTCTGGTTCGACAGTGGATCGATGCCATTTGCTCAGTATCATTATCCATTTGAAAATAAAGAACTTTTTAATAAACAATTCCCTGCAGATGTGATTGCTGAAGGTGTTGATCAAACAAGAGGATGGTTTTACAGTTTATTAACGGTCTCTTCACTATTTACAGGAAAAGCTCCTTATAAGCGTGTTCTGTCACTTGGTCATATTCTAGATGAGAACGGTCGTAAAATGTCCAAAAGTAAAGGGAACGTCATCGATCCTATGGAATTAGTTCGAAAATTTGGGGCAGACGCATTAAGGTGGGCATTACTTGCTGATAGTGCACCTTGGAATAATAAACGTTTTTCAGATAAAAATGTCTCTCAAGCTAAATCAAAACTTGTTGACACGTTAAATAATATCCATTCGTTTTATACGCTTTATGCAGATATCGACAGGTTTAACCCAGAAACGCATGATAATGGTAAACCATCTTTACTTGATCAATGGGTATTATCACGATTAAATACAGTTATTAAACGAGTCACAATCGATTTGAATGCTTATGACTTTACTTCAGGAGCTCGTGAAATTGCTGTATTTGTTGAAGAGGTAAGTAATTGGTATATCAGGCGTTCCCGTGATCGTTATTGGGCTGAAGGGATGAGTGAGGACAAATTAGCTGCATACCACACACTCTACCAAGTGTTAGTTAAAACGAGTCAATTACTGGCACCATTCACACCGTTTATAGCAGATGATATTCATACAAATTTAACAGGCAACAGTGTTCACCTTTCTGATTATCCTGAATCGGATCTCAGTAAAATTGATGAACAGCTTGAAGAGGAGATGGATCAAGTTTTACAAGTTATAGAACTTGCACGACAGATTCGTAACACAGCTAATATCAAAACAAAACAACCATTATCAGAACTTGTGGTTGCCGGATCATCACATCATACTGAACCCCTAGCAAATTACATTGATATCGTTAAAGATGAAATAAATGTTAAAGAAGTTCACTTTAAACGGGATACCAGTTCGGCTGTTCAATACGAAATAAAATTAAATTTCCCTATTGCAGGTCCAAAATTAGGTAAGTTAGTAAGTGTCGTTCAAAAAGAACTACAAAACTTATCAACAGATGATTCAGAGAAAGCAGTTAAGAACGGTTATGTCGAAGTAACAACACCTTCTGGTGAGAAAGTTAAGCTTAAGGAAGAAGATTTAGTAATCAACCAAGTTGCTCAACAAGGAATGGAAGTCGCATCTAATTCAACTTATACTTTAGTATTAAATACTGAAATAACCGATGAATTAAAAAAAGAAGGATTAGTTCGTGAATTCATTAGATCAATTCAACATTACCGAAAAGAATTAAATTTACCAGTAGAGAAACGTGTACATTTAATTATAGATTGTAATGATGCAGTCAAAGCTGCAATAGAACAATTTGAAGGTTTACTTCGAAATAGTCTTCTCGTTAAAGAAATAGTTTTTGATCAACAAGAATCAATGAAACAAATAAAGGTTGAAGAAGAAGAGATAGACATTAAAATACTAGATTTATAAGAATGAATATGATTTCTACGCCCTTTGAAATTAAGGGCGTTTTATTTTTCTAACAAAAGCTTTTAATACCTATAATGAAACTTCGAGGAAAACATATGTTCAAATATTAAGTAATGGTATATAAAGTGGAACTACAATTACTAACAACACTGAAAGTCTTTTTTAACCGAAATCGATTGGAACATTATGTTAAAATTAGTTTAGAAAAATTTATGTTTTACTGGAAGTTTATAGGAATGGGGAGGCAAATCGTGTGAAAAAAATAATAGTTCCATTGTTATTAATATTCATCAGTGCTTGTACACCTTCAAACGAGGAAGGGGTTGCATTTCAAGAACAAGCTAATGAGATTTTTAATACTAATGTTTATATTCCTCAATACGATAATTTGCATATCACATCAGCAATTATTGAAACAGGACCCTTCGGAAAACATAAAGATTTAATAATCGAATATTCCAAACAGTTAGGGGATAAGAAAGACAAGGAATTTACTGTAAAATATGAGAAAAACACAGGCTCTGAAGTATTATACGGTTTTTATGATGGGGAACCCTCAGTCTTTAAATTAAAGTTTAACGATGGAAAAGGAAATATATCACCTAAACAGATAAAAATCATTAATGATGTAAAAGTAGAATACCTCAAAATGGAAAAAAGAAAAACGTTAATTGCTTCTTTTAATGTTGAGGACGGAAATTATACTGGAGAGTTCAACTTAAAAGAACTTTCTGAAGAAAAAGCATTTAAAATTATTGAGCAGATAATAGAAGAAACAAATTAGCTGTAAATTTTTTAATAGCATTAGGTAAGAGTTGAACAAGGGTGATAGTGTTTACGCAAAGGAGAATTGTATGGAGAATTTTGTTTCAATTTTTATAACAATCATATTGTTGATACCTTTGTATGGTGCTTTAATATAGACATATTTAGATTTTTGAAGACCAGCTTCTTATTACTTATTGAAAGCATTTTAATAAATAGGCAAAAATATTGTGGGGGAGTGATTGTGTGCAAGGGTATAATGTTTTAATGATTTATAATAAAGATATGGATCAATTGCTAATGTGCAAACGATTAAAGAATCCTTATAGAGGATTAAGTAATTTGGTCGGAGGAAAAATCGAGGTTGGAGAGTCAGGTATTGAATCTGCTTACAGAGAACTAGCTGAGGAAACAAGCATATCTAAAGAGGATGTCAACCTTCATCACTTAATGGACTTTAAATATTATCTTCAAAATTGTTACGTTGAAGTTTATGTTGGTAGATTAAAGAGAGAGGTAAGTGTTTCGGGTGATGAGAATGTTTTGTATTGGTCGGATTTAAATAATGACTTTTTTGATATGTACCAGTATGCTGGTGAAGGAAACATTGGTCATATGATTGAGCAAGTAAATATGGTCAAAGATAGTTTATTATTAGATAGTCACGATTTGATTCAAGATCAGTAAATGCAAATGGGGGATTACTATGGAAAAAGGAGTTTCTTATTTATTAGCTCTTATTATTACTTCAATCATACTTTTTATAATTGTTGCTAATATATTTAACACAGATTCACCAACTATAGCTTTTCTTCTTTCAATGATTGTAAGTCATTTCATATTAGAGAAAAATGAATGGATAATTGGCACTATAAATAGAGGGTTAAAATGGTGGTTAAGTCAATAAGCTATCAAGCTGGTTGAATCTAAAAAGCTTCAGCATTGAGCTGAAGCTTAACAAGGTTACTGATTAAACTTTTCGGGGAACTGCTTTATAACCCCTTGGGAAATAGCATCTGCCATTATAATTATATGTGTGAGCCCGTCATCAATCGCAACGATTCTATCATCCCATTCTTTATCTAAGCTTGCTACTAAATCATCTGTTACTAATTCCAAATGTATATATAGTAATTCTTTTAAATCTTCACTTTTTAAATTTGGATTTGCTCCACTAAGGAAAACTACAATATCATCAGCATTTCTATACCATTCTTTGTTTAGCTGTTCTATTTTGTCTTCTTTTTTATTTAATGCAGCCTCAACGATTTTGCCAGCAATAACTATATGTTCTTTAAGCAATTCTGTGAGTTTATTCCCAGCTTCCTCACCGTATAAAGGCTTAATAGCATTCCCTATATCCTCCTGGTTTCTGAGAAGTCTTGCTAGTACTTGTTTTTGATCTTCAGATCCGGCTGTGGTTGCACTTGTGATGTAATTACTTGTCCACAATACATGGTCTATCCAAAGTCTCCTGAAATCATTTTTAAATGTCACCTCAGTTTGACTTAAGCACTCTTCCTGCGTTTGTGCTTTGATACTTATTGTGCTGGGTGTCATGAGTAGCATAAATGATAAAGTTAACATTATCGCTAATAATTTCTTCAAATTATATTGCTCCTTCCAAAATAAATTTCTCTCCTATTATTGTTTTATTAAGTTTTTTCATTCGTTTTGGATGAATTTCTCAAATTATTATAATAGTTAAATAACTTTCTGGGTGCTGTTGGAATATTATGTTAATATTGTTTTATAAAGGTTTTTAACTTATAGGTAAATTTAAATTAGGAGTGAAGAGATGGAAGTTACATGTATGACTTGTAAAAAAGAGTACATCATTGATTTTAAGGATAAACAATATAATAAAATAAAATCAGGCAAATCAAAATTATATGTTTGTAAGACATGTAACGAAGGTGTTCAACGTGAATCTATAAAGACTACAGGAATTAGCCCTAATGATGTAGATGAATATGGAAAGTATTTAAAATAAAAATAGTTTATTTTTTGCTTTTGCATAAGTGAGGTGAGGAGATGTTAAATCTAAAAAGTTTAGAAGAATTCCAATGGATTAAAGAGGAAACAGTTAGTTTAAATTTTGATAGTGGTGAAGGGTGTAGAGTTTTTAATATTCTGCCCAATAGATATAGTCACTATTGTAAAATCTTGCACCCAGTCTACCGTGACAAGAACATCAAAGATGAAACTATTTTATGGAATGAATGCGATCCTAATGAACCATTCTATTTTAACTATGGAGAAAGATTAACTTTTAAAGCTTTAGCTGAAAAGTATAATTTAAATTATTCAAAAGAGATTAATTCCTCATCAATCGCCAATAAACTAGGTGGATACCCGCGATACTTGATCTTGGGTGATGAAGGGACTACAGATGAAAATACCCTTCAAGAATTATTCTCGGTATTAAAGCCTTTAACGAATCAGGAGCAATGTTATTTCCAATATGATGTTTTAAAAATAATCAATGAGTTCCACGACTTTCAAGAATTTGAACATGGACTTTTATATTATGGAAACCTTGATGATGTATTATCGACGTATCATATGGGGGATTTTTTGGGTGTCGGTTCTCCAACGTATTGGTGGGCAGAAGATAAAAGTTGGTGTATACATACGGATTATGACTCCGACTTTTCTCTTGTAGGCGGAAATAAAGAGTTAATAGATGAATTATTGTCTCACAATAAACTAGAATGTTTAGAAGTTGAATTGAAAACAAAAATCTAAAGGCAATCTACTTTTGATTGTGTTTAGTTTTTTAAAAAATGATGAATTGTTGGAATATTATGTTAAAAATAAATACTTAACTAACTTTATTTTATTTAATAGAAAGGTGAGGAAGGTTATGGGATCGAGAATGATGCATTTAATTATTGCGAATAGAATTGCTGAAAGTCTCTCAATGGAAGAACGAACTGAATTATTACTTGGAGGTATTGCTCCAGATGCAGTAGCTCCAAAAGGTCCGTCGCATTACTTTATAGGTGATTTAGAAAACTATTCTAGGGAAATTGATTATGACGGATTCTTGGAAAAATATAAATCTCATTCAGATAACCATTACATATTAGGCTATTACACACACCTCATTGCTGATGATCTATGGCTACAGGGTTTTTATCAACCCTGGTTAAAAAATAGAATGGAAAATAATGAGGAAGTATTTAATTTATATCATAATGATTTTCGTTTATTAAATGGTAAGCTATTAGAATATTATGGTTTCAGAGATGAATTGATAGAAGCATTGGGCAAGGAATACAGTATGCTTGACTTAGAAGAGGTTAAGATTCGTGATGTTGAGGAATTTATTACTTATGTATTAGGCGATATGGAGTACGGTGAGGAAGTTAAAAATGAGAAACTTAACGTGTTTACGTTTGAACAAATAGTTGGCTATATTGAGACATCGGTTGATAAAGGCGTAAAGAAAATAAAACCAATACTTGCTGAGTATAGTGTTTAGATAATTTATTTGTGAGGTGGTTTAAAATCAAGGCTGTGTTTTTAGATCGTGATGGAACAATTGGTGGTACAGGAGGTGGCATGCATCCTTTTCAGTTTTCGATGTATGATTATGCACCTAAAGCGATTAAAACCTTGAACGATATAGGGGTAAAAGTGTTTCTCTTCACAAATCAAACTAGAGTTGGCCGTGGTTATTTTACAGAAAATGAACTTTTGCAAGGGTTTCAATTGCTGAAAAAGGAATTGGAAAAGTATGGAGCTCATTTGGATGATATATTTTATTGTCCACACAAGCCGGACGATGGTTGTGACTGTCAGAAGCCAAATATAGGGCTATTGTTAAAAGCTCAGGAAAAATACGGTATGAATCTTAATGAGTGCTATGTAGTAGGAGATACAGGTAGTTCTGATATGTTAGCAGCTCATATAGCAGGTACGAAAAAGGTTTTAGTTAAAACTGGTTGGGGAGAAGGCTCATTGACCACATATCGTCATACATGGGAAAATGTTGAGCCTAATTACGTTGCAGATGATTTAGTGGACGCAGTCAATTGGATATCTGAAGACATAAACACTATATAAAAGGGGAAGAGTGAATTGACTCATACAATTAAAAACACCTTAATTCCAGAAGAATCAATAATAACACTAATGCAAAACTATGACTTATCAGAAATGGTTAGTTGTAAGCTTCTTGCAAGGGGATTAAATGATACATATTTGATTTCAACTAATAAAACCAATTATATATTTAGAGTTTATCGCCTTAATTGGAGAAATGAATCCGATATATTATTTGAAATAGAAGCGTTGAGCCACATGAAAGAGAAGAATCAACACATATCTTATCCACTTAAAACAAAACAGGATACTTGGTTAACTCGTATAAATGTACCTGAAGGAGAAAGGTATGGTGTTTTATTTACATATTCTGAGGGTGAAAGACCGGAAATAAACAAAGAAAACTGTAGATTAATAGGTCAATCTCTTGGTTCGATCCATAACTGTACAGATTCATTTAAAACTGAACAGAAGAGAAGTTATGAACTCGATTTTTATCACCTGATCGATGAGCCGCTTAAAGTTATCTCCCCGGTCATTGAAAGTTTATTTGGTAAAGAAAAAGTAGATTTCTTAGACAATATTGCAGATAAGATTAAACAAGAACTTAAGAGTAAAAATCTAGAGTATGGTTTTTGCCATGGAGATTACCACAATTTCAATATGCACATATCGGGAAACAATTTAGAAGTATTTGATTTTGATTGTTGTGGTTTAGGTTATCGGGCTTATGATGTGGCTGTATTTTGGTGGAACTTAAAGAATAACTACCCAAAAGTTGAAGCGGAATGTTGGAGTGCATTTTTAGAAGGTTATTTATCACAAAGACAGTTATCTAAAGAGGATATAGATAGTTTACCTCTATTTATTACCGTAAGAAGAATTTGGCTTGTGGGAACAATGCTGAGTAATGAGGATGTATGGGGAAGAGAATGGATAACGCGAGATAACTTAGCTCATTTTCTTGAGGATTTAAAACAAGATCAAGAAAAGCTTTGGAAAATCAAAGAGTAAAAGGGAGATGGATTAATCCAACTCCCTTGGTCTTTTTTATTTAAATAATTTCTTTAAGATGTTACGTCCCATTTTAGAGTTTGGATAGCGGAATGCTAAATCAAAAGATGTCGTTTGTTTTAACACACTCTTTTCATGTGTAAAAGTTTCGAAGCTGTATTTTCCATGATACTGCCCAATCCCGCTTGTTCCAATACCACCAAACGGTAGTTGGTTATTACCAAGGTGCATCATCGTATCATTAATGCAACCGCCACCGAAGGAAATATTTTTCGTAATCCATTCTTGATTTTTCTCATTTTCAGAGAAGTAATAGAGTGCTAATGGATTACGAGAGTGTTCAACATGATCATAAACTTCTTCTAATTGATTAAACGTCAAAATAGGTAGAAGCGGACCAAAGATTTCATCTTGCATAATTTTTGAATCCCAATCAACTTTCTCAATAATGGTTGGGTTAATTAAGCGGTTGGTGCGATCAGTTTGGCCACCGTAAATAATGTCTCCCTCGTCTAAATAACTTGTTAGGCGATCAAAGTGGTTGTCGTTAACGATTTTGGAATAGTCGCCACTTTCCATAGGGTTAGCTGTATACATTTTTTCAATCTCTCGTTTAAGATGTTCGGTGAACTGTTGTTTAACATCTTCATGTACTAGTACATAATCTGGTGCGACACAAGTTTGACCTGCATTAACAAATTTACCCCATGTAATACGACGAGCAGCGACCTCTAATTTCGCATCACGATCTACAATACATGGACTTTTACCACCAAGCTCTAAGGTGACTGGGATTAGCTGTTGGCTAGCTTTTTCCATCACAATTTTTCCAACAGGTACACTGCCGGTGAAGAAAATATAGTCAAACGGTTGTTCAAGTAATTCTTGGCTAACATCCTTATCGCCTTGAACCACAGTAATATATTTTTCTTCAAATGTCTCTTGAATCATTTCTTCAATTAATTCACTTGTATAAGGTGTAAGCTCCGATGGTTTGATCACCGCTGTATTACCAGCTGCAATAGCACCGATGAGTGGGGCAATGGCTAAATGTAAAGGGTAGTTCCAAGGCCCAATAATTAATGTAACACCATAAGGTTGCTTATAAATAAAGCTTTTCGCGCCTTTATGAGACGTTGGCGTTTTCACTTTTTTGGGTTGCATCCATTCTTTTAAATACTTTATGGCGTGATTCACTTCTTGCTGTAGGAAACCTAACTCAGTTGCTAATACCTCATACGTTGATTTATTTAGGTCTTTGTTGAGTGATTCGTAAATTCTAGGCTCATATCTATTAATCATCTCTTTGAGCTTTTGGAGTTGGTGAATCCTATAAGTATATGTCATTGTTTTTCCTGCTCGATACATCATTTTTTGATTTTTTACAAGTTCTTTAATTTCTGTCATAAGTCACCCCTCCAAATTAAATTTGATATGTGGTTAAATCTTCAGCATAAAATGTTTTAGGAAATATTTCTTTCAGTTTTTCAAGTTCTTGTGATAAATCATCTGAGTGATATCTTGAAGATAAATGCGTCAATATTAACTTTTTGACATCTGCTTTTTTAGCGATCTCAGCAGCTTCATTTCCTGTTGAGTGATAATACTTTTGTGCAAGTTCTTGATCATTTTCTATGAACGTTCCTTCATGTACCAAAACATCCGAACCTTCTATAAAAGGTATAACTGTATCAGTTGCCTGAGTATCTCCTAGTATCGATATTTTCTTTCCTGGGATAGGAGGACCTGTCACATCAGAACGATTAACCTTAGTTCCATCTTTTAATGTAATGGATTCATTGTTCTTAATATCCTGATAGATAGGTCCAGGTTTGATACCAAGAGCTTTTAGTTTATCAGGCAATAAGTGTCCAATTGACTCTTTTTCCTCAATAATATATCCATACGATGGCAGTCCATGTTTTAGTTTTGTAACCTTTACCGTTAAGTGGTCGTCTTCGAATAAAACATTTTGATCTAAACTTCTAAAAATCAGGTTATATTTTAACTTAGTTTCACTTACTCTTAAACTCAATTCGATAAATTCCTTCAGGCGAGGAGGTCCATAGATTTCAACTGCGCTAGTTCCTTCCTGAAAAGACCGGCTGCTTAGTAATCCTGGCAACCCATAAATATGATCCCCATGCATGTGAGTTATAAAAATTTTGGATATTTTACGTGGTTTAATGGTTGAATGTAATATTTGATGTTGTGTAGCTTCACCACAATCAAACATCCAAACTTCATCTCGTTCTTGCAGCATAGAAAGAGCGATGGATGATACATTTCTTTTTTTAGATGGAACACCTGAACCTGTCCCTAAAAAAGTTAATTCCACTGTCCATAATCCTCCTATTTGTAATCTACCAGCCTCTTGTATAATGCTTCGGACCTTCTAGGTCATAACCTAGTTCATCTGCAACCTGTTTTGGCCAATACGGATTGGATAAGAAAGCACGAGCAACAAAAATTAAATCTGCTCGATGATTTTGAAGGATCTCTTCAGCCTGAATACCAGTTGTAATTTGACCAACAGCTCCTGTTGGTATGTCAGCTTCATGCTTGATTGTCTCTGCGTAAGTGACCTGGTAGCCTGGGAATGTCTTGATTGGTACAGCAACGACTCCACCTGAACTACAATCAATAAGTTCAATTCCTTGTTGTTTCATTTGTTTGGAAAAATAAATGAAATCGTCAATATTATTACCTTCATCATGATACTCAGCAGCTGAAATTCTAACAAAAATAGGACCATCAAATTCAGTTTTCACTGATTCAATAATTTCTGATAAGAAACGGTAGCGATTTTCTCGTGAACCACCGTAATAATCTGTACGCTTATTCGTTAATGGTGATAAAAACTCATTAATTAAATAACCATGTGCACCATGAATCTCAACCATATCAAAATTCGCTTCCTTAGCACGTCTTGCGGCTTCTTTGAAGGCTTGAATGGTACGATTAATATCTTCGTCTGTCATTTCTGTTGGTGTCTTCATATCTTCTTTAAAGGGGATCGCACTTGGTGCATAGATTTCACCATCAACCATCGCTTTTCTTCCTGCGTGTGCCAATTGAATGCCACTTTTAGAATCATGTGCATGAATACGATCATTGACGTATTTTAATCCTTCTATTTGATCGTCTGACCAAATTCCTAGATCTTCTGGAGAGATTCGTCCTTCAGGCAGGACAGCTGATGCTTCTAACATAACAAGACCAGCTTGTCCTGCAGCACGGCTTTCATAATGTGTAATATGAAATGGAGTTACTTGACCATCTTGTTTAAAACAGGAATACATACACATAGGTGACATGACAATCCTGTTCTTAAGAGTCATATTTTTAAAAGTTATTGGTTCAAATAATTTAGTGTTCATTTTTATAACCCCTATCCTAACTATTCAAATGTAGTTGCATAACGTCTGGTATATCCGAAAATATCCCATCTGCTTCCATTGTGACACATTTTCGCATTAAGCTCACGCGATTAACTGTGTAAACACGAAAAGGGATATGCTCCTCTAACATACATTTCACCATTTTAGAGGATAGTAAACGTGATTTAATATGAACAGCATTGGCTCCAATCTCTTCTATAAACTCTTCAATTTTTCTAACCTGAATCTTTGTTAACCAGGCTAATTCAATATTTTCATCAATCTCTCGCACTCGTTTAATCGTTTGAGGGTTAAAACTAGATATAATGGTGCGATCAAGCATGTTATGTTCATAAATCAAATCCATCACACGTTTTTCAATTGAGGGATATTCTATAACATTTGTTTTTAGTTCAATATTTACTAAAAGATTTTTATCATCCACCCATTGAAAAAATTCCTTAAGTGACATAATAGGAGTATGTATATATCTTTTAGAGAACCAGTAGCCTGCATCATATTCTTGTAATTCTTCTAATGTATAGTTTTGAACAAATCCTGTTCCATTCGTTGTACGTCTAATATTCTCATCATGAATAATGACTGGGATCATATCTTTTGTTAATTGAACATCCAATTCAATTCCATCAACACCTATTTCATGTGCAATCTCAAAAGCGGGTAATGTATTTTCAGGTGCATACTTACTTGCGCCTCGGTGGGCGAATATTTTCGTCGTAATGATGGCCACCTCTTTCTCTGCACTATACCTCTATAATAAATATTACGATAAATAACCGTTAAATCCTGTTATTTCTGTTATGATTGTGGTGTAAAACATTTTAAAAGTCAATAACTATATAACTTAGAGTACATAATGGAGGGGTTTTATGATGAAATGGCAAACAAAATCAGAGTTAAAGTCGCTACTATGTAACTTATTACAATATAAGAGTATCTCAGGAAGTGATGATGAAATTGCAGTTGTCGAATATCTTTATCATTTGTTAAAGTCAGAAGCTTATTTTCAAGAAAACCCTCATCATTTAAAGACAGATGCATTAGATGATGGACGTCAATTACTTACAGCATTAGTCAAAAGTCAGAAACCGACTAAGAAGACCATTATCTTATTGAGTCATATTGATGTGGTTGATATTGAAGATTATGGTTCATTTAGTAATTTAGCGTTTCACCCATTAGAATTAACCGAAGAATTTAATCAACAGAAGCACAAGCTGCCTGATGAGGTTCAAGCTGATTTAGAATCTAATGGCGATTGGCTATTCGGTCGTGGTTCAATGGACATGAAAGCTGGAACAACATTACATATGTCGATGCTTGAGAGAGCTATTAATGGAGAATGGGACGGAAATATAATTTTGTTAGCTGTTCCTGATGAAGAAGTTAATTCAGCTGGCATGCTAAAAGCAATTTCAACTTTAAATCATATAAAAGAACAAGAAGACCTTGAGTATATTTTATGTATGAATAGTGAACCTATGTTTCGTCAATACCCTAATGACCCAAATATGTATTTATACTCAGGTTCATTAGGCAAAATTCTTCCTGGATTTCTTTGCTACGGAAAGGAGACACACGTAGGGGAACCTTTTCATGGATTAAATGCTAATTTAATGATCAGTTATTTAAATACCAACTTAGAATTAAATGAAACATTAATGGAGAAAGTTGGGGATGAGGTAGTACCACCGCCAATTAGTTTAATGAATAGAGATTTAAAGGATCGTTATTCAGTTCAAACTCCTGTAACCGCTGTTTCTATGTATAATGTTCTCATGATGGAGCAATCAGTACAGCAAATTTCACAAAAACTATATCAAATAATGGAGAAAACTAAATCACAAATTGAACAACACATGATTAGACAATCATCATACTTCTCAGAAGTGGCAGGTGACGAAAGGGAGTCTGTTGAGTTTGAGGTTTCGATTTTAGATTATGACCAACTATATGAAGAAGCGGTTAACCGTTATGGACAGCATGAAGTACAAAGACGCCTCAATTTATTATTACATGATAGAGAGCAAGGAGACCGGGACTTTGGCACATTAATCGTTCAAGAATTAGCTTATTTATGTAAGGATTTAGCACCAATGATGGTTATGTTTTATAGTCCTCCTTATTATCCTTCTGTATCTAGTCGAACAAATCAGCTCGTTACGGGTCTGTGTGAAAGAGTATCTGACTATATGAAGGAAGAGTTTAATTTAGAGGCTAAAACAATTAATTATTTCAATGGGATTTCTGACCTAAGCTTTATTGGAAATGACCCTCATAAACAAAGTAATATTGATGAACTAAGTAAAAATATGCCATTAGAACGTTTGGGTCTGTCATTTTTAGATAGCTTAAAAACCGACCTGGAAGTTCCGTCAATTAATATCGGGCCATTAGGAAAAGATGCTCATCAATGGACTGAAAGATTAGAAATGAATTATTCCTTTGAAGAGTTGCCATCAGTTTTATCTATGGCGATTCGTGAGGCGTTTTTAAAGTCAGATTAAATCTTATGTGATAAAAATTTATTTTTGTAGTATAATTAAATGAATAACCATTCAGTTTACGGAGGCTATAACATGACAGAAACGGGTATACATCAGATTACAATTCCGACTCCTTATGCTGTTGGAGATGTTCATGTATATATTGTAAAAGACGAATTAATTACTTTAGTGGATGCAGGGGTTCACACTAAGGAAGCATGGGAAGCTTTTTGTGAAGGATTAAAAGAAATTAACCTGCAACCTAAAGACATTGACCAAATCGTATTAACACACCATCATCCAGACCACATTGGATTAGTTGGTCGTTTAGATCACGTGGACCGTGTGTACGGCCACGAGTTAGTGAATCTTTGGTTGACTAGAGATCAAGATTTCATGAATCAGTACTTAACTTTTTTCAACAACCTATATGATCAGTGGGGTGTTCCGGAAGAATTTCAGGATATCGAAAAAGCTTTGAAATACACTCTGAAGTTATCGACACCAAGTGAATTAACCCACATATTACATGAAGGAGATAAAATTCCAGGATTTGGGGATTTTGTAACTCTTGAAACTCCAGGTCATGCCGAGAGTCATTTATCTTTTTATAATCCTAACTCTCAAGTATTTTTAGCTGGTGATTTCCTGTTAAAGCATATTTCATCAAATCCATTATTGGAACCGCCAGTTAATCAAGGTGAGGTTCGTCCGAAACCATTAATTCGTTACCGGGAATCAATGCAAAAAGTATTGGACTATAATTTCTCTGAGATATTACCAGGGCATGGAGAGGTTTTCTCTGGACATCAACCTTTAATTATTGATCGTTTGGCCAAACAAGAAAAACGCGCAAATAAAGTGTTTGAATTTATCCGTCAAAAACCGGCAACACCATTTGAAATTTGCCAATTCTTATTTCCTAAACACTATAAGCATCAGTTTGGTTTAACGATGTCAGAAACGGTAGGACAGTTAGATTATCTTGAAGATGTAGGAAAGATTAAAGAAGTTATCGACTCAGGACAAAGCCGATATGTAGCTAATCATCCGATTAGTAATGGAGTTTAAGAAACTATAAGGCTCTATGTTTTTACACGTGAACTCAAATGAATTCACGTGTATTTTTATGTAATAAACACAAGGACAAAACATATGTTTAGAAAAACAAATTATAGAAATAGAAAATCATGTTAAAATTTAGATATCGATTTGGATTGAAAAGAAATGTACTGAAAGTTTAATAAGAATGGCAGTTTAGGGGGTGATAAAGTGTATTTTCCTTCAAAAAAAGACTTATGGATGACAATAATAGTTTGGTTGTTTGCATTTCTCTTTATTGTATTCTCTTTCCAGACTTGGGAGTTTGGGTGACCCCTGAGTTCCTGGACCAACATTGGATCAAAATAGTTTTTTTAAGCCCAATAGGTTTTTGTTTACTATGGATATGGTTCAAGACTGGTTATACAATTCAAAACAATTTAATTGAAATCCAATACGGACCTTTTAAAAAGGGAATAAAAATAGCTGAAATTCACAGCATTAGACGAACCAAGAATCCATTTACAGCTCCATCGCTTTCAATGTGCCGAATTGAAATAAATTACGGAAAATATAATACCATACAAATCTCTCCTAAAAATATAGGAGAATTTATATACGAGTTAGAAAAGCGAAATACCAATATTCAAATTAAAAACTAAATTAAAAGGGTTTACCCCTTTGTATGGAGAAAACGGCAAAAATTGAAGAAGGAAGTTTAATTCTTCCTTCAATAACATTCTGAAAAATTTATTGAGATGTTTTAAAAATATATACGGGGGTTAGAGCCATGAAAAATAATATGTTTGCACTTTTTGTTTCTTTATTTGTGCTAGTAGGTTTTCCAATTGTTTTTCTCTTCATATCTTTGTTTACAGGTCAATGGAGCTATATTGTTTGGAGTATTCCTCCTTCTCTTCTTGCGGGGTTAACTGGTTTAATGATCACTCTTAACCAAATTAAACAAAAGAAGAATCACCTAAAGAAGATTTTCATTCCAATTACATAGCTGAGACAGCAAGTATATTTTCAGTAAAGGAGAATATTGATATCGTTCTGGTAGGTAATGCAGCAGAGGATAAATCACATTCCATTTACATTAACTCTGAAGGGAGTTCTGAAGAATTTTCTCAGAGAATTAGTAAGGTTAAGGAAAAGTTAGGTGTGAACCAAGAGTAATGAGATCTTCTTGATACTTTCATTATTTATTATGAACCGTTATTTGATATTTTAAAAAATCCTATAGTAGCTTGGAAGTGTTAATCTGGAAAGGGTTAACGCTTTTTTTGTCGAATTTAATAAAGTAAGCCATTATGAAAAAAGGAGTCATGTTTTAATGAATTTCTTGAAAAATTTAGTTTTGTTTTGCAAGGATACAGATCAATCAAAGGAATGGTATGAAAAAGCTGGATTTAATTATTTACGAGGATATGAAGGGATGTACTGGTTTGAAGTTGGTGGAATAGAAATCATGCTTCATCCGACAAATGAAAAAGGTGATAGTGGAGATGCACAGTTTCACGTTGCAGTCGATGATATCATGTCTTTTATCAATCAAATAAAAGAATCTGGGTTAACTCCTATTGATTATCATAATATGAATATAATCTCGGAACCTACTACTCGTAAGTGGGGCATAGATTTCGGAGTTATTGACCCTGATGGATACATGTGGGTCTTTATTCAAGCATAAAACTTATAGTTGTAAAAGTTCTGCAAGGCAATCATTGTTGGGTGTCTTTTAAAGTTGGGTTGTTAACATATTAAATAGTAAACGATACTTAGAATTGGAGGGTTTGTGATGCACTCAATCGCTACAAGATTATTAAAAGCATGTAATCTAACTATAGATTTATATAAAACGATTGACGATGAGGGTTTGAAATTAAGGATTTCGGATTTACCTTCTAATACAATTGGGGAACAAGTATATTGTATTGTAGGAGCTAGAGAAAGTTATTTGATAGCTTTAAAACATGGTAAGTGGAAAGGGTTCTCATGCAGTTTGGAAGATTGCTTTGATCAACAATTAGTAATACATAAATTAGAAGAATCGTCATCTAAACTCGAACAATTCTTACAAGAAGCTGATATAAATAATATCAATGCAGACCTTCTTATAGATTTGTTAGAGCATGAAGTTATGCATCATGGGCAGCTGATTCGTTATTTTTACGCTAATAGATTAAGCTTTCCTAAGAGCTGGAATCAGCGGTATACAGTTTAGTGGTTTGGAGTGATCAGTATCAATTCAAATGTTAAACAAGAATTAAAGTTTTTTATGATTTTTATTCTCGTTATTTTGATTCTAATTGTTGCATGGACTACTTATAACGCTATAAATGAACCAGACGGGATGAAAATGGAAGGCTATATAATTGATATTAAAGAGGAAAGAATTTTGGTTGCTAAAGGTGTTACCGAAAGCGAATATAAACAATTAAAAAATCAAAGTGTTAAAGAACTTATGGAGAATGAGGTAGATTTAATTTATTTAGATTATAAAAGTTCAAAATTTAATAAAGGAAATCATGTTCAATTTTGGGTAACGGGTGTAAATGCATCATATCCAGCGCAAGCAACACCAGAAAAAATTATTAAATTGGAGTAATGACTCGAATGGAGGTCTTGAGTATGAAGATGTATTATCGTGCTTGGGGGAACCCTCAAAATCCACCTTTGATACTTCTACACGCTCTTGCTTGTCATAGCGGCTGGTGGAATGAGGTATCAACTTATCTGGAAGAGGAGTACTATCTGATCGCTCCTGATTTAAGAGGGCACGGTCAAAGTCCTTGGGCGGAGAGTTACCGTTTCGATGATTACGCTGAAGATATAGAAGAAATGGCTCGAGAATTTAATCGTCCTTATGCCATCGTTGGTCACTCGATGGGAGGTTACATTGGGATGAAAGTAGCAAGCAACAGTCATTGTCCACCTAATGCTTTACTTGTAGCCGACATGAAAATTGACTCACCTGAAAAGGAGTTGGCGGGTTTTCATAAAGCTGCGCAAAAGAAAGGTCGTGTTTACGACACTTTAAAAGAGGCTGTAGATCATTATAAATTATTACCACCTCAGCACAAAGCAACACCTGAGCGAGTGAAACGAGTAGCCCAAGATTGCTTCTATGAACAAAAGGATGGGACCTGGACAGAGCGTTTTGATCGGAAGGCACTGGCAATTGAAAATGTGGAATCTTTGTCATTAGCTCAACAAGTTAATTGTCCAACTTGGGTTGTTTGAGCTAAGGAAAGTCCTGTCATGTCACTTGAAGGTGCCGAACAACTCGCTCGAATTGTGAATGGGCTGAAAGAGTTGGAAGATACCTATCACCATCTACCTCTTGAAGCACCAGAAGTGTTCGCTAAAATCATAAGAGATTTCATGAATCAAACTACGACTTAAGAAGCACCAAAGAAATAAGGATTTTTAAAAGGGTGATTAAGATTAGAAAAATATACGAGACCAAACAATTGATGTTAAAAGTTTTTGAACCAGAAGATGTGAACAGTGCTAAAAGTTTCTGGGGTGACGAAGAGGTAATGCAGTACTGTTTAGGTGCCACTCCTCATGAATTACTGTCTAAAACAATAGATTACTATATAAAATGTCATGAAGAACAAGGGTTATCGGTTTATGCAGTCGTAGAGAAAGAGTCAGAACAGGTGATTGGGGCAGCTGGACTCAATTTAGGCTCATCAACAGAATCTGTAGAACTTATTTTTCATTTAAATAAAGATTCGTGGGGAAAGGGTTATGCTACTGAAGCGGCTACTGCTTGTGTGGATATTGCAAAACGACATAATTCTGTTGAGTACATTTATGCTTCAGCGAACCCCATTAACACTGGTTCGTTAAAAGTCTTAGAGAAAATCGGTTTAAAATATCAAGGCATGAAATGGTTTGATGATGTACAGGAAGAAGAGGCTTATTATGAAATGCATTTAGAATAATTTAAAGGCATAAAACATCGTATAACGTGGTTACTCGGAGGCGCTTAATAAATCAGCCCTTATTAAGGGTGTACTGACCTATTGAAATACCACTCTAATATCTCTTCTTTGTGTTCTGATGGGATATGGTTGTAACTAATTAACTTAAGCCCTTCAACTTCCCTTCTAAACTTTAATGTGTCTGTACCGATTGTGTTGTGGGCTCCTATAAAAGTAGAGATTTTAACAGCAACATCAAAAGAAAGTCCGCCAGTCATCTTCAATTCTAAAATCTCTTCATCGAAGAATTGAACACCTTCGAAGCCATAGTATTCATCAACTGTTTTGTGAATATCTTCAAACATTAAGGAAATTAATGCTTTTTCGTAGTCTGTTTGGGCAGAGGCTTCTGCTATGGGGACAAATAAAACCAACAGAAACACGGTTATAACAATAATATTCCTCACTATATCATACCTCCATAGCTTTTATCGTACCCTGTTTTTAACTATTCTATTTGCATAATGTCTTTAAATTTAACCCACTCTAATTCATCGTTGGGAAGAAGTATTTTAATTTGTCGAAGTTGATGGTCAACCATTCCTATTTTGCCGGTTAATTTCAGGTGTTCAATAGGGCCGAATATTACAAGGGTAACGGTTGAACCACTGTGAATAGCTTCATTCAGCTGTTGTTCAAGGCATTGAACTTCTTGTTCATCTAGCTGTGGTTTTGTTTTTAGATTGAGCTTTTGTTGGTGCTGCTGTAGGATTTCTTTGTGTTCTGGGAGCATCATTCGGCTCGATTCCCACATCAAATTGTGTCCGTGAGTGAGTTTATTTGGCATGATTTATTCCTCCTTATTTGTAGTGACCACCAATTTTTTTAGATCGATCAAAGACTTGCCCGCCATCTCGTAATGAAGACGCACGAACAATTGCTGTTTGCCCAAATTTTAATCGAATATCATCCATGGCTTGGCTTAGTTGGTCTTTTTCCACTGACGCATCAAAAAGGCTGAGTTGATAAACATCAGCTGACTGGAGTTGTGACAAGGTGACTCCCACACTGCGAACGGGTAGCCCATCCCAATGCTTATTTAACAATTGTAAAGCAGCTTGAAAAAGGTCCATCCCGTAGTTAGTTGGAGAAGTCAGCTTGATTTGCCGGTGAAAACCTGTTGGGTGATCAAAGTTTGCCCCACGCACCCCCAGTGATACCGTGTGACCACGGTAGTTTTTAGAACGGGCCCGTTTCGCAACTTCCTCACTGAGTTCTAATAAAATAATTTTAATGTCTTCTAATGTTTCATAATCACGTGGTAAGGTCATATGGTGACCGACAGCTTTTTGACTATTATGCGTATGGGTCGTGACAGGAGAATAGTCGATTCCATTAGCAATATTAGATAAAACTTCACCATTAATTCCCCAGCGTTTTTTTAGATAATGAACGGGGTAGTTAGCTAAATCTCCTATGGTTTGAATCCCCATGCGATGAAAGTGGCGCTCCATACGGCTTCCAACGCCAAACATTTTACCAACGGGAAGCTTCCACATCGTTTGCTTCATATTCTCTTGGGATAAATAAAAAATCCCCTCATCATTCTTCTTAGCAAAGTTATCACATGCAATTTTAGCTAAAATTTTGTTAGGTCCCATCCCAACACGGGCATAGACACCTAATTCTTCCTGGATTTCCTCTTGAACCTTTCGAGCAATGGTATTCATATCTCCAAATAACCGCTCGCACCCTGTAAGATCCATAAATTGTTCATCCACTGAAAACACTTCAACTTGGTCTGTAAAGCGCTCCAGGATTTGTGTAATTTGATAAGATATATCAATATAAAGCTGCATTCTCGGTCGTACGATGACGAGGTGTGGGCATTTTTGTTGTGCCTCCCACAGAGCTTCAGCAGTTTTCACACCATATTTTTTAGCTAACGGGCAGGCCGCTAGTATAATACCACTTCGGCGTTCGGGGTCACCCGCCACAACGACTGGTTGGTTTTTCAGGTTTGGATTAGCCGATTTTTCAATGGATGCATAAAACGATTGCATATCGACTAAAAAAATAATGTCATTCATAATATCCCTCACAAAAGAACCTATGTTCGTGTTATTTATTATATGCGAACAAACGTTCCTTTATCAATAGAAATATTATACAATAAAAAAAAGGCCGCGCCCCAAAATTTGGAAGCGGCCTAGTAGAGAAGCTATTTACGGTGTTTATCATAAATATTTGAATGAGTTAATTTTTTTAATTGTTGATACACATCATCGGAGATGTGAGAATTTTGATAAGCTTTAACATTATCAAGAACTTGTTCAGGTTTGCTCGCACCTAAAACAAGACTACTTAAAGCCGGATTCTTTAACGCATAACCAATAGCTAAAGATTGAGGAGAAACGTCATGTTCACTCGCTAAGTCTTGAAGTGAAGTGACCACACGATGTAATTGGTCAGCGTCAGAATCAAGGAAACCGTTTTGACCTTTTTTCTGCCATTGTGTCTGACCTTGGCTTGTGAGCATGCCTTTACCTAAGGATCCACGCGCCACAACCCCGACATTGTTTTTATTTAATAGGTCTAATATTTCTTCTTCTGGTCGTCTATCGATTAAACTATATTGCATCATCACACTTGTCATATTTGATTTTTCTAAAAAAGTCTTTATAACATTTGGTCGGATAGATGAGATCCCATAGTAACGAATCAAACCTTCTTGTTGTAACTCTTCAAAGGCTTCAATCGTTTCATCGGTTGGGTCTTCGATGGTTCCTCCGTGAAGTTGATATAAATCAACATCATCAACACCGAGACGATGCAAACTATTTTTTATGGCTTCTTTTAAGTGAGTTTTAGACGGATCCCAGTACCAATCATCTTTTCCTGGTTCGAAATGGTTTCCACCTTTAGTTGCCAAGGTGATTTGATCACGTTTGCCTTTTATCGCTTGCCCAACTACTTTTTCGTTTTCACCAAAGTCGTATAAATCAGCGGTGTCTAAATAATTAATGCCTTGATCTAATGCAGTGTCTATAATGTGTTTTGCCTGAGTTGCATTGGTTCCCAGGTTCATACATCCCAAACTAATTTCAGATACTTGTAAGTCAGAATGTCCTAATTGGCGGTTGTTGATCATCTAATCACTCCTTCATATTCTATTTTAAAAACAAGGCAGTTCAAAAGACAAATCATACAATTGGGTATGCTACAATTAAGGTAGGAAAGGGGTTAATAGTGTTGAAGAAATTTGAAGAAAAAACGATTAAAAGTGAATCCATATATGAAGGAAAAATTATCGACCTTAAAATAGATGAGGTTAAGCTGCCAAATGGAAAAACCTCTAAACGAGAATTGATTGATCACCCTGGAGCTGTGGGGGTTATTCCAGTAACGGATGATGGAAAAGTTGTGATGGTTGAGCAATATAGAAAAGCACTGGAAAAAAGTATTATTGAAATTCCAGCCGGAAAGTTAGAACCAGGTGAACAGCCTGAAGTAACAGCTGAACGTGAGCTAGAAGAGGAAACAGGCTATAAAGCTGATTCGCTTGATTTTGTCGTGTCATACTATACGTCACCTGGTTTTGCGAATGAAATTATTCACATCTATGAAGCTCGAGGGTTAACTAAAGTGGAAGATGCTTTAGAGGGTGATGATGATGAATTTGTAGAATTAATGGAAGTTACCATTGATGAAGCAATAGATCTAATTAAAGAACAGCGAATCCACGACGCAAAAACTATTCATGCTATTTATTACTTAATGTTACAAAAAGGGTGAAAGAATTGACTTTAAAAAGTTATTATGCTGATCTGCACGTACATATTGGTCGGACGATCCATAATCAACCTGTTAAAATTTCAGCTTCCAATAATTTAACTATTACTAACATCTTTCATTATGTTAGAGAGAAAAAAGGGTTAGATTTAGTGGGAGTCATTGATACTCATGTGCCTGAAGTGATTGAAGAAATCGATCAACTGCTAGAGTCAGGAGAATGTAAAGAGCTTGATGGGGGAGGCATATCTAATGGTTCGGTGACTCTGTTATTAGGATCTGAAATTGAGTTGTACGATGACAATTGTTCTGGGCCAATACATGTTCTATGTTTTCTGCCAACTTTAAAGAGGATGAGACAGTTTTCGGAATGGTATGCCCAGTTTGTGAAGAATCGTACATTAAGCTCGCAGCGTATGTATATTCAGGCAAAAGAACTACAGAAAAAGGTAGCTGAATTTGGCGGATTATTTATTCCGGCTCATGTATTTACGCCTTTTAAGAGCTTGTATGGTAAAGGAGTAAACAAAAGTTTAACCGAAGTTTTCGATCCAAACCTGATTGATGCAGTTGAGCTAGGGTTAAGTTCTGATACTTCCATGGCTGATACTATCGATGAATTAAACGCATATACGTTCTTAACGAATTCTGATTCCCATTCATTAGAAAAAATCGGACGTGAATATCAAGAGTTAGGACTGGCTGAACCGACATTTGAAGAGCTAAAAAAAGCTCTGAAATCAGATCAAGGCAGGTGTGTGAAAGCTAATTATGGGATGAATCCAAGATTGGGTAAGTATTATACGACGATTTGCCGTTCGTGTGATAGTCGCATCGATTATGCTGTGCCATGTCCAGAGTGTGGTTCGAAAAAGGTTGTTAAAGGTGTTAGCGAACGAATCCTAGAAGTGAGCGGTAAACAACAATATTCACCGAACATAAATAGACCTCCATATATTTATCAGGTGCCTTTAGAATACATCCCTGGACTAGGGCCAAAGACTTTAGAGCGATTACGAAAGAGACTATATAATGATATGTATATCATTCATCAGGCAACATTTGAAGAACTGATAGATAACAGTAATAAACAAGTTGCTGAACTCATTTTACAATTGCGTCATGGTAAGCTCGGTATCGAGCCAGGCGGTGGTGGGACATACGGTCGAGTGGTAGTTAGTCCACCAAAAAATGATTAATTCTAATTAATCTACTTGGTTCTATATTTATTTCTACTAACATAGGATTTTACTAGAGTTAGAAATGAATGGAGGAACCATGATGAAACGTTGGCTTAAGGGATCATCTTATACATTGGAGCCATATATCAGTTTATATGTGTTTTTATTTGTCTTATTTGTGATCGGAGTAATATTTGGAGCGAGTTTGGTTGGGAGTTTAAGTTTCTTACAAAAACAAGATTTATTGTTTTTTGTTGAACAATATTTTCAATCATTTACGGAACAGTCACGTCAGTTAACCTTAAGTGAATTAGTGAATTCATTCTGGACCCACGGAAAATATGTGACGTTCTTATTTCTTTTTGGTTTATCCTTTATCGGTTTACCTGTCGTCTGGTTTTTATTGTTTATTAAAGGGATTGTTATAGGGTTTACGGTAGGATTTTTAGTGAACCAATTAACGTGGCAAGGGTTTCTTATTTCTCTAACGTCAGTCGCACCTCAAAATTTATTAATTGTCCCAGCTTATCTTTTAATAGTAGCTAGTAGTATGATTTTCTGTATTCACGTAATGAAAATGCTTTTTGCTAAAGGGAAGAGTTACTATACAATTGGACAGGCTATGTCATTGTATTTTAAAAGCTATTTAATTGCTTTATTAATTATATTGGGGGGGTCAGTTATTGAAGCATTTATCTCCTCCCAGGCCATGTATTTTATATTAAAATAATTATAAATTAACAATGTTTATAAAACACAAATTAATATCATTACAATTTGACACTAAACCCCCTGTTACTTATAATAAAACTGAAAAGTAAGAGGGGGAATTATGATGGAGAACCGCATAGAAAAAATAAAAAAACAATTGCATTCACAGAGCTATAAATTAACCCCGCAAAGAGAAGCAACGGTACGTGTATTGTTAGAGCATGAAGAAGATCACCTAAGTGCGGAAGATATTTACCTCCTCGTGAAAGAGAAATCACCAGAAATTGGTCTGGCAACTGTGTATCGAACATTAGAATTATTATCAGAATTAAAAGTCGTAGATAAAATAAATTTTGGTGACGGTGTATCAAGATACGATTTAAGAAAAGAAGGGGCAGAGCATTTTCATCACCATTTAGTATGTGTGGAATGCGGCTCAGTTAAAGAAATTGAAGACGATTTACTAGGTGATGTTGAGAAGATTGTTGAATCACAATGGGAATTTAAAGTGAAAGATCATCGACTAACCTTTCATGGAATTTGTAACAAATGTCAAAATCGTGAAAACGAATAGACTTTACATACAATGACCTTTTTTCATCAGGAAAAAAGGTTTTTTTGTTTAGGTCTGTTAAAGTTTGTATAGATTCTATGAATCGCTACAGGCGGACGCTTTCCGCGGGCACGGCCTCAACTTCCCAAAACTCACTGCCGTTCGTTTTGCGTGATTTTCGGCTTGCGCTGTTCCCGCAGGAGTCGCCGCCTTTCGCTTTTCGTAAAGTAATAAATTGAACACTTGAAAACATTAAACTATAACAAAGCCAGTTGTTTAATTCTAATTGTATTAGTTTTTCAAGAATTATTAATGGGAATATATTTTTATTGAAAGCATTTATTAGGAGGGCTGGGGATGGAAGATTCGATTAAAGATTTTCTCCATTTTTTAAGAGTTGAAAAAGGACTAGCTGATAATTCTGTTGCTTCTTATAGAAGAGATTTAAATCAATATCATAAATATTTAAAAGAGGTTGAAGAAGTTACTGATCTTCAAAAAATAGAAAGAAGTCATATTAGAGCTTTTTTAAAACATTTATCAGATTCAGGAAAATCAACGTCCAGCATGGCTCGAATGATTTCAACACTGCGTTCATATCATCGTTTTATCATGCAGGAATATGATGTTAGTCATGATGCAACATTACATATACAAACGCCTAAAAGAGAACGAAAATTACCTAAAATTTTATCTAGTGAAGAAGTGGAATCATTATTAGAGCTTCCTGGTGATGAACCTTTAACGATCAGAAACCGTGCGATGCTTGAAATGCTATATGCCACCGGTCTAAGAATTTCTGAATTGTTGTCACTTAAATTTAATGATTTACATTTATTAATGGGGTTCGTAAGGGTAATTGGTAAAGGGGAGAAAGAACGAATTGTACCTTTAGGAAAACATGCTCAAAAAGCTGTCGAGGAATACGTTGAATATGCGCGTCCAACTTTTACAAAAACGAAGGATACAGATGCTTTGTTTGTTAATCATCGAGGTGGTGCGATGACGCGACAAGGTTTTTGGAAAGTATTAAAGAAGATTGCTCAAGAGAAAAATATAAAGAAAGAATTAACGCCTCATACGTTACGTCATTCGTTTGCTACACATTTACTAGAAAATGGTGCAGATCTTCGAGCGGTACAAGAGATGTTAGGACATGCAGACATATCTACTACACAAATTTATACTCATATCACAAAAACACGGATGAAAGATATTTATCAGAATTACCATCCAAGGGCATGATATGTTATAGTTTCACTTTGAGGTCAACTTCAGCACCTTAAAGTAAGGATTAATTATATTTTATTCTGGCGAACAGCTTTATTTTTATTTAAGATAAGTTGTGGGAAATGAAATAAGACAATTAAATGGAGGGATCATCATGGAACAACCTTTTAAAAGAGTATTTTTAATTGTTATGGATTCAGTAGGTATTGGGGAAGCTCCTGATGCTAAAGATTTTAATGACGAAGGTGCCGATACGCTAGGGCACATTGCTGAACATATGAATGGACTTAATATGCCAAATATAGGCAAGCTTGGTTTAAGTAATATTAGAGAGATTAAAGGTATCGAACCAGCAGAAAAGCCCTTAGCGCATTACACAAAAATGCAAGAGGCTTCAGTTGGTAAGGATACAATGACAGGGCATTGGGAAATCATGGGTCTAAACATGGACCAGCCATTCCGCACATTTCCTGAAGGATTCCCTGATGATTTAGTTAAACAAATTGAAGAGAAAACTGGACGAAAAGTGATTGGTAATAAACCAGCCTCAGGAACTAAGATTATTGAAGAACTTGGTGAGGAGCATATGGAGACAGGTGCATTAATCGTTTATACTTCAGCAGACCCTGTTCTTCAAATTGCAGCTCACGAAGAAATAGTTCCCATCGATGAGCTATATGAAATTTGTGAGACAGTAAGAGAATTAACCAAAGATGACCCATACATGATTGGACGTATTATCGCACGACCATTTGTGGGGCAACCTGGAGGATTTGAGCGTACCTCCAACCGTCATGACTATGCGTTAAAGCCGTTCGGTCGTACCGTAATGAACGAGCTACAAGATGCACAATATGATGTTATTGCTTTAGGTAAAATTAGTGATATTTATGATGGTGAAGGTGTAACAGAGGCTAAACGTACGAGTGATAATAGTGACGGTATGGATAAACTGGTTGACAGTTTAAATCAATCATTCAAAGGTCTGAGCTTCTTAAACTTAGTAGACTTTGATGCGAAATTTGGACATCGTCGTGACCCTCAAGGTTACGGAGAAGCGTTAGAAGCTTTTGATGAGCGTTTACCTGAAGTGTTGAATAAACTTCAAGATGATGACTTGTTAATAATCACAGCAGACCATGGTAATGACCCTATTCACCATGGAACAGACCATACACGCGAATACGTACCACTTCTTGTTTATCATAACGGGATTGAAGTAGGAAAAGAGCTTCCGTTGCGCAAGAATTTTGCGGATATCGGGGCGACAATTGCTGAAAACTTTAATGTTAAAGCACCTAAATTCGGTAAAAGCTTTTTAGAAGATATTAAATAAAAGGAGTTTGCTTAATCATGATGGAACAAATTAATGAATCTAAAAATTATATTCAGCAACAAATCAAGGAAAACCAGCCTAATATTGGACTAATTTTAGGTTCTGGACTTGGAGTCTTAGCAGATGAAATTGAAAATCCAACTGTAATTCCTTATGGAGATATTCCACATTTTCCAACATCCACAGTAGCAGGTCATAAAGGCCAGTTAGTAGCAGGTACACTACAAGGTAAAAATGTCATTGCGATGCAGGGACGTTTTCATTATTACGAAGGCTACACAATGCAGCAAGTTACTTTTCCTGTTCGAGTAATGAAAGCGCTGGGTGTTGAACAAATACTTGTGACTAATGCTGCAGGTGGAATCAATGAATCGTTCGATGCGGGTAATTTAATGTTAATAACAGATCATATTAACAACATGGGCGACAACCCATTAATCGGTCCAAACATAGATGAATTAGGTCCTCGTTTTCCGGATATGTCGCAAGCTTATAACACTGAGCTAATGAATGTCGCTAAACAAAGCGCAAGTGAGCTGGGATTAACACTTCAAGAAGGTGTGTATGTTGGAAATACAGGTCCTGTTTATGAAACAGGTAGCGAAGTTAAAATGCTACGTACATTAGGCGGCGATGCTGTTGGAATGTCAACGGTTCCAGAAGTGATCGTTGCTAACCATGCAGGTATTAAAGTGTTAGGGATTTCATGTATATCTAACATGGCAGCAGGAATTTTAGATCAGCCTTTATCACATGATGAAGTGATTGAAACAACAGAAAAAGTACGTGAAGACTTTATTCAACTAGTTAAAAAAGTTATTGAAACGATGTAAAAGCAGGAGTGTAAAAGATGAGAATGTATGATATTATCGCCAAAAAACGTGATGGTGGCAATTTAACAACAGAAGAAATCAATTTTTTTATTGATGGATACACAGATGGATCCATTCCAGACTATCAGGCGAGTGCTTTAGCTATGGCCGTTTTCTTTCAGGATATGAATGAAGAGGAACGTGCAGCACTGACAATGGCTATGGTTAATTCAGGTGACACCATTGATTTATCGGATATTATGGGTGTGAAAGTTGATAAACACTCAACTGGTGGTGTAGGCGATACAACGACCTTAGTATTGGCCCCCCTTGTCGCTTCAGTTGGTGTGCCAGTAGCTAAGATGAGCGGACGTGGGTTAGGTCACACAGGTGGTACGATTGATAAGCTTGAAGCGGTTCCTGGTTTCCACGTAGAAATCACTAGCGAAGAATTTGTAAATTTAGTTAATAAAAATAAAATTGCGGTCATTGGTCAAACAGGTAATTTGACTCCTGCAGATAAGAAACTATATGGCTTAAGAGATGTAACAGCAACGGTCAATTCCATTCCATTGATAGCGAGCTCAATCATGAGTAAGAAGATTGCTTCAGGTGCAGATGCCATCGTATTAGATGTAAAAACTGGTGCTGGTGCATTTATGAAATCTAAAGCAGAAGCGGAAGAATTAGCTAAAGCGATGGTGTCAATCGGAAATAATGTCGGTCGTCAAACGATGGCAGTCATTAGTGATATGAGCCAGCCTTTAGGTCGCGCAATCGGAAATGCTTTAGAAGTTAAAGAAGCAATTAATACGTTACAAGGAAATGGTCCAGATGATTTAACAGAGTTATCTTTAACTTTAGCTAGCCAAATGGTTGTTCTAGGAGGAAAAGCCGAAACGCTTGATGAAGCTAGACAATTATTAGAAGAAAACATCAAGAACGGTAAAGCGATTGATAAGTTGAAAGAATTTTTATCGGCACAAGGTGGGGATGAATCAGTCGTTGATCATCCAGAGAATTTACCTAAAGCTTCACACACATTTGAGCTTGAAGCGAAGCAGTCGGGTTACATTCAGGAAATAGTAGCAGATGAAATAGGCTCTGCAGCAATGATGCTGGGAGCAGGACGCCAAACTAAAGAATCGGAAATTGATTTATCCGTCGGTTTAGTACTAAATAAAAAAGTCGGCGATTACGTTGAAGAAGGCGAATCCATATTAACTTTACACAGTAATACAACTGATGTTGACTCAATTAAAGAAAAACTTTATGAGAACATAACAATCAGTGAATCAAATCTAGATACGCCAACACTTGTGCATACCATTATTAGTGAATAACACAATATAATGATGTTTGTATGATAGACCTTATCGAATGATAGGGTCTATTTTTTAGGTCTGATTCTCATAACGAATCATTTTCTTATAGACCTTATAGAAATTCTTATAGAAGGAGCTAATTTTCCTATAGAACTATATTTTTTTCTCATAGATTGACAAGTAGTTCTTATAGGTAAAGAAAAAGTTCTTGTAGAGCGGGTTTAATTTCTTATAGAGAAATCAAATCCCTCCATTACCTCAAAAATACCACTAAATAGTTTAAGACTGTTACACACGATTAAACAGATTCTATCGCTTTTCTTACACCTTCTTTTATATTTTTGTAATAAATCCGAAAGCTTTGGAAAAAATATGAAACATGAAATGGAGGGAGTATTGACATGAAAAAAATAATTTCAAGTGTATTAATTATTTCACTCATTTTTCCTAGCTTTAATGTATTTGCCGAACCGACACAAGAGGAAGTAGCTAATCTTATTGAATCCTCACAATCTGCACTATTAATGGAAGCTGATACCGGACAAATTCTATACAAAGAAAACGAAGCCAAACGATTACCGCCAGCAAGTATGACTAAGGTTATGACGATGTTACTAATCATGGAAGCACTAGATGAAGGCACGATTACATTAAATGAAAAAGTTCGCATTAGTGAACATGCTGCTTCAATGGGTGGTACGCAAATTTTTTTAGAACCGTTTGAAGAGATGGAAGTTAATGATCTGCTTAAAGGTATTGCTGTAGCCTCAGCCAATGATGCATCAGTAGCTTTAGCAGAAAGAATCGCTGTAACTGAAGAAGCTTTTGTTGAAAAAATGAATAACAAAGCCAAAGAGCTTGGTTTGAAAGATACGCATTTTGAAAATGTAACTGGGTTACCAGCTGAAAACCATTATACAACAGCTTATGATATGGCAGTTATGGCAAAGGCTTTATTAGAGCATGAGGAGATTACAAACTATACGAAAATCTATGAAGATTATTTAAGAAAAGGATCAGAAGATGAGTTCTGGTTAGTCAATACCAATAAATTAGTGAAATTTTATGATGGTGTTGATGGGTTAAAGACGGGGTATACTTCAAAGGCAAAATACTGCTTAACAGCTACAGCCAAACGAGGTGACATGCGAGTAATCGCTGTCGTTATGGGCGCTGAAACATCTAAGGAACGAAATCGAGATATTTCTAATATGCTGGATTTTGCTTTTGGGCAATACGATATTAAAAAAATTTACAGTAAAGATGATGCTGTTTATGAATGGGAACCTTTAAAATCTAATCAAAAATTAGTCGCGTCCCCGAAAACGAATGTCTCTTTATTAATAAAAAAAGGCGAATCCTTAGATGAATATGACACAAAAATTGTTAAGGAAAACAATCAGTGGCCAGTCCAAAAAGGTGATGAGGTCGGTAAAATTAAAATATTTAAGGGAGATCAAGTCGTAGGAGAATATCCGTTAGTGGTTAGTACTGATGTGAAAGATGCAAATATTTGGACATTATGGAAACGTACGATGAAAAATATTCATCAAGGTAAATAAACGTCGAAACTTCACTAGTTTTGTCTTGTTGCAGGAATTTGAATAAAAAAAGAAGAAAGACTCAATAGCTTAATTTCATTCAAGAAGGAGGAAGAAAGCGTTGAGTCTTATTTCACAATTTGAAAAAAGAGAAGATGTTTTATTAGTAAGGCTCATTGGTGAGTTAGATCACCATGAGGCAGAGAAGTTAAAGGAAGAATGGAAGCACCAGTTGCAGGATACGAGTATTAAGCATGTTGTCATTAATTTGGAGAAATTAGCTTTTATGGATTCGTCAGGTTTGGGGGTATTTTTAGGACGATATAAAGAAGTTAAACAATTAAATGGTGAGATGGTCGTATGTGCTTATAACGCATCCGTTAAGAGATTATTTGAACTATCAGGTTTATTTAAACTGGTTAGAACAGCTAATAATGAAGACGCTGCCCTGGAACGTCTGGGGGTGGCATCATGAATAATTACATGAAGGTTGATTTTGCAGCAAAAAGTGAAAATGAATCTTTTGCAAGAGTTGCAGTGGCATCATTTATTGCACAACTAGACCCGACAGTTGACGAATTAACTGAAATAAAAACTGTTGTTTCAGAGGCTGTAACAAATGCGATTATCCATGGTTATGAAGAGGATGAAAATGCGCTGGTAACATTAGAATGTCATATTAGAGACGGTGAGGTCGAGTTGAAAATCATGGACCAAGGCCGTGGCATTGAAAATGTAGATGAAGCAACACAACCTATGTTTACATCTAAACCTGAGTTAGAACGTTCAGGCATGGGCTTTACGATTATGGAGAACTTTATGGATGATATTACAGTAGATTCACAAATGAGTTATGGGACAACTGTCACAATGAGAAAGAAGTTCAATCAAAATGAAACTGCTTATCATGGGTGATGCCTATGAGCGGAAACGGTAAACTTAAAGAAGAGGCACTATCAACAGAGAAAGTCAGGGAATTGATTGAACAAAGTCAAGCGGGTGATGAATTAGCTAGAGATGAATTAGTTAAGAAAAATACTCGACTTGTGTGGTCAGTGGTCCAACGCTTTTTGAATCGAGGCTATGAACCCGATGATTTGTTTCAAATTGGATGTATTGGCCTCATAAAATCCATAGATAAGTTTGACCTATCGTATGATGTAAAGTTTTCTACTTATGCTGTACCGATGATCATAGGTGAAATCCAGCGTTTTATTCGAGATGATGGTTCGATTAAAGTCAGTCGCTCTTTAAAAGAACTCAACAATAAAATTAGGGGTAAAATGGATGAGTTCTCAAAAGCTCATGGCCGTTCTCCCTCGATAGTTGAAATAAGTGAAGAGTTAGAAATACCTAAAGAGGAAATTATCATGGCCTTAGAAGCTAATCAAAGCCCTCATTCTATTCATGAAACTGTCTTTGAGAATGAAGGAGATCCTATAACATTAATGGATCAAATAGCAGAAAAGGATTCAAGTTGGTTTGATCATATTGCTTTAAAAGAAGCTATACGTCAACTGGATTCAAGAGAGCGATTAATTATTTATTTGCGCTACTTTAAAGATCAAACTCAATCAGAAGTAGCAAAACGGTTAAATATATCACAAGTTCAAGTTTCGAGGCTTGAAAAAAATATTCTTGAACAAATGGGACACCTATTAAATAAGTGACTGAAAAGCTTTTGCCTTTGCGCAAAAGCTTTTTTATATGTCTTAAATACATTTTCAAATTAGTAATGTACATAATAACAATATAGAATGGTCTGTCAGTTAATTGAGCAAAATAAAGTTGGAGTTGATTAATGATGCAAAACGTGATTTATCTTCGACTTAAACCTAAACAAGTAGTTAAAAAAGGTCAGAAGATACTATTGAGTGACATTGCTTGGATTAGTACAAACGATGACACGGTAAAAAAGAAGCTTTCAACTCTATATTTGCACACAGTGACTAAGGAGGATCAAACCTATAAAGTATTTGATCTATTTACGATTATTAAAAGAATTCATACGTTATATCCAGAGTATGAAATTGAATCTGTTGGTGGTTCGCAAGCCATTCTCGTGATTTATCAGCCCAAGCCCAAAGTTTATCCACTGTATGTGGCATTTATATGGTGTCTTTTATTTGTAGGCGCTGCGATGGCCATAATGAATTTCCATTTTGATGTGAGTATGGAAGAAGTTCAATCTACTTTACATGAGATGATCTCAGATAAAAACGAAAATCGTAGCGTTTTGTGGTTACAAATACCTTATTCGATCGGGTTGGGTTTAGGTATGCTTTTATTTTTTAATCACTTTTTTAAGAAACGATTTAATGAAGAACCGAGTCCGTTAGAAGTTGAAATGTTTAATTATGATCAAGACCTCCATCATTATGTGTCTTTTAATGAAAATGAATTAAATAAAGAAGATGAGAAGTAATGTTGGAGATTATCAGTTATGGAATTGAGATATTCGTCGGATTAGCAGGTGGGCTGGCAGTAGGATCTGGTTTTGTTGCTTTCATTACTGTCTTGGGGATTATTCCAAGGTTGGTTCAATTAAGTAAATCGAAAAGTGCATTACAACTTTATGAATGGGCTGTTATTTTAGGTGCTCTGTTTGGGATTTTTATTTCGTTCACACATGTTTCTATAGATACTCCGATTGTTTTTGAAATGTTTTGGGGACTTCTACATGGAATTTTTATTGGTATGTTAGCTGCTGCATTAACAGAAGTCCTAAATGTCTTTCCTATTTTAGCTAAGCGTATTAAGTTAGCTGATCAGCTTGAAATATTAGTTTTAGCTATTGTTTTTGGCAAAATATTAGGCTCGATTTTTCAATGGGTGATTTATGTTAAATAAGGGTGATGAATGTGATAACAAAAGAAAACTACGCAAAAGAAATAAAAAAATATCAACCTAAACCAAAGCTATTCAAAAACTGCTTAAAGGCGTTTATTGTTGGGGGATTAATATGTGTTGTAGGTCAAGCTTTATCAGTCATGTATATTGAACTCTTTGGTTTTACAGAAAAATCAGCTGGTAACCCTACAGTTACGACCTTGATTTTAATTTCCGCGTTATTAACCGGATTTGGTGTTTATGATCGGTTAGGGCAGTTTGCTGGGGCAGGTTCAGCTGTTCCAGTTACTGGGTTTGCCAATTCCATAACGAGTGCAGCATTAGAACATAAAAGTGAAGGAATAGTTTTAGGTGTTGCAACAAATATGTTCAAGTTGGCAGGTTCAGTCATTGTATTTGGAACCATTTCAGCATATTTAGTCGGAATGATACGATATTTAGTTCAACAGTTCTTATAGTTTGAGGGTGAAAAAATGAAAACAGGTAAACAGTCATGGATGTATAATCAAGGTGTATTCGTACAAGCTTCTGCAGCTGTTACTGGACCAAAAGAATACCAAGGACCGCTTGGGCAAACATTTGATTATTCTTATGAGAATTTACATTGCGATGAGAAAAACTGGGAAAGTGCAGAACGTGCGTTATTAAAAAAATCAGTAGATATATGTATGAGTAAAACTAATATTAGAGAAGATGCCATTGATTTATTTATTAGTGGAGATTTATTAAACCAAAATGTTTCTTCAAACTATGTTGCAAGAGAGATTCCCAGTTCTTTCTTATGTGTGTTTGGCGCTTGTTCGACTTCAATGGAAGGCTTAGCAATTGGTGCATCATTAATTGATAGTGGAAATTGTAAAAACGTCTTAGCAAGTACCAGCAGTCATTATTCCACTGCAGAGAGACAGTTCCGCTATCCGACAGAATATGGGGGTCAAAAGCCTGATACAGCAACCTCAACCGTAACTGGTGCAGGTACCATATTAATTAATGGAGAAGCATCAGATATTCAAGTTGAAGGCGCAACTATTGGAAAGGTTATTGATTATGGAATGAGCGACCCCTTAGATATGGGATCTGCTATGGCGCCGGCAGCTGCAGATACAATTGTTCAGCACATGAAAGATTTTGGGAGAAAGCCAGAAGACTATGATCTTATTCTAACGGGTGATTTGTCGAGTGTCGGAACACCAATAGTCAAAAAAATGACTGAACAATCGGGATATGATATCGAGGGAGTTCACCGTGACTGCGGATTAATGATTTATCATTCCAATCAACAAGTATTTTCAGGTGGGAGTGGTTGTGCTTGTTCCGCAGTCGTAACTTATGGATATATATTGCAACAGTTAAAAAAGAATAATCTAAAAAAAGTCTTAATAATTGCAACCGGGGCGTTATTAAGTCCAACTGTAGTCCAACAAAAAGAAACGATTCCTTGTATTGCACATGCGGTCGTATTGAAAAGGGCGGATGCATAATGTTCATGGATTTCTTTTGGGCATTTGTCGTAGGTGGTTTGATATGTGTTATTGGTCAAATTTTATTGGATGTGTTTAAGTTAACGCCGGCACATGTGATGTCTTCATTTGTTGTTGCAGGCGCTGTATTAGACGGATTTAATTTATATGACAAGCTTATTGAGTTTGCAGGAGCTGGGGCAACCGTCCCAATAACAAGTTTTGGCCATTCCCTTTTACATGGTGCGATGGCACAAGCAGAAGAACATGGCTTCATAGGTATAGCAATCGGTATTTTTCAATTAACTTCAGCAGGTATTGCTTCGGCCATTTTATTTGGATTTTTGGTCGCTTTAATCTTTAAACCTAAAGGGTGATCATGTTTGAAAAATGAAAATAATGATTTAAAATTAAGCCCATCTATTCGAAAGAATCGTAAAGTCTTTGAAGAATTATTGGGAATTGGCGTTTCTTTTGATGTGGATTATCGAACACTAAAAATATTAGAAAAAGAAGTCGATATTTACTACATTACAGGGCTAAATGATAAAGATCACGTCAACGTTATAATCAAAGAATTATTAGAGTTAAATGAGGTTGAACACGCTAAAAGCAGTAAACGTAAAGTTCATGAGGTTATTGAGAATCGCATTGTTAATTACCAAGTTGAAGAAATGGATAAGTTTTATGATGCGAATACTCAAATAATGTCTGGATTAATTGTCATAGTTGTTGAAGGTTATGAGAAAGCTTTCGCTGTAGATGTTCGTAGTTATCCTGGACGGTCCCCGAGTGAACCTGATACAGAAAAAGTAGTGAGAGGGTCAAGGGATGGATATACAGAGAATATTATCGTTAATACTGGATTAACCAGACGACGGGTACGTGACGATAATTTACGTTTTGAATTACTCAGAATTGGTGAACGTTCCAGAACTGATGTAGCCATTGCTTACATTAAAGATGTCGCAGATCCAGGGCTTGTTCAACAAATAAGGAAAAAGCTAGAAGACGTTAAAGTTGATGGGTTATCCATGTCTGAAAAAACTCTAGAGGAATTCATAGTAGATCAGAAGGGTAATCCGTTCCCATTAGTTAGGTTTACAGAAAGACCAGATGTTGCTTCTGCTCATTTATTTGAAGGCCATGTAATTATTATTGTCGATACGTCACCAAGTGTAATCATCACACCAACAACCTTTTTCCATCATGTTCAACACGCAGAAGAGTATAGGCAATCACCTACTGTTGGTACATTTGTTCGTTGGGTTCGTTTCTTTGCCATCTTCTTTTCGATTTTCTTATTACCTTTATGGTTACTATTTGCGACTCATCCAGAGTTATTACCACCTGATTTTTCTTATATAGGTCCAAATGAAGAAGGTAATATCCCCATAATTGTTCAAATATTAATTGCAGATATAGGGGTAGAGTTCATGAGGATTGCAGCAATACACACGCCAACTGCTGTGTCGACTGCAATGGGATTGATTGCTGCTATATTGATTGGTGAAATTGCCATTAAAGTTGGGTTATTTACCCCTGAAATTATATTATATGTAGCGATCAGCGCAATGGGGGCTTACGCAACGCCGAGTTATGAATTGAGTGTTGCAAACAAACTGGCGAGGCTCAGTATTGTATTGGGTACAGCATTTTTTGGCGTACCTGGATTGGTCATAGGGTTTACGCTATACATTTTGTTCTTAACAAAGACTATATCATTAAATACGCCGTATTTTTGGCCAGTTATCCCGTTCAACGCAAGAGCATTGTATAATATAATATTTAGATTACCTGTTCCACTTGATAAAGTTAGACCAAGTATAGTGCATCCGCAAGATGACAAACGTAATAATTAATTATTGATAGAATGGTCAGCATGTGATAAAGTTTATGCTATAATTTTTATGAAACATAACTAATCGCATATTTAATACTTGTTATTCAAGAACTAATTATTGGATAACAAGTATTATTTTATGTATAGTTCATTTATTCGTTGAGAAGGTGTTTATATGGACAATCAGTACTTACATATTGGTGGTATTAATGTAAAAGAGCTAGTACATAAATATGGGACACCATTATTTGTATACGACGTTAACCAAATTAGAAATAACGCAAGGGCATTTACTGAAACCTTCAAAAGCTTGGACGTTAATTATCAAGTTGCATATGCCAGTAAAGCATTTTCTTCCATAGCGATGCTTCAAGTGGCAAAACAAGAAGGGCTCAGTTTAGATGTAGTATCTCAAGGTGAACTTTATACAGCGATTCAAGCAGGTTTTCCAGCCGAAAAAATTCACATGCATGGTAACAATAAAAGTATTGATGAATTAGAGATGGCCATAGAGCAAAATATCGGTTGTATTGTAGTCGATAATTTTTATGAAATTGAACTGCTTGAATATCTGGTAGAAAAGTACAATCAACCAGTGAATGTGTTACTAAGAATCACACCTGGTATTGAAGCACATACACATGACTATATCTTAACTGGGCAAGAAGATTCCAAATTTGGTTTCGATATATCCAGTCAACAAGCAAGTAAGGCCTTAAAATCGCTTATTAATCATAAGAAAATTCATGTTCAAGGTGTGCATTGTCATATTGGATCTCAAATATTTGAGACTCAAGGTTTTGTGATGGCGATTAGAAAGATATATGATATGCTTAGTCAGTGGAATGAAGAGTTTAATTATCAAGCTGAAGTTGTTAATTTAGGTGGTGGCTTCGGAATTAAGTATACCGAAGAGGATCAACCACTTCCTTTAAATGAATATGTCGTTTCTTTAGTTAATACGGTTAAAGAGCAGGCAGAAAAACATGATTTAAAAGTACCTGAAATTTGGATTGAACCTGGGCGTTCAATTGTAGGAGAAGCAGGTACGACCATTTATACCATTGGTTCAATTAAAGAATTACCGAATGTGCGTAAATATATATCTGTAGATGGGGGAATGACGGATAATATTCGTCCGGCTTTATATCAGGCTAAGTATGATGCTCAAGTCGCGAATAAGTTAAATGAACCCATTAGAGAAACAGTATCTATAGCAGGGAAATGCTGCGAATCTGGAGATATGTTAATCTGGGATTTAGAAGTACCTGAGGTTGAAAGTGGTGACTTGCTTGCTGTACACTCTACAGGGGCTTATGGCTATTCAATGGCTAACCACTACAACCGTTTCCCAAAAGCAGCTGTAGTTTTTGTTGAAGATGGTGTAGATCGTTTAGTTGTGAAACGTGAATCATATCAAGATTTAACTATAAATGATTTATCATACGAATAAATATTTTAGGAGATGATTATAGTGAAAGAAGCAACAATCCAATTTGAGAACGGTGAACAAATCGTTATTGACTTATTTGAAGAAGATGCGCCAAATACTGTAAAAAATTTCACGGATTTAGCAGAAAAAGGTTTTTACGATGGTTTAACGTTTCATCGTGTAATTCCTAACTTTGTTATTCAAGGTGGCTGCCCTAAAGGTGATGGAACTGGTGGCCCTGGTTATACCATTAAATGTGAAACTGAAGGTAACCCGCACAAACACCAAAGAGGTACGTTATCTATGGCCCATGCAGGAAAAGATACTGGTGGTAGTCAATTCTTTATTTGCCATGCACCACAGCCACATTTAGACGGTGTGCACACAGTATTCGGTCAAGTTAAAGATGGAGTTGAAGTCGTTGATCGTGTACGTCCTGGTGATGTGATGAATAAAATTACCGTTAATAAATAAGGGTTTGGATTTTATATATATACTCTAATATGGTCCTCTAAATCATAATTAACATGTCATTTGACAAATACAATAAAACAATTAAAGTATATATTGTATATTAGATAGCCAAAACGGCTATAACTTTATTAAATTTAAGAGTATCATTTAAGAGGGGTTTTTATGCTTATTAAATATAAAAAAAGTTTTGAGAAGATTGCAATGGGTCTATTATCTTTCATGCCGGAAGAAAAAGAAGTTAAGAAATTGCAATCTACTATTAAAGCTTATGAGACGAATGATAATTGGCGTTTATTTCTTTGGAAAGAAGAAGATGTACTAGGAGCTATTGGAGTTCGTGTGGATGATGATCAGAAGATGATTGTTCAACATATTAGTGTTACTCCATCCCACCGAAACCAAGGAATTGGCAAGAAGATGGTTATGGCTCTTAAAGAACAATTCTCCGATGAATTTATTATTTGTGCCAATGAAAAAACGGAAAACTTTGTAAATACTTGCGAAGAATAATAATTATCCTGCTAGTTAATTAAACTAGTGGGATAATTTTGTTTTTACGTCAGACTATATTTCTTTTTTGTTCATTATTTGATAAAATTTGAGTGAGACAGTTGAGACGAACGGCGAAATGAGTGAGTTTATGGGACAAACAGTATACGAAGTGAAACTAGATACTTTTGAAGGTCCGTTAGATCTACTATTACATCTAATTAATCAGTATGAGATTGATATCTATGAGGTACCATTAAGGGAAATTACTGATCAATATCTAAATTACATTCATACTATGCAAGAATTACACCTGGATGTAGCCAGTGAGTATTTAGTAATGGCTGCAACCCTTTTAGCCATTAAAAGTCAAATGCTATTACCTAAACAGGAATTAGATGACGTTGAAGATGAATATGAAGAAGATCCAAGAGAAGAACTCATTCAACGATTAATAGAATATAGAAAATATAAAGAAGCGTCAGTAGAATTAAAAGAGCGTGAATCAGAGGCAAATCAGATTTTCACCCGTGAACCAGCCGATTTGTCTGAATATGAAAATCAAATAAAAGTGACAAAGAGTGAGGACTTAACAGTTGTAGATTTAGCACAAGCCTTCCAAAAAGTATTAAGAAGGAAAAAGTTATTAGAGCCTATGGAAACAACTATTCAACGACAGGAAATTTCAATAGATGAACGAATGGACCAGGTTATTGATCAATTACAACAAACAAATGGTAAACGAAAGTTTGAAGAGCTCTTCCCATACCGAGAAAAATTTGAAATCGTCGCAACGTTTTTAGCTCTTTTAGAATTAATGAAAGCCGTTAAGATTGCGTGTTATCAAATAAGTAATTTTGAGGATATTATGGTTGAGCTCATGGAGGTTTAACATGGAATTAAAGCAACTAAAAGGGGTTTTGGAAGGTTTATTATTTGTTTCAGGTGATGAGGGCCTTTCGACCAAACAAATTAAAGACGTTTTATCAGTAGATTTGGAAACGGTCCATGTTTTATTAGAAGAACTGAAATTTGATTACGAACATAATCAAAGGGGTTTATCTATACTAGAACAAAAGGAGGTTTTCTATCTAACTACGAAATCCGAACATGCATTGTACTATGAAAAAATGAAGGAAACCACTGTTTCATCCAGATTATCACAAGCCGCTCTTGAGACTTTAGCTATTATTGCTTATCAGCAACCTATAACTAAGGTTGAAGTTGAAGATATTAGAGGAGTGAAGAGTGATGGGCCTGTCCAGACTTTAGTATCCAGATTTTTAATAGAAGAATGCGGAAGAAAAGAAACGAGTGGCCGTCCAATCCTTTACCAGACGACTAAAGAATTCTTAACGTTTTTCGGATTATCATCGTTAGAAGACTTACCCCCTTTACCCGAAGACGATTTTAATGATGCCGTCCAAGAGGCAGATTTATTCTTTAATGATTTAAAAACACAAAACTAGGTTATATGACTTCTAAGGAGGACTATTTAAAACAAATGGATACCCACCTTTACTCTCAAGCAGAGTCTATAAACGACCAATTAAAATTAATTGAAACAGAACTGCATGAATTTTTGGATTTTTCAAGTATAGATAAACTGATCAATTTAAATAAACATATTGATATTGAATACGTTCAAGCTATCTTCAGAGAGTTTCGTTATTTAGCTGTCTATTGTGGAGAAGGTAGAAACGCCATTGATAAGTTAATTCAATCAAAGAATGTTGAGCAGGATATTGTTGATCGCGTTTATAAAGGAATATATCGAAAGTGCGTCCTTGAATTTTTCTCACCTAAAGATGAAGTATGGTATGAAGACAGTAGAGCGTCATATCGTAATAAATGTTCTATTGATTTTCAAACTGATCCGAGTGATCCCATCGTTCAAACAATGGAAAAAATAGAACCATACTTTCACAAATTAAGAGAAGACTTAGACTATCTGGAATGTTAACAAAGAGTTGGGTTTATTAACCCGGCTCTTTTTTTATTCATACAAAATGGACAAACTCATATATTGAATATTAGATATTAGTATTTAAGTTCTCAAGTGAGGAGTCCTTTCATGAAAAAATTAATAATAGTTGTATTAATTGCTTGTATGTTATGTTCTATAACCACTATTCAGTATAAAACTGAAGCGGCACCAGGAGTATCTGCTTCTAATGCTGTAGTTTTAGATATGGATACGAATGAGATTTTATTTGAAAAACAAGCACACGAATCTCGAAATATAGCAAGTATAACAAAAATCATGACTGCCATCGTAGCTTTAGAACACGGAGAATTAGATGATCAAGTGTTGATTACACCGAATGCAGCTCATAAGGAAGGTTCTTCAATTTATACCAAAGCTGGAGATATTTATTCTTTAGAAGATTTAATTTATGGACTGTTGTTACGTTCAGGAAATGATGCTGCTACTGCAATTGCTGAACATATAGCAGGAAGTGAAAAAGGGTTTGCTTTTTTAATGAATCAAAAAGCAAGATGGATTGGAATGAACGATAGCTCCTTTCAAAACCCGCATGGTTTAGATGAAGAAGGTCATTATTCTTCAGCATATGATATGGCGTTACTGACAAGCTATGCCATGAATACGAATAAAACTTTTAGGAAAATGTTTGGAACAAAAAAACACTTATCAGAAAATATTGATTATCACTGGTTTAATAAGAATAAGCTCCTAATGACAAATGAGTATTGTACAGGTGGTAAAACTGGTTTTACTAAGAGTGCAGGGCGCACATTAGTAACGACTGCTGAACTTGATGGAAAAAGAGTCGTTGTTGTGACATTAAATGCTTCAAGTGACTGGAGCGATCATCGAGCATTATACGATTATGGTTTTGAGCAATTAATAGAGAAAGATGAAGAACTAGGAGAAGGCTTTTTTGAATTTCCTGCTTTCTTTAAGTCATATTTTGATGTATTCAACAAAATGCACGGAGTTACAGAATGGTCCACATAATTTGGGTAGGTATGGCAGCGGTAGGTATTGTTTATGCGATGTTTAATGGAACAATTGAAGAAGTAAATAAGGTTATCTTTGAAAGTGCAAATGATGCTGTATTTCTAACCATTAGCCTGATTAGCATTTTAGTATTTTGGTTGGGATTAATGCGTATTGCTGAAGAAGCGGGTCTACTTATTAAACTAGCCGAATTGTTTAAGCCTATCTTTAAACGATTGTTCCCTGATATACCGCCAGACCATCCGGCAATGGGGTACATCCTATCAAATTTTTCAGCTAATATTTTTGGGTTAGGAAATGCGGCCACACCGCTGGGTATAAAAGCAATGAACGAATTAAAAAAGTTAAATAATGACCAAGATGATGCCTCGCGTTCAATGATCACATTATTAGCCCTAAATACGTCAAGTGTAACGTTAATTCCAACGACCATTATAGCCATCCGGATGCAATATGATTCCATCGGGCCAACCGATATTGTTATATCTACTATTTTTGCAACAATTATTTCTACAATAGGTGCTATTTTAATTGATCGATATTTTTATTATCGACGAAAAGGGAGATTAGAATATGATACTTCAATTGAGTAATTATATTATCCCGTTCATTATATTGTTTGTTTTGTTATATGGTACGTATAAAAGAGTTCCAACTTATGAAAAATTCGTTGAAGGAGGTAAGGAAGGAGTGACACTCGCCATTTCCTTACTTCCTTTTTTATTAGGGATGATTGTTTCAATTAGTATATTTAGGGCTTCTGGTGCAATGGATGCGTTCGTTGGACTACTAACACCGCTATTAACAATTATTCATGTACCGCCAGATATTGTGCCATTAGCTTTAACAAGACCCATATCAGGCACTGCATCTTTAGGTATTGCAACCGATATAATAAAAACAGAAGGACCTGATTCCTATTTAGGGAAATTAGCTTCTACGATGCAAGGCAGTACAGACACAACATTATATGTATTAACCGTCTATTTTGGAGCAGTGGGTATTAAAAAAATGGGGGACGCGCTTAAAGTTGGACTGATAGCTGATTTTATTGGTATAATAGCATCGTTAGTCATATGTTACTTAATGTTCGGATAATAGAAACAAAAGGGGGAGCGTTAACTAAGGTTAACGCTCTTATCTTGTATTGAAGGGTGATAAATTATGAATCAAAAAGAGAGACTGCAAAAGGTGATCGCAAAAAGTGGTTATACATCAAGAAGAAAAGCTGAAGGTTTAATTACAGAAGGAAGAGTTAAAGTTAATCATAAAAAAGTAACTGAATTAGGAACAAAGGTTGGACCGAATGATGTCGTTGAAGTAGATGGGATTCCATTGGAAAAAGAAGAGCCTATTTATATCATGCTTTATAAACCACGAGGCGTTATTTCAAGTGTAAGTGATGATCGTGGAAGAAAAGTAGTCGGTGATTTAATTAGTGAAGATATAGAAGAAAGACTATTTCCGGTTGGACGCCTGGATTATGACACTTCAGGGTTAATTCTATTAACGAATGACGGTGAATTTTCTCAAAAACTTATTCATCCGAAATATAAAATCAATAAAGTTTATATTGTAAAAGTTGAAGGGATTCCTAATAAAGAGGATCTTAAGGCATTAAAAAAGGGCGTTCACCATGAGGGTGAATATTTAAAATGTGTGAACAGCCGAATTGTTAAAACAGATGCGAAAAAAGGCAAAAGTATTTTAGAATTAACGTTACAAGAAGGAAAAAATCGTCAGGTACGCCGTATGCTTGAGGCATTAGGTTATAAAGTTGATAAATTAAAACGTGAACGCTTTGGCCCATTAACATTAGGTAATTTAAATCCGGGTGATTATCGCGAGTTAACACCACATGAAGTTAAACAGCTTTTAGAATTAGCAGAAAAAAATGTTAAATAATGTTCAAACATGCTTTATGTGACCTGAATTGTCAGTGTTATAATGGGCAGTGAAGGAGTGTTCCAGTTGTTTAAGAATAAAAAAGTCCGCTTAATATTTCGTACAGTAGTATTGACCGCTTTAATCGCAGCTACTATTGCTGTGATATATCTAAATTCTTTAAAGGATAATCCGGTGCTAGCTGAAGGGGATGACGCTCCTAACTTTATGCTAGAACGCTTAGATAGTAATGAAGTTATTGAATTAGATCAGTTAAAAGGAAAAGGTGTAATGATCAACTTCTGGGCTACATATTGTGAACCTTGTAAAAAAGAGATGCCTTATATGGAAGAACTTTATAAGGAGTATCAAGATAAAGGTATCGAAATTGTAGCAGTTAGTGTTGATAAAAACAGAATGGTTATTGAGAACTTTTATAACCGTTTTGACCTGTCTTTTCCTTTAGTACATGATAAAAAAGGAACCATTATGGAATTATATCAAGTTCAACCTTTACCAACTTCATTTTTCATTAATCCTGATGGAACAATTGAACGAGTGGTGAAAGGCCCATTAACATTAGATCGTTTAGAAACTTATTTTAAAGAAATATTACCTAAGAATTAAAACAGAGAGTAACCGTGAGGGATTTTTATGAAAAAAGTAAAATGTGAATGTGGTCATATAAACCATGAGGGAACTGTTTTATGTGAAGCATGTGGTAAGCCTATTGAAGAAAACCAACACATCGATAATAATGATAAAAACAAATTACTAAACATGAGATATGACGGAAGTGCAAGGCGGTCCCAAACTAAAAAAAGAACTATTGTTGACAAAACATGGGCCTTCTTTTCTTCAGTTAAAGTGGGTGTGTGGTTGATTGCATTAACATTAATCGCAGCGGCCCTCGGGACGCTTTACCCGCAGGAACAATTTAAGCAGTCACGATTACCATCTAGCCAATTTTATGAACAAGAGTATGGAATAACGGGTAAAATATTCTATCAATTAGGGTTTCATAATTTATATAGTTCATGGTGGTTTATCACATTAGTTGCTTTAATAGGTATTTCACTTGTTATTTGTTCTATTGATCGTGTTATACCATTACATAGAGCACTAAAGAATCAAAAACCTAAGCGCCATGAAATCTTTGTGAAGAGACAGAGATTCTTTAGTGAAACAGAAGGTGTAAGTGATAAAGATCGAGAAATGTTAATTCAAAATTTAAAGAATAGACGATATAAAGTAAGAGAAGAAGATGGGCATATTCTGGCAGAAAAAAATCGTTTTTCAAGGTGGGGACCTTATGTTAACCATATTGGCTTAATTATCATTTTAGTAGCCAGTATATTAAGAATGTTTGACTTCATGCATACAGAAGATTATGTCTGGGTGCGTGAAGGTGAAACTAAAGTTGTCCCAACAACTGATCAACAATATTATATTAAAAATGAAAAGTTCATTTATGAAGTTTACGATCGTAATGATGAAAGATTTCAGGAAGCATTAAAAAATGAAGAGTTTGATGTGCCTAGTAATTTTCAGACAAACGCAGTTGTCTATAAGGTGAAAGAAGAAGTCATTCCTGGTCAAGAACCTGAACTAGAAGAAGTAACTCGCGGTGAAATACGATTAAACCATCCACTAAAGTTTGATGGATATAGTGCTTATCAGTCGGGAACACAGTTAAGAAGTGAATACGAAACAATTTCATTTAGCATTAAGAACAGCGATGGCCAAGATGTAGGTGACTTTAATTTCAAACCAAATGTTGATAAACGTAAATACGAATTGAAAGATGGTTATAATGTTGTTGTAACCGATTATTACCCACAGTTCGAAATAACTGAAGAAGGTCCTTCATCTTCATCAAAATTTCCACGTAATCCAGGAATTATTTTTGAAGTAAATGGACCGAATGGTCATAGCGAACGATACTTTTATTTAAATGAAGATATAGTGGCTTTATCCGAAGACCAACAGTTTAATGTGAATTTAGAGGATACAAAGCTAATTACAGCATCTGGTCTAACTATTAAGAAAGATTTTTCTTTACCAGTATTTTTAGTAGGTGCCATCATATTTATGATTGGCGTCGCTCAAGGTCTTTACTGGCATCATCGTCGGGTGTGGTTGCATCCAACAGGTAATAAGGTGCTATTTGCAGGACATACCAACAAAAACTGGTATGGATTGAAGAACGAAATTGAGCAAGCATTGGAGGGCACCAATATTAATATGGTTAATGATCAACAGGAGAAATTTTAGTTAAGAAGGAGGGGACGTCATGGACTTATATACGATAAGCAGTAATTTCTTATTTGCTGCATTTATCTTATACCTAATTGGGACACTGTTTTTTGGAGCCACAATTGGGCAAAAACGACAACAAAACATCAAGTCTAAGTCATCTAAGATTGCAATATCAATCACGATATTAGGTTTTACTGCGCATTTAAGTTACTTTATCATTAGGTGGTTTGCTTCAGGACATGCACCTGTTAGTAATATGTTTGAATTTATTGCGTTTTTTGGGATGATGCTTATTTTAGGTTTCATCATCATTTATTTTATTTATCGTGAAACTGTACTTGGTTTATTTGCATTACCTATTGCGATTTTAATCATTGGATACGGGAGTATGTTTCCTAGAGAAATTTCACCTTTAGTTCCATCTTTGCAGTCTTATTGGTTAAAAATTCATGTAACGACTGCCGCGACTGGAGAGGCTATTTTATCTATTAGTTTTGTGGCTGGTCTAGTATACTTAATAGCAAAAGTTGATCAAACCGTTCGCTCAAAACATACGACTTGGCTTGAAATTGTAATGTTCTTTATATTTGCAACTGCAGCATTTATTATTGTTACAACTACTTTTGAAGCGATGAATTACCAATCTGTATTTACCCAGGAGCTTAATGAGAGCGTTCGTGATATTGAATATCATTTACCAGCACTAATTGAACCAAACAGTTCAGAGTTAAAAACAGAAGGAGCCTTTAGCACTGGGTTAGAGGCACCTGAGTGGATGCGTGGAGATGAAGCAGGGTCTAAACTTAACACGTTAATTTGGTCATTATTAGCAGGCTTTGTCTTATATGGTTTAACTCGTTTAATTTTAAGAAAACGTGTGGCAGCTGCCATTCAACCTAAATTGTCTAGAATTAATTTAGATAAAATAGATGAAATTATTTACCGTTCAGTTGCTATTGGCTTTCCAGTATTTACGTTAGGTGCTTTAATATTTGCCTCAATTTGGGCTCAGGAAGCATGGGGACGTTTCTGGGGCTGGGATCCTAAAGAAGTTTGGGCTCTAGTAACTTGGTTATTCTATGCAGCGTTTTTACACCTTCGTTTAGGTGCAGGTTGGCACGGCGAAAAATCAGCATGGTTAGCTGTAATAGGTTTCACAATCATCATGATAAATCTCATTGTAGTAAATCTTATTTTAGCTGGCTTACATTCATATGCATAATTCTATGTAGAAGGAGTTGTCTTGCATGTCAGAACAAGCAAAGATCTTAGTTGTTGATGACGAAGAACGAATTCGTCGATTATTAAAGTTATATTTAGAGAGAGAAGATTTCGAAATTGAAGAGGCTGAAGACGGAGAACAAGCTCTTCAAAAAGCATTGGAGACTGACTTTGATTTAATTTTATTAGACTTAATGCTTCCAGAAATGGATGGCGTAGAGGTATGCACCAAACTACGAGAGCGTAAGGCAACACCAGTGATTATGTTAACAGCAAAAGGAGAAGAATCTAATAGAGTTCAGGGTTTCGAGGTAGGCGCAGATGATTATATTGTTAAACCATTTAGTCCTAGGGAAGTTGTTCTAAGGGTCAAAGCCTTATTAAGAAGAGCATCTTCAACTAAATACCTGAAAACTGATACTGATTCACATGATGTTATTGTTTATCCTCATTTAACTATTGATAAGGACGCTCATAGGGTTATTGCTGATGGCGTTCAAGTAAACTTAACGCCTAAAGAGTATGAGTTACTTTATTATTTAGCCAAAACACCTGATAAAGTTTTCGATCGTGAAGAACTATTAAAAGAAGTTTGGGAATATGAATTTTTTGGAGATTTAAGAACTGTAGATACGCATGTGAAGCGATTAAGAGAAAAATTAAGCAAAGTGTCTGAAGATGCTGCGAGTATGATTGTTACCGTTTGGGGCATCGGTTATAAATTTGAGGTTATTGATTCATAATGCTTTGGCGAAGTGTAGTCTTTAAACTTTGGCTAACTATAATTCTTTTAGTAGCCTTTGTTTTAATGATTTTAACCGTATTATTACTAGAATTCTTTGAGAATTATTATGTGGAAGAAGCCGAAAAAAATTTAATGAATCAGGCGGAAAACGTATCTGTTGTCATTGATGAACATGAGGAAAAGACTTTAACAATGGATACCATTGATCAATTATTAGCACCTCAAACCCGGGTGACTGTATTCTTTAATGAACATCAGTATTGGCAAAACGAATTTGATGAAGCTCAAATACCTGCTATTGAACCAAGCTGGTTCGTAGGAAATGATCAAATTAATGAAGTTTTTAACTCTCAACAACCTGTTAAAAAGATAACAGATATACCAAATAGTAATTCTGAAATCATAATTGTTGGTGTGCCAACTGTCGATGAACAAGGTGCTATCTACATTTACCAATCATTAGATGTTGTAGCAGAGACAACGACCAAAGCAACGCGTTTAATTTTGCTCGCTGCTACAATTGCAATTATTCTAACGACTATTTTTGCTTTCTTTTTATCCAGTCGTATTACAGCTCCGCTAATCAAAATGCGTAAGGTAGCCGGAGAACTGTCTCGAGGGGAGTTTCAAACGAAAGTCCCTGTGTTGACACATGATGAAATTGGTGAATTGGCGATTTCATTTAATCGTATGAGAAGACAATTGAACTACCATATTACAGCGTTAAATCAAGAGAAATCTCAGTTGTCAAGCATTTTAAAATCTATGGCTGATGGAGTTATAACAGTTAACAATCAATTAGGAGTTATGTTAATTAATCCACCAGCAGAGCAATTTCTGGCTCAGTTAAACTTTGAAGACATCGATCATGACTTTTCTTTACCTTTGGATTTAAGAGATGATTTTAAATATGTAATAGAGAATGAAGAAGAGTTTACAAAAGAGGTTGTAGCCCAAGGTCGAAATTTTGTTTTAGTCTTAACACCTTTATATATTGAAGGTAAAGCTCGTGGAGCAGTAGGCATCATTCGTGATATGACTGAAGAAAGACAATTAGATAAGTTACGTAAAGACTTTTTAGCGAACGTCTCACATGAATTAAGAACCCCAATATCAATGATGCAAGGTTATTCTGAAGCAATCGTCGATGATATTGCTGAATCGAAAGAAGAAAAACAAGAGCTAGCAAGAATTATTTATGATGAATCTTTAAGAATGGGCAGATTAGTTAATGAATTACTTGATTTAGCTCGAATGGAAGCAGGGCATATCAGTATTCAGAAAGAGCCCGTTTCAGTTAAGCCTTATGTTGAACGCATTATAAAGAAATTCCATACAATTATGGAAGAACAGAACATTAAATTAGAGAAAAAGATTCCTATAGATTTAACTTATTCATTTGACCCAGATCGAATTGAACAAGTATTAACTAATTTAATTGATAACGCGTTAAGACATACACCTAAAGACGGTAAGTTATCTGTAATTATTGAAGAGGTTAATCAAGAAATGTTCGTGCATATTCAAGATAATGGATCTGGAATACCAGAAGAAGACTTGCCATTTATCTTTGAACGCTTTTATAAGAGTGATAAAGCAAGAACACGCAATGGTAAGAAAAAAGGAACCGGCCTAGGGTTATCTATTGCTAAACATATTGTTGAAGCCCATGGGGGAACGATTTATGCCAAAAGTAAAGAAAGTGAAGGTACAACTTTTATATTTACTATTCCTTTGAAATAACCTTTCAATTGAACCGCATTATAGATAGCTCTTAGAAGTTGTCTATAATGCTTTTTTTGACTTTTGAATTCATATGATAGAATATATTTTGTTGTAACTTTTTTTAATACATATCGACTAAATTAGTGAGAACGGAGGCTCGATGATGAAAGATATCTTTCAAGAGCTGTATGAACAATATCACCAGGACTTATATCAATTTATTTTTTATATGGTAAAAGAAAAACAAGCTACTGAAGATTTAGTACAGGAAGTTTATATAAGAGTATTACAATCTTATGATTCATTCGAAGGCAAAAGTAGTCAAAAAACTTGGTTGTTCTCAATTGCTCGTCATGTAACTATAGACTTCTTCAGAAAACAAGGAAGACGAAAGAAACAAACTGCTGAAGGTTTTGACATGGATGAGCATGGTAATTTATTGAGAGATGAACAGCCTACACCTCAAGAAATTGCTGAAAAAAGTGAGGAAATTAAAACGTTGTATAAATGTTTAGATGATTGTTCTGAAGATCAAAAAATGGTTGTAATTCTTAGATATATACAACAAATGTCGATTAAAGAGACTGCTGATATACTTAATTGGACGTCAAGTAAAGTAAAAACAACTCAACATCGAGCAATTCAAACTTTAAAAGAAAAAATGCTTCAAAGAGAAGGAGGGCATACAGAATGAAAAAACATGATGATAAATCAATAGAGCAATTATTATCTGAAATGCCCAATGTTCATGATGACAAATCTTTTGATGAATATTATAAAAATATATCAAAGCAGATTAACAATCAGCCAAAAGCGAAACAAAGAGGCTGGATTTTACCTGCATTAGCTTCTGCAGCTGCCTTGTTTTTAATGGTTATAGTAGGAATGCAATTAGTTAATACAAATGATACAGCAGACCAAGCCAACAGCATGGAAACGGCTGAACTCAGAAAAGAATTTAGTCCAGAATCAGAAGAAGGGTCAGCAGGCATTGCAATGGATGAAAATGAAACAAGTGATGAAGCTAAAGCAGGAATCACTTCTAGTGAGGAATCAGGAATTGTCCAGTTGAGAGATCTATCATCAATGGTTCTAACTCAAGAAGAAACAGAAGGTAAAGAACTATCAACTTTTATCGTACCTGATCAACAAGCCATGTATAGCGTGCCAATTACTGTTAATATTTCAAATAAGGATCCTTACGAAGTGTTTAATGAATACTCCTCGTATATTCAAAGTGAACAGTGGGGAGTTAGCACAGCAATCTTTAACAAAATGAAATATATTGGTATGAATAAACAGGAAGAACCTATTGTCCAAATAAGTGAAGATATTCAGGGTTCTTCTATGGAAAGAGCAGTTATTGAAGGATTAAGATATTTCGAAAGCTTAGGTCATGAAAAAGTCCAGATTCAAGACTCAGAAGGTAATGCAGTTGAGTTACCTCATATAGGGGATTTGACATATATAGAATTTAATCAGTCACCTAAAGTTTATAAATTATATGAAGCAAATGAAAATCAGAAGTTCTGGATTGAAAAAAAGATGAATAATCAATCAATTGATGAAGCGATTGAAGAACTTAAAGTTAATGAAAAAGATTTTAACGTTACTGCACCTGTACCTGATTATATAAATCTTGATTTAGAAGAAGATACTTCAACCTTAGTCATTACAATGACAAAACAACAGCATGACAGCTCTTCTGAAGAAATGATTTTTCTAATAGAAGGTATCTTATTAACAGCTAAATCTTATGGTTTTGAAAAGGTGGAGTTTAATAATTTTGGAGTAAGTGAAATTGGTAAGTATGATTTAACTCAACCAATTAATGTGCCAGTTTATATTAATCCAAAATAAACTTAATAAAATTTCTTTAATTTACAGAATAGAAATGCCTTACAACTATTGAGGGAATTACAGTCTCCCCAAACGTGTAAGGTATTTTTTGGTTTTGATATACTAAAAATTATTTAAAGAATGAAGAGGTATTGACTTGCATTTTGTTATTAATCTTGATGTAGTAAGGAAAGCAGGATTCATGGTAAAATGATATAAAAGGACAAATGGTGTGGGGGATTTCTGTGAATGAGGAGAAATTACGTTCAGCCCTATCAAACAAAATAAAAATGGTACGATCAGAATTTGATTATAATCAAGGTCAGATGGCGGATATACTAGGTGTCTCAAAGAAAACATTAGTTCAAATTGAGAAAGGGAGACAAATAGCGAGTTGGCCTGTGGTCGTAACATTTGCATGTATTTTTAGAGATAGCATGATCATTCAACAAGAGTTGGGAGAGCAGGATGTTGTACATTTTATCCAAGTCTTCGCACGTAAAAACATCGATTTACAAAAAGAGGGAAAAGTTCAGAATAATACATGGTGGAAAACGATTGATGAGCAAAATAGTTACATTCTTCAACGAAACGTAATCAGCCATTATTTTAGAATTGTTGATCAATTTGGTTATCGATTATTTAGTAGTTTTTATAAAAAAAGTGCGGTGAGACAGTTCAATGAAATAGTTAAAAATAAAAAAGATGACTAATCTAGTCATCTTTAAGAGCCATTTTATATAAAGGTTGATTGGTGATATTTATAGATTCTGTTGGACAACCATCGAAAGCATCCTCCAGATCCTCTGTTAAATGGTGAGGTATCTTGGCAACACCTTTATTATCATCTATAACATTAAAAGCTACACCCATCTCATCGTAATCAAAAATGTCAGGCGCAGTAGCACCACAAGCTCCACATGCAATACATGTATCTTGATTTACGTATGTATATAAAGACATGAGCAAAGACCTCCTGAGGACTACATTTTACAAACAAGGTGTTGAAAGATTATATGATTTATTTCTATCATATTCTATTGAATATGTTAACACGTTTAGCAAAACAACGCACTATTTCTTCCGCTTATCATATTTTACGAGGGAAAAAATCTTCTCAAACCTTACAAGATATACATTTATTTCAATTACAACCCCTTTATGGAATTTATCCTGACTTAAAAAAATCTACATATGATAATTGGATAGATCAACTAATTAGTCAGCAATTTTTATTGAATACTGATGATACATTCAGTTTGGATCTTGAGAAAGTAGGAGAAATAAGAGATATTTCTAAGTCTTTTAATGGTTTAATTTATAATAATTTTGATAAAGAATTTCTAAAGGCATTAAAGTTATTGGCACAAACTTTATCAAACATAAGTTATGGTCAATTTCGTTTTATCCCATTGATTGATGATATGAATATTCAGTGGAAGGTTAAAAAGATTATTCGTGAAAACGAATCAAAACAAGATTGGTTGATTAATCAGTTTTATCAAGAGCTTTTTAAATGCTTAGATGAAGTTGATGAGATACAAGCAGAAATATTTGTTATGCAGTTATCTGGTGTAAACCGAATTGGTTATAGTAGAAAACAATTAGCAGAACTATATCAAGTTAATAAAGAGGATATACAACTTACAACTATGAACATCACTCATAGCTTGATTACCATGATTAACAATAATCCCAATCAATTTCCGTTATTGCATTCTCTAATTCCTGCACATAAATTTCACTCGATTACAGTTTCTGCAGCAAAAACTCTCGAGCTGATTCAACAAGGGTATTCATTAGAAAAAATTGAACAAGTACGTCAGTTAAAATTAAGTACCATTCAAGATCATGTGGTGGAAATAGCGAATCAGGTCATTGAATTTGATATTCAACAGTTTGTAAGTGAAAGCATCGAGAAAGAAATTAAGGAATGTCTTGCACGAACAAGCACTAGAAGACTTAAACAAATAAAAGATGAACTCCATCCATCTATTAGTTATTTTCAAATTCGTTTAGTTCTTGCTAAATTAAATCAAAATGAAGCGAGTGAAATAATCAATGAGCCATATTAAACCGAATTTAGAAGAACAACTGTTAACCCATTTTGGTTTTTCATCTTTTCGCGAAGGTCAAAAAGAAATAATAGAATCCGTATTAGGTGGGCATCATACCTTGGCTACATTGCCTACAGGGAGTGGTAAGTCCATCTGTTATCAACTTCCATCAGTGATTAATGAGGGGTTAACCATTGTTGTATCACCTTTGATATCATTAATGGTGGATCAAGTAAAACTACTTAAGTCTGAAGGCTTTAAAAGGGTAACCGCTCTTAATAGTCTTTTAAACTTTAAACAAAAGAGTCAAATCATAAAAAATTTAGATCAATATAATTTAGTATATTGTTCGCCCGAAATGTTGCAACAACCAGCTGTTATTAATCGGTTAAAACATATTAAGGTTGATTTATTTGTAATTGATGAAGCGCATTGTATTTCTCAATGGGGGCACGAATTTCGTCCGGATTACTTAAGATTAAGAGAACTCATACAAGCTTTAGAGGAGCCAACCATACTGGCACTTAGTGCAACGGCAACTCCAGAAGTTCAAGAAGATATTATAAAATCACTTTCAGTAGATATGAAGAGAATTATTTATCCGATGGACCGAATTAATATTACTTATAATGTTTTGCATTCAGAGAATCAATTAGAAAAGCAAGAACAATTACATACCATTATTAAGCAAGTAGATAGCTCGACGATGATTTATTTCTCAAGTAGACAAATGACTGAGCAAATAAGTCTTCAATTAAAGCAACAATTTCCCGACCGACAGATTGCCTATTATCATGGTGGAATGGACCAACAGGATCGATTGTTAATTCAACAACAATTTATGCATGATCAGTTAGATATTATCTGTTGTACGAGTGCATTCGGAATGGGAGTCAATAAAAATAATATTCGTTTAGTTATTCATTATCATTTACCTCCAAACCTGGAATCTTTTATTCAAGAGACTGGTCGAGCAGGTAGAGATGGTGCCCATTGTGTGAGTGCATTACTATATTCTAAAGGTGATGAAGCAATTCCATTTCAAATTATAGAATCCGAGTTACCTGAAGATCATGAAATTAAACAATATCTATCTCAAGACCGCCAGGATACTATGGATTTCTTAACTGAAACAAAACAGCGTTTTTTAGAATATCATTCCCACCAACTTAAAGTTAACAATGATATATCAGAATTAAGCATAATCAACAAATTAATAGCTTTCCGAGATAAGAGAAAAAAAGTGAAAATCAAAAGCGTTCTTGATATGGTTCAATGGATCAATACTGAAGAGTGCAAAAGAAAGAGGTTATTTGAATCATATCAAAGTAACACACGTGAAGCAGAGTTTGAGTGCTGCAATTCTTGTGGGTTTAACATTTACGATTGGGAGTTAGAAAGGACTCACGAATTACAATCAAAAGATAATTGGCGTGAAATCTTGGATGAGATGTTCTACAGAGGTGTATAGATGAAAAAAATGTCTCAAGGTGAAATAATTAAAAAGTTAACTGATCGTGAATTAATATTAAATTTATATTTATCACAAATAATTTTTATAGTTTTGGCAATCACTCTTTCAATTTTTTTATTTGATAGACATGAAAGTTTATTCAAGTTATTTGAGTGGAATGTAAATGATATATTTTGGTTTGGGATTGTTCCAGGGTTATTAGTTGTTGTGATTGATATTCTATTAATCAAATTCCTGCATGAAAAACATTATGATGATGGTGGAATTAATTCCAGAATCTTTAAAGCGATATCAGTTCCGCACATTTTCTTTATTTCATTAGTTATTAGTTTTTCTGAAGAATTGTTGTTTAGAGGAGTTATACAAACGAGTTTTGGTTTTATTTTTGCCAGCTTGCTATTTGCTTTAGTTCACTTTCGATACTTGAAAAAAATAGTACTTCTAGTCTCTGTTTTATTACTATCGTTTTTGATAGGTTATATGTATGAAATAACAGAGAACTTATTGGTATCAATTTCCGCTCACTTTACAATTGATTTTCTGTTGGGTATTTATTATCGTTTATATCGGGAGTGACCACAACTATGAGAGCAACATACACAAAGAATAAAGAATTAGAAGATAATCAGGATTTAGATTTATTAAATTTACCACCTAGGTCAAAAAAGCACAAATCATCCGTAAAAAAAGAACGTAATAGTTTGTTTGTTAGTCAGATTATATTAAGAACTCTGTTGACTCTTTTCATATTTTTAATCTTTTTGATTCCATTTGCTTATTATTATTGGTTACAATAATACTGAATACAAATTGATTATTATTATGACATGCCGTTCAGTGGTTTATATAAGCCACTCTTTTTTATTTTAGGCACTGTTAAAGCTTAATGTTGATAAAAAAATAAATTGATCGGAAAGCGTCAGCCAGTGTCTATTCGCTGAAACAACAAGTAACTTTGCAAAGTCTAATTTAAATGAGTTGTTGTTAGTTAACAGTTTGAACAATATAATATATAAATATATGAATTATCTTTTATAGTGCAGGAGAAATCAATTAATCAATAGAAAAGATTAATAATCATAATTATAAATATACATTTCAAAATAAGAACTTTTGACATTTGTAAAATTCGAGTTTCATAACATATTCAATCTATTTAATAAAATAACAAAAAATAATCAAGAAGATTTGAGTAATACAGGCAATTTTACTATGAGTTTTTTCATAAGATAATAGTGAGACGGTGGAGGTGGTTACGTGCGATTAGAACGTTTAAGCGTTAACCAGTTTAAGATATTCCTTACCTACGATGACCTCAGTGAACGTGGCTATTCGAAGGAGGATTTATGGAACAATTTACCTAAGGCAAATCAATTGTTTCAAGATATGTTATACGAAGCGTGTGAAGAACTTAACATGGACTTAGATGGGATGTTAATGGTAAAAGTTCACATGTTGCAAGCACAAGGAATGATTATTATCGTGACTCAAAACGATAATGAGGAAGCTGAAAGTGAAGAATATATTGAATTAAAAGTAACTATGGATGAGAGTAAAGAAATGATATTTGTATTTAATGATTTAGAAGATGTGATTCAGGCAGCAAAAGGTACGCAATATCAGTTTGATCTGAATGCCAGTCTGTATGTTTATGATCATTTGTATTATCTCTATATCAATGAATCCTCTTTAACAGAGAAAATTAGGCAAGATTTGATCTCAATATTATCTGAGTATGCTTCACCAAGTACAATGACGTCATATATTTTAAATGAGCACGGTAAGTTGATTGCAGAAAATAATGCACTACAAATTTTTGTAAAGTACTTTAATTAATGAGGTGAATCTAATGAAGGTAGCTGTATTATACGGAGGAACATCTAAAGAACGTGAAGTATCACTATCAACTGGTAAAGGGATTATTCAAGCTTTAAAAAAACTTGGTCACGAAGTTGTAGATATCGATTTTAATCCTAAACAATTATATGTAATAATGGACAGAATTAAAGACGTCGATTTAGTTTTTATTGGTTTGCACGGTAAACAAGGTGAGGACGGAACTGTACAAGGGCTATTAGAACTTATGGACATTCCATATATTGGCTCAGGGGTATTAGCTTCTTCACTTGCGATGGATAAATCAAAAGCTAAGCAAATATTTGAAATGCATAATATTCCTGTGGCTAAAGGTAAAACTTATTCTAACCAGGCATCTGTTGAAGATGTTCATGACGATATCCTTAATACATTTAATCTTCCTATTGTCATTAAACCTAATCAAGAGGGTTCAACACTAGGCTTATCAATTATAAATGATCAAAGCCAAATCAAAGATGCAATTGATTTGGCTTTCACACATGACTTTGAAATTTTGGTGGAAGAATTTATTAAGGGAAGAGAGTTAACCTGTGCAGTAATTGGAAAACGTGGTCATGAATCTGCACTCCCGGTTATCGAAATCATCCCAAAAAGTGAATACTATGATTATGAATCAAAGTATTCTGCTGGGGGAAGTGAACATATTTGTCCAGCTCAAATTAATGAAGAGATAACAGAGCAAATACTTAATTACTCAGTTAAAGCCCATCAAGTTTTAGGGTGTGAAACTTACTCTCGTGTTGATTTTATTCTAAATGAGAATAATCAGCCAATTATTCTTGAAGTCAATACTTTACCTGGTATGACTCCGACAAGTTTATACCCTGATGCTGCCAATGCTGTTGACATGAGTTATGAGGAAATGCTTGAGAAGTTTATTCTTCTCACAATTGAGGAATAATAATTCTGTTAACTAAAATGTCAAATTTACGAATATATTTACGCTTGTTATAAAGAATAAAATAAGGGAAAATAATGGTTGATTTATGTTGCATATTCGGTGCGAAAATGTATACTAGTCATTGAAAGCACTAATTTTAATTTTTCTTTTCTTTATTATAGGAGGTAAACACATGGTAGCCGATAAACAAGCAGATTCTCAAGATTCCAATGACGTTCTTGTATCAACTCAAGAGGTTATTCAAACAGCGTTAAATAAGTTAGGTTATCCTGAAGAAGCATATGAATTAATGAAAGAACCTGTACGTATGATGATTGTTCGTATTCCCGTGCGTATGGATGATGGTAAAATAAAAATTTTCACAGGTTATCGTGCACAACACAATGATGCAGTTGGGCCAACAAAAGGTGGGGTTCGTTTCCACCCTAATGTAACAGAAAATGAAGTCCGAGCTCTGTCGATTTGGATGAGCTTAAAAGCGGGTATTGTTGACTTACCTTATGGTGGAGGTAAGGGTGGAATAATTTGTGATCCACGAAAAATGTCATTCCGTGAGTTAGAGGCTTTAAGCCGCGGATATGTTCGTGCTATTTCACAAATTGTTGGACCGACAAAAGATATTCCAGCACCAGATGTTTTTACAAATTCTCAAATTATGGCTTGGATGATGGATGAATACAGCCGAATTGATGAATTTAATAACCCTGGATTTATAACAGGTAAACCGATTGTACTTGGAGGGTCTCACGGAAGAGAATCTGCTACTGCAAAAGGTGTTACTATTTGTATAGAAGAAGCTTGTAAAAAGCGAGGAATCGATATTAAAGGAGCTCGTGTTATTGTACAAGGTTTTGGTAATGCGGGTAGTTTTTTAGCAAAATTCATGTATGATATGGGTGCAAAAGTTATTGCTATATCGGATGCAGAAGGGGCATTACATGACCCGGATGGATTAGATATTGATTACTTATTAGATCGTCGTGATAGCTTTGGTACTGTGACGAATCTGTTTGAAGAAACTATATCCAACCAAGATATGTTAGAGCTTGAAACAGATATATTAGTTCCAGCAGCTATTGAGAATCAAATTACAAAAGATAATGCACATAATATTAAAGCCAGTATAGTAGTAGAAGCAGCAAACGGGCCTACAACACTTGAAGCAACGAAAATTTTAACTGAACGTGATATTTTAATTGTTCCAGATGTACTAGCATCATCTGGCGGTGTAACGGTTTCTTACTTTGAGTGGGTGCAAAATAACCAAGGCTATTACTGGAAAGAAGAAGAAGTACAAGAAAAACTACGAGAAGTATTAGTTAAAGCATTTAACAACGTTTATACTACTTCTCAAAACCGTCAAGTGGATATGAGATTAGCAGCTTATATGGTCGGTGTTAGAAAAATGACTGAAGCGGCTCGTTTCCGCGGATGGATTTAATTCATATAAATAATATGTATTCGATTTGATTATTTAATGACAATCTCCTATCATAGTTTTGGTAGGAGATTTTTGTATGTCTAGGAGTGGGGCAATTATGCAAACAGAAGAAGTAATTATCATAGGTGCTGGTCCATGTGGACTATCAGCAGCTTTAGAATTAAAGAAACAAGGGATCGACCCTTTATTAATAGAAAAAGGTAATGTTGCAAATGCTATTTATAACTATCCAACCCATCAAACTTTTTTCAGTTCGAGTGAGAAATTAGAAATAGGGGGCATGCCTTTTATTTCTGAACGTCAAAAACCTGTTAGAAATGAAGCATTAACATATTATCGTACAGTAGCAGATCGTGGCCAATTAAGGATTAATAATTATGAAAAAGTGACTCAAATAACAAAAAATAAAAATAAATATATTCTTAAAACCGAAACATATTTAGGAAACTATAATAAGTATCAAGCAGAGTATGTCATTATTGCTACAGGTTACTATGACCACCCTAATAAGTTAGGTGTCAAAGGTGAAGAGCTTCCCCATGTTAATCATTACTTTAAAGAAGCTCATCCATTCTTTAAAAAGAATGTAGTGGTGGTTGGAGGTAAAAACTCTGCAGTAGACGCTACACTTGAATTAGAAAAAGCAGGTGCAAATGTCACTGTTTTATATAGGGGTGCAGATTATTCGCCTAGTGTTAAACCTTGGATATTACCATTGTTTGAATCATTAGTGAATCACAGAAAAATAGGAATGTCTTTTAAAGCGCATGTGAAAGAAATTCGTCAAAAAGATTTAATAGTAGATATTGATGGAGAAGAAGAAATTATTGAAGCAGATTATGTTTTTGCGATGATTGGATACCATCCAGATCAAAGCTTCTTAAAACATACTGGCGTGGACATTGATGAAGAAACTGGTCGACCGACGTTTGATCGTCATACGATGGAAACCAATTTAGAGAATATTTACATTGCAGGTGTAATAGCAGCAGGTTATAACAATAATGAAATTTTTATAGAAAATGGTCGTCACCACGGTGAATTAATCGCAGAAAGTATTATTAAAAAAAGGAATCACGGTGAATAACATGAAAAAAGTCGTTCTTTTAACAACAGGTGGAACAATTGCGAGTAAACCTAATGAAAATAGCGGTAAATTATCCTCAGGGGCAATGACAGGTGAGGAATTAGCAGCGCTATGTGATTTACCAAATGAAATTCAAATTATTGTGGATTCTGCTTTTCAAAAACCTAGTGTTCACCTTAATTCACAAGATTGGATTTTATTAAAAGACAAAGTTAATAAATATTTTCAAGATGAAGAGGTTGATGGGGTTGTCATTACACACGGAACTGATACTTTAGAAGAAACATCTTACTTTTTAGATTTAACAGTGAATGATCACCGTCCAGTTGTTGTAACCGGCTCTCAACGATCCATTTCAGACCTTGGAAGTGATGTTTATATCAACCTTAGACATGCCATTTATAGTGCTTGTAGTGAAGAGTTATATAATTGTGGCACCGTAGTCGTATTTAATGAAAGAATATTCTCTGCCAAGTATGTAAAAAAAGAACATGCTAGTAATATACAAGGTTTTAATGCTTTCGGATTTGGTTATCTTGGAATTATTGATAATGATCAGGTACAAGTATTTCAAAGACCATTAAAAAGAGAGTACTTCTTAGTACAGGATTTTTTACCTCGAGTAGATATCGTAAAATGTTACACTGACGCCGATGGAGTAATTTTAGATGCATTAAGACAGACCGATACACAAGGAATTATAATCGAAGGTGTGGGTCGTGGGCAAGTTCCACCTAATATGATGCCTGCAATCAAAAGGTGTTTAAATGACGGCATAGTAATTGTAATTACGACTGCATCTGAGGAAGGTGCTGTATATCCTACCTATGATTATGAAGGTAGTGCATATGATTTAATTAATCATGGTGTTATTTTAGGTAGTGATTATGATAGTAAGAAAGCTAGGGTACGTCTTTCTACCATGCTTTCAAATAACCAAATAAGTGATTTTAAGTTTTAGTCGACAGGATTCTGTCGGCTTTTTTTATTTTTATAAGAATATTACCCATAAAAAAACAAAAGATAATAGAGCGTATATTGTTAGATGTCAGGAGGAATACAACATTGAGAAAAACTAAAGTCATTATGTTACTAACACTAGCTTTAATTTTGTCTTTTAGTACATTTACAAATAATCAAACAACAAACGCTTTTACAAATCAAGTCATTCAACAAGGGGCTGTTGGAGATGATGTGATCGAATTGCAATCACGGTTACAATATATCGGTTTTTATAACGGAGAAATCGATGGAGTTTTTGGGTGGGGAACCTATTGGGCAGTAAGAAATTTTCAATATGAATTTGGTCTTCCTATAGACGGACTTGTTGGGCAAAAAACAAAAGATATGCTAGTAAAAGCATCAGAATACGACAAACAATGGATTAAAGAACAAATAAACCAAGGTAAAGAATTTAGCTACTATGGCGGGCAAAAGAGGCCTTACTCTGAAGCTAAACAACAATCGGCTCAACAAGGACAAAATCAACAAGCACAGGAACAACAAAAGCAACCCGAACAACCAACAGCAACAAATGTTCCAAAAGGGTTTTCCCAAAATGATATTCAGCTAATGTCTCAAGCTGTTTATTCCGAAGCACGTGGTGAGCCTTATTCAGGGCAAGTAGCCATTGCTGCAGTCATATTAAACCGCATTGAAGATTCAACTTTTCCTGATTCAGCATCAGGTGTAATATTTGAGCCACTAGCATTTACAGCTGTAGCTGACGGTCAATTTTATATGGAACCAGACCAACAGTCACGAGAAGCTGTAATAGATGCAATCAATGGATGGGATCCTTCCGGTGGGGCGACGTATTATTTTAACCCGAATACGGCTACATCTGATTGGATATGGTCCAGACCTCAAATTAAACGCATAGGCAAGCATATATTCTGTAAATAGATTGGAGGATTTAATGTGATACGTTGGATATTATATATAGTTTTGCTTATTGGTTTTATTGGATCCGTCATTTATGGATATCAAGAACACCAAGAAAAAAATGCGATTCTCATACAGGCAGAGAATAATTATCAACGTGCTTTTCACGATTTAACTTATCGTGTTGATTTATTAAATGACAAAATAAGTACAGTGATGGCCATGAATACACCAGAAAATCTCTCGCCTCAGCTGACGGAGATTTGGAAGATTTCTTCAGAAGCACAGGCTGATGTTGGACAGTTGCCGTTAACTTTATTACCATTTAATAAAACTGAAGAATTCTTAACTAACTTAGGAGAATTCTCATATCGAGTGGCAGTTCGAGACTTAGATGAAAAACCGTTGAATGAAAAAGAAATGGAATTACTATCACAGCTTCATCAAAATTCTAATGAAATTAAAAATGAGTTACGTACCGTTCAACATCAAGTTCTTAACAAAGGGTTAAGATGGATGGATGTTGAAGTAGCACTAGCGACAAATGAGCCTAGTGATAATACAATTATCGATGGTTTAAAAACGATTGAAAAAAACTCAGAAGAATTCAATTCAACTGATAATGAAGGTGTATTTACCTTAAACAACAAGTCTGAAAATGAACAAATTAAATTGACAGGCAGAGAATATAATGAGTCTGAAGTTGAAGAAATAGTCAGGAAACAATTTGAGCTTGATCAAAATGTTGAATTACAAGTAACAGAAACAGGTGAAGGATCAAATATTTCAATGTATAATGTTTCTTTTGAAACAGGAGAGCTTCACGGTTATGCAGAAGTTACAAAGCAAGGAGCAAATATGATTTCATATATGCTTACAAGAGAAATTGGAGATAGCCAAATTAGCTTAAATAAAGGCATGAAACAAGCTCAAGAATTATTAGAAGGATTAGGTTATGAGCAAGTTGAAATGGTCGAAAGTTCTCAATATGAACGCGTAGGTGTATTTCGTTTTGTCAGGGTAGAAGATGATGTTTATTATTACCCGGATAGTCTCCAGGTCAAAGTTGCATTAGATAACGGAGATATAGTCGGCTTAAGCGCAAGAGATTACATTATAAACACAACTGCGAGAGAAGATGTTAATTTTGAAGATAATTTATCTGTCGAAGAAGCAAAAGAATATGTTAATCCCAACATAAAGATCCTGGATACAAGAAAGGCTGTTATACAAAATGATCTAGGTGACGAAGTATTATGTTATGAATTGATTGGTACATTAAACGATCAAACTTACCGTGTTTATATAAATGTGAATGATGGTTTTGAAGAAAAAGTAGAAAAACTACAACAATCAGAGCAGCTGTACGGTGTGGATTAATTCAGGTTGAAAAAGGGAAAGGCGAATTAAGTCTTTTCCTTTTTCATTTTTTTTGACATAATATAAGTAATTGAAACCGCACAGGGGATGTTAAGATGTTAAAAGTAGGGATGAAACTAACTATTGAAACGTTTAAAAATGGTGAAGTTGAAGACCGTTTCCAATGTAAAGTTGCTGAAATGACGAAAAATAATATTTATATAGACTACCCTATAAATGAAAGAACTGGGCGCACGGCCTTGTTTATGGATGGTTCAGAATTTAAAGTGTCTTATGTGGCTGATGACGGAAATGTTTATGTTTTCTCATCAGAAATTGTTGGGCGTAAAAAAATTAAAATACCTGTTTTAGCAATCAGAGTACCGCTAAAAAGTGAAGTCAGGAAAATACAACGCAGACAATATGTCAGAGTTGATGTGTCATTAGACGTAGCCATTCATCCAGTTGATGATGAAAAACCGTCATTAATCACACGCACAGTCGACATAAGCGGTGGAGGAATAGCGGTTATTGGTTCTGGACTTGAAAAAGGGTATCAATCTGGAGATATTATGAAATTGACAATCGTTTTACCTTTTCAATCAAATGATTATAACTTCTTTACATCTGATGCAGAAGTTATACGATGTATTGCTGGTACAGATGCATCATCACCTAAAATTACATACAAATTTGTTAACGTAGATGAAAAACAACGAGAGAAAATAATAAAGTATTGTTTTGAAAAACAACTAGAAAAACGCAGAAAAGTTCTAAACAAGTAAACTTCCAGGAGGATCTATAGACCATGAAAATTGCTATCGACGGACCAGCGGCTGCAGGAAAAAGTACAGTTGCAAAGATTATTGCTAAAAAATTAGGGTATGTATATATAGATACAGGTGCAATGTACCGAGCCCTTACATTTGAAGCCCTAGAAACAAATACAAATGTTGAAGATGAACAATCATTATCGGATTTAGCAGATCAAATAAAAATCACCTTTGAAAATAAAGAACATGGACAAGATGTTTTCATTAATAATCGTAATGTTACCAATGAAATTCGTGACCATGATGTTACTAGCCAAGTGTCATTCATTGCAAAACATGAACGTGTTCGTGAGAAACTAGTGGAAATGCAACGCCAACTTTCTGAAAGCGGTAATGTTGTTATGGATGGAAGAGATATAGGAACATTTGTATTACCAGAGGCTGAGGTGAAAGTTTTTCTTGTTGCATCAGTGGAAGAGAGGGCAGAACGACGCCATAAAGAAAATCTCGAAAAAGGATTTGAGTCAGATTTAGAACAATTAAAAGAAGAAATTCGTCAAAGAGATAAAATTGATTCAGAAAGAGAGATTGCACCTTTAGTCAAAGCAGATGATGCTATAGAAATTGATACGACGAATAAAAGTATTGAAGAAGTAGCCGAGAATATTCTATCTCTTGTAAAAAATCCATAAGGAGCCAGGAAATGCTATATCATATTGCGAGAACACTTGTTAAAATTGTTTTTAAATTTATTTTCAAAATCGAAATTATAGGGCGAGAAAATATTCCGAAAAAGGGCCCAGTTATTATTTGTTCTAATCACATCTCAAATTTTGACCCACCAGTTGTTGGAATTACAAGTCCTCGTACAGTCCATTTTATGGCGAAAGAGGAGTTATTCCAAAAAAAATGGTTAGGCAAATTATTAATAGGAATAAATGCATTTCCTGTAAAACGAGGTATGCGAGACAGGAATGCTTTGAGAACTGGATTGAAATTATTATCTGATGGACATACAATAGGTCTTTTTCCCGAAGGAACACGTAGTAAAAATGGTGAAGTAAAAAAAGGTTTAGCTGGTGCTGGTTTTTTTGCTATGCGATCCGATGCAACCGTCATACCTTGTGCTATAATTGGTTCATATAAAAAATTTTCTAAGTTAAAAGTTGTTTATGGCAGCCCGATTAACTTTAACTCATTAGAAAAAGAGAAGCCAAGTGCTCAAGAAGTGACGGATGAAATTATGGAGAATATTAAGTCTTTATTAGATGAACATCGCTAATTCATGTTATTATGAAAATATTAGAAACTCTGAAAACTAAAAAACACTTAAATATGTTTTAGATGTTGTTCTTAGTAAGAAGTTGAAGGAGGAAATATGATGAGCGAGCGTCAAGAAAATCAAGTTGAACAAACGTTAGAAATAGGTCAAGAAGTATCAGGTAAAGTTTTGAAATTAGAAGATAAGCAAGTAGTTGTAGATATCGGTGAAAAATATGATGGTATTATCCCTATCTCCGAATTATCTCATCTACATGTAGAACATACCAACGAAGTATTATCTGAAGGCGAAGAAGTACAATTATTAGTCATAAAAGTTGAAGATGAAGCCATCATTCTTTCTAGAAAGCAATTAACTCAAAAATTAGCTTGGGATAACCTTCAAGAAAATTTTGATTCAGACAAAGTCTTTGAGGCTAATGTTATGGACGTAGTAAATGGTGGATTAGTCATGGATGCAGGTTTAAGAGCATTCATGCCAGCTTCACAAGTCGAAGCATTTTATGTCGAAGATTTTGAGTCATACAAAGGACAAACTTTGCAAGTTAAAGTTATTGAAATGGATGAAGCTAAAAATCGAGTTATTTTATCACATCGCGCTGTTGTTGAAGATGAACAAAAGGCTAAAAGAAAAGACACATTGCAAGCGCTTGAAGTAGGAGAAATAGTCGAAGGTAAAGTTCAACGTATCACTAATTTTGGTGCTTTTGTTGATTTAGGTGGCGTTGATGGTCTAATCCATATCTCTCAATTATCTCATGATCATGTTGAGAAAGCTGAGGATGTTGTTAGTGAAGGGGACAGCATTAAAGTAAAAGTGTTGTCAGTTGATCGCGATACAGAACGTATTGCCTTATCATTAAAAGATACTCAACCTGGACCTTGGTCAGGAATCGATAAGGAGATTGAAACCGGAGACGTCGTTCAAGGCGATGTTAAAAGATTAGTTAATTTTGGTGCGTTTATTGAAGTTAAACCAGGTGTTGAAGGGTTAGTTCATATTTCACAAATATCAAAAGAACATATTGGAAACCCACATGAAGTACTAGAAGAAGGGGAAACAGTTAAAGTAAAAGTTCTGGATATAAATGAAGAGAAAAAACGTATTTCTCTAAGCATAAAGGAAGCTCAAGAAGAACAAGATAATGTTGAATTACAAAAATATAAAAAAGACGAAGAAGATAATGGTTTTCAATTAGGAGACCTTATCGGTGACCGTTTAAAAGATCTAAATAACAAATCATAATGATTAAACGGATCAGCTTACCAAACTATTCTTAAGTCTAATGCTGGTGAATAATAGTTTGTGTAAAATTATTTCAGCCGCTGAGTTCCGTCAAAAAAAGTGGCGTAATGCCACTTTTTTATTTTGAATCATTATAGAATTAAATTTGAATATAACCAAAGTATATTAATAAAGAGACAATGTAAAATTTTTACTGATATTATATACAAAATGTTAAAAAGAATATTTTTGCGAAAAGCGTAAGGCGGCGACTCCTGTGGGAACAGCACGAGCTGAAAATCACGCAAAACGAACGAGAGTGAGTTTTGGGAAGTTGAAGCCGTGCCCACGGAAAGCGTCCGCTTGCAGCGATTCGCAGAATCTACAACAAACTTTACAAAGTTAAGAAAAAGCATTATTAGCAATGAAGGAATGAAAACATATGAGAAAATCAGTCGTAGCCATTGTAGGGCGTCCAAATGTAGGAAAATCAACAATCTTTAACCGATTAGTTGGAGAACGTATATCTATTGTTGAAGATACACCAGGTGTTACTCGAGACAGAATATATGCTGAATCTGAGTGGTTACACACTAACTTCAATTTAATCGATACTGGTGGTATTGATATTAGTGATGAGCCATTAATTGTACAAGTACGTGAACAAGCTGAAGTAGCCATAGAAGAAGCTGATGTAATTATTTTTCTTGCAAATGGTCGTGAAGGCATAACTGCTGCTGACGAAGAAGTAGCAAAAATATTATATAAATCCAACAAACCTGTCGTATTAGCTGTAAATAAAATTGATAACTATGAAATGCAAGATTTATTGTATGAATTCTATTCGCTTGGCTTCGGTCAGCCATTTCCGATATCAGGTACCCATGGTTTAGGATTAGGGGATTTATTAGATGAAGTGATAAAACACTTCCCTGAGCAAGATGAAATTGAAGAAGACGATGATCGAATTTACTTCTCTCTAATTGGTCGTCCAAATGTAGGAAAATCATCTTTAGTGAACTCGCTATTAGGTGAGGAACGTGTAATTGTAAGTAATATTGCAGGTACTACAAAAGATGCGATTGATACTAATTTTACAAAAGATGATCGAGATTTTACGATAATTGACACTGCAGGTATGCGTAAGCGTGGAAAAATTTATGAATCTACAGAGAAATACAGTGTGTTACGTGCTCTCAAAGCAATTGAGCGCTCTGATGTTGTTTTAGTAGTAATTGATGCTGATACAGGAATTATTGAGCAGGATAAAAAGATTGCCGGCTATGCACATGATGCCGGAAAAGCAATTGTAATTGTGGTCAATAAATGGGATGCTGTAGAGAAATCTCAAGATACAATGAAAGAATTTGAAGATGAAGTACGTCAGCAATTTCAGTTCTTATCCTATGCACCAATAGTATTTTTGTCTGCTAAAACTAAGAAGAGAATTCACACGTTACTGCCAATGGTTGTTGAAGTTAGTGAAAACCATTCAAAACGTGTTCGAACCAATTTATTAAATGAAGTAATAGAAGACGCTTTAGCTATAAATCCTACTCCGTCCATAAAAGGACAAAAACTAAAGATATTATATACCACTCAGGTTGCAACAAAACCACCGACTTTCGTTGTGTTTGTTAATGACCCTGAGTTAATGCACTTCACTTATGAAAGATTTTTAGAGAACCGAATTAGAGAAGCATTCGGATTTGTTGGTACACCAATTAAAATATATGCTCGACAACGCAAATAATATTTGAGGTGAGATGATGAAAAAGATCGCAGTAATAGGAGCTGGAAGTTGGGGAACAGCTCTTTCCATCGTGCTTGCTGATAATCAGCATGAGGTTCGACTTTGGTCGCACCGAGAGGAACAAGCTCAAGAAATTAATGAACATAAAACCAACAAAAAATATATTCCTGACATTTCTTTACCTAATAATCTAAAAGGCTACTCTGACCTGCAGCATGCTGTTGAAGATGCTGAGGCCATTTTATTAGTTGTACCTACTAAAGCTGTACGTGAAGTATGTCGGAGTATGAGACCATTTATTAAAAATGACCAAACCACCATTCATGCTTCAAAAGGAATTGAACCAGAAACACATAAACGTATTTCTGAAATGATTGAAGACGAATTAGGCGACCATGTCCGAGAACATATAGTTGTTTTATCTGGTCCAAGTCATGCTGAAGAGGTTGCTCTTAGACAACCTACAACGGTAACTGTTTCTTCGTATAATATAAAAGCAGCTGAAATCGCTCAAGATCTATTCATGAATGAGAATTTTAGAGTGTACACAAATGAAGATGTAGTTGGCGTTGAAATCGGTGGGGCATTAAAAAATATAATAGCCTTAGGAGCAGGTATTTCTGATGGGTTAGGGTATGGAGATAATGCTAAATCTGCATTAATTACTCGTGGTCTAGCAGAAATTGCTCGTTTAGGAACTAAATTAGATGCTAATCCATTAACTTTTGCTGGCTTGACAGGTGTAGGTGATTTAATCGTTACTTGTACGAGTAAACACAGCCGAAATTGGCGAGCAGGTAATATGTTAGGTAAAGGTTACGTTTTACAAGATGTTTTAGATCAGATGGGCATGGTGGTGGAAGGTGTAAGAACCACTAAAGCAACCTACCAAATATCTCAAAAGTTAGATATAGATATGCCGATAACTGAAGGATTATACGAGTTATTATTCCATGAAAAAGAGCCTAAAAAAGTTGTAGACGATTTAATGAATAGAGGCAAAACAAAAGAGCTGGAAGATTTATCATCTTTTTTGTAAAATAGTCCATAAACACACACAACAGCTATCTCCTGGTTGCATATAGTATTACGAATGCAACTTTAGGAGGGAGCACAAAATGAGTCAAGATTTCCAACAATCTGCTTTTGACCATTTGAAAAAGAAGGCGAACATTTCGCCACAAGAAATCATGCAAGTTGCTCAGTCAATGCAGCATGCTAATTTTTCAGATGAAAAAACAGTACGAAATTTAGTTCGTCAACTTGCTCGAATGGCCAATAAGCCTTTAAGTCAACAAAAAGAGGACCGTATTGTAGAAATGATTACAAAGAAGGGTCATCAATTAGATTACAACGCTTTACAACAATTATTTAAAAAATAGTGTAAGGAATAGGCAAGAGAAGTTTCAAGTTAAACAATTAGACATACTATAAACTGCACCAGTCAATATGAGCTGCTTTGTCATGAGGAATTAGTCATAAAAGAGGTGTGATGCCCCAACGCCTCTTTTATTTGTGTTCAAATTTCAAGCCAGAAGTAAATATAACTTTATTCAACTTTCTATTCTTTTGAACGGTACATTTTATGCTATAATACGACCGATAGCACTAAATAGAAAGGGCTTGATTTTAGAATGTCTGAAGGTATGTTAAGAATGTACATATCATTTGCTGGTATGGCTTCATTAGTTATTTCAGCATTATTAATTGTACTAGCAAGACATAAGTTAAAAGGTATTTTTAGAGTGATTGTAAGTATATTAGCTTATATTCTTTTAATCATTGGTGGATTTATAATATTTTTTATCGTATTTAGCGGTCCAACTGGTTAAGGTGGGATAACATGAAATTAAAACTATCAATTATTATACTAACAACGTTATTACTGCAAGCTTGTTTATACCCGGATAGTCAAAAGGTTGAAAACGCACCCACCAATGATGAGCAATTAAATGAGGTTCAACAAGCGGTTAACCAATATAAAGATCAAAATGGTGGATTGTTACCTATTAAGAATAGAGGGCAACAAACTCCTATTTTTATTAAGTATCCAATAGATTTTACTAAATTAAGTGATGCAAATATTTTGGGACAGCCTCCAGGCAACTCTTATGAGCGAGGCGGACCATATTCTTATGTAATTTTGGATCCAGAAAATGAAGTTGAAGTAAAAGTAGCTGATGTACGGGTAAACCAAAAACTAAGGTCTATTAATTATGAAATTAATATTTACCGTAATGAAAATCTTTACCCGCCATACGGTGAAATGATTAATAAAGGTTATTTTAATATTAACCTGGAAGCCATTGAACTGGATGAAGTACCAACTGTTAAAAGTCCTTATTCAGGCCAGAAGTTAGAGATTATCATTAATCATGAAGGTAAACCATTAGTTGATTATAGACCAGACGTCTATCGCATATTAGAAAAGGAAAATATTAATGAGTATGATGGTGATTTAAGGTATTTATTAACTGATCATTATCCAATCGTTCCTTCTTATTCCCCACCAATGAGTTTAGTTGATGGAGAAATTATATTTAAGGAGCATGTATCACAAACAACTGAATAAATATATCGTATGTAGTTAGAGATTCTATTTATTTTAAATTAGAATCTCTATTTTTTTTAGATTTAAGTCATAAATCAATAGGACAACATCATAAATTAATATTGCATCGAATAATAGGTGTACGATATTGTACAGGGTCGGAGGGATATAATGGAAAAATTCAACGTGTTTCATGACATATCAAAACGGACGAACGGAGATATTTACCTAGGCGTTGTAGGAGCAGTCCGGACTGGTAAGTCAACATTTATCAAGAAGTTTATGGATCTTGTCGTAATTCCTAATATCAATAGTGAAGACGACAGAGAACGAGCAAAAGATGAACTGCCTCAAAGTGCTGCTGGACGTACGATTATGACAACTGAGCCTAAGTTCATCCCGAATCAAGCTGTTGAGATTTCGGTTGAAGAAGGCTTAGATGTTAAAGTACGAATGGTGGACTGTGTAGGATACACTGTAGAGGGAGCAAAAGGCTTTGAGGACGAAAATGGGCCTAGAATGATTCATACTCCATGGTATGAAGAAGCAATCCCGTTTCATGATGCAGCTGAAATTGGAACTAGAAAAGTAATTCAGGAGCATTCTACAGTAGGTATTGTTGTAACAACAGATGGATCCTTTGGTGACATTCCTAGAGAAGACTACATTGAAGCAGAAAGAAAGGTTGTAGAAGAGCTAAAAGAGGTTGGTAAACCATTTATTATGATTTTAAACTCCAGCCGACCTCATGAATTAGAGACAATGGAGTTAAGAAATGAGATTTCTGAAGAATATGACATTCCTGTTATACCAGTGTCTGTAGAGAATTTAAGGGAAGATGATATTTATAATGTGCTAAGAGAAGCTTTATATGAATTCCCTGTATTAGAAGTTAATGTGAACCTCCCAAGCTGGGTAATGGCATTAAAAGAAGACCATTGGCTTCGTAAACAGTTCCAAGGGGCTATTCAAGAAACCGTACAAAATATCAGACGCTTAAGAGATGTTGATCGCGTTGTAGGTGACTTCTATGATTATGAATTCATCACTGATGCAAATCTTTCTGGTATGGAGATGGGTGAAGGTGTTGCTGAAATTGATTTACACGCATCTGATGAGTTATACGATCTAGTACTAAAAGAAATTGTTGGTGTTGAGATTCGTGGTAAGGATCACCTATTAGAGCTTTTACAAGACTATGCTGAAGCTAAACGAGAATACGATCAAGTATCAGATGCGCTACAAATGGTTAAGCAGACTGGTTATGGTATTGCGACACCAGCACTAGAGGATATGAGGTTAGAAGAGCCAGAAATTATTCGTCAAGGACCACGATTTGGTGTTAGATTAAAAGCAGTTGCTCCATCCATTCATATGATTCAAGTAGATGTAGAGTCTGAATTCGCTCCAATCATCGGAACTGAAAAGCAAAGTGAAGAACTGGTTCGTTACCTTATGCAAGATTTTGAGGAAGATCCATTATCTATTTGGAAATCAGACATCTTTGGCCGTTCGTTAAGTTCAATTGTTAGAGAAGGGATTCATGCTAAACTGACATTAATGCCAGAACATGCAAGATATAAATTAAAAGAGACGCTAGAAAGAATCATTAACGAAGGAAATGGTGGACTAATAGCCATTATATTATAAAAGCGACAATTTTGTCGCTTTTTTATTTTGTCTTTGTTTTATACTAAAGGATCAGTTATAGATAAATTATAACAAAAAACATGAAGTGTTTGACTTAAAGTAAAAGGTGGCCAGGCCTTGCACCTGCGATTACGGGACCAAAGTTAAAGCAGATAAGACTACGGAAAGCGTGCTTTTATAGGGATTAAAAAAATAAGAGTAAAGTTAAACATCGCCTTTATAAAGTTAAATAGCTACAAAATACTTACAGGACGAGCCTTCAAAATTATTGCTGTCGCATAGTCAAATAGTATTATAAAATTGAAAAAATTAATAAAAACCCTGATAAAATGCGATTTTGAAGCGATTTTTTATTGAAATTCCATTGTGCTTTGTGATAATATGCAGTTACACGAACTAGAAAATAATGCTAAACATTAAATTATCGTGTAAGAACTTGTGCCCAATTGCATGAATATGTTGCATGTTGAACGTATTTTTGTTTAAATTGTGGTAACAATGGTATTATCTGATAATTAGCAATTTGAGAGGAGGTGAAATAAATGAACAAGACAGACTTAGTAAATTCAGTAGCTGAACAAACGGACTTATCTAAAAAAGACGCATCTAAAGCTGTAGATGCGGTATTAGATTCTATTACAGGTTCTTTAAAGAAAGCTGAAAAGGTACAGTTAATCGGTTTCGGTAACTTTGAAGTACGTGAGCGTTCTGCACGTAAAGGTCGCAACCCACAAACTGGTAAAGAAATTAATATTCCAGCAAGCAAAGTACCTGCATTTAAACCAGGTAAAGCCCTAAAAGACGCTGTAAAATAATAGCTATACATAGGGCAGAAAAGGAGGGAGCTTTCCCTCCTTTTTTTAATGTAAAGAATAATTCAAAGATCATTATTAAAATGCTCTTAATGTTAACTCCTTGTTTAAGGTTGAGATAATAGATAATGATTAAAGAAAATGCTACAATAATAAGTGAAAGTTTATTAATACCTGCTTTGAATCTAGCTAATAGGTGATTAAATTGATTAATTTAGAAAACACTGAAGATATACGCCATAAGTTTATTACAAAATATAAACATTCTCATATAAGTGCATCACTTTATGATGAAGTATTATCTAACAAACAAATTTCGTGGTTTAAGAGATTATTAATTGAAGCTGAAACACCTTCTGCAAATCAAATATTTAATGCATTATTACATATGCAAACTTCTTTAGATATACATGATCTAGTTGACTTAAAAACTAACGAAAACATGGCTGAAGATCGTAGTCAAACTAATCAATTACAGGTCCTGGTTGGTGATTTTCATAGTTCTTATTTCTACCGATTGCTATCACAACAAAATTTATTAGAGGAATTATATCATTTTATTGAGAAGATAAAGGAAATCAATGATTTAAAAATGTCTGTATTACATAATTACGAAGGTCATGATATGGAAATACAGCTAAAACATATTGAAAAAATACATATAGGATTAATAGAAGCCATCATTTCACTTTATAATTTACCTGAAAAAGAAGTGAAATCAAAAATAATTGATGAGTTAGTCTATCAAAGCGACAGCTGCTGGATTAAAATATTAACTGATAGAGACCACCTGTTATCACACCGTATGATCTCTTTAAGAAAGCAACATTGGAGTCTTACTAAATAATAATAGAGGAAGATTACGTATGGAACAGCAAACTAAATCAGAGAAAGTTCACTCGGTATTTGAAAAAATATACAATAGATATGACAAAATGAATTCCATTATTTCATTTCAACGTCATAAAGCTTGGCGAAATGATGTCATGAAAGAAATGAATGTAGAAGAGGGTTCTAATTGCTTGGATGTTTGTTGTGGAACAGGGGATTGGACCATAGCTTTATCAGAAGCAGTTGGTAAGAACGGACAAGTAGAAGGTTTAGATTTTAGTCAGAATATGTTGTCTGTCGGAGAAGAGAAAATAAAAAGAGAGAACATCTCTAATATAAATTTTGTTCATGGGGATGCTATGAACCTTCCTTATGAAGACGATACATTTGATTATGTAACGATAGGGTTCGGTTTAAGGAATACGCCTGATTATAATCAAGTTTTAAAGGAAATGTATCGTGTTGTTAAACCAGGTGGACAAGTCGTATGTTTAGATACCTCACAACCCACAATACCAGTCTATAAACAACTCTATTTCTTTTACTTTGAGCATATCATGCCAATCTTCGGTAAAGTGTTTGCAAAGAGTTATGATGAATATGCCTGGTTATATGAATCAACGAAAAACTTTCCTAATAAAGACACACTGGCTGAAATGTTTAAAGAAGCAGGATTTAACAATGTTAAGGTCAAAAGTTATGCTTTAGGGGCAGCTGCGATGCATTTAGGAACTAAGACAAAATAACTTTAAAGGTGAAAACAATGAAGTTAGCTACAGCTTTTAAATATATGAATAAAGATATTCAACAAGTTGAAAAACAAATTAAGAGAGTAACTAAAGCGGAAAACACTATGATTCAATCTGCCTCTAATCATTTGCTAACTGCAGGCGGTAAAAGAATCAGACCTATTTTTGTTTTAATATCTTCTAAATTTGGCAGTGACAATCAGAATAAGATTATTGATGTAGCAGTTGCATTAGAACTTATTCATATGGCGTCTTTAGTGCATGATGATGTTATTGATCATGCTATGGTTAGGCGTGGGAAACCAACCGTTAATAAACAATGGGACAACGGAACCGCTGTTTATACCGGTGATTACATATTTGCTCGCACATTAGAGTTACTAAAATCTTTTGATGACAATAGAATACATTCAGTGTTGTCTAATACGATACATCAGTTATGTATAGGTGAAATTGAGCAAATCCGCGACAAATTCGAAATTAATCAAAATTACTTTACATACTTTAGAAGGATTAAACGTAAAACGGCTTTATTAATTGCATCTAGTACTCAAATGGGGGCCATTGCAGCTAATGTTGATCCATCTACTGAAAAGCTTTTGAAATTATATGGTTATTATATTGGTATGTCTTATCAAATCATAGATGATATATTAGATTTCACATCAACAGAAAAAGAGCTAGGAAAACCAGTTGGCAGTGATTTATTAAACGGACATATTACATTACCAACTCTATTCGCAATTGAAGACAAAAAGGTTTATCATGCCATTCAAGATTATTTTAATAATAAAGATCATCCATCTATGAACATAAATGAAGTGATTCTACATATCAAAGAATCTGATGCAATTGAAAGAGCTTATCAAATCAGCCAGAAATTTTTAGAAAAGGCTTTTAACACGGTCAATCAACTTCCGGATATTGAAGAGAAGCGTCTATTAACAGATATTGCGCACTATCTCGGTGAACGGAAATTCTAACCTCACTTGGTTGTGATTTAAATGTTATTGCAAAAACGATTGTTTTTTGTGACAAACTTTGATAAAATTTTTGACGGCTTACAAATTATTTATTGAGGTGAATATCATGGAAAAAACTTTTATTATGGTAAAACCTGATGGCGTTCAACGTAACCTAATTGGCGAAATCGTTGCTCGTTTTGAAAAAAAAGGTTTTAGACTTGTTGGTGCAAAATTAATGCAAATCTCTACAGCATTAGCAGAAGAGCATTACGGAGAACATAAAGACAAGCCTTTCTTTGGTGAATTAACTGGTTTCATTACTTCTGCTCCAGTATTCGCAATGGTTTGGGAAGGTGAAAATGTAATTGCTACAGCTCGTAAAATGATGGGAGCAACTAACCCGGCAGAATCTGATATCGGTACAATTCGTGGAGATTTCGGATTAACAGTAGGGAAGAACGTAATTCATGGTTCTGATTCACCTGAATCTGCAGAACGTGAAATTGGATTATTCTTTAATGAATCTGACCTTTTAGATTACAATAAAGATCAAAATCAGTGGATTTATTAATTAGTAAAAGGCCTTAATTATAAGGCCTTTTCTTTTTTTGATTTTTTAACTCATGATACACTTATATATCTAGAGTATCTAAATTAAAAACATGTATTTATACATAAATTTATAGCGTATTTTCCGTGGATTTCTTATAATGTGATTAAGACTGTAAATTGGGAGAGAAACTTAATGGTAGATGATTACATAAAATTTGTTGAATTAATCTATGACAAATCAGGAATTGATTTATCTCAATACAAAGAAAAACAAATGAAAAGGCGTTTAACGTCTTTAAGAGATAAAAAAGGATTTAGTTCATTTGATACTTATTTTAAAGCATTGGATTCTGATGAAACGTTATTGCATGAGATGCTAGATCGAATGACTATTAACGTATCTGAATTTTATCGTAACTATAAAAGGTGGGAAATATTAAAAGATGAAATTATACCCGGTTTAGCTGAAGGAAAACCGTCTTTAAAAGTTTGGAGTGCGGCTTGTTCTACTGGAGAAGAACCGTATACGCTAGCCATGTTACTTAGTGATTTTTATGACTTAAATAATGTCTCAATTCTTGCGACGGATATTGATGAAAATGCTATTCAACGTGCGAAAATGGGACTATACCCTGAACGTTCACTTAAAGAAGCTCCCCAAGATAAAATAAACAAATTCTTTACGCAAAATGACAAAATGTTTACTGTTCGTGATGAGCTTAAACAAGCTGTCACTTTTAAAAAACATAATCTATTAGCAGATTCCTACCCTAAGAATGTAGATTTAATTGTTTGCAGAAACGTCTTGATATACTTTACAGAAGAAGCAAAATCGACTATTTACAGCAATTTTTCTAAAGCATTAAAACCTAATGGTGTTCTATTTGTAGGTAGTACTGAGCAGCTATTTAATCCTTCATCATATGACTTTGATGTTCTCAGTACATTTTTTTACCAGAAAGTTAACAAGTAAGGGTGATAATATGAGGTATTTAACAGCAGGTGAATCACACGGAAAACAATTAACTACTATCATAGAGGGTATACCCTCTAAATTAAACTTGGTTAAAGAAGACATCAACCACTCATTGATTAGACGTCAAGGTGGATACGGCCGTGGAAGACGAATGAAAATCGAGAAAGACTTAGTAGAAATTATGAGTGGAGTTAGACATGGTTATACGTTAGGCTCTCCGGTCAGTCTAGTTATAACAAATGATGATTTTATTCATTGGACAGACATCATGGGTGAAGTTCCGATTGATGAAAGTGCAAAAGTTAGAAGACAAATAACGAAGCCACGTCCAGGACATGCAGATCTAAATGGAGCATTGAAATATGACCATCGAGATATGAGGAATGTATTGGAAAGGTCTTCTGCAAGGGAAACAGCAGCACGTGTAGCTGCTGGGGCAGTAGCTAAAAAGATATTAAAAGAAGTTGGAATAGAGATTATTGGCTATGTAAAGCAGATTTATCAAGTACAAGCTGAAGACCAACATCATTTATCTATGCAAGATAAAATTAAAAGATCTAACGAAAGCCCTGTCCGTTCATTAGACAAAAAACAAGAACAGTCTATGATGGATGCGATAGATCAAGCAAAAAAAGACGGCGACTCTATTGGTGGAGTTGTTGAAGTTTATGTTGAGGGTGTACCGGCTGGTCTGGGGTCCCATGTGCACTTTGATAGGAAATTGGATAGTAGAATAGCAGGTAGCGTCGTTAGTATTAATGCGTTTAAAGGCGTTGAGTTCGGTATAGGCTTTGAAGCAGCTAACAAACGTGGAAGTGAAACGCATGACGAAATTGCTTATGATAATGAAAAAGGATATTATCGTTTAACCAATAGACTAGGGGGTTTTGAAGGTGGAATGACAACAGGTATGCCTATTGTCGTAAAAGGTGTCATGAAACCTATTCCAACCTTATATAAACCATTAAATAGTGTAGATATTGATACAAAAGAACCTTTTCAAGCAAGTATTGAACGTTCAGATTCTTGTGCAGTTCCAGCAGCTTCTGTCGTGATGGAACATATTGTTGCCTGGGAGTTAGCAAATGCCATATTAGAACAGTTTACATCTGATACGATAGATCAATTAAAAGAAGAAATCGAGAAGCATAGAGAAAGGATTAGACAATTTTAATGAATACATTAAAAGTTAAATCCTATGAACATAGCTATGATATTTATATCGAAAAAAAGCTGAGATTTAAAGCAGGGGATCAATTAAATAAAGAATATTCTCAGATAGCTATTGTTACAGATGAACATGTAAGTCAATTGTATCTAGAAGATGTTAAACAAAGCATTGATCAAAAATGTAAGTCTTTTATTATACCTTCTGGTGAACAATCTAAATCATTAACGAAATATGAGGAAATTCAAAAGTATTTACTAAATAATAATTTTGATCGCCACTCAGCCATTATCGCATTAGGTGGAGGAGTCGTCGGTGATTTAGCAGGATTTGTTGCGGCAACTTATATGAGAGGTATTGATTTTATACAAGTTCCAACTACTCTCTTAGCACATGATAGTAGTGTAGGAGGCAAAGTAGGTATCAATTTATTAGATACGAAAAATATATTAGGAAGTTTTTATCCTCCACAAGCAGTTATTTATGATACAGAAATGCTTCAATCATTAAACGAGCAAGAGCTAAGATCAGGTTTTGCAGAAATGGTTAAACACGGATTTATATTTAATGTAGATCTGTTAAATGAATTAAAAGGTATTAATACGATCGACCCAAGTCATCCTTTATTTGATCAATGGCTAATCAAATCCCTTAGTGTAAAAAAACATTTCGTTGAACAAGATGAACATGAAGGGAACATTAGACGTTTCTTAAACTTTGGACATACTTTAGGACATGCCATTGAATCAACTAAAAGTCATGTCACACATGGTGAATGTGTTATGTATGGCATGTTGTTTGCGATATATTTATCAGATTGTATTAATGATAAAGATGAAAAGTTATTTAATGAGGAATTAGTGAACTGGGTAAAGAACTTAGGTTTTCCTTTGAATTTAATAAATATTAGTGACATCTCAACAGTTTCAGATAAAATGTTGAATGATAAAAAGAATTCTAATCAATTTATAAATTTTGTTCTATTAAATGATTTAGGTGAACCATTTGTATCACCATTTTCTATAGAAAAGATTGAAGAACATTTAAAAGCCTTTTTAGACTTGAAGGCTTTAAAGGGTGTATAAGTTGAAGATAATAAAAACTATTAATCAAGGTTTGACAGGTAAGATAAAAGTACCTGGAGATAAGTCAATCTCTCATAGATCAATAATGTTAGGAGCATTAGCAGATGGTGATACTTACATCACAAACTTTTTAGATTCAGAAGATTGTATGAGAACAGTTGAAGCATTTAAAGCTTTAGGTTCAGACATTAAAGTAGCGGGTTCAATAGTTGAAATAAAGGGAAAAGGTGTTAAAGAACTAAAGAAGCCTTCTGGACCTCTAAATATGGGAAACTCAGGAACGACAGCCCGTTTATTAAGTGGAATTTTATCAGGGTTGCCATTTAACGCGACTATTATAGGTGATGACTCATTAAGCAACAGACCTATGGATCGTATTATAGAACCTCTTAATCAAATGGGAGCTACTATTGAATCAAAAAACAATAGATTACCTATGACGATTCATGGTGACCAATTACATCCTATTGAATACAAACTGCCGATTGATAGTGCTCAAGTTAAATCAGCTGTGTTATTAGCAGGTCTATTAACAAGTGGTCATACAACTGTAATTGAAAACAATGAAACGCGTGATCACACTGAAAGAATGTTACCTTTATTTGGTGGTAAAGTGAACCGCGAAAATAAAAGAATATCTATAAAAGGTAATCAACACTTACATGGGGCAAAGATAAAAATTCCAGGCGATATATCATCAGCTTCATTTTGGATTGCAGGTGCTGTAATTACACCTGGAAGTGATATAACAATATCCGATGTCGGTTTAAACCCAACTCGTATAGGATTTATTAATGTATTAAAAAGAATGAATGCTAATATATCAATGAAAGTGACTCGTTATGAAGGTGATGAGCCAATAGGAAATATACATGTGCAATATTCACAATTACAATCAACCACAATTGAAGAACAAGAAGTAGCTTCGTTTATAGATGAAGTTCCATTATTAGCACTTGTTGCAACACAAATAAATGGATCGGTAAAAATCGAACATATTGAAGAGTTAAAATATAAAGAATCAAATCGTATTCAAACGACTGTTCAAGCCTTAAATGCATTAAACGTTAATGCCAAAGAAATTGAAAACGGCATTTTAATTGAAGGACAATCTAAGTTAATCGGTAATGAAATTCAAACGTATGGGGATCATCGGATTGCTATGATGGCCTGCGTGGCATCATTTATAAGTGAAGGGGATATTATACTTGATGATACTGACTGTATAAATATTTCTTACCCTAACTTTTTGGATGAACTACACAGAATAAATAACAATCTATAGTATAATAATTAATGTCATTAAATGGTTTAATGATGTGTAATGGAGGGAAATTTTAATGGATCCAATAGCTGAAGCTTTAGACCTTTATGAAGCTGGCAATATTAATGAAGCTGTTAATCACTTAATGGAAAATGCTAAAGAAATTAGTGAACAAGAACAGTTTTCGGTCGCTGAACTACTACAACAATGGGGATTCCTTGAAGAAGCAAGGCGATTATTTGAAGAATTATACCGCACCTACCCTATAGATCATCAAATAAAATTTCAACTGGCTGACATTTATATTGATTTAGAGATGGATGAAGAAGCACTTAGTTTAATAGAAGAAATTGAACCAGATGATCCAGAATATGTAGATGCATTAATGATTTTTGCTGATATTTATCAATCTCAAGGACTAAATGAAGTCGCAGAACAAAAGTTAATTCAGGCTAAAGAATTACAGCCGGAAAATCCTTTAATAGATTTTGGACTAGGTGAATTAGCTTTCTTTAACGGTGAATTCCAAAAAGCAATCGACTGTTATGAACGAATTGAGCCTCATGCAGACCAATTCCCAATGGTCAATATATTAGAGCGCTTAGCAGAATGTCACGCAACGATTGGTAACTGGGAACAAGCATTAGTTTATTATCAAGACCTTGATCTTAAAGAACCAGACCAATTATTCAAATATGGATATACAGCTTTCCAAATGAGTCGGTATGATGTTTCGATTAAGGCTTGGAACGATCTAATTGATTTAGATTCGGATTACACTAGCGTTTACCCATATTTAGCTCAAGCGTATGAAGAGGAAGGTTTGCTTGAAGCGGCGAATGATATACTTAAGCAAGGCCTGAAAAAAGATGAATATAATCTAGAGCTATATATAACATTAGCTAGAAATGAAAAGAAACAAGGTCATATAGAGCATACGAAAAAATACCTTAAGGAAGCGATCGCCTTAGACCCTAGTCATGAAAAAGCGATTGAAGAATTATATTCTATATATGAACAAAATGATAACTGGGATGATGCGTTGAAACTAGTTGAAGAGCTGAAGAAGTTTGAGCCATACCCTGAAATATTGGATTGGCGATCTGCTCAAGTATACAATGAGTTAGAAGAATTTGATAAAGCCAGAAACTCCTATGAAAAGGCTTATTTAACATATCATCAGGAAGCGGATTTCTTAAAAGAATATGGTTTCTTTTTAGTCGAAGAGGGAAAAATGGAGAAAGCAGTGGAATTACTTAATGAATATCTAAAACAAAACCCTGAAGATCAAGAAACTATCGAATTTCTTGAAAGAACACAAGGGTAATAAAAAAGTAGGTGTTGATATGAGCTTGTCTCCGGGTAAAAAAAGGATTTTTATTAAATGGTATCTCGAAAACTTTGATACTGACAAAAGGGAAATGGTTTGGTTATTAGAGTATGTTATGAAGCGCGACTATTTATTAAATCACATTCACTTTGTATTTGAGGCGCATTTATGTCCAAGAAGCATTATCATATCCAATAATAAAAAAGAAAAAAGACCATTTCGCTTTTATAAAGATCATGTCGTAACTACAGATGTCGATAAAGCTTTTCATGATATACGACTTAACCCTGAGGAAACATTATATGTGGAAATAGTGTTTGATGGTGTGCGACAATCATATGAGTATGCAGAGGTTTTAGAAGACAACCCTTATTTACCTGAAGACTACTATTTGCAAAACGAAGATTATGTTTTATTAGAGAACATAATAGACGATTCGACTCGTCACTCTAAAATTAATTATCTTAAAAATAAAATAGATCAAGCCTTAGATTTAGGTGATATAGAGTCCTTCAATAAATGGAGCGAAGAATTAAATAATCTAAGAGAAAGCAAAAAATAAATAGTCTGGAGCGTATATTTAATGAAATATAAAACGTCTGATACAAGTCAGTATACTCAAGCAAAGGAGTATATTGATACTGCAATTATTCCATTAATCCCATTTTCTTTTGTATCTGATCAAGAGATGACACAACTCTCCCTTCAAAAAGAGATGACTCAAATTTATATAGATCAGATTGAAAAAGAACTAAAAGGAAGGGTTTTTGTTACTCCTGAATATTACTACGTAAAAAATGACAAAATATCAGATGAAAAGCTAAGACTTGAAGAATACGTGAACCACATTAATAAGCAGCCTTTTAAGTATATCTTTTTAATTACTCCAGATAATAAATGGAGAAAAATAACAAAAGATATGGATGTTGACTTAATCTGGATCCCTGTCATTAAAGAGGGTAACCTTAATCAATCCGAAACCCAACAACTCATACAATCACAGGTGAAAGAAATCCAATCTTTAATCATGGATAGTTGGAACGAATAATTTATGACATTTTTTTATCTAAACTGTGGTTTTTATTGACCACTTTATTCGTTTGCGCTATCATTGTATTGTCCTAATAAATATGTGTATCATCAATACCCTGTTCGTTGTAATTGATGAATAGAGGGGGGAAAGACATGACTGATAAAAAAAACCAAGTATCGCGTAGACAATTTTTGAATTACACTTTAACTGGTGTTGGAGGTTTCATGGGGGCAGCTATGGTTGCTCCGATGGTTGGTTTTGCGATTGATCCTTTATTGAAAGGTCAAAAAGATACGGAGTTCATTTATGTAATGGATGTAAGTGAAATTACTAATGAACCTCAACGTAAAACGTTTAAAGTTGACCAAGTAGATGGTTGGTATGAATCACAGGTTGATCGTACTGCATGGATCTTCAAAACCGAAGAAGGCAACATACTCGCATTATCACCAGTATGTACTCATTTAGGTTGTACGGTTGACTGGGCTTCAAATGAGCAGTATCCAAATCAATTCTTCTGTCCTTGTCATAATGGTCGTTATACTAAAACGGGTGTCAACATTGAAGGAACACCACCTACAGAGCCATTACATGCGTATGAGTACAAGGTAGAAGACGGAAAATTACTTTTAGGTAAAGCTAAGAAGAGATAGGAGGCGTAATAGATGTTGCATAAGTTGTATGACTGGATTGATGAGCGATTAGATGTTACGCCTATTTGGCGAGATATCGCTGATCACGAAGTGCCTGAGCATGTTAACCCGGCTCATCACTTTTCTGCCTTTGTTTATTGTTTTGGTGGGTTAACATTCTTTGTTACTGTTATCCAAGTACTATCTGGAATGTTCTTAACCATGTATTACGTCCCGGATATTGTAAATGCTTGGGAGTCGGTAAAATATTTACAAACACAAGTCGCTCATGGACAAATTGTAAGAGGTATGCACCACTGGGGAGCTAGTGTCGTGATTGTAATGATTTTCTTACATACATTACGTGTATTTTTCCAAGGTGCGTATAAAAAACCACGTGAATTAAACTGGGTGGTTGGTGTTCTATTATTTTTCGTAATGCTTGGATTAGGTTTCACAGGTTACTTATTACCTTGGGACAATAAAGCATTTTTCGCAACACAGGTTGGACTAGAAATTGCTGAAAGTGTACCTTATATTGGTGGAGATTTGAAAACACTACTTGCTGGTGACCCAGAAATTGTGGGAGCAAAAACTCTGGCAAGATTCTTTGCGATTCATGTTTTCTTCCTGCCAGCTGCATTATTTGCATTGATGGGAGCACACTTTATCATGATTCGTCGACAAGGTATTTCTGGACCGCTATAAGTTATATTTCCATGTCATGAAAAGGAGGGAACACAGTGCAAAGAGGTAAAGGAATGAAATTTGTTGGGGACTCTCGTGTACCCGATAAAGAAAGCAGAAATAAAATTCCAAAGGATTATTCGGAGTATCCAGGTAGAACTGAAGCATTCTGGCCAAACTTTTTATTAAAAGAATGGTTAGTAGGTGCTGTGTTTTTAATCGGTTTCTTATGCTTAGTTGCGGCACATCCATCGCCACTTGAGCAACAAGCGGATCCGAATAATGCATCATATATACCATTACCGGACTGGTATTTCTTATTTTTATATGAACTATTAAAGTATAAATATGCTGCTGCCCAATATGTTGTTATTGGTACAGTAATTATCCCAGGTTTAGGATTTGGTGCTTTATTACTTGCGCCATTCTTAGATGTAGGGCCTGAACGTAAGCCATCTAAACGACCTATAACAGTTGGATTAATGTTATTAGGTGTTGCAGCAACAATTTGGTTAACTTATGAATCTGCTGCACACGTAAATTGGGAAGAAAGAGCTAAATACTCGGTAGCAAACGTACCGGATGTAGAAATTGATGAGGATTCCCCAGGTTATCAAGTGTATTCACAAAACTGTATGTCTTGTCACGGTGACAGCTTACAAGGTAACCCTGGAATGGCACCTTCTTTAGTTGGAATACCATATAAAGCGGAACAAATTAAGGATATCGCTAAAAATGGTATTGGTACGATGCCAGCTAACCAATTCCAAGGTAGTGAAGAAGAATTAAACCAACTTGCAGAATTTATTGTTTCAATTAATGAACAAGCAAGTGGAAGTGGTGAAGGCGGCGAAGGTAAATCTGAAGACGGTGGATCATCACATTAATTAATGAAAAAGCTGACTTGTGAAAGCAAGTCAGTTTTTTAGTATGTATGAATATGGGTGAGAAAATGATAATGAAATTTAAATTTATTTTAATGGATCGTACATTTTTAACACTTCTTTTAATTATTAATTTTTTAGGAACGATATATGGATACATATGGTATGAATATCAACTTGTACAAACACCTTTGCATCTTATTCCATTTGTTCCTGACAGTCCAACTGCCTCTTTATTTTTTGTAATTGTATTAATAGGATTATTACTAGGAAAAAACTATAAACTTTTTGAGGCTTTAGCTATGCTTACGTTATTTAAGTATGGCGTATGGGCTGTAGTCATGAATATATTGACTTATTTAGAGACTGGAAACATGTCAATCCCTGCTTTAATGCTAATTATTTCTCATGGTGCTATGGCGATTCAAGGTTTACTTTATGCCCCATTTTATAAAATTGAATGGATACACGTTATAATAGCTTCTGTTTGGACGTTACATAATGATGTCATTGATTACGTTTATGGTCATATGCCTATTTATGGATCTTTAACTAAATATATGGAACATATTGGTTATTTCACTTTTTGGTTAAGTTTATTATCAATTTGGTTAGTCTATAGATATGGTATGAGACAACGTTCTAAACCTTCCACAAAAGCAATATAATATTAAAAAGCTTGTGGAGGGCTGTAAATGACTCTCACCATTGGATTTCTCATCGTGATAGCCACCCACTCATCGCTAAGTGGTTTTCTTATAACGTTAATAATCGTGTTTGGATCTGTATTTATAACTTTAATTTATGTTGGATGGAGAAAGTATCGTACGCACGAGATCGAAGAAGCTAGAAATAATGACCAACATAATAATGATAGTGATTAAAAATAATATATAGATGTTGAAATGGAGGGATGTGTCATGAATTTAGGAGCTTTTCTTATTTACTTTGCCATATTATTAATTTTACCCTTGTGGGCGCAGAGTAGAGTGAAGAACACATATAAAAAATATATGAAGGTACCTAATTCTGCTGGCATGTCTGGTGCAGAAGTCGCTCGCCGTATTTTAAAGGAAAACGGAATATTTAATGTTAAGGTTGTAGAAACAAAAGGATTTTTAAGTGATCATTATGATCCAAGAAAAAAAATTGTGAGACTGTCTTCTCACAATTATCATCATTCTTCTAAAGCCGCAGCAGCTATCGCGGCTCATGAAGTGGGACATGCCATACAGGATGCTGAGGCTTACGCATTTTTACGCTTTAGACACGCCCTAGTTCCTGTGGCAAATATCGGTTCAAATATGTCCTTCTTCTTAATTATCGCTGGATTCTTATTAGGAGCAACTGGTCTGATAGGTATAGGTCTTGTTTTAATGTCATTTGCAGTATTATTTCAACTTGTGACATTACCAGTTGAATTTAATGCTTCTAACCGTGCAATGGATCAATTAGTCTCAATGGGTGTTATTACCAGCTCTGAACATCCTCAAACCAAGAAAGTTTTAAATGCAGCCGCTTTAACATATGTAGCTGCTGCAGTAGTAGCATTAATGGAATTAATTCGTTTTGCATTAATGTTTTTTGCAATGGATGACTAGAGAAGGGTATATAGTAGCTTTTATAATACGAAAGCTTGGGAAATTTCCCAAGCTTTTTTATGTGTTATTTCCGTTGTTCTCCATGTTGTAGTAACTACTTATATCATGTTAGAGGCTTTTTATTTTCATCTAATGTGAATCCTTCACCTAATACATCATGTACAGACATCATAGCTACAAATGAATGTGGGTCTATTTCATTGATAATTCCTTTTAGTTTTACAATCTCGTTTCTTCCTACAACACAATAAAGAACGTTTCTTTGTTCTCCTGTAAAACTTCCACTTCCATGTAATACAGTTACGCCTCGATCCATTTCTTTATTAATCTGTTTGGAAATTTCGTCACTATTATTAGAGATAATCATAGCACCTCTTGCTGAATATGCACCTTCTTGAATAAAATCGATGAGACGTGCGCCAATGAATACAGCAACTAGTGTGTACATGCCCTGGATGGGCTTTAGATAAAGAACGATGGAAGAAAAAATAACAATCGCATCAAACAAGAACATGGTTCGTCCCATACTCCATCCAATATACTTATGAACAAGACGAGCAATGATATCTACTCCACCTGTCGTACCTCCATATCTGAATATAATACCTAAACCTACACCAATAAAAGTACCTGCAAATAGAGCAGCTAATGTCATATCACTTTGGAGGGAGAAGTTAATAGGATATATTTGAAATATCCATAGAAATACTGATACTGCAAATGTACCAATAACAGTATAAATAAATGTTGTAGTGCCTAACATTCGCCAACCAACAATGAAAACAGGTATATTTAATACAAGGTTCATTAGTCCTGGATCCAGTGAGAACATAAAGTATAATAATAGCGTAATACCTGTAAATCCACCTTCAGCCAGGTTGTTTTCCATATTAAAATTTACAATACCAAACGAGAAAATGGCAGAACCTAATAATATGAAAATTGTATTTTTAACTTTAATATTATATTTCATTTTTTACCTCCTATCATTCAAGTCACCCTAACACATTATAGACAATGGATTAGAATGCATCAATATCAAATAAAAGATTTGTCAAAATACTTCGATTTAGCTAACATTAGGTTAGGTAATTAGAAAGGTGATTATGATATCTAATTCAAATACAGATTTAAACCATATGCAACAACGTGTAGATAATTTTATTGGTCAATTCAAAGAAGGTTATTTTTCTCCATTATCAATGACTGCTCGTTTAACTGAAGAGCTGGGCGAGTTAGCTCGCGAAGTCAATCATTATTATGGAGAAAAGCCTAAAAAGGATACTGAAAAGGAAAAATTAATAGAAGAAGAACTTGGTGATTTATTCTTTGTTCTAATTACATTTGCTAACTCATTGGGCATTGAATTATCTGAAGCCTTTGATCTAAGCATGTCTAAAATTGAAAAACGAGATCAGAATCGATGGACAATGAAAGATGAGGAGAATAAGTAATGAAAGAAACAATTAATGTCATGTTAGCTGGTCCTAGAGGAAAAATGGGAACAGAAGCACTAAAAATGATTCAACAAACCGAACAATTTAAATTGGTTGGTTGTGTTGATCGTAAAAATAATGGGATGAATGTTCATGATATCGAAGGGTTACCTAATATAGATGCTCCTATTTATACGGATGCAGAAGAAGCTTTTGATCGATTAAATGCAGATGTATTTATTGATTTAACTAACCCTGAAACAGGATACAAGCATACGAAACTAGCACTACATAACCATATACGGCCGGTTATTGGTACATCAGGTTTTTCAGAAGAACAATTAGCAGATTTAAAAGAATTAAGTCATATCCAGCAAACAGGTATTGTTATTGCACCCAATTTCGCCATTGGTGCTGTATTAATGATGAAATTTTCTCAAATGGCAGCAAAATACTTCTCCAATGTTGAAATTATAGAAAAACATCATGACGAGAAATTAGATGCACCCTCGGGGACGGCTGTTAAAACAGCTCAACTCATAAAAGAAGTTAGAGATTCAAAAATACAGGGTCACCCTGAAGAAAAAGAGACCCTAGAAGGTGCACGAGGTGCTGATGTTGATGGCATGCGTATCCATAGTGTGCGTTTGCCAGGATTTATTGCGCAACAAGAAGTTATATTTGGTCAGAGTGGACAAACATTAACCATTAACCATAACTCAACAGATCGTCAATCGTTTATGAGTGGAGTTAAGTTTGCGGTCGAACAAGTTATGGAAATTGATCACTTTGTATATGGTTTAGAAAATCTAATGGAATAGTAGGTGTTAAGAATTGAATATTGCACTTATTGCACATGACAAAAAGAAACAGAGTTTAATTAATTTTGTAACTGCCTACAAAGATATATTTAATGATCATAAGTTATTTGCTACGGGTACAACTGGTAAGATGCTTCAAAAGGAAACAGGTTTAGAAATTCATCGATTTGAAAGTGGTCCTCTCGGTGGTGACCAGCAGATTGGAGCTAAAATAGCTGATGATGAAATGGACATGATTATATTTTTCAGAGATCCATTAACAGCTCAACCCCATGAGCCAGATGTCTCAGCATTATTAAGGCTGTGCGATGTATATAAAGTACCTTTAGCAACTAATGAAGCGACTGCCGAAATATTAGTTCGCGGCTTAAAACATGGCTGGTTAAATTGGCGAACGATTAAAAACAAAAGGGAAAGATACGATGACTAAAAAAATAGGAATAGTTTGTTACCCAACAGTAGGGGGATCTGGTGTGGTTGCAACTGAACTGGGTATCCATTTAGCTGAAAAAAATTATGAAGTACATTTTATCTCAACAACTATGCCATTTCGTTTAAAAAGGCTATATCCAAATATATATTTTCATGAAGTAGATGTATCAAATTATCCAGTCTTTAAACATCCACCTTATGATTTATCACTTGCAAGTAAAATTTCTGAAGTGATTGATCGGGAAGAATTAGATATTATTCACGCTCATTATGCCGTTCCGCATGCGATTTGTTCCATATTCGCAAGTCAAATGGCTAAACGAGATGTAAAGATTGTTACTACGCTGCACGGAACTGATATTACGATATTAGGAATTGATGATAATTTTAATCATATGATTCGTTATGCTATTGAACAGTCCGATCAAGTCACTGCGGTGTCTGAAAGTTTAAAAAAACAGACGGAAGAAGCATTTCAAATACAAAAGCCAATTAAAGTTGTCTATAATTTTATTGATAATGTTGAAGAACGTGAACTGTCTTGTAGTGATTTGAAAAGTAAATTAGGAATCTCATCAAATGAGAAAGTCCTCATACATATTTCTAATTTTAGACAAGTCAAACGTGTGGAAGATGTTGTAAGGGTGTTTGAGCAAACCTTCAAGAGAGTTGAGAGTAAATTACTCTTAGTTGGTGATGGACCTGAACATTCAAAAGTAAGAAATTTAGTTAATGAATTAAATTTAGATGAACAAGTAATCTTTCTTGGCAGACAAGATAATGTTCATGACTTATTGAAAATTAGTGATTTAAAATTATTATTATCAGAAAAAGAAAGTTTTGGACTAGTTTTATTAGAAGCTATGATCAGTGGGGTTCCTTGTATTGGTACAAATATTGGGGGGATTCCAGAAGTTATTGAAGATGGCCAGAATGGATACATTTGTGAGGTAGGAAACATAAATGGTATCTCTGATAAAGCTGTAAAGTTGTTGACAGATGATAATCTATGGCAGAAGTTTTCAAGCCATGCTAAACAATACGCGGAAAATAATTTCAGTTCGGATCGTATTGTTAGAAAATATGAAGAGATATATGATCAATTACACAGTCAAGTGTAGTATGGGTGATAAAAATGTTAAAAGAACCATTCATTCAGGCAGGAAATATATTTAATGTATTAAATGAAAATGGCTTTGAATGCTATTTTGTTGGCGGCTCAGTAAGAGATTATCTATCCAATCAGCCTATCGGAGACATTGATATTGCTACAAATGCTAAGCCTGAAGATATGCAAAGAATTTTTCCAAAAACTGTACCAGTTGGTATCGAACATGGTACAGTCTTAATTATAGACCAAGGCAACGCATTTGAGGTGACCACTTATAGAACCGAGGGAGAATATAAGGATTTTCGTCGCCCCAATAAGGTATCGTTTGTAGATAATATTACCATAGATTTAAGTCGAAGAGATTTTACAATGAATGCTATGGCGATGGATTTTGAAGGCAATATTGTTGATCCTTTTAATGGTCAAAATGATTTAGATAATAAAATTATACGGACCGTAAGAGATCCATTTGATCGTTTTAACGAAGATCCACTTAGAATGTTACGTGGTGTACGTTTTGTCAGTCAACTTAACCTTCAAATGAATGATAAAGTTAAAGAAGCTATTCAGGAGCAACATCATTTATTAAAGAACATTTCAGTAGAACGAATTAGTGATGAGTTAATTAAACTATTTTCTAGAACTTATATTAATAAAGCATTATGCACTATGGAAGAATCCATGATTTATTTATCTTTACCTATTTTTAGTGAATATCCAAAGCTTTTTAAGAGGGTGAAAGAGATAAATTTCACTCAACACTTGAACCATGCTGGTATGATTTTTGCTTTATTTCACTTATTACAGAAAAATGTATCAGTCAATGAATGGATTCAAACTTATAAACTGTCAAATGTTATTAAGCGACAAGTTACTCATTTAGTCAATTGCTACGAGTGTTATCGTGTGGAAGGTTTTAGCAAAACTATGTTATATGAATTAGGTCAACTTGAATTAGAGAATTTTGTATATCTTATTAATTTAATAGAAAATAAATCCCATAAACATGAACCTCTCAATCATTTATATGAAGACTTGCCAATCCATTCAAGAAATGAGTTAGCAGTATCAGGTCAAGACTTGATTAAATGGTTTCCAAATGAACGTAAAGGAAAATGGGTAGGCGATTACTTAAAAGAAATTGAGCATCTTGTAATAAAAGAACGTTTACCTAATAATTATCATGCGATCGAAAGTACGGTGAAGCAATGGAAGGTACCAAAAGAAAACTAATTGAACTACTTGCTAATAATAAAAGTCAATCCATCTCCGGACAGGAACTATCCAAACAGCTTAATATTTCAAGGTCAGCTGTTTGGAAACACATGAATAACCTTAAAAAAGAAGGTTATGTGATTGAGGCTGTTACAAATAAAGGTTATCGTATTATTAAAGCGCCAGACGATTTGTCTGCATCAACGGTTCAATGGGACTTACATACAAATTGGTTAGGTCAGCATTTAGTCTTTAAAGAAACTGTAAAGTCTACACAGTTAGTGGGGCATGAACTTGCAAGAGAAAATGCAGACCATGGAACAGTTATTGTAGCTCGTGAACAAACCGAGGGTAGAGGTCGGATGAGTCGATATTGGGATTCAAAAGACGGGCTTGGTTTATGGTTTAGTTCAATTTTTCGTCCGGAATACTTAGAACCTAAAAGAGCATCTCAATTGACTTTGGTAGCTGCTGTTGCCATAGCTGATTATCTTTCAAAAAGAGATTTAGATGTGAAAATAAAGTGGCCCAATGATATTTTTATCAACGGAAAGAAGCTAGCAGGTATTTTGACAGAAATGCAAGCTGAACAAGATGCAGTGCAATATATAGTTCTAGGGATCGGTATGAATGTTAACCATCAACATGATGATTTGCATGAAACAGTGCAGCATAAAGCGACATCAATATATTTAGAAACAAATGAAATTCAAAACTTAAATCAAGTATTAACTGAAATATTAAAAGAACTAGAAAATAAGTATGAAATATTCATGGGAGTAGGCTTTCCTGTAATAAAAGAGATGTGGGAAGCATATGCATACAAGATTGGCGAATGGATACAAGTAAAAACCAAGGATATATGGGATGCTAAAGTTGTAGGGATTCATGATGATGGCGCATTAAAAGTGATTGATCATTTAGGTAAACAGCACCATTTGTATTCGGCAGAGATTCTCTGGAAAGGTGAGGAGATTGAATAATGAAAACTCATCGCTCGTTTGTAAAAATGAAAAATGAATCGGACAAAATTGTGATGATGACAGCGTATGATTATCCATCTGCCAAGATTAGTGCGGAAGCAGGTGTCGATATGATACTAGTCGGTGACAGTCTTGGTATGGTTGTGTTGGGGTATGATTCTACTATTCCTGTAACGGTCGAAGATATGATCCATCATGGTAAAGCGGTTCGTAGAGGGGCACCTGAAACATTTACGATTATTGACATGCCTTTTATGTCCTTTAACATTTCAAAAGAAGATACAATGTTAAACGGAAAAAAGTTATTCCAAGAAACAGGAGCTCAAGCTTTAAAAATTGAAGGTGGTCACGAAGTAGTTGACCAGATCACTCAGTTAACTCAGGCCGGGATCCCAATTGTTGGTCATATTGGCTTAACACCACAACAAGTTAATGTAATGGGTGGTTATAGAGTACAGGGGAAAACAAACGAAGAAGCTAAGCGTTTAATTAATGAAGCTAAGGCTGTTGAAGAAGCAGGAGCAATTGCGTTGGTGCTTGAATGTGTACCAGAAAAACTAGCAGCTATAATCTCTAAGGAAATTAGTATTCCTACGATTGGAATTGGGGCTGGAAAAGATTGTGATGGTCAGGTATTAGTTTATCATGATTTATTACAGTACGGTGTGGATCGTTTAGCTAAGTTTGTAAAACCTTATACAAACCTAAATGAACATGTTACAACTGCATTATCTCAATACATTAAAGAAGTGAAGCATCAGGAGTTTCCGTTAAAAGAGCATACTTATTCAATTAATGAAGATGAGTTAGAGGGATTATATGGGGGATCTTCATGAAAATAATTAAGACTATTGAAGAAATGCACAAATTAAAAAACGAACTTCAAATGAAAAATCAAAGTCTTGGTTTTGTACCAACAATGGGGTACTTACATGATGGACATCGAAAGTTAATCAAGGAAGCAAAATCCTTAAATGAAAAAGTGATAGTTAGTATATTTGTAAATCCATTACAGTTTAATCAATCATCTGATTTTGATAATTATCCTAGTGATGTTGAAAGAGATGAAAACATCTTAAAAGATGATGGTGTGGACTTTCTTTTTTATCCTTCTGCTGATGAAATGTATCCTGGCCCTTTGGCTATACAGATGAATGTGGTTAGAAGGACAGATTCGTTATGTGGAGTCTCGAGACCAGGACATTTTGAGGGAGTTGTAACAGTACTTACGAAGCTTTTTAATATTATTCAACCGAATGATGTGTATTTTGGGGTGAAGGATGCACAACAGGTTGCTGTAGTTGATGCATTAATTGAAGATTTTAATTTTGATATCAATCTGTATCCAGTTCCAACAGTCAGAGAAACTGATGGGTTAGCTATGAGCAGTCGAAATGTTAATTTAGAACCTAAAGAACGTGAAGAAGCTAAATACATTTATCAAGCCCTTTTATATGGACAACAATACATACAAAGTCACAAGTGGACGCGCACAGATGTTATTCATGAGGTTAAAGAATTCTTAAATGCAAATATTACGGGTGATATAGATTATATTGATTGTTTATCTTTTCCTGAATTAAATGATGAAATTTCCGAAAATCATGATATAATAATTGCGGTTGCGGTCTATTATAAGAAGGCACGACTTATTGATAATATTATATTAAATCATCAAGGGCGAATTAAGTTCGGGAGTGAATAAAATGTATCGCACATTAATGAATGCAAAAATCCATAGAGCAACAGTTACTGAAGCTAATTTGAACTATGTAGGAAGCATCACCATTGATCGTTCGTTATTAGATGAAGTTGGCATACTTCCTCATGAAAAGGTTCAAATAGTTAATAATAATAATGGTGAACGCTTTGAAACATATGTTATTGCTGGTGAAAGAGATAGTGGGGTTATTTGTTTAAATGGTGCTGCAGCTAGACGAGTTCAAAAAGGTGATATTGTGATTATTATGTCATACGCTATGTTAACTTATGAACAAGCGCTACAACATCAACCGAAGATTGCTGTTTTAGATGAACAGAATCAAATTGAACAGTTAATTACTGAAGAAGCTCCGATGACTATACTATAACTCCCAGTTTAGGGAGTTTTATTTTTTGTTAATGTTAATATATAAATGGTTATATTAGGAGAGATTGTTAACATAAATGTATTATGTTAATTAAAAAGAACCTTCAAGTAAGATATTTTCAAACTAAAGCGAAAGGCGGCGACTCCTGGTCGATTAAAGACGGCCACGTCCTGTGGCCAACATCGACACTTGACCGTCCAGGTCTTCGCGGGAACAGCGCGAGCCGAAAATCACGCAAAACGAACGCGAGTGAGTTTTGGGAAGTTGAGGCCGTGCCCGCGGAAAGCGTCCGCCTGTAGCGATTCGTAGAATCAATAATAATCTTTAACATTGCCAATAAAAAAACAATATCAGTTTTTGTGAAGAAAGAGGTGGAAGAACATGAATCGCTTTGTTGTAGTAGATTTAGAAACGACTGGACATTCGCCTAAAAAAGGTGATGAAATAATTGAGATCGGTCTAGTTGTAGTTGAAAATAATCAAATCGTTGATGAGTTTTCCACCAAAGTTAAACCAAATCGAGAAATTCCACCATTTATTAGTCATTTAACTGGTATTACAAATGAAGATGTCGCTGACTCACCATCAATTAATGACATTATTCCAATTTTATTACCTTATTTGGAAGATGGTTATTTTGTGGCTCATCAAGTTCAATTTGACTATGATTTTCTAAATGAATCTCTTCTTGGCAACGGATATGGACCAATTGAGTGTCCAGTTCTTGATACAGTTGAGTTATCACGAGTACTCTTTCCAACAGCTGATAGCTTTAAACTTGAGGATATTACTGAACACTTAAATATTGAACATTTTTCACCACATAGAGCTTTGTCAGACGCTTATGTGACCGCCTTGCTATTGTTGAAAATTTTAAATAAAATCGATCAGTTACCTTATAAAACCCTATTACAGATGAAACCTTTAACCTTAACATTTAAAGGTGATGTAGAGCAGATAATAGAAGATATCCTTCGCGAAAAACAATATCAACATGAACATCAATACGATCTGGTTGAGCAAAACGGTTTTGCAGTAAAAAGTATACACACTAATAAACAAAGTAAAGTCACTCAACAAAATTACAACGATTTCGATGAATTTTTAAATAACTATATAAATAGTAACATCTTAACTTTACGCGAATCTCAAATTGAAATGGCTAAACAAATCCATCTGACCATTAAAAATCAATCTAGAGTTGTAATAGAGGCTGGAACAGGTATCGGTAAAACCATTTCTTATTTACTACCTGCTTTATATTATGCTAATCATTCTAATCAACGTGTTGTAATAAGTACTAGTACGATCCAATTACAACAACAAATGATTAACAGAGATTGGCCACTTTTGCTTTCATTCACTAAACTTGGTCAGTCAATGACAATTTTAAAGAGCCCAACTCACTACATAAATCTTAAAAAGTTTAAACATTTCTTAAACTCTCACGATAGTACAAATTATGATGTGGCATTAAGCTTGTCAATTATACTTGTTTGGTTAACAGAGACCGAAACAGGAGATCGTGATGAAATCCAATTACCTTCTAAAGGTGATGAGATTTGGCCGTTTATTTCAGGAGAGAGCTCTAAAAGTGATGATCAAAGAGAATCTTATTTTCAATTGGCAAAAATGCAGGCAGAGAATTCCTCAATAATTATAGTAAATCATGCATTCTTAATCTCAGAACATTTATATGATAAAAGTCGTATACCGAACTACGAATGTTTAATTATTGATGAAGCACATAGGTTTGAAGAGTATGTGAGAAATCAAGTCGGAACAGAACTGGATTATGTTTCGATAGCCCATTTATTAAATAATTTATCGTCTATTATAAATTCACACCTTATTGAAACAACAAAATTCAGTGCAGATCAATTTTTTAGAGCCATATATCAAGCAGTATTATTTTTGCATTCAGAGAAGGACTCTCTTTCAGATACAGGTAAGATTCAATTATCAATTGACACTTATCATTTGAATGCCATTAAATCAGGAAATATTAATCAACAGTTGAATGACCTAATTTTATCTATGGAACAGCTAAAAAGAGAGTTGGAATATCAATCATTTAATGATGAATGGAAACAGATTTTAAAACAAAAGAATCTTTCTGAACTCACATCGATCATAACAATATTAAAACAATTTTTTAATGAAAAACATAATGAAGCTCGTTGGATAGATATTGACCAAGATGGAGCAAAAAATGCAGTTCAATTGAACTTAGAACCGATACAGGTGAATGAAATTATCAATAGAAAAATATACAAATCTGATATACCTATTATTTTCACAAGTGCAACGATTAGAACAAATCATTCATTTAAGTCATTCCTTGAAGAATTAGGATTGAATGAAGACACTGGGTCTATATATTTGCCTTCGCCTTATCAATATGATCAACAAGTAAAAGTTTACGTACCGAATGACTTTCCTGACATTAAGCAAAGTAAGCAAGAAGATTATGCAGGCCAAGTTGCTGAATATATCGTTGCTCTTACTGAAGAACTTGAAGAGAAGACAATTGTGTTATTTACCTCATTTGAAATGTTAAGAACAGTATATAACACGATTAGACAAATTAATTATAATCAAGAAATTAATATTTTAGCTCAAGGTATACAAACCGGAAGCAGAGAAAAACTTAAAAAAATGTTTGAGAAGTCTAACCAGTCCATATTATTAGGTACAAGTTCTTTCTGGGAAGGGATTGATATTCAAGGTCAATCCGTTAAAATGATTGTTATGGTCAGGTTACCATTTGATACACCTAATCACCCGATGTTTCATGCAAAATCTAAACAACTTGAATCTAAAAAACAAAATGCTTTTTATCACTGGATGCTTCCACAAGCAATTCTTAGGTTCAGACAAGCTTTTGGAAGGTTAATTAGATCGGAAAATGACCGAGGTTTGTTTGTGATTTTGGATCAAAGAATCATGACAAAGAATTACGGCAAACAATTTTTGAAGTCCATACCAGACGTTCCAATTATTCATGATCGTCGACATAAGATTATAGAAGATGCAAAAAACTGGTTGTCATATTAACAATTTAATTTACGAATGATAATAGTTAGTGAAGATAAAGCAAGTGGGTGAAGGGTCTTGAATAAAATTGTTGTTATTATGTTAAGCAGTGTTATTGCATTATCTAGTTTCACTACTGTTATGGCGAAAGAAGAAATTATTTTTGAGCCTATATCTGCAGGCAATTTTTCAATTTTACAATTGAATGAGGATAACATTTTTCTCATAAATACAGGAAATTACACAAGCGCAGACCAGGTTTTAAGTTACTTGAGCAATTTTAATCACAAAAATATCAAGGGTATATTGATCACTAATAACATACCCGAGAATTGTGGGAACCTAACAAAAATCTTAGATGCATATGAAGTAGATAATTTATACATGCCTCTTGTTAATCAAGAGCAATGTGAAGTGCCCCAGGCATATGAAAATAAAGTTTTCAAACTAGAAGGGCATGATCAAATAGCAATCAGTTCTAATTATTATATTGAGTATGTTTATAATGAACATGAAGAAGCAGGCAATGTTTCTATTTCTAACGGTGAATTTATATGCTTCTGGTATGAGGGAGCTATTTCATATGACAAGTGGAGTAAAAAAGTACAAGTCATGTTTTTACCGGATAATCAACCAGGCAAAAGATTAACAGAAGAAGATTTGATGAAATTAGACCCGGAAGTAGCGATTATTAACCAACGTGATCAAACAGACTCCCTTGTTGAATTATTTCAAAAACAATGGGTGGATATATATGCATTACGAAAAGGGGTCTCTGCACATGTATCTATTTTCAAAGATGATTATGAGCTCTTCTTAAAGCGCGAATAATTTATTGCAATGAGAGAAAGTATAACAATTTTTTAATGTTAATTGTTATAATATTAAAGTGGAACTTTAAAGTATGTATTAATGTAAAATAAAAAGGATGAACATGAGTTGTCAATTCAATTTTCAGGTCAAAAATTTCTGATAAGTATAGCTGTTATTTTCTGTGCCATTTTATTCACTTTAATTATTACTTTCATTTACTTATTCACGAGTATCCAAAGCGAGCAAGGTGCTGAGAAAGATAAAGCCTTAGAAGAGGCTAAGGCTGCTTCTTCCTTGGAAGATGTAAATCAAAGTTATATTTACAATGGTGATCAATCTTATTACGTATTTACTGGTAACACGCCTGATCAAGATGAAATACATGTGTTTGTTCCCCAAGGTGAATCAGGTGAAGTAGAATGGACTGAGGCATCAGAAGGGTTAACCCAAGAGGAAATGAAGCAAAAATGGTCGAGTGCATGTGAGCAATGTGACCTATTGGATATGAATTTAGGTATAATGAATAATCGTTATATCTGGGAAATTATATATGAAAAAAATAATCGTTTATATTTTCAGACCTTCCGTTTTATAAATGGAGAATTATATGATTCAATTTCTTTTTTAAACAACAAATAAATTAAAGGAGTGGACTACATATGGAATTAGCGAATAGAGTTCAAGCCCTAACACCTTCTAGCACATTAGCTATTACATCTAAGGCGAAAGCTTTAAAAGCAGAAGGCCACGACGTAATCGGACTTGGTGCTGGTGAACCTGATTTCAATACACCTGAATATATATTAGATGCAGCTAAACAAGCAATGGATGAAGGTAAGACAAAGTATACCCCTGCTGGCGGGTTAGTCGAACTAAAAGATCAAATTATCAATAAATTTAAACGAGATCAAGGTTTAGAATATAACCGTAATGAAATCATTGTTACAACTGGTGCCAAGCACGCTTTATATACATTATTTCAGGTCCTATTAAATAAAGATGATGAAGTGATTGTCCCTATCCCATATTGGGTAAGTTACCCTGAACAAATTAAGCTATCTGAAGGAAAGCCTGTATTTGTAAAAGCTGAGGAGACTAATCAATTTAAATTAACACCTGAACAGTTAGAAGCATCAATCACAGAACGAACAAAAGCGTTAGTACTTAACTCGCCTAGTAACCCTACTGGCGTTCTTTATACTAAAGAAGAATTAGAAAAACTAAGCCAGGTAGCATTAAAATACAACCTTTGGATTGTTTCTGATGAAATTTATGAGAAGCTCATTTATGGAGATAAAAACCATCATTCAATTGCAGCAGTTTCTAAAGAAATGAAAGAGCGTACAATTATAATAAATGGTGTAAGTAAATCTCATTCAATGACAGGATGGAGAATTGGTTACGCTGCAGGTAATGAACAGGTTATAAAAGCTATGTCTAATTTAGTGTCTCATGCTACATCTAATCCAACATCGATTGCACAATATGCAGCAATCGCTGCTTATAATCATTCAGAAGAAGAGATAAACAAAATGAAGAAAGCTTTTGAAGAACGATTAAATAAGTTATACAATTGGATTGTAGAAATTCCAAATGTAAGCTGTGTTAAACCTGATGGCGCTTTCTATCTATTTCCGAACGTTAAGAAAGTAGTTAAAGCGTCACCCTTTTCTACAACAGATGAATGGGTAGAAAAGCTTCTTGATGAAGAAAAGGTTGCAATTGTACCTGGATCAGGTTTTGGAGCAGAAGATAATGTTCGTTTATCATATGCAACTTCATTAAATCAACTAGAAGAAGCAGCAAAACGTATTAAAAGATTCGTAGAAAAATACTCTTAAGGAGGAAAAGAAGTGAACACAACTACTATTGCACAAGTAAAGAACCATTTAGAAGAAACCGTAACCATTGGTGCCTGGTTACATAATAAACGTTCAAGTGGTAAAATCGCATTTTTACAATTAAGAGACGGAACAGGATTTATCCAAGGAGTCGTAGCAAAAGCAGCGGTTCCTGAAGAGATTTTTAATTTAACTAAGAACCTTACTCAAGAGACTTCATTATATGTAACAGGGAAAGTTGTTGAAGATACGAGAAGTCCTTTAGGGTTTGAATTACAAGTTTCGAATGTAGAAGTTATTCAGGAAGCTGAAGACTATCCAATTACACCTAAAGAACATGGAACAGAATTTTTAATGGATCATCGTCATTTGTGGTTACGTTCGAAAAAACAACATGCCATTATGAAAGTTCGCAATGAAATTATTCGTTCTACATATGAATTTTTCAATGAACAAGGTTTTGTGAAAGTAGATCCACCTATTTTAACAGGTGCATCAGCTGAGGGAACTACAGAACTGTTCCACACAAAATATTTTGATGAAGATGCTTATTTATCACAAAGTGGTCAGCTGTACATGGAAGCGGCTGCAATGGCTCTAGGACGTGTATTTTCGTTCGGTCCAACTTTCAGAGCGGAAAAATCAAAAACTAGAAGACATTTAATTGAGTTCTGGATGATTGAACCGGAAATGGCTTTCATGAATCATGAACAAAGCTTGGAATTACAAGAACAGTATGTATCTCATGTCGTTCAATCTGTACTTAAAAATTGTAAAATCGAACTTGATACACTTGAACGAGATACATCAAAACTTGAAAAAATTGAAGCGCCTTTCCCAAGAATCACTTATGATGACGCTATTCAATTCTTAAAAGACCAAGGGTTTGACGATATTGACTGGGGAGATGACTTTGGTGCACCCCATGAAACAGCAATAGCTGAAGCTTATGATAAACCAGTATTCATTACCCATTTCCCAGTAGAGATCAAAGCTTTTTACATGAAACCAGATCCTGATAACCCTAAAGTTGCCCTTTGTGCTGACTTGATTGCACCAGAAGGTTACGGTGAAATTATTGGTGGATCCGAACGTATCGATGATTTCGAATTAATGAAACAAAGATATAATGAACATGAATTAGATGGCCAAGCATATGAATGGTATTTACAGTTGAGAAAGTACGGAAGTGTTCCTCATTCTGGGTTTGGTTTAGGATTAGAGCGTACTGTGGCATGGATTAGTGGTATAGAACATATTCGTGAGACTATTCCTTTCCCAAGATTGCTTAACCGCTTATATCCATAAGGAGAGATAGGGATGACTCTTTTATTGAGTCATCTCTTTCTATTACATAAAAGATGTTATAAAGGTGGGTAAACAATGAATTTACCATTTTCTTATCAAAAAATCTTAACCGATCAAATTAATATCCCAGCATTATTAATTAAAGATTATCAGTCCATGTCTTTAAATGAAATTGAATTAATCGTTATTCTGCAAATCCTACGTCTTCAAAAAGACAATGAATTATTACCTTCTTTTGATCAAATAGCGGCTTCGATGTCCATTAATTCTAATGAAGTTTCAAATGTGTTAAAGAAGTTAAGAAATAATGGCTTACTTACAATTGATCACTTTGAAGATGATCAACAAATTGTACATGAGTGGTATTCAATTAAACCATTAATTGAAAAGTTATATGATGTAGAAGAACAAACTGGTCAATCTAAAGAAGATGAGGGTAAATTATTTCACCTTTTTGAACAAGAATTTGGACGAGCTTTATCCCCAATTGAAATTGAAACAATTAGTTATTGGTTGGATGATGACCGTTTTAAGCCTGCTTTAATTAAAGCTGCATTAAGGGAAGCGGTTCTAATGGGTAAACTTAATTTTAGATATATTGACCGAATCCTTAATGAGTGGAAAAAGAGAGGTATTCACAGTGTGAAAGATGCTAAACAACAGTCTCAAAATTCACACTCAGCAAATGCTCAGCAAAAAGAAACTGTAAAGAAAAGAGACACTTCAGTTTATTATAATTGGCTAGAAGATTAAGGGGGGAAGAGAGAATGCTGAATAAAAGTGGTATTAGACTTGTATTGGACACTTTGGAGCATATGTTCCCAGATGCAGAATGTGAGTTAACACATTCAAATGAACTTGAATTAGTAGTAGCTGTTGTATTGTCTGCACAGGCTACAGATGCATTAGTGAACAAAGTAACACCAGATTTATTTAAGAAATATAAATCTCCAGAAGATTATTTAGCCGTTAGTCTTGAAGAACTTCAAAATGATATTAAAAGAATTGGCTTATATAGAAATAAAGCAAAGAATATAAGAAAACTTTGCGCAGATATAATTGAAAAGCATGATGGACAAGTTCCTTCTACATATAAAGAATTAATAAATTTGGCTGGAGTAGGCAGAAAGACAGCAAATGTTGTTATGTCAGTCGCATTTAATGAACCAGCTATTGCAGTAGATACTCATGTGGAACGTGTATCAAAGAGACTTGGTATTTGTCGGTGGAAAGATTCTGTGTTAGAAGTAGAAAAAACACTGATGAGAAAAGTGCCAAAAGAAGAGTGGGGCGATACTCACCATAGAATGATCTTCTTTGGGAGATATCATTGTAAAGCTAAAAATCCCAATTGTCCTGAGTGTCCATTATTAGATATTTGTCGTGAAGGTAAAAAACGCATGAAAAAGCTAGGCTGATTACATCTCAGCCTAGCTTCTTTTTTATTATTGAACTTTGTTTTAAGGGTTATTACTGGAACTATCACCATCAGTAGAACCAGTACTATCATCAGTTGAGTTAGTACCATCTTCAGTGGATCCAGAATCATCCTGTGTGGACCCATCTCCATCCTGAGTCGATCCATCGTTTTGAGTGTCATCAGTTTGACTTCCATCATCTTGACTATCACTGTTTTGTTCTTCATCAGATTGTCCGTCTTCTTGTGAGCTATCATCATTATCTTCTTTTTTGTCTTTATCTTTGTCTTTTTTATCTTCTTCATCACCTAAAAAATCATCCCAGAAATCTGCTTCTTCATCTGGCGTCTCAACTGATGTTTCAGCTGGTTCTGAAGAGTTAGACTCATTTTCATTATCTATAGCTGTAATTTCAAAAGTGTATGATGTTCCAGGTGCGATTTCATCAAAGACTATTTCTGTCTCGTTTACCGTTCCCACATCTTGCATCTCACTACCATCTACAGATACTCGAACTCTAAATGACATATTTTGATTTTCTTCATCTAGCATTGGGTGGTTCCAATTAACTGTAATTGTATTACTGTCTTTATCAAACTCTGCTGTAAGATCTGTTACAGGATCTAATTGATCATATTTTTCAGATGTTTCGGTTGGTTCAGCGCCTTTTACAAATAGTTCAGTTACAATTTCACTTTCTGGTGTATATTCACTTGGTAATTTAGCAGGCCTAGATCCTTTTTCTACACCAACTTCGACTACAGATTCCGGCTTTTTAAAGTCAGATGTTTCTACGTCTTGTGACATAAAGGTCATTAAATTACTGAATATATCCTTAGGTACATTTTTGGCAGAGTTAGGTAATGATTCGTTTTGTGGATAACCTACCCAAGTAGCAATTGTAAAGTTTGTTGAATAACCAACTAACCATGAGTCGACTGCATCGTTTGTCGTACCAGTTTTTGCTGCAACTGGTAAGTTACCAACGTTTACTCGTGTACCAGAGCCATGGGTTACCACGTCTTTTAACATATCGGTAATCATATATGCCGTGTAATCACTCATTGCTATGTCTGATTCTGGTTTTACTTCGACTACATTTTGTTCTTCTGGATAAACAATTTTAGTAACCGCGTGTGGTTCATTATAGATTCCGCTATTACCGAATGCAGCATATGCTCCTGCTAATTGCAATGGATTCACTTGATTGTTACCACCGATGGAGTCGGAATCATATAAGTTATCAAACGATAAACCTAAACCTTCAGCAAAATTTAGAATCTTTTCTTCTGAATGAGCACTTCTTATTTCATCAAACGTTTTAAAAGCAGGAACGTTGATCGAGTTATAAAGAGCTTCACGCATTGTCATCCATCCACGATAACGGTTATCGAAGTTATTAAGTGTTTTTTGATTACCATCACTACCGTATTGAATTTCTTCATCTAATAATTGATGATAAGTAGACCATTTTTCAAATTCAATGGCAGGCCCATAATCTAGAATTGGCTTAATAGTAGACCCGGGTTGTCGACCTTCAGGGTTAATCGCATAGTTCATGCCGCCCCAAATACCTTCTTTATTTCTACCGCCACCAATGGCTAAAATTTCACCTGTTTGTGTATTAATTGCTGATACACCTGCTTGAATTTCTTTATTTTCAAAGTAAATTGGGCTTTCCTTGTCACTTAGTAAAAATTCCAAATGCTTTTGTGCTTCTGGATCTAACGTGGTGTGAATAGTTAGTCCAGCAGAATATACATCAACTTCATCATCTAAATGTTCGCCAGTTTCAATTAATACTTGTTCAATGAAAGCTTCATATGGAATATTAGATTCATAACTATCTTGAACCATGTCTTCAATTTTTACTTGTTTAGCTTCATTAGCTTGTTGTTCAGTAATCTTACCGTGTTGAACCATTAAATTCAGAACGGTATTACGTCGTTGTTTAGCTAATTCAGGGTCTATAAACGGATTATAAGCATTTGGACGCTGAGGAATACCCGCTAATAAAGCAGCCTCAGGTAATGTTAATTCACTTAAATCGCTTTTACCGTAGAAGGCTTCAGATGCCTTTTGTACACCGTAGATATCTTTACCGTATGCGATTAAATTCAAGTACATCGTGAAGATTTCTTTTTTACTATATTGTTGTTCCAATTTAAATGCTAAATATTGTTCTTGAATTTTACGTTCAATAGATTTTTCACGTGTAAGGAACGCATTTTTAACCACCTGTTGAGTAATCGTACTAGCTCCTTCAGCGCCAAAACCTTCTTTAAGGTTGGCGATGACAGCTCCACCAATACGTCTCAAATCAATACCACTGTGTTCAAAGAAACGAACATCTTCTGTTGCGAGAACAGCATCTTCCAGAACTTGTGGAATATCATCATACTGGATACTCTCTCGCTTTTGTGCTCCTAATTCTGCGATGACATCACCATTACGATCTAAAATAGTCGTTGATAATGGTACTTGTAACTCTTCTGCATTTAATGGTGGTGCATCTTTGATATAAGAAAATACAATACCAGCAACAATAAACATGCCTAAAGCTCCGATAATAAGTAATGTTATAAGTACTTTTTTCCAGTTTATTTTTTTGTTGCCCTTAGCAGTTTGCTTTTTTGCTTTACGACTTTTGACGTCTTGACTCATTATTATCTCCTCCATTGAAGTACACACTATCTAATACTTTTAAATAATCCACTTTAGCTTGTAATGTAAAAGGGATTAAATATCCGTGTTCTTTGATGTATTGGTATTGTAACGATTTTCTATTACCCTCAAATTGTTTTTCCCAAACTTGTATAAATGGACGAATTGGAAGTAAAAAAGTTTCATTATGTTGTTTGAAGCGAATAATAAAGAAGCTAATTCCACCATGCTCTTCAACTTTTTTCATATGTTGAACCTGATGATCGTGGATGTTTGAAAAAGGAAGAGATGTCTTATTGTTTGTTTGTTTAGCTTCAAAATCTATATATTTTCCTTTATATAGGCCATTAAAGTCTGTTGTTGAAGGTTGCTGATAATACGCTTCCTTGATGACAGCTGCACTTCTTTTTGGATAGTCCACTTGAACGACTTGTATGGGGGTCGGTTTTTTATGAATTACTGCTAAATCAGTTACTAAATAATACTTATTCGTTTCTATTATTTCTTTTTCGAGGGTCATTCCCCTTTTACCAAATTGAGTGCTTTGTTTATAGGATTGATCATTAATAGGGTTTTTATGTTTGCGACTACCTTTTGGGTACTTCAAGTGTATTCCTCCTTACTTTGATAATTATATCAAATTTTAAACAAAATAGATTTGGATATACTATTACAAAATGATTAAGAAAGGCTGACACCATGATCCCTTTGATTGTTGATTATATAAAAGAACAAACAAAAATACATAATCAAAATAATGTTACTAGATCTAAAGCCTATTTGAACTTTTATGAAAAGCATCCAGAAATCAAATGGTCATTTCTGGCCAGTATGGTTTCTAGAAACGCTGGTTGGAATATGACCGATTTACAAACAGAGCCATATGTACAGTTTTTAAGTGAAGATCGCAGAAAGTCTTTATATTTAACGTATGAAAGTATTAATTGGTATATATTCCAAGATGCATACCCTCAATTGTTAATTTATCAGTTATCTATGGAAAAAAACACACCGCTATTCTTTTTGTTAAAGCATTTTTATGTTTCTTCATTTATAGAGCAAGAATGGTACCGTTTCTATAGAGAAAAAAATAAAGAACGATTATTATATGCACAAATCATAAATGAACAAAACATTATAGAGTTACCTATTATGGAGCACCAACCGTATAAGAACAAAATATTTAGGTCTTTAACTTTCCAAACACAAAATATCGTTGATTATAATGCAGTTTTATTACCAACTGAAAATGGTCAATTATACGGCGAATTTGTTTCGCATTTTTTAAATGTTAGTCGCAGAATTGCTATCGGTAAAAAAATAGCCAATATCTTATTTTATCCATATCTATATCCTCGATTTTTATCTTTTGCCAGACGCGTTGCAATAAGTGGAAGTCGTAAGGAGTATGAACAATTTACTGAAGAGAAGCTTATACATTCTAATCCTTTGAAGGATTTTTACAGAAACACACAGCACCATATGACAGATTATAAAGGAGACTGGTCAAGCTACACAAAAATCAAGAAAAAGTGGTGGAAAGAAGAGAACATAGAGCAGATCGTACCGATTAATAGTGAGTTTTACCAGAAGCGTAAATGGCTTAAACAGTTAAGTACGATTAAATCTTCAATTAAGCATGAATCTGTCGAAAAAAGTTAAACGTTAAGAACATTTGTAATATCTCTTCTTTGTTTGTCGTTCGTGAAGGATATTGAATTTGCTATGGCAAATTAATTTAGGCAAGGAGGAGATGGGCAATGAAGTATCCAAGTAATAAGGAGTATTTATTAGAATCATTACAAAGGTTGGAAATTGAGTTAGAACATTTGAAAAGACGGATGCAACTTGTAAACCCAGATTTAAAAAAGAAATAATAGCATACCGCAAAAATTCATGATAAAGTAGATTTGAAGGCAAGGTGAAACAAAATGAATGAATTTTTGCGTTTAACCGAAGACATACTTAAAAATGATTTGGAAACTTTGTATGATAAATATATGAATGGAAGAAAATTTGATCGTAAAAATTATGATGATTTTAATTTAATGAAGGAAGAAACTTCACCTATTTTTGATAAAATAGAGCAATGGGAACAGGATGCTAATGCAATTGTTCATAAACTTCCATTATTTCCAAATCAAATCAAAAACACAAAAGACAACTTAGAAATAATGATTTTACACAGTTACTTTCATGATGTTAGAAAAAAACGTTTTATGGAGTTATATCAATCGGTTAAATATAATTTAAATATTATTATGGATGAAACTGGTTTAGAATAGGGGAGAACATACATGAATCGCGAAGAATTAGTTAAACAAGCAACCGATATGTTAAATGAGGCATACGTGCCATATTCCAAATTCCCTGTGGGAGCTGCTTTGTTAACAAAAGAAGGTAAAGTATATAGAGGGTGTAATATTGAAAACGCTGCATATCCAGTGACATGTTGTGCAGAACGTGTGGCAATTTTTAAAGCGATTTCTGAAGGAGAGCGAGAGTTTAAGGCTTTGGCTGTCATCGCGAAAACGAATCGTCCAGTGCCGCCATGCGGATCGTGCAGACAGGTTATGAGTGAGTTTTTCGATGAAAAAATGCCTGTATATATTTCTAATAAAGATCAGGAAATAAAGGAAGTTCAGGTTAAAGATTTATTGCCTTTTTCTTTTAATCAGCAAGATTTAGCAGAAGGACAAAACAACTGATAAACAATTTTTAAGTCTAGAGTAAGGGCTAGTACAAACTAGCCCTTTTTTTGATATACTAATAATATGAGTATTAAATCATTAGCAATTACTGGTTATAAACCACATGAACTGAATATATTTAGTGATAAGGACGATAAGGTAACCATTATTAAAGAAAGTCTCAAACGTAGGTTGACTAATTTATTGGAAGAAGGGTTAGAGTGGGTGGTCGTATCAGGTCAACAAGGTGTTGAAACTTGGGCATTTGATGTGGTACAAGAACTAAAAGGGAGCTTTCATGTTAAAATAGCTTTAATACCACCTTTTATTGATCAGGAGAAAATCTGGAATGAGGATAAACAAACTGTATATCAAAGGTTAATTGAGCAAGCAGATTTTTACCAGCCTTTATCTAATAAAACTTATGAAAATCCTAAACAGTATTTTATAAAGAATAAATGGATGATTGAAAAGACTGACGCTTGTTTACTTTTATATGAAGAAGAGTTTGGTGGTTCGCCTAAATATTTTTATGAATTGGTATTAAAATATCAAGAGAAATTTCATTATGATATGATCATAATCAATTCATTTGATTTAGATGACTTAGCACGTGATATGCAAGAGTGGAATGAATAACTCTATAGCAAGGAGGATTTTATATGAAAATCAATTTTACAAGTCAAGAGATATTGGACAAGGAGTTTAAAACAACAATTAGAGGTTATAATCAAGATGAGGTAGATGAATTCTTAGATTTGATCATTCAGGATTATGAAGCGTTGCATAAAGAAATCGCTCAGCTAAGAGATGAGAATAAACGTTTGAAATCCACAACTAGACCTCATGCGACATCAAATTCAAACCAAACGCAACAGAGAGGTCAAATTAATTACGATGTATTACAAAGGTTATCAAACCTGGAAAAAGCCGTTTTTGGTAAAAGATATTCCGATCAATAATTGTTAATCATTTCTAGTGTTTTAAGGGAAAGATTATGTTACAATCTATAATTCAGGCATAAATAAAGTGATTGTAAGTGTTTTGAGTAACCGCTCAATTTTTATTGAGAGGAAAGTCCATGCTCACACAAGCTGAGATGCTTGTAGTGTTCGTGCTTGACGAAACCATAAGTCAAGGTAGCTATTATGATAGCTAACGGCAGGGAAGCAATCTAAGTCGTAAGATATGATTGTGAAACCTTTAAAGTGCCACAGAGACGAGTTTGATTGGAAACAATCAAAGTGGAACGCGGTAAACCCCACGAGTGAGCAACCCAAAAATATGGTAGGGGCACTTTCTGCAGGGAAATGAACCAAGCAGAAAGACAAGTTTAACTTGTAGATAGATGGTTACTGCCGGAGTACGAGGTTGACCACCGTTTGCAGTACTAAGGTACAGAACATGGCTTATAAAAACACTTGCAGGTCACATTTTATTTATGCCTTACATAATATAAGCAGCTTAGTTTTTCGAAAGGAATGGAAACGTTGTCACAACCAATAAAATTAATCGCAACAGCAGCAATGGGTCTTGAATCACTCGTAAAGAATGAAGTTATAAAACTTGGTTATGAGAATGTACAAACTGAAAATGGGCGAATTATTTACGATGCAGATTTATCAGGCATAGCTAGAAGTAATTTATGGCTACGTACTGCTGATCGTGTCAAACTACTCATGGGCGAGTTTGAAGCATACTCTTTTGAAGAACTATTTGAACAAACAAAAGCTTTACCGTGGGAAGAATGGATCTCTAAAGATGGGTTTATTCATGTTGTCGGTAAATCACATAAATCAAAACTATATTCCGTACCCGACTGCCAATCAATTGTAAAGAAAGCTATTGTTTCACGTTTGCAACAGGCGCATAATTTACAATCTCGATTAAAAGAGACTGGGGCAAGGTATAAAGTAGAAGTTGCTATTCTAAAAGACAAGGTAACATTATCCTTGGATACCTCTGGTTCTGGATTACATAAAAGAGGCTATCGTGTTGGACAAGGGGATGCCCCACTGAAAGAAACGTTAGCAGCTGCGTTAGTTCAATTAACTAATTGGACACCAGATTATCCTTTAGTTGACCCTTTTACCGGATCAGGAACCATTCCAATTGAAGCTGCACTTATAGGACAAAATATTGCACCAGGCTTTAACCGTGAATTTTCAGCTGAAGAATGGGATGTTATTCCATCAAATGTTTGGGAAAAAGCATTAGAAGAAGCAGAGGACTTAGCAAATTATGAGCAGCCTTTAGATATCACAGGCTCAGATATTAGTCATGAAGCAGTGGAAATGTCAAAACAAAATGCAATGGAAGCAGGTCTTGCTGATTTAATTTCATGGAAACAAATGCAGGTTAAAGATTTTGTACCAAAGTCTGAAAAAGGTTACTTAATCGGAAACCCACCATATGGAGAACGTTTAAGCGATCAACAAACAGTAGAAGAAATATATAAAAATCTTGGTGAAATTATGGCTTCTTACCCTAAGTGGAGTGTCTATATTATGACATCATATAATGATTTTGAAAGTAAATTTGGTAAGAAAGCCACTAAGAAACGCAAGTTATTTAATGGTTTTATCAAAACTGACTACTATCAGTACTTTGGTAAGAAATAATTTAAGGGGAGAATTTAAATGGGGAATACTTACACTAATTTGGAGCAAGAATTTTTGGAATATTATAAACAAATAGAATCTTATTCAGAAGCCATTAAATTAATGGCGTGGGATCTTCGTACAAAAGCCCCTAAAAAAGGTGCCCAAAGACGATCTGAGACATTATCATTATTGTCTCAAAAAACACATGAATTAAAAACTTCTGATCATATGAAGAAATTTATTGATGAGTTGAAAAACGCGGATAACCCAGTCATACGACGTTCAATTGAATTAGTTGAAAAAGAATATAATCTTTCTAAAAAAATACCGTTGAATGAATATAAAGAATTTGTTGAATTAACATCTCAAGCTGAAACAGTCTGGGCAGAAGCTCGTGAAAAGTCAGATTTTGAAATGTTCCGCCCTTATCTGGAGAAAATAGTTGCATTTAATATTAAATTTGCAGAGTACTGGGGTTATAAAGAAAATCGTTACGATGCGCTTCTTGATAATTTTGAACCAGGAGTTACTGTAAAAACATTGGATCAAGTCTTTCCTAAATTAAGAGATGATTTATCGAAATTAATTCAAAAGGTAAGTAATTCATCTGACAAACCGAATACAGAACAAATCCTAGCTCATTTTCCTAAAGAAAAGCAAGAGGAATTTTCTTTAAAAGTGCTTGAGAAAATGGGTTATGATTTTGAAGCTGGTCGTTTAGACGAAACTGTACACCCTTTTGCGATTAATGTTAATCATGATGATGTACGTGTCACGACTAGATATGACGAGAATGACTTCCGTACAGCTGTGTTCGGTACAGTACATGAAGGCGGTCACGCTTTATACGAACAAGGGCTGGATAAAGATCTATATGACACGCCAGTTTGTGAAGCTATATCCATGGGAATTCATGAATCACAATCTCTATTCTGGGAGAACTTTGTAGGGCGCAACAAAGCATTTTGGGAATCATATTATGATCTATTTTTTGAGTATGCTCCAGAATCATTTAAAAATATTCCAATAGATCAATTTTATCGTTCTATTAATGAAGTTAAACCTTCATTCATTAGAATTGAAGCAGATGAAATGACCTACCCACTTCACATAATGATTCGTTATGAACTTGAAAAAGGACTAATAAATGAAGAGATAGAAGTTAAAGATCTTCCTCAACTATGGAACGACAAAATGGAAGAATATCTTGGAATACGACCTGATAATGATGCAGACGGAGTATTACAGGATGTCCATTGGTCTGGTGGAGACTTTGGGTATTTCCCTTCATACGCGCTTGGATATATGTATGGAGCTCAATTAAAAACTGCAATGGACCAAGAGGTCAACATTGATCAAGCAATAAAAAATGATGACTTATCACCAATAAAAAGTTGGTTAAATGAACATATTCATCAAAAAGGTAGCATGAAACAGCCACTGGAATTACTAAATGAGGTAACAGGTGAAGGATTAAACCCTAATCATTTAATTAATTATTTAGAAGAGAAGTATGGAAAAATTTATAATTGGTAGTAAACAGAAGGCTATTCGACTTAATGAATAGTCTTCTTTAGCATTCTTTATTTAGGAGGTAATATTATGGAATCTTATTTACCATCATTTTCTTTAAAAGGTAAAACAGCAGTAATAACTGGCGCAACTAAAGGTATAGGAAGGGCAATCGCTTTTTCATATGCAGAATCAGGTGCCAACGTTATTCTGATTGCCAGATCAGAAAAAGATTTAGTAAATACTGTAGAAACAATTAAAAACAATTTTGATGTTAGTGCAGATTATATTGTGGCATCAGTATCAGAGTTGGATAAAATCACTAACCAATTAGAAGAAAAAACATCGGATAGTGGTATTGATATTTTAGTTAATAACGCTGGAATGAACATTCGAAGTGAAGCTTTGAATGTTACAGAAGAAGAGTGGCAACAAATTATTGATACTAATATGAAAAGTGCCTTGTTTCTATCAAAATATGTTGCTAAAAACATGATAAAGAATAAAACTAAGGGTAAAATTATTTCGATCTCATCAGTTGCTGGTCAAACCGCTTTAAGAACGGGTGTTGTTTATGCTATGACCAAAGCAGCGATTATACAAATGACAAAGACACTATCATTAGAATGGGGTAAGTACGGGATTAATGTTAATGCGATTGGCCCATGGTATTTTCCTACTGCGTTAACTGAAAAACTATTAGAGAATGAACAATATGTTCAAGATATTGTTGAACGAACACCTATGCAAAGAATTGGAATGCTTGAAGAAATAGCTGGACCAGCAGTTTTCTTGGCATCTGATGCAAGTAATTATATGACTGGACAAACATTGATGGTAGATGGCGGAATGACTATTTACGGTTTTTAATAAGAATAGAGTAATAAAACAGAGGACAAACTAAATAAAAAAGGATGTCTTTCTATGACCGCAATTTATAGTATCGGTACAGCGGTACCTGAACATCAATTAAAACAACAAAAAGCTAAAGAGTTAATAGAAGGCTTAATCGATGATAGAAAGTTATCAAGATATTTAGCCGTCTTTGATAACGCCAATATTGATCAACGATACTTTGTCGCAGAACCAGCCTGGTTTTTATCAGAGCATGGATTAGCAGAAAGAAATAATTTATTTTTTAGTAAAGGTATCCAATTAGCTATTAATGCTATAAACGACTGTCTTAAAAATTGTGATATACATTTAGATGAGATTGATGCAGTTATTTCAGTAAGTAGCACAGCGATTTTAACTCCACCAATTGAAGTTCATTTATTGAACCGATTGCCTTTTAGAAAAGATATTAAGAGGTATCCTTTTTTCGGATTAGGTTGTGCAGGAGGAGGAATTGCTCTTTCTCGTGCACATGATTATTTACAATCAAATCCCGACCAGGCAGTTATGATTATAAATCTTGAACTGGCTAGCGTTGCTTTTCATCATGACCAGTTAGATTCTCAAAACATTGTGGGTGCTGCATTATTTGGTGATGGTGCTAGTTGCACCGTTTTGCTGGGCAAAGACCACCAAAAGTTAAATTCGTCTAATAAACATTTACATATCGTATCGACTAGCTCAAGAATATTAGATGACAGTATTGATGTAATGGGTTGGAATGTTAAAGATGATGGTTTTCATGTGATTTTCGCAACAGTTATTCCTAAAATCGTTAAAACGTTTTGGCGTGCCCATTTAAATGACTTTATAAACAATATAGGTATTAACTTCTCTGAGATAGAGAATGTGTTAGCTCATCCTGGAGGGAGAAAAGTATTAGAAGAGATTGAAGCGTTGATGGAAGAACATCAATCTCTAAAATTTTCGAAATATATACTTAAAACCTATGGAAATATGTCTTCACCTACAATTCTATTTGTTATAAAAGAAGCATTGAAAGATGAGGGTGTGTTTAACCAGAAGTATCATTTAGCTTCTGCCTTGGGTCCAGGTTTCGCATCAGAAATCTTACTGATGGAGTGGAAATAATATGATATATTTGTTTATACTCATTTATTTAATCGGATTAAGAATTAGTGAATTAATTGTTGCTAAATCAAATGAAAAATACCAGAAGCAAAATGGGGCTATAGAAATTAAGGATCCCTATTACACTTATATTGTGATTACACACACCTTATTCTTTGTATTTTTGGTTGCTGAGAGTTTTTTAGTACATGGGTGGGAGCGTGAAATATCTCTTACACTAGTGATAATGTTTGTATTAATTCAAGCTTTGAGGTTTTGGAGTTTAATTTCATTAGGTAGATATTGGAATACTAAAGTGATTGTATTACCCAACGCACAAATAGTACAAAAAGGACCTTACAAATGGATCAAACATCCTAATTATATTGTTGTTGGTTTAGAGTTTTTAATTATTCCATTAATGTTTCATGCATTTGTAACGGCAACTTTATTTTTAGGAATGCATTTATGGTTGATGAGTAAAAGAATCCCTATGGAAAATCAAGCGCTTCAACAATTTTTAACAAAGCAATAAAAATAAGGGGAGAAACGATGATAATTTCAGTAAAAGAAGCTTATGATGTTTTTACTAACGAAAAGCATACAGTATTTGCGGATTGTCGCTTTAACTTACAAGATAAGAATAGGGGAAAAAAAGATTATCAAAATAATCATTTACCTCAAGCAGCTTATTTTGATTTAGAAAAAGAACTAAGTGGTGAAGTTAAAGAAGTAGGAGGGCGACACCCTTTACCTGATTTGAAGAAATTCACTGAAGCCTTAGCTGAAAGAGGTATAGATCACCATACACCAGTCATTATTTATGATAATAATAGAGCATTTGCATCAAGAATGTATTGGATGATGAAGCTAATTAACCATTCGAAAGTTTATCTAATGAATGGCAATATAGAAGATTGGAAGTCGAATGGGTATCCTACAGAAAGTCATTCGGCATTGCACTCTAAGTCTCATTATGGAGAGTATAATGTTGATGAAGAATTAATTGCCAATCAAAATTATGTAAAAAAACATAAGAACAAAGAAGATGTGGTCTTAGTAGATTCAAGAAGTTATGAACGCTACATTGGAAAGGTGGAACCCATTGATCATAAAGCAGGTCATATACCTGGTGCAATTAATTTAGAGTGGACAAAAATATTAGATGAACAAGGGCGTTTTAAGTCTAAAGAAGAGTTAGTTAAATATTTTTCTGATTTAAATGATAAAGAAGAAATTATTGTGTATTGTGGGTCTGGTGTTACTGCTGCACCAAATGTTATTGCATTATGGCAAGCCGGGTTTACCAATGTGCGATTATATGTAGGAAGCTTCAGTGATTGGATCTCTAACGATAAAAATAATATTGCTACAAATATAAAATAACCCCGTTTTAATTCATGGGGTTATCTTTTTATCTATGAAATTTTTCGCAATATACATAAATGGCGTGTCTAAAGCAACTACAATAAATTTAATTAAATAAGTTGATACGAAAATTTGTAACCACACATTAAAATCATTAAGCATTATACTCCAAAATGCAATCACACAAAATATTGAAGTATCTAAAAAACTGACTTAACATTGTACTCACATTATTTCGGACCCATAAAAAACGTTCAGAATCGAAGCGCTCTTTTAATTTAGAGAATATATAAACATCAACGTTTTGACTAATGATATACGCTAATAAACTCCCTATAGCTACTTGAGGAACTAAATCGAATAATGTTTTTAAGGATTCGTTAACCATATCAGACTCTGCTGGTGTAAACCTTAAGGCCATTTGCATCAAAATGGTCATTGATACTAATGTGAAGAACCCTAACCAAACTGCTTTACGTGCTTCTTGCTTACCGTATTTTTCATTTAATATGTCTGTTGCAAGAAATATTGACCCATAAACAATGTTACCTAATGTAGCTGTCACACCAAATAGTTCCACCATTTTTAGAACTTGAAGGTTTGCTACAACTGTAGCCATACCAATCCAGACTAATAATCCGTTCTTGCCAAACATTCTATAAATCGCTGTAATTAATACAAAGTTCACAAGTGCAAATAGTATCCATAAAATTTCGTTTGTCATTTAAAATAATCTCCTTAATTTTGATATCGCAGGAAGTTGCGAACTGCGTTTTTTGCACGAATAGAACTATATTATTATTATTATTATTTGCACATTCATGCTATATTTATTTTAAAATGCAAATAATTCAAATTTAAAAAAGAACAAATTGAGAGCCTTTATAACAGAACCAAAGGCATAAAAAAACGGCAGCTAATTAAGCTGCCGTTATGTCTATATGCGTCAATTATTTTTTATTTACGTTTGAAGCTTGTGGTCCACGATCGCCTTCAACGATTTCAAATTCTACTTCTTGACCTTCTTCTAAAGTTTTGAAACCTTCTTGTTGAATTGCTGAATAGTGTACGAATACGTCGTCGCCACCTTCAACCTGAATGAAACCATAACCTTTTTCCGCGTTAAACCATTTTACTACACCGTTTTGCATGATTCTAAATCCTCCTAAAACTTTCACCTAAAGGTGCTTAATTTCACAATAAATTTGCAAGGTAATAAAAAAGGTAACTCCTATAGAAATGAAGGATCATAAATCAATCTTTCACTTCTATAGAAGTTACCCAATTCATGAAACCTTACATCTTTATTGCACTTTCAGTATAACTGAATAAGATAGACAGCGTCAAGGATTGTACTATATACTACTATTAAAAATAAGAACATTTTTATAAGGAGTTTATCCATGATACATATAGGTTTAACTGGCTGGGGTGATCATCCTGCAATTCATGACAGTGAACATTTATATAAAGATAAATTAGCAGCGTATGCCTCTCATTTTCCGGTAGTTGAACTGGATGCAGCGTTTTACAGTATTATTAATCAGGATCAGTACAAGAAATGGGCCAATCAAACACCAAGCAATTTTAGTTTTGTTGTAAAAGCTTATCAAACATTTACTGGTCATGATCGTAAACAGTTTACTCGAAAAGAAATTAAAGATATGTTTAAGATTTATCAGGAAAATTTAAAGCCTCTAACGCAATCAGATAAACTTAATTGTATACTATTTCAATTTCCTCCATGGTTTAATTTATCAAAAGACCATATACGTCGTTTGAAATTCATAAGACAACAATTTGGAAATTTTGATTTAGCCTTGGAATTTAGAAATAGATCTTGGTTCGAAAATAGCGTTAAGCAGGATACTTTAAAGTTTATGGAAGAAGAACAGTGGATTCATTCGATTTGTGATGAACCACAAGCGGGTGAAGGGTCTGTACCAACCATTCCAGTGGTAACAAACTCTCAAAATACATTAATTCGTTTCCATGGCAGAAATGTAATGGGATGGAATAAAAATGGCAATGAAAATTGGAGAAAAGTTAGATTTCTTTATCGCTATAATCAATCCGAGCTTGAAGATTGGGGTAATACTATTCATCAATTAAAAAAGAACAGTGATCGAATCACTGTTCTCTTTAATAATAATTCTGGTGGGGATGCATTCGATAATGCTAAACACTTACAAAAGTTATTAGGTATTACTTATAAAGATTTAAACCCTCGGCAGATGGATTTGTTCTAATTATTTTACAATTCTTCTAGCACCTATGTAACGTGTCTTCCAGTATGGTGTATTCATATTACTAATACTTACCCCGTTGCTTAAACCTGCATGAATAAATGTGCCATTCCCTAAATAAATCCCTGCATGTGAAGGGCCTGGTTTGTAGGTTTCATAAAAAACCAGGTCACCCACACTAGGCTGACTCACTGGAGCTGCTGAATAATAAATACCATCAACAGTTCTTGCTATTGATATTCCGTGTTGGGAAAATACGTATTGTAAAAAACCACTGCAATCGAAGCCTGAAGGCGATTCTCCACCCCATACATAAGGTGTACCAATGTATGCCCGCGCAGTTTGAATCACTGAATTTGTTGAAGCTGATTTCTCAACACTAACTTGTTTATTGCTTGGCTTTGATTTGACAGTTTGTTGAATGTTGCTTTTTGATTCATTGTGTTGCTGAGTATGAGTCACTTGAACGAATTGATTATATTCACTGAGATCAAGCTGTAATTTATAAACTTTATTCATTTGTTCTAAAGCTTTTTTGGTCGCAGGGCCAGCGCTACTGTCTATAGAATCATTGTAAAAACCAAAATACTCCAAAGCTTTTTGGACTTGTTTTGTTCTGTTGCTGGTTTCTCCATACCTTAAGTTTTCTGCGTGTTTCTTAACAACTTCAATATAATGTGATTCTAATTTTTCTTCTAATTTTAGAACCGTTTGTTCATCAACTTTTCCTGTTTCTTCTAAATTTTGTTCCTTTTGAAAGGTTTTAAGCGCATGCTCTGTTAGTACATCATATTTTGGAGTGTATTCTCCCTGATAATATCGAAGAGTTTTTAACTTCTTTTGCAAATGAACAACAGCTTCATGGTGCTCACCATAAGATAACCGTTGCAGCTCTTCAAATTGGTCTTTAGATACTGCTTCTACAGGTAAAGTGAAGGCGAGAGGTGAGCTAAAAGCTATACTGCCTGCCATGGTGCTTAGGAAAAATGATCTCGTTTTTTTCTTAATAACCATCTAACCATCACCTTTTCTAATTATTGATGTTGGTATTATATGTCGAGCTTTTCAATCTATGACATGAACTATTTATTTGTTACAATATAGTTATATAAAGTAGGGAGGATGACCATGGGAAATTCGTATGAAAATCAATACTTAGAATTATGTCGACACGTATTGGAAAATGGTAATGATCGCGGTGATCGAACTGGAACAGGCACTCGATCAGTTTTTGGATATCAAATGCGATTTAATTTACAAGAGGGGTTTCCTTTATTAACAACTAAACGTGTCCCATTCAAATTAATAGTTAGTGAACTGCTTTGGTTCTTAAAAGGCGACACAAATATTAGGTATTTACTATTACATAATAATAATATATGGAATGAATGGGCTTTCCAAAAATGGGTTGAAAGTGATGAGTATGATGGCCCGGATATGACTAATTTTGGCATCCGTTCACAAGAAGATGAAAAGTTTAATAAACGATATCAAGAGCAAATGGAAAGATTTAAGAAATTGATTATTGAAGATGATGAGTTTGCCAATAAATATGGACATTTAGGTGATGTATACGGAAAACAATGGCGCCATTGGAAGAGCTCTAATGATGAAACCATCGATCAAATTAATCAAGTCATTAATGATATTAAAAATAAACCACAATCAAGAAGACTAATCGTATCAGCGTGGAACCCTGAAGATATTCCTAACATGGCTTTACCTCCATGTCATACCTTGTTTCAGTTTTATGTAGCTGATGGAAAATTATCTTGTCAGTTATATCAACGAAGTGGAGATATTTTCTTAGGTATTCCATTCAATATTGCCAGTTATTCGCTGCTCACACACTTAATTGCTAAAGAATGCAACTTGGAAGTTGGAGATTTCGTTCATACAATAGGGGATGCTCATATTTATCACAACCACTTCGAACAAGTAGAATTACAACTTTCGAGGGATCTAAAGGATGCACCCAATCTTCTCATTAAAGAAGATAAGCAATCAATCTTTGAATATGAAGTACAGGATGTGAAGCTAGAAAATTATAATCCGCATCCATCTATAAAAGCACCGATTGCTGTTTAGGAGTTGAGTGAAATGTTATCATTTATTGTGGCAATGGATGAGAATAATGTAATTGGAAAAGACAATGATTTACCATGGTATTTGCCTAATGATTTAAAATACTTTAAAAAAGTAACAACGGGTTATACTATTGTGATGGGAAGGAAAACGTATGAATCCATTGGTAGGCCTTTGCCTAACAGAAAGAACATTGTTATGACTCGAGATCAAGACTATAAAGCAGAAGGCTGTATAGTTGTTCATTCTATGGAAGAATTAGAACCTTACTTAAATGATGAGGAAGTTTTTTTAATCGGTGGAGCAGAATTATTTAAGCTAGCCTGGGATCGAGTGGATCGATTATATATCACTAAGATTCATGATTATTTTGAAGGGGATACATACTTTCCTGAAATCGATTCTAAAGAATGGAAAATTGCAGATGAAACCCCAGGCGAAACAGATGAGAAAAACAAACATGAACATACTTATTTAATCTATGAAAGAAAATAATTGAACGTTTTATTACAGTCTCTTAAAATGTTTGCAAATGTATCAGAAATCAGCGACAATAGAGATGTTAAATTGTGACGATGGAAGGTGTCTACATGCAAGTTGGAATTCCAGGATTGATTTTGATTGTATTAATCCTTTTAATTATATTCGGTCCAAAGAAATTGCCTGAACTTGGTCAAGCATTAGGAAAAACGTTAAAGGAATTTAAAAATTCAACTAAAGAGTTAACTGAAGACGATCAAAAGTCCAGTAAAAAGACAATTGATCATCAGTAATACTCTTATTATGGAGTGATTATTATGGGAATTAGCGGTATTGGTATCCCTGGGCTAATCTTAATCTTGATTGTTTTATTAATTGTTTTTGGTCCTTCTAAATTGCCTGAGATAGGAAAGGCATTCGGTTCATCATTAAAAGAGTTCAAAAAAGCGACAAATGACTTAATGTCAGATGATACAAACAATCAAAATAATAAAATTTCAGATTCTAAAGATGAATCTAAGTAGAGAAGAAGATGTAGGGATTCCTTACATCTTCTTTTATCAGAGTATTTATTATCAAAACAACAAGTATTTTACAATTGAAATCTCTTAAAGGATGAAAACAATGGAAGAACAAACTAAATCCAACTCTTCTAATCAAGAACAAGAATCCATGGAGTTGACAGAACACTTAGGTGAACTACGAAAACGTTTAATGTGGAGTCTAATCGTTTTTGTTGTTTTCTTTGGTGTTGGCTTTTTTTATGTAGAAGAAATCTATCTTTTTATGGAACGTGATGTATCTTTTACTTTAAATGTATTAGGTCCATTTGAAATAATATGGATTTATATCATTATTGCTTCTGTAACTGCTATTATTGTGACATTGCCGTTTTTGGCTCTACAACTTTGGCTATTTATTAGACCTGGATTAACTTCTCATGAGCGTAAAGTTAGTTTGTTATACATACCAGCACTATTTATATTGTTTTTGCTTGGTTTATTATTTGGCTATTTCGTTATTAAAGATCTAATACTAGGATTTTTATTAGAATTAGGTGATGGATTAGTTAATCAAATGTTTACAGCTGAGAAGTATTTTAGGTTTATTTTACAAATCACATTACCATTTGCAGTATTTTTTGAAGTACCATTAATTGCAATGTTTTTGACTAGTTTAGGTATTATAAATCCAATGTTTATGAAACAAACAAGAAAGTATGCTTATCTAATATTAGTTATTCTAGGGACAATGCTTTCACCACCAGATTTTATATTACAATTGTTAGTGGCAGCGCCATTAATAATCTTGTATGAGATTGCTATATTAATGTCGACTATTGTTTATCGCAGGAAGGTTAAGAAATTGGAAGCTCTAGGGGAATAAGATAAAGAAGGTGATTTAATGAAATCATTTTATCATTATATGATGGCCTATCGAGGTATTCAGACAAAAGGTGATCCAAAGAAAAAGTTAGCTGAGTGGATGTTTAATGAACATGATTTCCCAAAACAATCAAAGGAATATATGGAAATAAGTCAATATCTTGAATTTCATACTCCTTTTCCAGAAGCTTTAACAACATTTGATATCGTTTGGGAAGAATATGCGCAAGACAATTAACCAGGTGAACACAATCACCTGGTTATTTTATTATTAACAGTATAACCCACCAATAATAACTAGAAGAACAAATAGTAAAACAATTATTATAAAAGTACTTTTATAATTAAGTCCCATAAAATTCCTCCTTTTTGTATCATAGATAACATATGCTTAACTTTTTGAATTGTTTAGGCAAAATATCCAATCATACTGTCACGTTACAGCATGTCTGAATGATATAATATAGTAAAAACCACTATATTATAGTGAGGTGACTAGTATGCCAACACCGTTAATTATGGAATGGGTATTAATCACAAATGGTAATGAAAAACGACTCAGCGAAGAACATGACATTTTCATCATAAAATTTAATGGTTATAAATTATTCCCTATAGATGAAACCATAGAAATCAAGCGTAATAATCGTACAAAACAAGTAGGAATTGCGAAAATTGTCAAATTAGTGTTTGAAAATAACCAAACTATTTGCCATTATCAATTATTATCACTACAATCAGTCAATTAATGACATATAATTGTCGAACACTCGATTATCTTGCGCTTACCCGGGAAATTATGAGGGAGTGGGTAATTTGGAAATTAAAACAGATTGGAAAGAATACTTAGAAAGTGAATTGAATAAAACTTATTTCGTGAAACTTGTTAATGGTTTAGATGAATTATATAAGAAAACAAAAGTGTATCCACAAAGAGAAGAAGTTTTTAAAGCACTGAATCAAACTCCGTTTCGGGATACTAAGGTTGTAATTGTGGGGCAAGATCCGTACCACGGACCAGGTCAAGCTCATGGCTTAAGTTTTTCAGTTAAATCTAACCAAAAATTACCACCGTCATTGAGAAATATTTTTAAAGAGTTAGTCAATGATTTAAATTGTAAATATCCTGATCATGGTGATTTAACTAAATGGGCTAAGCAAGGAGTTCTTATGTTGAATACCGTTTTAACAGTTGAAGAATCTAATGCCAATTCCCACCGGAACATGGGGTGGGAACATTTCACAGATCGTATTCTACGATTGATTAATGATTATAAGTCAAATGTTGTATTTATTTTATGGGGGAAGCAGGCACTAAATAAAGGGCATTTCATAAATCAAGACAAACACTTGATATTACATGCACCACACCCTAGCCCTTTATCTTCGTACAGAGGATTCTTTAATAGCAAGCCATTTTCTAGTGCCAATACATATTTAAAACAGCATGGAATTGAACCAATTGAATGGTGTTTGAAAAAATAATGGCAATTGCCTAATCGTGAAACTCGTCTATTACGTACTATATATTATGAATAAAAAGGAGGAATAGGCGATGGATCCGTTCGGCTTTAGACCACCCAACCATTCTTGGAATCACAATTATTATCAACAACCATTTTTCCAACAGCCTCAAAAAAGAGGAATTGGCATTTTAAATAAAATTCTCGGTAAAGGACAGGGGCCTGGTCATTTGGGAGGCTACCCACAGCAAATGTTTGGTTATGGTCCTGGTATGGCATCTAAGTATCATTCTCTACACGAAACGTTAAACCATATCCAAAAAGGGTTAGGGATTGTACAACAAGTATCACCATACATTAAACAATATGGACCTTTTGTTAAGAATTTACCAATGATTATTGATATGATGAAGATCATGATGGAAAATGAAGATGAGGCAAATTATGATGATGAAGGTATAAAAGATGATAATATAAAAGATATGGCACAGGAACTTATGAAAGATGATCATTATAATTCTCAAGATAATCATGAACATCATAAACCTAAGCATGTTAAGAAGCATTATAAAAAGCATCATGAAAATAGCAAACAAGATCATCTTCCAAAAGAAATGCCAAAGCCGAAAATGTATATTTAATAATTAGAGGTGATGATTTGACACATTTAGAAAAAGCAACATTTGCTGGAGGTTGTTTTTGGTGTATGGTTGAGCCATTTGATCGTCGTCCGGGAATTGAAGAGGTAACTTCAGGATATACAGGCGGTCATACGGAATATCCGACATATGAAGAAGTTTGCTCAGAAACGACTGGTCATGTGGAAGCTGTACAAATTACGTTTGACCCTGTAATTTTTCCTTATGAAGAATTATTAGAAGTTTACTGGCAACAGATTGACCCCACGGATTCCAAGGGTCAATTTAACGATCGTGGCGAATCATACAAACCAGTGATTTTCTATCATAATGAACATCAAAGGAAATTAGCTGAAATATCTAAAAATACTCTAGAAGAAAGCGGGAAGTTTGATCAGCCTATTGTTGTTGAAATTAGAGAAGCTGAAACATTTTATCCCGCTGAAGAGCAGCACCAAGATTATTATAAGAAAAATGCTTTTCATTATAAAATGTATAAAAAAGGTTCAGGTCGCAAAGGGTTTATCGAAGAGAATTGGACCAAAAATGATCAAGATAAATTACGTCAACAACTTTCAGACATTCAATATAAAGTCACTCAAGAAGATGCGACTGAAACACCTTTTCAAAATGAGTATTGGGATCATGAAGAAGAGGGTATATATGTTGATATAGTAAGTGGGGAGCCACTTTTTTCTTCTAAAGATAAGTACGATGCGGGCTGTGGGTGGCCAAGCTTTACTCGTCCAATAGCTCCATTAGATGAATCGATGGATACTTCACATGGCATGAGACGAATTGAAGTTAGAAGTAATTACGCCGATTCACATCTTGGACATGTTTTTGACGATGGTCCTAAGGATGAAGGCGGTATGAGGTATTGCATTAATTCAGCAGCATTAAAGTTTATTCCAAAAAATAAGTTAGATGAAGAAGGTTATGGAAAGTATAAAGTGTTATTTAAAGATTAGGTTATGTTAAAATTCAATGTTGATTTTATTGACATTAACTGAGTTGTTGAATTGTGATTAGCGAAGGCAGCAAATCCTGCGGGAACACCTTGAGCTGAAGATCCACTACATTTACACCTGCGTCTTCCAGCCTTTCTCTGAAGCCAGCTTGCTCGGTGCAAGACAGCGAAGAAGTGAATTCAAAGGTGTTGTCTTACTGAAGCCGTGCCCGCGGAAAGCGTCCATCGAAAGTGAATTACAATATCAGCAACGGACTTTAACAGAGGCAAAGATTAAAAAAGAGGTGTAAAAATGATTCATAAAACATGGAATGAAAATCAAACAATCAAACAAATTAAATGTACTAACATAGATGCTAAAAAGTTTACTGTAGAGAATGTTTTAACTCCAGGCAAAGTTTATGATGTAAAAAATGAATCTGAAGAGTTTTATTTTGTTATTGATGATACGGGTAAAATGGGTGGTTTTTTAAAAAACTATTTTGAAGAATTATAATGCTGAAGAGCAGTTTTCAATTTATGTTGAGAACTGCTTTTTTTGACTAAGAAAACTTTATTCAGTATAATTTATTTTAAATTCAAGATATTTAGGGGTGTTAGTCATGAAGCATATATTTCAAGAGGGAAGTAATGAACGCACACTACTTTTACTACATGGAACAGGCGGTACTGAAGAAGATTTATTGCCTTTAGTTGATATGATTGATCCAGAAGCAAATGTGTTAAGCGTAAGAGGAAATGTTAATGAGAACGGCATGAACCGATACTTTAGAAGAATAGCTGAAGGAGTTTTTGATGAAGAAGATTTAATTAAACGGACTAAAGAACTTTATGATTTTCTAAATGAAAAAAGTGAAGAATATAATTTTGATCGGAATCAAGTATTTGCCGTTGGTTATTCTAATGGAGCAAATATTGCGGGTAGCTTATTATATCACTACCGTAATGGTTTAAAAGGTGCTATGCTATTTCACCCAATGGTCCCAAGAAGAGGTATTCAATTACCTGACCATGAAGATGTTTCTGTCTTTATTGGTGCTGGTAAGAATGATCCAATTTGTTCATCTGATGAAGCAGAAGACCTTAAAAGGATGTTAGAGCGAGCTGACGTTTCAGTCGATTTATATTGGACCAATCAAGGTCACCAACTTACTAGTGAAGAAGTAGAAGCTGCTAAGCAATGGTATGACTCACTTATTTAAATCTATATAAGAGGCTGAGTCAAAAGGTAGTGATTGGTCAAATTACATTATAAGAGGCTGAGTCAAAAGGTAGTGATTGGTCAAATTACATTAACAAATAATTAAATATTGAGCGTTGTTAAAATACGGAGACTCCTGGTCGGCTAAGTTCGGCCACTCCAGTGGCCAACGCCGACACTTGTCCGTTCAGGTCTTCGGAAAGTAAAGTATTTTGACGAAGCGTAATTTAAAATCCGAACTATAATTAGAATTGAATCATAGTGCGGATTTTAATTATTATTAATACTTTAGACTCTCTGTATTAAACCATTCAATTAGTCAAAAATATTCCGAGAGTTTCTTCATAAATCTTATTAAAATGACTAAAAGGTAATGGATTGGTACCTCTTCCTAACTCAACTGTATAACCTGGTTTACGATAATCCTGGATAAACCAGTCTTTAAATCCAGCATGGCTATCTACATAACGAATAGGTGTATAACCACTTACACGACTGTATTCGTTAACAATTTTTTGTGCATTTTCTGGTTCTAGTCCCTCATATCCCCAATAAATCACTTTGCCTTGAGTATGCAGGGCAAGAACTCGATCAAAGTCTTCTCTGCCAACGAGCTCAGCCATTGCTATAGCTTCAGGCTCTGTTAAAGGTGCTCGGCCGGGATAATCTCGTGGAGAAGGTTGTTGTCTCTTTCTATTTTTTTCTATTTCCCAATTGGCAGGATATTGATTATTTAAATCTACCCCGCGTATGTTTGCTTTCCAATTATTAAAGTTAGTTCTTCCCTTATTAATATCTACAACTAACTCCCGATAATATTCGTTTTCAGGTAATCCTTTATTTAGTAAATCTACGCCATCAGGATTAACCATAGGTACAAGTGATAATGTTATTTCATTGAAAAATTGTTTCATATCCACTCCACGAATAGGTTGATTAGCGGAGAGGGATAATAAGTAATCATGAAGGAAACGCATTATGACAGAAGTTGTAATGGACTCATTAGCGTGAAAAGAACCGTTAACATGCACATGTTTATCTCCATTTCCAATTACTACTTCATATATGGGTTTATTCATGACAGATTGACCGATTTCTTTTAATGTGATGTATGGATATGTTGTAACTAACTTAAAGAGGTCTTCTTCAAAACGATCGAACGTATATAACTCATTAAATGTTAAAATATCTTCTTCAATTCTTTTGGGTATAAAAATTGTGTCCCCAATACGTAGTTGATAAAGATCAACATCGTTTATAGCATAAATTTGTTCAAGTGATGTTTGATGTTCTTGGCTAATTCGCCATAATGTATCACCTGGTTGAATGGTGTATTTTTCTAAAAAATGACCAGGAATATTCACAACCTCACCAACTCTTAATGTGTTTGGGTTTTTGTAAGGATTTGAAAGGATGATTAGCTGTAAGGGGATATTAAATATATTAGAAATTTGATAAAAGGTCATTCCAGGTTGAATGACTAAATCCATCTTACGTCCTCCTTTTATTAATTACGCAGATATTATATGTATATTTGCACATTTGCTAAAAAGTGCTTATAATTTTACTAGAGGACATTGCACAGACATGGTATCTTATATACAATGTGATAAGATAGTTTTAGAGAAAAATTAAGGAGTGATTATTGTGGCATTTATTATTACATCACCATGTAAAGATGAAAAAGCTGGGGAATGTGTTGAAGTTTGTCCGGTTGATTGTATTGAAGAAGGTAAAGACATGTTCTATATAGATCCTGATATTTGTATTGATTGCGGAGCATGTGAAGCGGTCTGTCCAGTAGAAGCAATTTACCATGAGGATGAGCTTCCTGAAGAAGAACGTGAATATATCGAGCTAAACCGTAAATTTTTCCAAGAATAAACATAATGGTAAAAAGGCTGGATATAAGAATTCAGCCTTTTTTTTATGAAATAATATCAGTATAATGAGGAGCCAATAAAAATGAAAAGATTGTACCTATCAGATATACAAACGGAACAGCTTTTCTCAATGATTAGATGGTTTTTCCTAATAATATGTGGTGTTTTGTTTTATTATGAACCGACCCGCAACCAACTTAATCTAACATTAGAAACATTTGATTATTTATTTTTTATAGCATTGGGATACATGTTTATTACTCAAATTGCTTTGTTAACAGCATCCAAGTTTGAGAAAATACAAAAGATATTAATGCAAGCGGGTATTATTTTTGATTTTGTCGTTATCTTTTGGCTGATTGAGTTGTCTGGAGGAGTAAATAGTCTATTTGTTCCTATAGTTTATTTATTTTTAATGCACGCAACTATTTATTGGCGCACACGTGGATTAATTTTAGCTATTTTAGCTTCAATTGTTGGTTATTCTGCCGTTGGATTTTTTCCAGAGGTTACAATAAACAATCAATTAATATGGGTATATTCGTTTAACATCTTATTTTTTATTGTAATTGGTCTATTCGCTGGTATATTGGCTTTGCGTGAACGGAAACACCATAAAGAAAAGACAACTTTTCAGGATTTATCTATAAAAGATTATGTTACTGGATTATATAACCATCGTTCTTTTCAAAATACGCTTGGAAAACTCGTAGCTTCTCAAAAAGAGTTCACATTAATATTAGCTGATATCGATGATTTTAAACAAATAAATGATACACATGGTCACACAATAGGTGATCAAGTATTATCTGCCTACGGGAATACTTTACAACATCAATTGGATAAATCTGATAGCTATTCTTTTAGGTATGGTGGGGAAGAGTTTGCGATCATTATTTTTGATCAGAGAAAACGGGCTATTAAAAGTAAAATAGAAAACTGGAATAAACTATTTCAACATGGGATGAGCTTAATACCAGAGTTGAATAAAGAGAATATCACGATAAGTTATGGTGTTGCATTTTCAGATCAACATGATACCAAAGAGGAACTTTTTAAACGTGCGGATGAATATTTATATTTAGCTAAGGAACATGGGAAAGATCAAATCATGTTCCAAGAATCTTTTGAACGTATAGGGGAATCTAGATGATAACAACAGAGTCAAAAGCAACTACTTTTAATTTTGATTTTTTAATTAAAGAGTTTAATAATAGCGAAGAACAACTGGATCACAAATTGATGCAACTGTATGATAAGTGGAAAGAGGAAAGGTTTACCATTGGCTTTACGGGGCATTTTTCAGCCGGTAAATCGACTCTTATCAATGCGCTTATTAAAGAAGAATTGCTACCATCAAGCCCTATTCCAACGAGTGCAAATATCGTTGAAGTTAGATATGGAGAAGAAGAGACTATTTTTGATTTAAATGATGGTCGACAGGCAATAGAACATGAGATCAATTTGGAACATGTAAATGAATTAGCCAAAAACGGTGAAGAAGTTAGGTCAATTACTGTAACTAAACCTATTGAGCTACTTAAAAATTCCGTTGCATTGATGGACACTCCAGGAATAGATTCTTCAGATGATGAAGAATTCAAACGTACATTAGCTAATATTCATTTAATTGATTATTTTGTGTACGTGATGGACTATAATCATGTTCAATCAGAAGTAAACTTTAAATTTCTAAGAGAATTACAAAATAACAATATTCCTTTTATTATCGTCGTCAACCAAGTTGATAAGCATAACGAAAATGAATTATTATTCGATTCTTTTAAGAAATCGTTAAAAGATAGTTGTCATTCATGGACTATTGAACCCAAAGCCGTTTATTATACTTCATTAATTAATCAAAATCATCCGTTAAACCAACTAAATGATTTAGAACATTTTATTCAGGGTCAGATTTCAAACTCTAAAACCTTAATTGAAAATAAGATGAAATTAGAGCTGGATCATTTAATTGAACAATGGACCCAGGAAAAGTTCACTCTAAACAATTATGATTATAGTGAATTGAATGATTTGCGCGAATCAAACAAACGTTTGATTGATGAAATAAACACAATCAAATCAGATCAAGAGCTATTTCTTCAAAACACGACTAAAGAATTAAATAAAGTTTTAAATAATGCATATATTATGACCTTTGAAGCTAGGGAATTAGCTAAAAGTTACTTAGAGTCGTTACAGCCGAAGTTTAGAGTTGGAAAGCTTTTTACTCAGAAAAAGACTGAAGAAGAAAGAGAACGTCGATTAGAAGCTTTCTTATCTATTATTCAAGAACGTGTAAAAACTGAAATGGTTTGGCATGTACGCCACCTTTTAACCAATCAAGTGAAAGAGTTTAAGTTAGAAGAGAACGAATTAATTAATGATTTGCAACAGTTTACTGTGAAAGTCACTCCACAGGATTTATATCAATCAGTCAATCTGTCTGCGGAAGTTAATGGAAATTCGGTCCTAAACTATACAAACCAATTACAAAAGCAGTTAGCGCAGAAGGTCAAACAAAGTGTTGCTCCAATCATTAATCAGATGGATGATTCTGTTAAAAGTTATTATTTATCCATTATTAATGACTTAGAAAATCAATTGATGGAAATCCAAAACGAAATTGATCAATTTAATGAAGTAGTAAATGTCGAAGAAAAGACGGAACAATATTACCAGTGGCTAGCTGAACAGACATTTGAAAATCCATCTTCTAATGAGTTGATCAAAAAAGAATATCAAGAGTTTAATAAAAACGAAGCTGTTCATGTTCAAGATTTGTTAGTTAAGAGTGAGGACATTCAAACCCGTCAGGACATCCAAGATGCTTCAAAAAAATCCGTGATAGATATTGATGAGTTAGTGAAGCATTCAGAAGAAATATTATCTTATATCAAGTCTATAAAACCTTTACAACCCTTTTATCAATCGCTGAATCGTCAATTATCTAAAGTTAACCAATCAGAAATGACAATTGCTTTATTTGGAGCATTTAGTGCAGGAAAATCGTCGTTTGCTAATGCTTGGGTAGGTGGGAATGTACTGCCTTCATCTCCTAACCCTACGACAGCTGCTATTAATAAAATATGTCCAGTTACACAGGAAAACGCTCATGAAGATGTTTTAGTGTTTTATAAGACTGAAGATCAAATGGTTGACCAACTTTCAAGAATCTTAAGTCCGTTCACAAGCCAATCATTTACGCAATTAGATGATCTAATTAGATTTGTTCGAAAGAATCTTGAACGGTTAACAAACCAACTTTCAAAAACTGAATCTTCATTTGTTGAGGCATTTATTTATGGTGTTGAAAAGTCACGTAATTCTTTAGGTAAACAAGTTAAAATTACCACTAATGATTTTTCAAAATATGTGACAGTTGAATCCATTTCATGTTTTATTGAAGAAATAGAAGTTTACTATGACTGTGAATTAACACGTCAAGGTGTGACGTTGGTTGATACACCTGGAGCGGATTCAATTCATGCTCGTCATACTAATACGTCATTTCATTATGTAAAACATTCAGATGCAATTATTTATGTAAACTATTACAACCATGCTTTTTCACGAGCAGACCGAGAATTTTTAATTCAATTAGGTCGAGTTAAGGAAGCATTTGCTCTCGACAAAATGTTCTTTATTCTAAATGCATCTGATTTAGCCAAGGATGAAAAAGAGTTACTATTAGTAAAAAATTACCTGAACGATCAATTAATGCAATACGGCATAAAAAAACCTTCTATTTATCCATTATCCAGTAAACAAATAATGGATGGAGAAGAATCAAAAGAAGCAAATAGATTCTTTGAACGATTTGAACAATTTATTCATTCCGATTCTAAAGAACTAATTGCTTCAAAGTTAAAAGATGAACAGCTGCGTTTAAAGAAATTTGTTGGAACTACTATAGAAGAAGCTGAACAGTCAACCTATCTTCAAAACGCAAGCATTAATAATATGAATTCCGAATTAGATCAATTTAAACATTGGGTAAAGGAATATGATCAAAATATATTCATCAAAAATATTAATCAGGAGATTGATGAATTAACCCACTATATGAAAGATCGTATCTATATTCAACTTAACGATTTAATGAAGGAAACCATTAACCCAGCAACAATTAATTTAAATGGCAAAAAAGGCCGTGAACAATTACAGGTTGCCATTAAAAAGCTGTTAGCATTATTAAATCAACGATTATCAAATGAGTTTAATGCAACTCATATTTTGTTGGACCAAAGATTGACGTACTCAGTTAAGGATTGGCTAAGTCAAGTTAATAATTATATAACGAAACAAACTCATCTCTCTATGTTATATAATGATGTTGATTCGTATCATGAATTAGAAGAAGATAATGATCAGGTATTACTAAATAGTAAAGAAGTTGACGTATTATCCCAGCTATATAAAAATAAGAAAGAATTCTTTGAAGAACAAAAAGTTAAAGATTTGTATGAAGAATTACACAGCAAAACCCAAGACTCAATTAGCGCAAGAATAAATAGCATGGCTCAGCAATTACAAATTCATTATGAGAGCGAGTTTAATAGAGTTAGTACACAATTAATTGATGACTATTTGGTTGAATCTAACGAAATAATCAATCAAAAGCAAGCGATTTATAAAGAACCAAGCATTCTTAATGAATTTAAAGAATTAAATCAAATGATTAATAGTTAGAATATTCGACAAACACCATGACTTCACATATAATTAACAGATAAGTTTATGAATTTAGGGGGATATTATGGTGAATAAAAGACTAATAAAAGCAGATGATATATTTCAGATAGATTCGGTATCTGATCCACGTGTTTCTCCAAATAATAATGAAGCAGTGTTTGTCAAAACGCATCTTGATCAAAAAGACAACAAATATGTATCTAATCTTTATCATTATGATTTTTCAACTAAAAAGGTTACACAATGGACACATGGGAAGGACCGAGTGTCCCAGCCTAGGTGGTCCAGTGATGGCCAATCAATATTATTTTTATCTAATAGAAATGATAAAAATCAAGCATACATTCTTCCTAGACAGGGTGGAGAAGCTAAACAGATTACTGACGAAGAAGAGGGCATAACTAGTGCTTATTTTTCACCTGATAATAATCTAGTAACCTATCAAGTAAGTGTTCCATTAGAGGAAGAAGATAAAGAAGGAAATGGATCAAAAGACGAGAAAGAAGACCTTCCGAAACCTACTATTATTAATCGAATGAAATATAAGGCCGATGGTGCTGGTCTATTAAAAGAGAAGTATCAACAAATAAAATTATTAGACTTAGATTCGGAAGATGTAAAAATAATTAAAAGCGGAAAACAAAATTTCTATTTCCAAAGTTGGATTAATGAAGATACATTTGTTTATTCGACTGATGAAGATTTAGATCAGGACTTTAATTTTAACCATAATGTTTACATCCACCAGTTGAATAGTGATGAAGACCGCGAAATTCATACTAAAGAAGGCTATGCATCGAGCTTTACTCTATCTCCAAATGGAGAACAGTTACTATTCATTCATATGGGAAGTGAGTATAAAAACGCTACTCATACCGAGCTTTATCATTATGATTTAAATACAAATGTAGCTACTTGTTTAACTGAAGGAATCGATGCACCAGTTGGAGATTACATTGTAGCTGATTCCCAACAACAGGCCGTTTTACAAGGGGCAGTCTGGGCATCTGATAATGATTTTTACTTCCCGGTATCTGATCAAGGTAACGTAAATCTATATTATGGCAACGTTGATGGCGCTTTATATCCAGCATTAAATGAAGACTTACATGTTTATGGCTTTGATTTAATACCAAATAAACAACATGCATTATTGACTATTAGTACACCAACCAATCCTAGTGAACTATATAATTTAGATTTAACTTCAGGTAATTTAAATCAATTAACCGAATTTCATAAAGAATTTTTGAGTGAAGCTGAAGTTGTAAAACCAGAATCAATCTCTTATAAGAGTAAAGATGATTGGATGGTTAATGGATGGTTTATGAAACCTGCCCAATATGAAGAAGGTAAAAAATATCCATTAATAGTAAATATTCATGGTGGACCTCATGCCTTTTATGGAAACTCATTCTTCCATGAAATGCAGTTTTTCGCTGCTAATGGATATGCTGTTCTATATGTTAATCCACGTGGAAGCCATAGCTATGGACAAGAATTTGTTGACGCCGTAAGAGGTGACTATGGTAATGGAGATTATCAGGATATTATGAATGGCGTTGATTATATTTTAAGTGAGAATAGCTGGATTGATAAGGAACGATTATGTGTTACTGGTGGAAGTTATGGTGGATTCATGACTAACTGGATTGTTGGTCATACGAATCGTTTCAAAGCAGCGGTTACACAACGTAGCATTTCAAATTGGGTGAGCTTTAGAGGGGTTAGTGATATTGGTTATTACTTTAATGAATGGCAAATCAAAGCTGACTTAAATGATTTGGAAAAACTTTGGAAGCATTCACCTATAGCATATGTAGACAATATTAAAACACCGCTGAAAATCATTCATAACGAACGTGATTTTCGTTGTCCAGTTGAACAAGCTGAACAATTATATATCGCATTAAAATATCAAAAGAAAGAAACTGAATTTGTACGCTTCCCTGAATCAGATCATAACCTATCAAGGACAGGTAAGCCTAACTTAAGAATCGAACGATTAAATCATATTGTTGATTGGTTCAACCATTATATAAAATAAACAAAAGCCAAGATCATCACGATCTTGGCTTTATTTAGTCTTATTTCCAATATTTACTTATAAATTCATCCCGGCCTGATTGTTCACGATCCTGTTGATATTCAATAGGATTCTTTTTATAAAAGTCTTGATGATATTCTTCTGCCGGGTAGAATTCCATTGCTTTTAAAATTTTTGTAACAATAGGTTTTGAAAATTTATTACTTTGCTCTAGTGCTTTTTTAGATTGCTCTGCTAGTTGTTTTTGTTCTTCATTATGATAGAAGATAGCTGTACGATATTGCGGACCACGATCATGGAATTGACCATCAGGGTCTGTCGGGTCAATCTGTAGCCAATATAAATCTAATATGGTTTGATAAGATACGATTTCAGGGTCGTATGTAATTTGTACAGCTTCATAATGTCCAGTTTCTCCTGCTTTTATTTCCTCGTAATTAGGTTTTGGTACGTTACCGCCAGTGTACCCAGATATTATAGATTTAACACCATCCCATTGATCGAACGGTTTAACCATACACCAGAAGCATCCTCCAGCAAAAGTCGCAAGTTCAAATTGCTCTGTCAATCACTTCACCTCCATTTAATTATGATAAGTATTATAACAATCCACATATACATAAGAAAATTAAAAAGCCTTGGGTGTCCAGGCTTTTAGTAGAAGTAATTAGAGCTTTCGTTTACCGGTTATTAATTGATAGATAAATATAATACCAGCAACAATTAATAGTAAGTGAATTAATCCACCAGCAATATCTAGTAACAATCCTATTAACCACATGACTAAAATGATTGAAAGAATAGTCCAGAGCATTCTTTTACACTCCCTAGTTTAAGGTGTAATTATTATTCCCAAGCGGTTTATAATTTAAACGAATTTTGCAAATTTTTGATATAATAAAGAATAGAATTTAAGGGAGGAGTAATAAGAATGAGTTTAGAAGGAAAGTTAAAAGCTTTAGGACAAAAGATGAATGAAGACTCATCTCATTATAAAGGTTTTCATGCCGATTTTTCTTTTGAAATTAAAGATAAGGAAGAAAATTGGAGTGTAAATTTTAAAGGAGACCAGGTAGAATTAAAAAATGATTTACTGAATGAACCTACTTGTTTATTAAAAATGAATGAAGAAAATTTTCTGAAATTATTGGATGGTAGTCTTAATGCAACAACTGCTTTTATGATGGGGAAAATCAAAGCTGATGGGGAACTGACTAAAGCATTAAAACTTCAAAAAATATTAAACGAGTATCAAGATAATTAAAGATTTATGCTACATAAGGAAAGATTCGAGGTGATTCGTTGAAGAAAATTTTTATTTGTATGTTAGCTACCTTATTGATTGTCGCTTGTACAGAAAAAGAAGATGAAAAACCGGAATATACTAACCCAAATGATTATGTTAAAGAGTATGTTCAATTGTGGAATGAACAAAATTTTGAGCGTATGTATAGTGATTATTTAAGTGATTATGTAAAACAGAATTTCAGTCATGAAGATTATGTTGAAAGGTATAATCATTTATATGATGTATTAGAAGTGGAGAACTTATCAATCAATATCATAGAATCAAAAGACTTTACAGAAGAAGAATTGAAAACACTACAAAAACATGAAATCCCAATCTCTATTTCATACGATACATTAGCAGGAAGCGTAGCTTATAAAAAGACAATTCAATTAAATAAATTAATAAATGAAGAACAAATGGAAGAGGGAGAAATACAATTAGATCCCAGGAGCCCATGGTTGATAGAGTGGGATCCTTCTTTCATATTACCTAATTTAGAACCCGGAGACGAAGTTAGGTTAACAACATTACCTACTAAAAGAGGGGAAATTGTTGATCGAAATGGTGAGTTATTAGCAACTCAAGGAGAAGTTTATGAAATTGGGGTCGTACTAGAGCGTTTTAATGAACAGGCCTCGCTTTCAAAATTAGCGAAGAGCTTAAATATATCTGAGGAATATATAAAGAATCAATATGAACAAAGCTGGGTTCAACCACAACATTTTGTGCCTCTTAAAAAGTTTAGTTTAAAAGATCAAGATATAGTATCTCAAGCTGTTGCGATCGAAGGGGTAACGTCAAGGGTTACAGTTGATCGTATTTATCCATATGGAGAAGTTGCTGCGCATTTGATTGGGTACATTGGTAAGATTACTTCTGAAGAATTAGAGGAACTTAAAAGTAGAGGCTATTCTGCTCAGGACCGCTTAGGTAAGCGGGGGTTAGAAGAATTATATGAAAATAAACTAAGAGGTCAAAAAGGTCGTGAAATTTTTATCGAAAAGAAAGACCAATCAACATACACGGTAGCTAAAGTTAGCCCTATACCAGGAGAGAATATTGAGCTTTCTGTCGATATAAAAGTACAAGAAAAATTATATAACTTACTTAAAGAAGATAAAGGTACAGCTAGCATTATTAATCCATCAACCGGTGAATTAATAAGCCAAGTCAGCTTCCCGGCATTCGACCCTAATAAATTTATATTAGGGCAATCCCAAGAAGAATATTCAGCATTAGTTAAGGATGAATCACAACCTATGATTAATCGATTTGCAACGACCTATTCACCTGGGTCCACTATGAAAGTTTTATCTACGATTATAGGTTTAAATAATAATCAGTTAGAACCAAATAAGACTCATACTATCAAAGGTAAGAAGTGGCAGAATGATGGTTCATGGGGTGATTATTATGTCACTAGGCTTTATGATCAAGATACAGAAGTGGATTTAGAAAGTGCTTATAAATACTCTGACAATATTTACTTTGCCAAACTAGGTACAAGCATTGGACAACAAGCTTTTGAAAAAGGCTTACAAAAATTAGGGTTTGGAGAATCTATACCTTTTGAATACCCTGTATTAACCTCACAAATATCGAACAGCGGAAAGTTAGACCGTGAAGTTTTACTTGCTGATACTGCTTATGGCCAAGGCCAATTATTAGTAAACATCGTTCATCTAACGTCAATCTACGGAGGTATTGTGAATAATGGTGATGTTATGACACCAACACTTTTGAGTAACGACAATCAATCAGTTTGGTTGTCAGACATAGTTAATGATGACCAAGCTCAACTTATTCAAAACTTATTAAGGAAAGTTGTGTCAGAAGGCACTGCACAAGACATAAATATCAATAACAAACAAATTGCAGGTAAAACTGGAACTGCTGAATTGAAATCAAGCCATGAAGTAGAAGATGGAGTTGAGAATGGAATATTTGTTTCATATGATCAAAACAACCCTGACCAAATCATTGGTGTAATTATTGAAGGAGTAGAAGATTCAGGTGGAAGCAGCTATGTTGTAAATAAAGTAGAACAGTTTTACGAGAGTAATTAACTATAATTATATTATGTAAACTTAAGTGAAGGCGCTACGATTGTAGCGTCTTTTCTTGTGGAATATCCAGTGGAAGATGGAGGAAGATTATACTTAAACGAATGAGAAGGGGGTTGAAAATGAAATATAATAAACCAGTAATTTTACTTAATATTGATAGCCTCATGACTGAACCTTTACTTTTGGCTATTAAAAAGAATAAAGCTCCAGCTATAAAATTTTTAATGAATCATGGAACATTCATTCCCAACATGGTTAGCTCATTTCCTACAATGTCAGTAACTATTGATAGTAGCTTATTAACAGGAACATATCCAGATCAACATAAGATACCTGGGTTGAATTGGTTTAATGGTAATAAAAAACAAAAAATAAATTATGGAACTGGTTTTCGTGAAACAATTGGAATTGGATTTAGTGACTCTGTCATCAACATGTTCGATCGATTAAATAATGAAGATCTGAGTAAGGGTGTTACAACCATCTTTGAAGACTTAGCAAAATATCAAATAACATCCAGCTCAATAAATTCTTTTGTTTATAGAGGAAATAATATAAAAAATTTAATCGTACCTAAATTTATTCAAACCATCACTAATGTAGATGAAACCATAACGACTCAATCACCTGAACTATTTTCATTAGGTGCTTTTGCAAGTGTGAGGAATAATAGTTTCGCTCCATTTTTAATCGGCGGAAATCGAAAGTATGCAGGTAGAGAATTAAGGTATTTAATAAAAAACCAATTGATACCCGGATTTACGTTTTGCATTTTTCAGGACATGGATATTCGAGTGCATGTAAAAGGGCCTTATGATATAAGCGGTATTTCAAAAATTGATAAAGAAATTCAAAAAACATTGAACTTATATGATAGTTGGGAGCAAGCTATTGAGCAAAATATTTGGATGGTTATTGGAGATAATGGTCAATCACCTACTGGTTGGAACCCCAAAAAAGTTCTCATTGATTTACGAAAGACGTATTCAAATTACAATATCCATAATATAAAACATAAAGTCGAAGCGCATAATGAACTATTAATTTCTGTTAACCAACGTATGGCATACATTTATGCATTAAAGAAAGATTTAAGCTTATCAAGTGTGGCTGAAAAAGCTCAAAGTGATGATCGAATTGACGTAATTGCCTGGAAAGAAGGTAGTATTATTAATGTTATTTCGGGTAAGAAAGAGGGAAGGTTAAAGTTTAAGAAGAAGGGGCCTTATTATGATGAGTACAAACAGACATGGACATTAGAAGGGAATTATGAAATTCTAGACTTAAATATTAAAGGTCACAATATCAATTATAACGATTTCCCGGATGCTCTCGCTAGGATATATGGATCTCTCCATTCTCATGAAGGAAGGTTCATAATTGTTAATGCGAAACCAGGTCATGAGTTTTTAGCTCAAAAAACACCATTTCATATTGGTGGTGCATGTCATGGATCACTTCATAAGCAAGAATCATTAATTCCATTTATATGTACTGGAACAGATACTGAAGTTAATCCGTCACGAATCATCGACTTAAAAGAATTAATAATTAATCAACTGATTAACAATAATTAAAAGCTTTATAAATAACACCATAGTTATAAGTGGTGAGGTACAACTTCATATCAAATAAAGAATTATTTCTTCTTGAAAGGACAAAATATAAACACTATTTTCGATGGACTTTAACTTTAAACATAAATTGTTATGGAGGTAATTATGACTAAAGAAAATAAACATAAGCTAAATAAAAAAGAACAGAAACCAAACAGATATGATGAAATTCCTGATAATAAGGTAGAGGAAGCTAATCAGGAATTAAATGAAAAGTTTTATTCCAATGGTGAAAGGAATGATTCTACTCCAACATCCTACTTATATAATAATACGGCTGCTGTAAATGTAACAGAGGATAAAGATGCTGAACGTTAAAAGGTCTTAGAAATTGTCTAAGACCTTTATGTATGTAATCTTTATATACTATCCGAAGTTTTGTATCACCAATTATTACATGTTATAACCTAACTCATTTAAGACTTCAATCATCAAATCAGGGCGGTCGGTTACAATACCGTCTGCTCCTTTTTGGATGAGTGCTTTCATCGTTTCTTTATCATTGATCGTCCAATAATGAATTTGTAATCCCATTCGTTCTGCACCTTCTAAAATATCTGTTGTAGTTAAGTCATAACCGCTAGCTTCTAAAGGTAGTTGCATTGAATCCACTGAAGGTTTATATAAATTTTTCATTAGAAATTTATGCGTAATAACGAACTTACGGACTTCTTGTTCACCTGCTGAAACAGCAACATCTTTACTTGCATAATTTTTAAACCTTTCAATGATATTATGATCAAAAGAAGCTACTGTTACTTGGTGTTTTTTATCATTTTTCTCAATTAAATTTGCAAGTCTTTGAGATATTTCATCTATTCGTTGTGGCGGATTTGTATCTTTGATCTCTATTAAAAATCTACTGTCTGGAAATTCTTTAAATAATTCCTCTACAGTAACTAGTTGTATACCTTTTCCTCGATGGAGATAGTTACCTTTTTCATCTTCAAAATAATAACCCGCATCCAGTTCTTTTAATTCTTTTAATGTTAAATCACTAACCGCTCCTGAACCATCTGTTGTGCGGTCTACCGTAGAATCATGAATAGCAACTAGGTAACCATCTTTTGAAATATGTATATCTGTTTCCAATACATCAACACCCATGTTATAAGCGTTTTTAAATGCTTCTAAAGTACTTGAAGGGGCGAGATGTTCACCGCCTTGATGGGCTATAACTAAAGGTCGATCTTGCTGATAAAACGGCTTTACGTCAATTGAATGAAAAGGTATTAAGTTAAGTAATATATAAATACCGCCTAACAACCCTAATGTTATATATGCTCTTTTAATCAGCTTCTCTTTACTTATATTTTTTCTCTTTTTCAATTTGAATCCCCCTAATTGTAGCTTTAATCATTATATCAAAATAGATGCTATAATAGGGGCTATCTAATTAAATAGGAGGGTTCGGTCATTAATACTTTAATCATCTTAGCACACCCAGACATTGAACAATCTTCAATCAATGCTAGCCTAAAGGCCGCCGTAATCGGTGAAAAAATCACTTTACATGAACTATATAAAGAATATCCAGATTGGAATATAAATGTAAAACGTGAACAACTGTTGTTATTAGAACACGATCGAATCATTTTTCAGTTCCCGAATTATTGGTATAGTTATCCACCTTTACTCAAAAAATGGTTCGATGACGTGTTAGAAAGGGGATGGGCTTTTCGGGGACAGCACGCATTAGAAGGTAAAGAGTTTGGAGTTGCCATTAGTTCCGGTTTCACAAATGAAGATTATCGGTTTGATGGTTTACACCGCCACAACCTTGAGCAAATCTTAGCTCCATTTTATGCGACTTGTAATTTTATTCGTGGAAAAACAATCCCGGCTTTCAAATCCTTTGAAGGGGAACTAGTGACTGAAGAAGATTATGAAAATATAAAAATCCTTTATAAACAATACTTAAATCAGGAATTTCCTTATCACAGAAAAGTATATTAACGATATTTTTATTATGTAAACTAAAGTGTTAGCGTGCGTTGCTAACACTTTTTATTTTCTAAAATTCTTTCCATTTAACTTTTTTAGCTTCTTTATATCGTTTCTCAACCTCATCCCAATTAACAATATTCCACCATTGATCAACATACTTACCACGATTATTTTCATATTGAAGGTAATAGGCGTGTTCCCAAACATCTAATACTAGTAACGGAATAACATCCCATTGGGTTAGGTTTTGATGTTTCTCTGCCTGTAAGATTTCTAATCGGTGGGAGCGAGGAGAATAAACTAGAATTGCCCAACCCACACTTTCTACATTTTTAGCCGCTTCAGAAAAATGCTTTTTAAATTTGTCAAAACTTCCAAAAGATTGATTAATTGCTTTAAGTAAGTCGCCTTTAGGTTTTCCGCCTCCATCAGGATCCATGATATACCAAAAAATGGTGTGCAAATAATGACCAGCACCATGAAATGCCGCTTCACGTTCCCAATGTTTAATAAGATCATAATCATTCTTTTTACGTGCTTTTTCCATTTCTCTTTCAGCTTTATTCAAACCATTTACGTAACCCCTATGATGTTTGTCGTGGTGTAAGCGCATAATTTTTTCATCGATATATGGCTCTAATGCATCATACGCATAGGGAAGAGGAGGGAGTGTATGTTCACCGATACCAACTACTCTTTGAGTATTTTCATTTTTTTCATCTTGTTTATTAAAAAGTCGTTGCCATTTTATTACTAGTTCTTCGGCGTCCCTTTTTAATTCGCGTGCTTGATCATGAGTTAACTGATCTCTGGAATCTCGAAAATGATGTATACGTTGTTCTAGTTCATTTATTTGTTGATTAATATCATTATGTTCATCATTAGATAAATCAAGAGAAGAAAACTTTTCTTTTGATTTAAACCTTTCTGTCCACTCATACATGTCGTTTAAAAATTGAGTGAATGAAGTTTTTGACATAAAAAAACCTCCTGTAACATTCGTCATTTGTATTGTATGAATGTCACAGGAAAGTGGGAATGTTAGTGTGTATTATTTGTGTAATGGTGGTATGAATCCATAGTTAGAGTTACCCCTTGTGCCATGGCAGCACCACCACCAAGAGCAGCACTTACAGCTACAGTTTCCATAATTTCATCTTCTGTTGCCTGATGTTCAGCAGCTCCTTTAGTGTGATAGATGATACAATATTCATCTTGTGCATAAATGCTGATAGCCAGTGCCAGAAGTTGTTTAGTTTTTTGATCCAACGCACCCGCTTCAAAACAAGATTCTGTAAAATCAAAATAACCTTGTGTCATTTTAGGTAGTTTGTCTTTTAGGTGATTAATCCCTTCTTTGTAATCTAATATTGATTGATCAAAAAAGTTTTCATGATGATCTGTATCTTTTTCCATAATCTCACTCCGTTTCAAAAATAATAAATACGTTTATAGGATTTATAAATGAGTGAAAACTATGCAAGGTAAAAATTTGTAACAAGGTTAAACGATACGATCGCGTTGAATCTTTTCATATGTATCTTCATCACATATAATAAGTAATTCAGCATTTTCCGGAATGTTATGATCTGCATATTTCGCTAACCCTAAATGTTCTCCTTCAGATAATAACGTAGCTCCATAATCCAGCAGTCTATTGTAGGCATCTCGGTAAGTATTCCAAGATGGATGTTTCTTTATTGAATAAATATCGTGACCGTAATTTGAAGAAGTTAATTGTCTAAATAATTCACTAGCACCATTATACGTAGCGCTCTTGGCAATTAAATGTGCACTTGTTTGTAAAGGTGTTACAAATTCATCAACTTTTGAATGCTTGAATGCGGAAATATGCTTCTCATACATAATTTCAGCAATTGTATACACATCAAAATTTTCTTCTCTGCCTAATCCTTCAATACTGGTGGCGATGAGTAATGTCTGGCCATCCGCTAACGAATAATTGCTAACATCATCAGAAGCAAATATTAACACAGAATGACATTGAACAATATTAGCTTGATGAAGTGTATCCGAGAGGGCAGGGTTCCCTTTTACAAAGTGTACACGGTCATGCTTGAATGGTATTTTATCTAATGAATCATCTATAAGCACAATTTCATTTTCATTCAATTTTAATAGCTCTTCCAAAGTCTCTTTTGAGCGTTTTGTGTAATTAATAATAACGTAGTGATTTGATCCTTTAAAAGTCAATTTACCTTCCTCCTTTTTACGTCGATACTCATGAATTCCATCAACAATATAACCAATAACAACACCCATCAATCCAATTCCAACAATATAAACAACGAGCATTGCAAATATTTGTCCTGCTAGAGTAACAGGCGAAATATCTCCATAACCCACTGTTGTAACTGTTGTCATGACCCACCACAGTGAAGTGAAATATGATTCGAAAGTTTCAGGCTCAATTAGCCGGATAAAATATGAAGATAATAAAATAAATAACAGTAACAAAACAGTATAAATGAATTTGTTATCAACTTTATGTATTTTACTTCTTAATAGTTTAAAAATCATCAGTTACCTCCTTAAATTTAGTCATTTGACTTAATTATACCTTTTCGAATATTCGAAATAAAGAACGATAAAAGCATTTGTGTTTAAGATTTTGATGACATTAGAAATAGATTTTACTTAAGGCTGTCGAAAAAGTCTTGACAGCAAATTATTTTGCTTATTTTTAAAAGATTAACTAAATAAAAATATATTCTTAATAGATTCATATAAAATTTATGACCTACATAAATTATTAATAGATTTTACTATTTTAATAGGGGGGAACGAACATGATGAAAAAATTCTTAGAATTATTACGTGAAGAAGATGGACAAAACACTGTTGAATATGGTTTAATCATCGGGCTTGTGTCAGTAGTAGCTATTACCATAATAATTTCAGTAGGTAGAGGAATTTAAGCAACTTTTTAGTCTGTTGAATGATTCCACTAATTCTAAAAGCACCAGTTAAAATGTTATCTTACCGATAGAATTATGTATTCTTCCATTATTATTTATCGTATTAATTGGACCGAACATTATACAAATTTCGACCACATTATTTAATTAATCACAAAATTCAGCAATGTTAATGAATGATATAGAATATATAGTGATTAAATGTTAATATAAAAATTAAAGAGGGGGAGTTTTAGTATGAGTGATAAACCTATAATTCAAGTGAGAGATGATGGTTCTATTCTAGTAAAAGGTGATGTGGAATTACTAGATGCTGAAGGTAATAAATTTGAAACGAAACCGGCTTTTTCACTTTGTCGTTGTGGTGCTTCAACTAATAAACCATTTTGTGATGGATCACACAAAAAAATAGAATTTAACTCTAGAATTAGAGTTAATGAATAGTAATGGTAAGTAAGGAGCCCATTTTAGGCTCTTTTCTTTTATTGTATTTTACCTAACATATAGGAGAATTGACATGTATCGTAACCTAGTAACGTTTTCAATATTAATTTTAACTGTTTTCTTTTTAGCAAGTTTACCATTATCAATAGTTGTTTCTGGTGGTTCTTTACATATCAATTGGGCAGTTGCATTTGAACATATTTCGATGTTTTTCAAGGGTGTTCTTTCAGGTAAAACTTTTACATACGTTGAAGGTGAAGACCGCATACAAAGCTTCTTTGCAGATATTCCGAGTCATTTTGTTACATCATTTTTATATTTGTTAATCGCTTCATTAATCGCTATTTCATTCTCTTTAGTGCTATCCATATGGGTTAGTTTAACACAAAAAGAGTGGATTAAAGATATTATTGGTTTATTAAGTGTTATTCCGGATTTTATCATGATAATCTTTCTTCAAATTTTTGTAGTTTATATTTATGAAGAATATGGCATCGCACTTTCCAGAGTAGCAACCAGGTCATCTACTGAACCAGCTATTTTACTTCCGCTTATGGTGATGGTGTTGATCCCATTAATCTATTTAATAAGAAGCTTATCAGAGAGGTCATTTGATATTATGACCGAAGATTATATTTTAAGCGCCAAATCTAAAGGTATAAAAAAATTACACATTATCATTCATCATGTAATCCGTAATATCTTGCCGTTTTTAAAAGCAGATCTTCATAAGGTTCTCGCTATAATGATGTCTAATTTATTTATTGTCGAATACTTGTTTAATATAAACGGCTTATCAGCTTTTATATTTAATAGTTATTCTTATCAATTTAACCTAACCGTTAACACTTTATTTTCTTTAACTATTGTTTATATGCTGCTATATTTTTGCCTAATCATATTTATTAAATTTCTTGAAAGGGTTTTTGCAAATGACTAATTGGAGACTTTGGGTTGGGTTAAGTTTAACTGCAATTCTAATAATAATAGCAATAATAGGACCGGCTATAGCACCATACGATGAGGATTATGTTATGGAAGTCGAGTATTTCTATAATGGGGAGGATGATTACGGTATCATTTCTAATCCTGCACCTCCATCTGCAAAGCATCCTTTTGGTACAGACAAATGGGGCTATGATATTTTAACACTTTTACTGCATGGTGCTAAATATACTATATTTATTAGTCTTTTAGTTGCTTTTATGAGAGTAGTAGTAGGCGGAGGACTAGGCATTCTCATGGGTAACTTAAAAAATTCTAAAAATAACAATTTGGGATTTGGTTTTGGTTTATTAGGAAGTATCCCACAGTTCCTAATACTCTACTTTGTTTTATTTGGAATAACTATAAACTCATCTCTTTCCGTGTTTGAATTAACATTTTTACAGACAGTTTTAATGGTATTAATAGGAGTACCTGGTGTATTTTCAGCAACCAAAAGTAAAACAATCGAACTTAAAAAGAATCTGTTCATTACTGCTTCGAGAGCGTTAGGGGCTGGACCATGGTGGGTAACGACCAAACAAATTATTCCACACTTACGAGGTTCGTTATTATCATTATTTATTAAAGAGATTATTCTAACCTTAACTTTAATGGGTCAATTAGGGATTTTTAAGCTGTTTTTAGGTGGAACTATTTTGAGATTACATGGACCAGCAGTATACCTTTCAAAAACTAATGAGTGGACAGGGTTAATTGGGCAATGGCGTTCGTTTATTTATAGTTATGAATGGATATTGATGTATCCCTTAGCAGCATTTGTTATTACTATATTTTCTTTTTACCTCTTGTCTAGAGGTATAGAAATTTACCAGAGAGATCAATTAAAGAGGTATCCTCATATATAATATTAATCATTGTTTAAACAAATATAACCTTCCTTTTATGTATGAACGGTGTAGATTGTGAAAAATTAAACATATCATACCATTGAAAGGAATCAATTATGATAGAGATAAATTGGATGACCTATTTAATGATTATTTTGGCAAGTTATAGATTTACACATCTAATTGTTTTTGACAAGATCACGGAGTTTATAAGGAAGCCCTTCTTGAGAAAAAAGTCCATAAAAGATTCTTATGGACACACAGAAACAAAAGATGTGCCAACATCTAAATTTGGTTATTTATTAAATTGTTATTGGTGTGCAGGAGTGTGGAGTGCCTTATTTATGGCTTTAGGATACTTATATATTCCTGAAATAGCTTTGCCAATCATTTTTATCTTTTCAATAGCAGGTGCACAAGCTATATTAGAAACCTTTGTAGGGGTCGGTGTAAAATTAGTTGATTACTTAAAGAGAAATTAATGAGTATATGTAAAGTTGCAATAGAAGTACTTTTATCAAGTACTTCTATTGTTCATCTGGATCAAAGTCTAACTCATTGAGTAGTTGATTAATGTCCTCATCAAATAAAAATACTCTAGGCAGATTTTCTTCATCAAATGTTAGTAAATAAGGTGATTTGTCTTCCGGTATTATAATAATAACTGTATCAACTTCAGATTGAAGCCATTCATTATCAATTTTTATTTTGGGGTTTAATGGAATCTTAACCATATAACCGCTTTGGGGTACTGGATTAAGCCCTTTATATATACCAGTTATGTGATCTACATATTTCTCTATTTCTGTTTGCATTTCAGTTGTTTTGTGAATAATTTTTATAACTTTTTCTGCTTCAATATCAAAAATCTCAACGCTAAAATTGTCATCAATTTCTGCAGATATATACGATGGTAAAAGCAGTATAGTTAATAAAACAATACTAAGACATTTCAATCAAATCACCTCATGAAATTGACTTCACTAAAAATCTTCATTATCCCCAGGTGTTGCATCTAACGCTATTTCATATGCTTCAAGGATTGAATCCCGTATTTCAGCATCTTCGATAGGAACTAATATTTGTTCGTCACCTTCATAATCGATTCTCATAAGAAATGTGTCATTTACATCTTTTAAAAGAGCATACGATTCTTCTTCCATATCAAACAATGCTTCAACAATTAAATCCCGTTCATCTCCAATTTCGTCTCTAATTGTAATAATATCTTTATTGTCATCCACGATTAAGCCCTCCAATTATAGATTACAATTAGTCTTTGTCGATCGTGTTCAAATCATTCAAAAACCAATCAAACGTTTGTTTGATTTTTTGAGAGTTGATTGTATAAAGTTTAAAAAGTTCACAATTGAAAAAGATTAATTAAATGCCATAGCCTTAATTAAACAATATAAAGATTTCAATCAAACGTTTGATTGAAAATCATATACGGAGTGAGTATAAAATAAAAAGACCACCGAAAACCTTCTCGGCAGTCTTAACGTAGCAGAATAACTACTGGCTTATTAATATTTTATTCATCATCATTTTCTTCGGCCATATCTTGAACGGGACGACGTCCAAATAATAGGTCAGACCACGGATCTCTTTTTTCCTCATGAGACTCAGTCATCATCTCTTCTTCATTCATTTGATTGTTTTTTTCCTCCATTAATAACCCTCCTCAAAAAATGGTTTATCGTAACTAATTTTTTAGTTAGATAATTGTACTCTTACTGTCTAATATATATTTATAATCCTATTCAGTGTGGTTGTTTATACTAGAAAACTAGTATTTTGTCTAAATAATTTATATAAATGACCAAAAGTGAGTTATTTTTTTGAATTTGCACTATTAAATTTTTGGAAACTGTGTCATAATATTTAAAAATTATGGAAAAAGCGTTGAAGAGAAGAGTAAATCAATTTGATGTTCAAACAGAGAGCTTCGGGTGGTGAGAAGAAGTTGAAGATCGTTGATTGAAAATGGCCTCTGAGCTTCAAAGTTGAGTTAGATAACTAATTAGACTTTGACGAGATTTGACACTCGTTATCAATGTCAGAGTATAAGAACAACTTGTTCCGTACTTAATGAGGCTAATAATGTGAGTTATTAGTGAAATAAGGTGGTAACACGAGTGTATCTCGTCCTTAGACAATTCATTGTCTTTGGGCGAGTTTTTTTATTCCATAAATTTTATAAAAATATAGGGAGGAATGCAAATGTGTATTTTTATAGGCGGTGCTTGGCCTTATGCCAATGGTTCTTTACATTTAGGTCATATTTCAAGCTTGTTACCAGGGGACATTTTGGCTAGGTATTATAGAATGAAAGGTGAGAAGGTGCTATTTGTTTCTGGAAGTGATTGTAATGGTACACCTATTGCGATTAAAGCTAAACAAGAAAATGTCTCAATAAAAGAGATTTCAGATCACTATCACGAAGAATTCATTCAAGACTTCAACAAATTAGGATTCTCATATGATACTTATTCACGAACCGATTCTAAGTTACATCATGAAGTTGTAAAGAAGATTTTTTTGAAATTATTAAATAATAATCATTTGTATAAGCAAAAGGTGGAACAATGCTATTGTGATTATTGTGCACAGTTTTTACCAGATCGATTTGTAGAAGGTATATGTCCGAGTTGTCACAAACAAGCAAGAGGTGATCAATGTGACTTCTGTTCAAAGATATTAGATCCTTTAGATTTATTAAACAAAAAGTGCAAGACCTGTGGTAATTCCCCACGAGCTAAGGAAACCGAGCATTTCTATTTTAAGTTAAGTTCTTTTCAGTCAGACATTGAGGTTTATCTAGATGGTGTTAAAAATGATGGACAATGGCGAGATAATGCTATTCAGTTAACAGAGAGATATTTAAAAGAAGGTCTACATGATCGCGCAGCAACTAGAGATTTGCCTAATGGTGTGAGTGTTCCGTTTGAAGGATATGAAGATAAGAAAATTTATGTTTGGATTGAAGCTGTTTCTGGTTACTATTCTGCAAGTAAACAATGGGAGCTAGAACATAACAAAGACGCATCTTGTTTTTGGGGGAAAGATACAAAATCCTATTACATTCATGGAAAAGATAATATTCCATTTCATTCGATTATCTGGCCGTCAATTTTATTAGGGTTTAACCAACAGCCACTACCAACATATATTGTATCTAATGAGTATTTAACTATTGAACAGAAGAAATTATCAACGAGCAGAAATTGGGCAATTTGGGTAAAAGAAATACTCAAAAGGTATGGGGCTGACTCCGTACGATATTTTTTAACTATTAATGCACCTGAACACCGTGATGCTGACTTCTCTTGGCGAGAATTTATTTATAGTCATAATAGTGAGTTATTAGGCGCTTATGGAAATTTTGTTAATCGAACATTAAAATTTATTGAAAAGTCATATGAAAGCCAAATACCTAAATCCGATGTGAATCATGACATTAAAGTTAGAGTAGAGGAACTATATGAACATGTTGGCAAGCTTATTGAAAAAGCTCATTTTAAAGAAGCGTTAGAAGGGGTCTTTAATTTTATTCGTTATGCTAATAAATATTTTGATGAACAAAAGCCTTGGATACAGGTAAATGAAGAACCTACTGAATGCAAACATACATTATTAAATTGTGTTTATATCATTGTGAATTTATCTCAATTACTCGAACCATTTTTACCATTTTCAAGTCAAAAAATCAAAGACGTGTTAGGCCTTAGTCATTCAACGTGGGAAGAAGCGAATGTTCAAAGTACTTATATTAATGAAGTTAGGCCTTTATTTAAGAGGATAGATATAAATCAAATTGATAAAGAACTAGAGGCATTAAAGCATCAGACCTTAGAAAACTGAATATAAATATTTTACAGGTAGGAGAATTAAATTTATAAAAGAACTTTGAACCGCTACAAAAGCACGGTATTGCATCAAAGTATTAATTTAAATTAACTTTTCGGGCTAATATCATACATTATTCTCCAAACTAGGTTATAATTAATATAGAACATATTAATTTAAGAGGTGGTTCATATTAATAATTTAAACATTCAACACTATATGAACGAACATAATTTTAAAGTTACACAGTTGACTGAAACAATTGATAAGCAAACTGTGTTAGTTAAGTCAACAAACTTCGGTAATCCTAAGAGTGATAAATTAGGTCATGTACGTATTAAAAGAGGAAGAGAACAAAGCGAAGAATTCGAAATCATCGACTCTAATGATATTAATGCAAAAGTAGAGTTTGTTAATGATATGAATTGGATTGCAGATAAAATGAAAAATGAACTGATTTCTTTAATTCAACAAATGGGTGAAACAGCAAAACCTGTAAAAACTAATGCTACTTTAATTCGTACTAAAATTAATCAGGACTAAGAATAAAACCGTTGAAATCGCTATTTTACAATTTCCAACGGTTTTATTTGTTTACTAAATAATCAGGATGATTACTTTACAACTTATTAAAATTTGTTAACTGCTTTTAACATAAACCTTGTAAGTCACTCTTTATAAGGGTTCTTGTTTGTCATATTTAATCATGGATATTATTACCTGCTGAACCGTCATTATTATCTTGTTAATATAATTCTGAAAGTGATTATATAGGAGGAAGATAATAATGAGAACAGTAATTACAGCGATTATTTTCGCGTTAACAATAGTTACACTATCCACTACTTCTATAACTGCAGAAGAAACTACAAAATATTCAGCAAAGAGTGGAGATTCATTATGGAAAATTAGCCAAAAATATGATGTTCCACTTGAAGCACTACAACGAACAAACAATAAGTACGATGATTATTTAAAGATTGGTGAAACCTTAACCATTCCAACGGCTGTAAGTAATATTGATAAAGGTTTACTTGCTCGCTTAGTCCAGGCTGAAGCGAAGGGTGAATCTTATGCAGGTAAAGTTGCAGTTGCTACAGTTGTATTAAACAGAGTGGACAGCAATCAATTTCCTAACTCAGTAAAAGAAGTTATTTATGAAAAAGCAGGTGGCCATTATGCATTTACTCCTGTTAAAAATGGTCAAATCAAATTGCCTGCTAGTCAAGAAGCTAAGCAAGCAGTAGAGGAAGCATTAGAGTTTAGAGGGAAAGGTAATGGATCACTATATTTTTATAATCCAGCTACCTCCACAAGCTCATGGGTCTTCTCTAGAGAAACAACAATAACTATTGGAAAGCATAGATTCGCAAAGTAAATAATTAGAGTCACAGTTTTTAACACTGTGACTTTTTTTATGTCCATTTACTAATTCTGTCATTAGAAATTAGCAGGAAAAAAAGCAATGAAAAGCAAGATAAACAGTTTAAGAACAAAGAGTAATGGTAGTCATTTTTTTAAAAATAAAACAAGTATATCAAATTCCCTTCTTTAAAAAAGGGGATTTTAAATAAAATTTCAAACGGATATTTGGTATTTTATGTTAATATGTATTTACAGTATAAATACTAAGTATAATGGAGTAATTTAATGATTAAAGCAATATTTTTTGATTTAGATGGTACACTATTAAATCGTGAACGTACACTTGAGTTATTCGTTGAATATCAATACAACCAGTTCATCTCACCATTAGAAGTTGTTTCAAAAGATGATTACATAACAAAATTTATTGAATTAGATGACCGTGGTTATGTTTGGAAAGATAAAGTTTATCAACAATTAATGAAACACTTTAATATCTCTGCGCTTACTTGGCAAAGTTTGCTTAAAGATTACTTAAATAACTTTAAAGATTGTTGCACACCTTTTCCAGGTCTTATGCAAACCATTAAAAATTTAAAGTCTAATAATTTGGTTCTTGGAATTATTACAAATGGCAGGGGCCAATTCCAAATGGATAACATTAAAGCCTTAGGAATTGAAGACTACTTCGACACGATATTGATTTCAGAATGGGAAGGTATGAAAAAACCTGATGAAAGACTATTTAGAAAGGCTTTAGATCGACATCATTTGTCTGCGGGTGAATGTATTTTTGTAGGAGATCACCCAGATAAAGATATTAAGGCTTCAAACCACATTGGTATGATAAGTGTTTGGAAGGAAGACTGCTATTACGGCAAAGCAGATGCCGATTTTATCATTAAAGATTTAGTCGAGATTATAGACATAATAGATAAAATTAATCCCTAAGAGAGGTTTGATTACATGAAAAAAACCTTAATTTTAGTAATATCGCTATTAATTCTAACTGCATGCTCAAGTGAAGAAGATATAGTGATTGATAACAAAACGTCATTTAAAAGACTAGTTGTACAAAAAGTAATAAATAATAGCTCATCAACTGATTTATCTAAAACGGTTGAGGATACAGAAACCATTCAAGAAATATTAAATCTAGTAGAAGAGCTTGAAGTAGAAAGGTCTAATAATGATGACATATTTAAATTGATAAAATCTAAAGACACTTATATATTAGGGTTTTATAATGAACAATATCATTTTACAGATCATTTCCCTTATAGTTTTTATGTAACAGAAAACGGTACGTTCATATTTTTACAACGTCGAGTTGACGAATCGTGGACTCCGCGGATTTCATTAAAACAACATAAAGACCTATTAGATGAAATGCTTGAGATTGCAGAAGTAGACTTCTAGATACAAAGTTAAGGAGAAGAGAAATATTGAATTGGTTAAAACAAAACTATAATTTAAAGCTTATCTCTCTATTGGCAATCGTGGTTTACGGTGCTGCGTTTGCTCTTTCAATCTATATAAATCAAACAGAAGACAAATTGTTAATCCATGATGTGAGTCGATTATTTCCAGATCGGGTCTATGAAATAGTAGAAGGAGAAGAAGAAGCGGCCTTGGTTGAAGCGGTTAAGGCGGCTAAAGAAAATAATTTAAAGATATCAATTGGTGGGGCCCGGCATAGTCAGGGTGGACATGCATTCTATCAAGACTCTGTGTTTTTAGATATGTCTAATTATAATAAAATCCTTAAATTAGATGAAAAAGAAAAAACCATTAAGGTCCAAAGTGGTGTGACTTGGGAACAAATACAAGATTACATAAATCCACACGGGTTAGCCATAAAGGTTATGCAATCATCTAATGTTTTTACTGTAGGTGGGTCATTAAGCTCGAATGTTCATGGACGAGATCCACAATACGGACCTCTAATTGAAACCGTTAAATCATTTCGATTACTTAAAGCTGACGGAAATGTCATTAATGTGAGCAGAAACGAGAATGAAGAATTATTTGAGTTAGTTATTGGTGGTTATGGATTATTTGGTGTAATTCTAGATGTCACTTTAGAATTAACGGACAATGAAATCTACGTATCACAAACTGAAAAGATAAATTATAAAGATTATCCCGAATACATAATAAAACAAATCGCCAACAATGACGATGTTGGTTTGCATTTTGCCCGATTAGCTGCAACACCTGATGATTTACTGAATGATATGTATATGACAACGTATCGTACAATCGATAAAGGTGATGATCGGTATCCAACTAATGAAGATGACTATGAAGAACTTGTCGAGTTAAATGAAGAACAAAATGTTTTAAGGGATAAATTCTTCTTTGGTTTATCAAGAAAGTATGATTGGGCAAAGAATTTAGTATGGGATCTGCAGCAGAAATTATATGCAGAAAAAGAAGAGGGGGAGGTTGTGTCTCGAAATAATGCAATGAGACCTCCGATTGAATTCCTGGAATATGATTCAGATAAAGATACTGATATTCTCCAAGAATATTTTATCCCAGTTGACCATTTTGAGGAGTTTGTAGATGGTCTTAGAAAGATTGTAAAGGAAGATGACTTAAATTTAATGAATGTAACAGTTCGTTACACACCTAAACATAATGAAGGTTACCTTACTTATGCTAAAGAAGATACTCTGGCATTAGTACTTCTATTTAATCATGAATTATCAGATGAAGGGATTGCTCATATGAAACTATCAACTCAAAAAATTGTTAATCAGGCTCTTGAATTGAATGGTAGATACTATTTGACCTATCAGTTATTTCCTTCTCAAGATCAAATTCGTAAAGCCTATCCTAAAATCGAATCGTTTTTTAAACGCAAACTGGAATATGATCCGAACGAACGCTTTATGAATAATTTCTATGAAAGGTACGCTAAATAAGATGCTTAAATGGATAGTTATTTCTCAAAGTCTATTATTATTTGGTACTGGGTTGGTTTTTCCTTTTTATATTATTTTCTTAAGTGAAGTTGGAGGTAATTTTTCTGAGTTCGGCATAGCTTATGGTATTTTCACCATTAGTTCTGCTTTAGTCCATCATTGGGTAGGCAGACGGTCAGACAAAGTAGGCAGAAAATCATTTTTGCTTATAAATACATGGGGAAGTGCACTGATTTATTTAACATTTCCAATAATAACAAGCATCGGACAAGTTTATATCATACAGGTTCTATTAGGTATATTGGGTGCTATGCAAAAAACAAGTGAAAAAGCCATTGTTGCTGATTTTACTGATGGAGAATCACGGGGTAAGAAAATAGGCTCTTACCACTTTTGGGTCTCTTTATTCTCAGGATTCGCGGTAATAGTCGGTGGATTTTTAATTGATTTATTAACTGTGGATATCATTTTTTATTTTGGATCAATTATTTTATTTGTTAGTGGGTGGTTTATTTTATTTATAAATGAATCTAGAGATGTTAATTAAGAGCCTTGAATCCAGCTCTCTTAGAAATTCTGTTCAGAATACACATTTAAATTTAAATCTTTATCTCTGACTGTAGCAAGAAAGATTCCATCAGTATGATCGAAGCCTTTTTGTTTAAGTTCATTCTCTAACCATGCTACATCCTTATTTAAAGAGTCAAGATGGTTGTGTTGTATTTTACCTTCAATAATAACAATGATGGGTAAGCCAGGATCAGAAACGTCTATATCGAGATGACTGGGAGTCACAAACGTTTTATCTTTTTTAGGGAGTATACTAATTTCACCATTAGGTTCTAATAAAGCGTAATCTATGTCACTGATATCAAAATATCCAGCTGTTCTTATTGTAGATAATAGTTCCATAAGAGTGTAACGGCTTTTCTTTAGATTATGCGACATAATTTTACCATGCTTAATTAAATAAGTTGAATCTCCAATTAGATATTTATTTAATTTATTTATGAGCGTAAGTTTAGAAATTGTTAAATAAAGAATAATAACAGTTATACCACCGGCTAATCCTTGAGAAATTCCCTTTACGTCTATGGAACCAAATAACACATATGCAAGAAAAAATATAGCTCCGAAGTCATGAGCCGTCAATTGAGCTAGAGCGGATTTCCCTAATAAACGTACACCAGTAACATAAACAATAAAAAGTAATGTAATTTCAGCAATTAATCCAAGCATATACGACACCCTATAAATTAGTCTAAGTTTTAGTATGTTGAATAAGTGTATCGTCATACATAAGATCAGAATGAGAAAAGGGAAGGGAGGGCCCGAAGAATATTTCTAACATTAGATATACATAATTGACTCGTAACCAAACACTAAGATTGAATATTAGTCAAAGACCATTTAAAATCTGTATAGAGACAAAAATACTATTTTAAATTACAATATTGGGAGTTGTATATCATGGCTGAACTTATTGAAAGTAAAGAACAGTTTAATCAATTAATAACGAAAGAACAACCTGTTGTGTTTAAGTTTTCTGGAGACTGGTGTCCTGATTGTAAACGTATGGACTTTTTTATTGGTAGTGTTCTAGACAAATTTGAAGAGTTTCCTTTCTATGAAATAGATAAAGACCAATTTCCAGAGCTTGCTGAAGAATATCAAGTGATGGGGATTCCAAGTCTATTGGTATTTAAAGAAGGAGAAAAAGTTGGTCATTTGCATAGTGCATATGCTAAAACGCCTGATGAGGTAACTGAATACCTTGAAGATTATTTCAAAAAAATAACTTCAACGAAATAAGTAAAAAAGCATCCAGTTATTTGGATGCTTTTTTCACTGGAAAATTTCGTGCATGAGGCAACTTGTTAATTTATGTTTTATCTTCATCATGAGTATCTGAATCGTTAATATTATCTAATGAGTTGTCTTCCGAAAATTCTGTTTGTAAGTTTCGATGATTTACAGAAGGTCTTTCCTCGGTTTCCATTTCGTTATATTCAGATTTAACCCACTTATGAAAGAAATATTCAAAAACTGTTAATCCCGCACTAGAAATGAGTGAAGCAGTTAATAAATCTCCTCCATAGGTCAGCATATCAAGCATGAAATAGATCACAACAAAAGCCAATACGAAATCAGTTGCTGTTGCAATAGTGTTATTCGTTCTCGGTAAGATAAAAGCATCCCCAATATAAGAAATAAGAGTGAGTGCAATACTGATTAATAGTACATTATTAAACGCTACATCATAACCGAAGCCCAGAATTAAATATAGCAAAACAAAGCATGCAACAAATTTAGTTAAAATTAGCTTAAAATGATTCATCGTTATTTTCCTCCTTTCTTTATTGATTAGTATGGCTATATTAATGAATATTATTTATTTAATGATGGTGAAAGAAGGAAGTTAGATAATGATATATCACGGTCTTGAGATTAACTTTTCAAAAAAATTGAACATCCATTTCACAAATATAAATAATATATTACGCCTTTTTTTAAAAAAATTACTTCTGCCTGAACCATAATTTTTATGGAAACTTTGAAATAGCTTCATATGATTAACAACTTTGATGAAGTAGTTGATTCCCTAAAAATGAATCCAGAAGTATTACCATACTAATTTTGAATTATTATTCAAATTACATTAGAAAAAAGAGCTGACTAAAGATTGAATTTAGTCAGCTCTTTTTATTTAACAGCTTCCGCCAATTCCAGGTAGCGCTTTTATTTGTATTCCATGTGGAGCATCACCAACGGTAATTTCTTCCACAATTTCATTTGTCTCCATGTTTAATACAGCAACTTTATTCGTGCCATTTAAAGTGATATATGCTTTTGTTTGTTTACGATTAAATGAAATGTGTTTAGGCGTTGATATATTGTCTAATTTCTTAATTATCTTCTGATTGTCTAAATCATAGATGGTAATACTTTTGCCTTCCATATTTGTTGAAATTAGTTTAGAACCATCTTCAGTGATAACAAAGTCTGTAACACCTTCTCCAACTTTAAATTGAGCTACTTTTTCTCCATTTGGTATATCAAAAACTTCAACTTGTTCACTAGTGGCAACATATAATTGATTTCCATTATTATTCGTTTTTATAACTCTAGGTGTAGATGAAGTTTCAAATGTTTTAGTAAGTTTATTATTTTCCACTAAATATACACGATTGTTCTCATGATCACTTACGATAAGTTGATCACCGTTTAAATATGGATAATTAGTTTTAGCACCTTTTCCAAGATCAATTTGGTTAACAACTTTTTCTTGCTCAGTATTAATCACATAGACGTATTGATCGCCAACTGTTGTGACATATAACGTTTTATTGTTAGGAGTTATAGCTATTCCATGCGGAAGTGGTCCAACCTCAATTTCTTTGGTCATTTTTAATGATTGTGTATTGATGATTCCGACTGTACTACTGTTTTGGTTAGCGACATATGCGCGTCGCATCGTACTAGAAAAAACTAAGTTGGCAGGTTTTTCACCTGTTTCAATTTCTCCAACAACCTTACTTGAACGAATGTCTATTATTGATATCTTATTATCTGCTTCGCTAGGTACATAAAATTGAACACTCGTTAATTGACTTGCTTTATTCTGCTCATCGATTTCATCCTGTGTCACCATCGCACAACCTGCTAGGGAACATGAAATGAATATAAGGGCAATAATTAATAAGTTATGCTTCATTTCCGTCTCGCTCCTTGTGTAAATTTAACCATTTTTAATTGTAACACATATATATTATAATATGCTTAATAAATCTTATCAGATTACTTGGAATTAATCCATTGTAATTTTATCGGATTAATGATAGTATAATTTTCGGTGGATAACAACAAGAAAATTAGGGGGAAATTAAATTATGAATTTTAAAAAAATATTTTGGTCTATAGGAATACTATTATTACTTCTAATCGCTGGATGTGCGAATACATCATCTTCAGATGGTTCAGATAAAGAAACATATCCCAATGCTGATTTGTTAGTTGATACTGAGTGGGCAAAGGATCATTTAGAAGATGAGAGTATAACGTTTATTGATATGCGTGCAGAGGGATTTGATCAAGGGCATATTCCTGGTGCAGCTTCATATAATTGGGGACAGTTGGTAGATCCAGACTTTGAAGTTGAAGGTTTCTTGATTGGACCTGAAGAATTTGCTGGTCAAATGCAGAAACTGGGTGTGAATGAAGACTCTACTGTAGTCATTTATGATGATGGAAATAGTTTAGCTGCTGCTCGATTATTTTATGCACTAGAATACTATGGTCACACAGATATTAAAATTTTAGACGGCGGATACACTGGTTGGTTAAATGCAGGTCATGATATTTCAACAGAGAAATCTTCTGTAGCTGCTGGGAACTTTAAAGCAGAAGCTAATGAAGATTTACAATCATCTCAACAGGAAGTGTTAGATAGTTTAGATAGTAAGGATGTGGTTTTCTTAGACACACGTTCTAAAGAAGAATACACTGGTGAAAACTTACGTGCTGAGCGCGGTGGACATATTCCAAACGCTGTTCACATTGAATGGAAAGAAGCAGTAACTAAGAATGATGCAGGTGTTCCTAAATTTAAATCATTTGATGAATTAAAAGAGCAATTTGAAGAAGCTGGCGTAACTAAAGATAAGAAAATCGTACCTTATTGCCAAACAAACGTACGTGGAGCGCATTCTTACTTTGTTTTAAGATTGCTAGGTTACGATAATGTAAGTCCATATGAAGGTTCATGGGCTCAGTGGGGGAATAACCCTGATACTCCTATTGATGGGTAAGGTGATTTCGATGACTAATGAATTAGAAGGTATTAAACAGATTGATTATAAGGAATTAAATGATCTAATAAACTCAAATTCTTCTGAATACGTTATTGATGTACGTGAATATGAGGAGTACGTGGAGGGGCATATACCAGATATTCCTCTCATTCCGATGAGTGAAATTATAGATCTAATCGATCAATTTGAAAAAGATCAACCTTATATATTTGTTTGTAGAAGTGGGCGAAGAAGTCAAGAAGTAGCAAAGTTTTTCAAAATGAATGGAATAGAGAATGTCGCTAATTACGAAGGCGGCATGCTAGAGTGGCAAGATGAAATTGAGACTGGTGAAACGAATATCATTGAAAGTATTTCTAATTTATATAAAAAGTAGAGTTCTAGATTAGGAGGAATTAACATGAGTTTAAAAGCAGAAGAATTAAAAGGGTTAGAAATTAACCATCATGTTGATGGGGTAGGAGAAGTTTGCCCACACACATTAAATATTGCTTTAAGTGCATTGAAAAAAGCAAAACCAGGTGAAGTTGTTGTTGAAGAAACAGATCATTCAATCGCAACAAAAACAATCCCAGCAGCTGTTAAGATGAATAAAATTGCAGAAGTATTAGGAATCGTAGAAGAAAACGGCTTATACAAAATCTATCTACGAAAATTGTAAACAATAAAGGTGATACAAAATGGAATTTTTCTTAATAGATATGTTTATTGCTGCGGCAATCTTTGGATTTTTATACGGGTTTTTATTACAAAAAGCTGACTTTTGCTTCGTTGCTTCTGTCCGAGATTTTGTAAGTGTGAGAGACAGCCGTTTAGGAAAAGGTGTGCTCATATTGATTGCTACAGCAATGATGGGATGGGGGATAAGCTTAACCTTTGGCTGGTCAACTATTGGTGAAGTTTGGTCAGTTCCTATTGGGTTTACCAACTTAGTTGGTGGTCTTTTATTTGGTATAGGTATGACTATTGCGGGAAGTTGTGCATCTGGTGCATTATATCGAGCGGGTATGGGATATGTTCAATTTTGGATTGTTATTATAAGCATGATGATTGGAAATATCTTGTTTGCGCTTGTATATGATCCATGGACAGCTAACTATGTTCAGCAACCTCTCCAGTTAGCAGAATCAGGATTTAGCCTTTTCCAATTAAATCTACCTTTTTTATTACTACCGATACTAATAGTAGGTGTAATGATTTTAATCACAATTAGACAATTCGGTGTAAAAGGGTTCTTTAACGGTTTTAAGGAAGCTGCAATGGATCTTAAAGGTAATCCTTTAAAACGTTCTCATTGGGATATCCGATTAGTTGCCTTTTTATTAGGAGTTATTGCAACTGTTCAATTTATTATAATGTCGTCAATTAGTATCACAGGGCCTGAAACGAGAATGGTCGGAGTGGCGTTATCATTCATATTTGGTGAAGAGTTCATTTATAACAACACTTATTTAAACCAAATGTTTGCGAGCTTCCCCAGCATTGGAATAGGACCTGAAGAAACATTGATTATTTTTATCGTTCTTGGTGCATTTGTTGCTTCACTTTTAAGTGGAAGTTTCAGATTGCGTTTACCTAAAAAGAAACGTCTACCATATGCCATTGGTGGCGGATTATTGATGGGGATTTCCTCCAGACTAGCACCTGGTTGTAACATTGCAAATGTTGTTTCAGGAGTTGGCGGCCTCTCCATAAGTAGTATTATTGTGGTTATTGGTATGGCTGTCGGAGTGTTTATTGCAACTGCTTATATCTTTAAGATGCCATTATTATTATTTCAAAAAATGGATTTTGAAGATGATATAGCTAGTTAAGTATAATTAATAAAATCACCTTTGTAGCCTCAATTTCGTTTGATGTTTAATGGAATTGAGGCTATTTTATATTGCTGAAAGAGGAGCGTGTTCTAGATATGTAATTGGTCAATAGGAAGGTCTAAAAGATATTACACATAAAAACTTAAGTAATATAATTAGTAGCTATTATAAATTTTGAATTTAGATTAACAATAATATTTAATCCTCATTAATTATTCTTCCAAAGAGGGAATAATTTAATCATGTTGAGAATGAAAAGGGGAGGATTTTAAAATAAGAATTTTGTTCAAGGGCATACTATAGAAAAGGAGGAATATAATTATGTCTGAAGAAAACAAGAATAAAAACAAGGACAAAGGTAGACAAAAAAATGTACTTAAGTACAATACAGAGCCGAAAAGAAATAATAAAACGGCAGATAACACTGAATTTGCTGAAGATAGTGAGTTTACAAATATAAACGGGAAAAGAAATAAAAGACAGAATAAATAAAAAGGGAATGGCTGTCAAAGTAGTCAGCCATTCCAATAATTTAATTAATGCAAGTCAATAATAACTGTTACCTCATAACCTTTAATTAATTATTAAAAAGAGGTATTTTATTCTTTAGGTAATTAAAGTCACAATATACTATAAAAATGCTTGTAGTAAACAGTAATATAAAGTTTAATGATCGACTAGGTCACTAATCAAGTAAATTACCTTGAGATGGTATAGGGTAATTTTTAAAAAGTTTAGCCAGATGAAGCGTATTATATGCTAACATTTCTACATGTTTTTTAGTGAATTCATTTTGAGGACCTCGGCCGTCCATATACGAAGGTCCAGGGCCAGCTTCTCCAACCCAGTAAGCATCAACATTGGGCGGTATAACAAACCCTATATGTGAAAGTCCATATAATATAGAGGCTGCCGCATGTTTAGCTCCATCTTCATTACCAGTTACAACAACTCCACCAACTTTATTATAATAAATGGATTGTCCCTTATTATTTGTTTCTCCACTACTTCCATATAATCTTTCAATCGCCAATGTAGCAAGACTACTCTTTTCACCGAGCCATAATGGTGTACCTATGATGATAACATCAGCATCTCTTACCTTTTCAAAAATTTGTGGCCATTCATCACCTTTCCCCATATCTCCACTAATCCCTCGATAAATATTATAATCCGCTAATCGTACGGTTTCTGTTTCAACATCTTCTTTTGAAAGAATGTCTAAAACCTCATCTGAAAGTGCTTCTGTGTGTGATTGCTCAGAAGACGATTTTAATGATGCATTTAGAACTAAAGCTTTAATAGTTGTCATAGTATCACTCCTTGATTAACAAATTGCCTGATAATCCTCCTTTTAAACAATTAATTATAAGTTTGTAATTTAAATTACAGATTATTATAACTATTTTATATACTCTTGGATTACTTAGAAGGAGGAGTGATTTATATGAATGGAACAAAAATTAATTATAAAAGGATAATAGTAACAGGAATTGTAGGAGGAATTATTGGCGGTGTTATATTTGGTGTTATGATGCAAGTGATGGGGCGAATTGAGATGATTGCTTCTATGATGGGAAGTCAATCACTGTTAGTTGGTTGGATTATTCACTTAATGATTAGTATTATTTTTGGTATAGGTTTTGTGCTACTAACAACAGTAACTAAACTTAATTTAATTCTATTAACCATTTTATATGGGGCCTTAATATGGATTATTGGACCATTAATAATTATGCCAATGATGATGGGTGTGGGGACTAATTTGGCTAATGCTTTTAGTTCTGATCAACTCATGAGTTTGATGACGCATATTTTCTTTACAGCTATTGTTGCATTAGTCGTGTATTTTCGAACAAGAAATAATTAAGAGAAAGACCTGAGCTATACAAAGCTCAGGTCTTTCTATATTCACATTTCATGTAACGTTTTGTTAGCTAAATCTACGTTAATTGAGAAAAAACGAACATTTTTCTTTATTAAACCCTCTTTTTTAAGTTGGCTAATGATTGCACTAGTAGTCTCACGTGTTGAACCTATCATATTTGCTATATCTAAATGCGTTAATTTCATTTCGATAGATTGCCATTGATCTTTACGTTTACCTGTTTTTTCACTTAATTTTAATAAAAGGTATAATATACGGTACCTGACATCACCAAGCGCAAGCTTTTCACTCATACTATAAGTTTCTTTTAACCTTGAAGAGAGAATGTTAATAAACTTTAGAGCCAATTTGGGATTTTTCTCAAGGAAATTTTCAAATTCTTCTTTTCCTAATATACATAGATGAGAGTCAGTCATTGCTTCTGCGTAAATGTTATCGTCAGTTAATGATAAAGTAGAGGTTTCCCCAAATACGTTTCCATCAAATAAAATATCGACAGTGAATTCTTTACCTTCACTATTTATACGATATAGCCTAACTTGTCCCTGCTTTAAAAGAAATAGGGATTGCACTGGTGATAAGGGATCTAGTATTTTAGTACCTTTTTTAATGGGCTTCATATGACTGGCTTCATCAATAATTTTTAATTCATCTATTGGTAATTCATCAAATAAACTAATCTGAGATAAGAGCATTAATTTAGAGTCCATTTCAGTCACCCTTTTAACTATATTTGTTTCATTATACTAAAAAATATAACTCAAAGTGTAATAAATAAAGCATGAGCTGTATATGTTTTTAGCTCATGCTTTAAACGTATCTATTAAAATTATGCTTTAGTCCAACTTGGAACCATTTCTATATCTGCAGCTTCTAATGACGTGTAGATTGGGCACCTTGAATCAACGATTTTTTGAAGTTCTTGAATTCGTTCGATTTTTTGAAGTTCTTGAATTCGTTCATCAGACTCACTTGTGGACACTTTAGCATTCACAAATATTTTTTGAAAATATGGTCTAACTCCTTCTTTTCCCATCATTCCATTTGGGTCAAGTTCACCTTTAACTTCAAATTCAATACCTTGTAAATCAAAATTAATTTCTTTGGCTACCATATTAGCAATAACATTTTCACAACCAGCTAATGAAACCAATAGTGTGCCAAGTGGATTAGCACCTTCGTCTCTACCTCCCATAGAAGATGGTTCGTCAATAATTATTTGATGATCTTTGGAATGCCCCACTGTTTGCATGCCTTTAGCACTAGCTTTAATTTCTTCTACCATTGTAGACATATTGATCACTCCTCTTAATAGTAGTGTTTGATTGTTACATGTTATATTCTAACCATTTTGATGAAATTATGATGTAATTTAAATTACATAGAAAATATTCGCTATATGAAAGATAGATTACTTAGTTTTGTGATTTTATCCCTTAAAGTTATATTTATAAGTGAGAAAAGCTATTAAATATTGGAGCTTAAAAGTAAATGGGGTTATAAATTAGTACATGGGTAACTTATACAGAACCAGACGTTTATTATCTAGTCTGACTGATACAGAAATTAGAGATCAATGCGGTAAAAAGGTGGGGGACTTAATATAAATGCTAGTTTATAATATGAAATACAAATGGAAAACTAGGTACTGTCCCAAAGGTATTGATGAAGTTTATAGAATGGTCTTGTTAATTATAAGAGGTGATCTAATGGAAAATTTATTGTTTGTTATTAATAGTTGTAAAAGATGTCAACGTTCAATAAATTACTTAAAAAAACACAACATAGATTTTGAATTAGTAAATGTTATAGAGGAAGATGCATCTAGGTACAATCATATTTTAATAGATCAACCTTTACCTTTGTTGTTGAGGGAAGCTACAGTATACTCGTTTGAGGAAATTTTAAGGTTATAAATTATAAATGCATGTTGATAAACTAAAACATTATCTATATAATTTTACTAAATTAGAGAGGGTGTGAGTACTTAATTATGGGTGCACGAATTCAGATGATTGATTCAGATGAAGCGGAAGGTAAATTAAAAGATCTTTATGATAAGTTTAATGGAAAGATGGCTAATATACTAAAAGTACATTCTTTGAATCCAAAATCATTAGAGGCTCATTTGGAATATTATAAAGTAATTATGTTTGGTAAATCACCCCTATCACGATCGGTTAGAGAAATGATAGCTACCGTTGTATCTGTAGAAAATGAGTGTTTTTACTGAACTGAACACCATGGGGCGGCGCTCCATATGTTAACTAAAGATGAACTTCTAGTGAAGCAATTAAAAAAAGACTACAAACTGGCTGATTTAGATGATAAAACCATTGCTATTTTAACGTATGCAGTAAAATTAACTCTAAAACCGCATAGTGTTACAGATGAGGATGTAATTGAATTAAAGGAGTTTGGGTGTTCAGATTTAGAAGTACTTGATGTTTGTCAGATTGCTTCGTACTTTAATTTTGTAAATAGAATAGCAGAGGGACTAGGTGTCAAATTAGAAAAAGATTTTTACTATAATTCTTAAATTGATATTATCTTTCTTCATTAAATAACGAATATGCTGGTTCACCATGATTTACAACTAATTAAATGCATATATTTAAAAATTATATTATTATCTCTAATAATTAATCAATACATGAGAGCCACAACAAAAATGTTGTGGCTCAATCATTTTCTAAATATTATTGAACGATTCTCATATTTAATTCTAGATCCTTTACATACGCTAGAGGTAGTAGAATTTTCTCAAAGTCAAATTCACTAAGTTCCATATTGTTACGAACTCTATTTGGTAAATCTGGGTTGGCTAATGCGCTAGTGCCTAATGATATTAAGTCTGCTTCATTATTCTTTAATAACTCTTCAGCTTTGTCAGGGTTACCTAATTTTCCATTAGCGATTACCGGTAGATTTGAGAATTCTTTTGCAGCTTTTGCTAATGTGCGCGAATTTTCACCAAAGGAAGGACTAGTTGCATCACCATCAGTAACATGAATATAGTCTAAAGAAGTCTTTCCAAGCTCTGAGAAAATATATTCAGCTTCTTTTTCACCTTCAGCCCATTTGTGATCAGGATCAGATACTTTTATTTGGGAGATACGAATGCCTACGATGAAATCTGAACCTACTGCTTCACGGATACTACCAATTATCTCTAAGAAAATTTTTAATCGGTTTTCTTTTGAACCACCATATTGATCATTACGGTGGTTTAAATAATCAGTTAAAAATTGATCTAATAAATAACCATTTGCCCCATGAATTTCAACACCGTTGAAACCGGCTTTTTTAGCACGGACAGCACTCTTTACGAATGAGTTTGTTACTTGTTCAATATCTGTAATAGTCATGGATTTAGGTGTTTGAAATGCTCCTGAACCACCATAAAAACCTAATTGCTCTCCTTTTGGTGGAATATTTGAAGGAGAGATTGTTTCATTTGTATATGCATTATCTTGACTTTGTCCACCAGCATGCATAAGCTGTGCTATCATTATTGAACCGTGTCTTTGAACAGCTTTAACCACTGGTTTCCAAGCATTTAAATGTTCTTCTGTCGCGAGCCCAGGTTGATTTTCATAACCTTGACTGTAACTTTCATCTAGATAAATACCTTCAGAAATTATCGCACTAAATCCACCTTTAGCGTAGCGCTCATAATACTTTTGCATTGTTTCGTTGGCTTTTCCATCTTGATTAGCACTTATTCTCGTCATAGGCGCTACAATATAGCGATTATTTAAGTTTATATTTTTTAACTTAAATTCGGAATAAAGAGTATGATGTGTCATTATTTACATCCTTTCTTCAAATCTTTCTTAATGAATGTTATAAGAAGATTATCTTCAATTCAAGATTTATGCTTATCATTAAATTACTCAAATAATAGTTTGGCTATCGATATGGAACTTTATTCGAAGTAGTTCAGTCTAATCAGAAAGCATGTAATAAAATAATTCCATGGGAAGATGAACAAATCAATCAAACACCAAAGACGTATGAGCATTCGTTGAATTTGAAAAAGGGGAAATATTATTTTACATTAAATAGCTAAGTGTATGTATATTAGATGCGAAAAGTTTTTAATTAATTCTGCTTGGGTTAATAGAGGAGGCGAGCAAGAAGTTAGACTTGAATGCCAACCTAATAAAGAATAGATCAAGAATAGGTTATGGGCGAAGAGATCAAATAGACGTTCAAAATTGTTGTCTATTATTCGTAAAGGAAATGTGTTTGAAATACTTAGTTAAAACATTGTCGAAGGATCTTAACTTTCATGTAGTGTAAATAGTTGGGCCTAAAAAGAGCACTTACAAGATGACTATAAATGACCAACTAAGTTCAATTATATCTGAAATAAATGACATGATTAACTATTAAAGAAGTCATATATTCCAAAAGTAGGAATTATTAGCATAATTAAAATACTAAAGAATAAAAATAATATATGTTTCCAATTGTTTAACCTTAGAATACTTGCATTAGTAACAAACCAAATCATTACAAAACCTATTAACACGTAGTTATCTAACGGAAGTAAATAAATATCTTGGTTATTCAATAAATTCTGATTAAAATTAGACATTAATATACTGGACCAAATAAAAAACATCCATAAGAATGTAGCAACATTGCCTAATAAAAAGTTAATTATAACAAATAGAGTAATACTTATTAGACTAAAGTGTTTATTTAGTTTGTTTAACAATAGATTCTTTCTAAATTCTAAAATAACTGCGATAATTATGCTGATTAAAATGTAGAAAAATGACTTTGCTAATGTATTAATAATTTCAAATTCTATATATATTATTGTAATTACCAACCATAAGACATGCGGAATATAAAAATAGATTTTTCTCATTTTTCTTCTCATCCTTTCTAATATAATATCGGAAAAAATATAAATACCTTCACAACATATGACATAATCAACGTTATGAGCTTAACTAACTTATAAATCAAAGAATAGGTTAAAAGCCTATTCTTTTTTGCGTTTAATACCTTTCCTAATTTTCTAAAAAGCACTAAATAACTTGGGATTTTATGTTAAAATAAATGAAAGTTTGTGAAGAAATGTACTTAAAGTAACGGGGCAGAAGAGTTGAAGAAGGATATATAAAAGGGGGATGGAAATGTTTAAAAAATATCCATTTTTAATACTGCTTGTTTCAATTTTATTGGTAGCATGTAATAATCAAACGGTGGATAAAGCTTTGAATTCTGAACTTCTTAATGGGGTTAAGGAAAGTATAAAAAGTGAACATAAAGTTGAAACATTATATGCAAATGATAATACCCCTTTGGTTAAAGTGAATAAAGAAAAATGTAACGATGTAACAGGAAAAGACATTCCTATTCACTTAAAAGATATTTGTAAAATATACGATGAAATAAAACCTTTAACAAGACAAGAAAAAGAGATGTTATATCAAGAAACTGCTGCGCTGGCAGTTCGCTATACCTTTCATAGTGAAGAAAATATTGATGGAGAGATTGGGGAGTATGGAGCATATCTCCTCCATAACTACTTGAGCTGGCGCATAAATGCAAAACCGAATGCTCAAGGGAAGACTAAAAGTTTAAAACGAATACAAGATTTTGATAAGTTTTTTAAGATAACAGAAGAGCGCATCTTAATTGATTACAAAAATAATCAGTCGTTAGGTGATGCAATTGAATACGATATTCAAGTGGTATCTCGAATGAAAGATTTAAATTTAGAAACGTCGTTTAATGACTGGGCGAACGAAACAAAACAAGTATTTAGAGAAGCATTAAATCTTTATGAAAATGGAGCAGAAAAGGAAGCTTATATAAGATATGTCAAAGGGTTAAAAAGAATCTATGACATGTATGTTACTATTCCTTCACATCCTGTAACAAACCGTATTGGGGGCTAGAATGATATGACTATTAAACCTGGAGGCTGGTTACTTTGTATACTCCTAATGATATTTTTTAATGTATTGTTCTTTGTTGAAGTATCAACTTATTCTTTTCTTCCTCCAAGTAAAGGGGGAATGAGCTTTCTGGAAAGTTTTAGACATGTTTGGTATAGCTCACTGTGGTTTTATGGGAGTTCAATTACACTCATTGTATTTTTGAGTATGTTGTATGTGAAGTTCTTTAAAAAAAGTTAATTTACTTTCTTAAGCTATTGGGGGCATTAGTTTAAGAAGTAAGGTTCGTGTTGATCGACTAAAAGGCAGAATAGTTGAAGAAGATTTGGTACATTTTTCTTTAATTATTAAGATATAGACAATGTTAAAATTACCTTAGAAAGGTTGAATTTTATGTCTATACAGAAGTGCCTAAACTGCGGTAAACAATTTTCGTGGAAGGAAGTACAAAAAAATACAATAGAGTGTCAGAAGTGTGGTACTGCGCATACTGTTACCATGAAAACTAGGTCTTTATTTGCTCTTTGTGCTGGAGTGATAGTTTTGATTATCGATTTAAATATATTGTTCACAGTAATTGGGATTATAGCTATTGGACTTCTCTATCCCTTTTTCGCAAAATACAAAGTTAGACAAAGCAATAAATAAAATTTTTTAACTAATGTTGAACAATGAATAGGCGGGACATGTTGAAGAAGGAAAACACCTTTATAATATGGATATAAGTTATATTTTAGGTAGTGAATTATCGTATTCACAATAAATGGTGCCCTTTACACTAGTATTTGAAGTTATTTTTTAACTCTAATAAATTATATTATTTTTTAAAAAGGTTGATGACGTTGAACAACAAGAATGCGATATTGGGCTTACGAATCTTAGCATATTTCATTGATTTCTTTCTGGTATGTCTTTTATTAATGGGAATGGTATTAATAATAGGTATTGATAAATTGAATAATAACGTTTTCCTTGCTATAACGATTTTCTTTATTCCGATAATCATTTACCTGTTAAAGGATATAGCAAATGGAAAAAGTGTTGGGAAAAGATTAATGGGAATAAAAGTTGTAACTAAAAACAGTCGTTTTACTTCTTTTAAATATATTTTAAGGAATGTATTTTTATTAATCTGGTTTGTAGATTGGGTCTTTATTCTATTTACTAGAAATAGAAGACGATTAGGGGATATTGTTTCTGGTACCATCGTCGATTATGATAATGTAACTTAAGAATATAAAATTTTTCAAACTTGAAGATCGACAATGCATACAGACATGTGTAGTATCTAATGTAGTTAAAGTTAAACTGAGCAACGTAAAATAATTATCGTTGCTCTTTTTAATCTAGAAATACTTTTTATAAAATGCTTTTCTCAATTCTCCGCTTAACTGAGCGTAAATTCGAGTTGTTTCACTCTTTTCGTGACCCAATAAACTTTGAATAACATCGATCGGTGCTCCATTATTTAATAAATGGGTAGCATAACTGTGACGTAGTTGATGAGGATAAATCGTTTTATTAATACCAGCACGTTCTGATATTCGTTTTATGATGTAGCGCATCTGTGCAATGCTCATACGATGCGGTGATCGTTCGGTTACAAATATGGCTGGATCATTATCGGACCTAGTATTTAGGTAATTATTTAACCAAATATCACACCGCGTATTAAAATAGACTTCTCTTTCTTTATCTCCCTTACCACGCACAATAGCAGAATAACTTCCCCAGTTAATTGCATTTCGATCAAGTGAGACAATCTCACCAATTCGACATCCAGTTGAAAACATAAATTCAAATAATGCTTTTTCCATTGGACTTAAACAGGCATCACGCAAATGCTCAATTTCTTTTTCAGTTAGGAATTTTGGGATACGCTTACCGACTTTAGGCTCTTTAATTTTACTTGCTGGATTGCTATTAATGATTCCAGTTTCATGTGTCCAACGAAATAACGATCGGATAAATCGTATGCGATGAGATAAACTGGACGGTTTTAAATCTTTACCTGAGTCAGATAAGTATTGTTTTAATAGTTCGGTGGTAATGTCTTTTACATTGATATCACCCAAATATTTAACAAGTAATTTGGTTTGAAGTTGATAAGCATTTAGAGTGCTAAGGGAATAACCTTCAATTCTTTTATCAGCTTCATAAGATTTAGCAACTTCCGATAATAACATAAAATCCCTCCAATTGGATATATAATTAAGGCTTTCCCAAATCCAGATGAACATTAACTTTTAAATAGTACCATTCAGATTATGGAATTTAATGTTAAAATGGGTAACAAGAATAATTACAGTTGAAACGAGAGAAGGATTTGATGAACAATGGATAAAAAAATAACCGAGCTAACATTATTGTTATTGTACATAACTTCTTGGAAAGAAGATGATTTACCTAACGATATGAGAAGAAGTTGGAAAGGTTATCCTTTTGAAGCTTTAAATGATTTGATGGATCAGGATTTTATCCGAGGAAGTTATAAAGCGAAATCAACTTATTTAACAGAAGAAGGCATAAAAGAGGCAGAAAAACTAGTTGAAAAATACTTAAGTGATGATAAGTAAGAATTGAAATTTACTCTTTAACTAAAGGGGCAGAAGAGTTGAAGAAGTTTAATCTTTATTTTAATGAGAACGTCTAATCCATAAAAGGGGAATACGCGATGAAAAAGTGGGTTTTGATTTTCTGTGTTTTAATGTTAAGTATTGTCGGATGCGGTAAACAGGATGTTGCTGAATCGTATATAAACACTACATTCATAGTCAAAGAACGAATCGAAGATACTTTTGACTATAAAGTAATAAACGAAATCGAGAATAAAAATTCAGCACAAAATATAATTAATATTTTCAAAAATGTTAAATGGGAAACAAATACAGAGAGAAGGATGGCTACTGAACCTGATTACCGAATGAACAATTATGCAATATGGATTACTCCAAACGGTGATAGGTTAGAGATTATTAATAAAGACAACAGTAATTATGTGCGTTTAACTCAAGAAAAATCAGCAGAATTATTTAAGGTAATGACTAGAAATGAACTCAAATCCAGATAACCTTTATTCAACAAACGGAGGCAATAGCTGAATAAGCGACCTACATTATTGTTGAGTTGTATAAAAGATTTTTCGAATCACTTGATTATTACATAATGGAGATAGAAACCCATTGTTGATTTTGTAAAAGGGAGGATAAGATGAATCCATTATTATTAGAGATTCCATTATATTTAGAGACAGAGAGACTATTTTTACGAGCACCCAATCAATCAGGAGACGGCAGTATTGTTAATGAGGCAATAAAGAATTCTATTAATGAATTAAAGGATTGGTTGCCTTTTGCGCAGACAATTCCTTCTGTGGAGGAAACTGAGGTTATCTGGAGAGAAGCTTATATAAATTTTTTGAAAAGAGAAAGCCTACGTTTTCTAATTTTCCATAAAGATACTAATGAATTTATAGGAGTAACAAGTTTCGAGGGGTTAGACTGGGACATCCCAAAATGTCATGTTGGTTATTGGATTAATACAAAATTTAGCGGTAACGGATATATGTTAGAAGCAGTAAATGAATTAACTGAATTAGGCTTAAATCAAATAAAATTTAAAAGAATCGAGATTAGATGTGAATCCACTAATCTAAAGAGCCGATCTATCCCCGAAAGGTTGGGGTATAGTCTAGAAGGGGTTTTAAAGAATGAGGATTTATCAGCAGATGGTACAAAATTAACTGATACATGTATATATGCTAAAATTCCTAATTAATAATGAACGGTATTTAATTTTCGGGAAATGTATTTTCGAATACCAAATTAAAGTGAGCAGTTTATCTTACAAAAGGGGAATAAACACAATGAAAAAGTTTTATGTAGCATCAAGCTTTAATAATAAAGATACAGTACGTAGGGTTAGTAATGAATTAATAGATAAGGGGTTCATGCTAACATATGATTGGACGAAAAATGAAAGAGCCTCAACGCTAGAAGATCTACAAGAAATAGGTCAGCAAGAAAAAAAGGCTGTCATGGAAGCAGACTTTATTATTGTTTTATTACCAGGAGGGAAAGGAAGTCACATTGAGTTTGGTCTGGCTTTGGCGCAAGGAAAAAGAATTTATTTATATTCATCAAATGACGAAGTAAATAAGTTTGAAACCACGAGTACGTTTTATCACTTATCAGAAGTAGAGATATGTATTGGTTCTGTTAATAATTTAATACATACTGTGACAAATAGCCAAACACTCTTGAACTAACTGGGGGGCGTTAGTTTAATAAGGACTTTGCTCCTTGATCCACTAACGGGGCAGGATAGTTGAAGAAGGATTAAAAAGTCTTACTGAATAATTACTGATGAAAGTGTCAAACAGTAAGGTTAAGGAAGTGAATTTTGTGGACACCAATGAAATTAATTCTATTAAGAATAAAATAAAGGATGTTCTCAACGCTTATAACTTCAAAGAAGTAATAATCAATGATGATATTGTTTATGAATACAAAGACCAGTATTACAAAGTTACTTATGTTGCAGGTTTAAAAGCATTTGTTTTAGAATCAGCAGAAAATTATAGTGATGCCGTTATAAATGTATATGAAGATTTAGATATATTTCCTTTAGCTTTAGGGAGTAATAATTTGATTGAACAAATAAGTAAGGACTTGAAAAAATATTATTTATAAAAGCCTTTTTTATCCCTGTTTAATGGCGTTTTTTTGAAGGAAATTTATTTAAACTAACTGGGGGCAATAGTTGAACAAGGCGATCAAGAAAATTGGTCGTCTTTTATTATATCAAATAAAATTATTGGAATATTATGTTAAAATAAAGTTGAATATAATTGTGATTCGTTGAGCGGAGGATTTATATGCTTAAAAAAGGGATTCTTTTGGTATTGATTTTATTTGTATTATGTTCATGTCAAAAAGAGGACAACGACAATCACAGCATTCAAAACAATGCTCCATCTGTTATTGAGAATGTTGTTGATAGAAAGTCAACAATTAATAATGATAAAGATCAAATAAGTGAATCTTGTGCGGAAAATAGTTACGCCTCCAATAAAAATACCGTTAAAATCTATTTTAGATGTACAGAATTAGATATTTACCCATTATCAGTTAAACCAGTATTACGTGATATGACCAAGGAAGAAACACTTAAAAATCAGGTTATATTCGCTATTCAACAAGTGTTAAAGGGTCCTACACATGAAGAAATAGAAAAAGGTTTTTCCTCAACGTTTAAAGATGATACTTCAGATATGTTAAAAGAAATTAAATGGCAGGAAAATGGTCATTTAATTGTTAACTTTACTGACTTCTCAAAGATTGTCCCAAATGCAAGTACATCAACGGGATCTTCTTATATGATGGCTTCCTTGAACTCAACAATTTCACAATTTAAAGAGGTTCAAACGATTGAATATCAATTTGATGGTAGTTGTGAATCATTTTATGAGTGGATTCAAGTAGGTCCATGCATGGATTATATAGCAGACAATTATCGAACAGAGAATGAAGGTTTAAAAGATGATCATAAGTTAAATAAAAGTGAACTTCATTTAACTGTTAATGATGTTGTTGACTTTGAATATTTAGAAAGAAAAAATGCCGAGCTTAGAGTAGCTGAATATATGAGCTATGAAAAATATTTAAAATTATTTGCTGATTCTTTGAATACCTCAGGTGGAATATCACCGGATCGGAAAATGCTTGTCATACAAGTTTATTATCCAAATGGATATAAACATCCCAAGGCAGGATTTATGAAAAACTGTCTTGCGACTGGTATTTATGATGTTGAGACGAAGGAGTATTTAGGAGGAACCTTTGAATCATTAAGCAGTGAAAAGTAAATAAAGTGTTAAAGATTTAATGAAAGAACGGGGGGATGACTTAATGAAAAAAATTGTATTAATAGCTACCTTGATAGGTACCTTACTGTTATCAGGGTGTAATAATAAGACAGTTACTAATGATAAACATTACCAACAAACCATAGAACAGCTTCAACAAGAAAATCAAAAATTAAAAGATAAGAACACATCTTTACAAAAAGAAACAGAAAACAACGAGGAAGAAAAGCAAGCCTTCATTAATGCTAATTACTTTAGTTATGCTTTTATTTCAGCAATGATTCGAGGGGATGCTGAAGAGCTAAATAAAATGTCTACCTCTAACACAGAATTTTTCAGCGATTATTTTAAACAACACCTTAAAGATGGAAGAACTGGTGAAATAAGCCTTAGTAATATGCAAACAGAGGCATTTAAAGAACATAATATCATCATCCAAGTTCATGGATATGCATATACACCTTCGAAAAACACAATAAACATTCGGTATGGAATTTATCCAAAAAACTCATCAGTTTTTTGGGTGAATATAAGTTTAAAACAAGATGGGAAACAGTGGATAGTAGACGGACTAAATTTTGGGGCGTAACATTTTATTAAACTAACAGGGCGTTAGTTGAAGAAGGTTAAGGTCGATTCATTAAAATAAATATATCTTCAAAAATTATCTGTTAGTAATTGCTACATATGGGAGGGGACTTAATATATGCTTATAAGATTTCTGCTTATTTTTGTAATATTATTTTTGATTACAGGATGCAAGCAAACATTTCCTTCATTATCTGAAAATGAACAATCCTCCCAATCTCAGGATGAACAAATAGATTTGGAAGATAAATCATCTCAAACTCAAAACAAGCATGATGAAAGGGGCATGTCTAAAAAAAGCATAAGATTAATTTTTAATCCTGTTTCTGTTGATGAATTAAGTAGTCAAAATCCTAAAAAGAATTGGAAAAAATCAAGGAAATCTCACTTGGTAAAGTACAGAAACAAGTTCCATCTCTGGAGTTATACACTGAAAAGGAAAACCACAAGCCATTCACTGATGGTAATGTTTATGCATTTATAAATTTCAAAGATAGTGTTAATTTCATTGGAAATGTTAGTCCTTCTTATGGACTTGATGACATTGAAATTAAAACAATTTCAGAGGAGTTTGGGGACCTTTTCTTAATTGCGGGAATAGGAACTAAATTTACTGGTTGGGCGACAATTGGCTATAATGTAGGCGAAGATAAACTCGTTCAATTCAATACTAATGGCAAACAAATCATGGTTGAATTAAATAAGAATAATCAAGAAAAACTTGTAGGAATTATTAAGGGAGTTCACCTTAATCCACCAAATTTATTTGTTTTCCGTTGGGCAAATGATACCTTGGAGGTGTCTAATATCAATGAGTCAATGGGCTTTCAAAATGGGTATGTTGCTTTAGAGCAATCAGATGGAAAATGGTTATTAAAAGTAGGTTCGTTATCACAAAAAAACAGTGAAAGCTATTATCAGTATAAGGGTGAGAAGTTAATTCGAATTGAATAATGTTTAGTTTTATATTACATAAGTGTATTACTAACAAGCGGTTGTTTTATGTTGTATCGTGTACGTGAGTAAAAAAGCGGTTATTAAGTTGATCGCTTTTTTATTTTGTCAATAAATTATTGGAATATTATGTTAACATTGATTAAGAAGTATTTTTATTAAAAAAGTAATAGGAGTGATTGATATGACGCATAGAAAAGGTCGGACACTCCCGATTTCATTATCAATTATCATATTGGTAAGTACAGTCATTGTTTTTTATTCTTATTATAGCCATTGGGAAGATGAAGTTTTGGCTAGTTCCAAAGGCATGATTGAAGTAGTCGAAGAACAAGAAGGACATAAAACAAGGGATTGGAAAACAATAATTCACCAAGCGCAAAAAGATGTCGTTCAATTAGAAGCTATTGGACCAATCGAGCATAATTATGGTTCGGGTTTTGTTTATAATCAACAAGGCGATGTTGTAACAAATGCTCACATTGTGGAAAACGCTGATGATATTTTTATAAAAACATCTGATACGTCGACTTACCCTGGAGCGTTAATCGGTATAGACGAGACTCTCGATGTCGCTTTAATTCGTGTCCCTCAACTGGCTAATCAAGGAACTTTAGATATTGATCCATCGTTTGAACCTCACATTGGGGACAACATTATTGCGGTTGGTTCACCACATGGACAACATAATACCTTCACGGATGGAATTATCTCTGCAAAAAATCGTAGCTTTACTTTAGAAAATTACGAATATAAAAATCTATATCAAGTATCTGCAAATATTTCTCAAGGCAATAGTGGTGGTCCTTTAATACATCGTGATAGTGGGTTAATCATAGGTATTAATTCCGCTGCAACCATTGAAGGGAATTCAGGGTTTACGATTCCTATTTCACAAGTTTACGAGCGTATTCAAATGTGGTCTGATAAAGCAGATGATGAGGAGTTAAATTATGATGGTGACCTTAACCATCAACAATCATTAGATCCTCAATCTCTACAAAAAAAAGCTAAGTATTTAATAAATTACTACTACGAATCATTAAATGTGAGGGATTATCTTTCTGCTTACTCTCTATTAGGAAGTCATGAACAAATCAAAAGAACTTATCAAGAATTTAGAGAATTAAATGTTCGCTCGATAAATATTGATATTGTAAATCAAATGGAGGTAGAAATTATAGACAATGACCTGGTTGTATTAGTGGTTTCAGCTGATCATTATATACGAAAAGATGCCGAAACAATGGAAGTATACCGTTTTAAAACAAATTATGAAGTTGGGTTTGAAAATGACCAATTAAAAATTTTATCACTTGAAAGACAACTAATATCTAAGACAGAGCAAAAAGTAAAAGAAAATAAAAATGAAGAATCTTAGAGCAATAGGTGGTACATTAAAGCTTTGTGGAAGATATTGATGGGGGGAGCAGTCATGAAAAAGATATTAAACCTTTTCATCATTTTGTTTCTATTGTCGATATTTCTAATGGGATGCATAAGTGATGAAAGTACAATCCAAAATCAAGATAACGTTAATCATTTTGATAAAGAAATTGAACAAGAAATTAATCAATTAAAAAATGAAATAGTTCAATTAAAGAACAAAATAAATGAAAAGGATAAACAACTGTTAAAGTTAGAGGAACAAATTCATACAAAAAATACACAAAATGATTGGTCGCAAACTCTGAATAGCCGTAGAATTGATATGTTAAGTCAAATAGTAATGAATCAAAAAATTGTTACTGTCAGACAAGCAATCATTAAAGATGTAAATAGCAATGGTGAAGATGTAGGAATTACTTTGGACTGTGCCCAACTAATACATGACGAAAATGCACCAAATGGCATCCGCGTTAAAAATGAAAATGAAGAAACTGTCAAAATTAGAATTAATAAAAACCTTGCAAATTTATACATATTAAAAAAACCACATCAAATCAGTTCAAGTAATTTTCAAAACTTAAAAGATCATATTCAAGACTTTAGATTATTTAGCCTTTATTTTGTTGAAGATGAATTGGTATTAATTAAAGAAGAACAATTACCATAATTGAGTTTTCATTAAGAAATATATTTTATCTTCAACTAACTGGAGGCGTTAGTTAAAGAGGCAAATCATGAGTTGATCGACGATCATAGGTAATTTAATGGAATAATCTCCCTTTAAAATGATTACTGTGTTAAAATGAGAATGTACGTTCGTGAAAGGGGAGGTTAGATGTTAAGAAACCAAGAAGATGTTGTAAAGTTAATTCAAAAAGATGATAGAATGATGGAAATAATTAAGGCTGCGAGTAAACTGAATTTGCCAGATTGGTGGATATGTGCAGGATTTGTACGTTCTAAAATTTGGGACACATTACACGGCTTTGAAAAAAGAACTAGTATTCCAGATGTGGATGTTATATATTTTGATGATAAAAATATAGATGAGATGACCGAAAAAAATTTGGAAACAGAATTGAGAGCAATTCTGCCTGATATACCTTGGTCTGTTAAGAATGAAGCAAGAATGCACATTATAAATGATATTCCACCTTATATTTCTTCAGAGGATGCTATTTCCAAATTTCCAGAAACAGCAACAGCCCTTGGAGTGAAAATAAACAAGAATAACAAACTCATTCTCACAGCACCTTGCGGTATAGAAGATGTATTAAATTTAGAGTTGAAGCCGACACCATATTTTAAAGAAACGCAAGAACGAGTTGCAATTTATGAGGAAAGATTATTTAAGAAAAATTGGAAAGCTATATGGCATAAAATTCAGGTCCACCATACGACATAGGTGAATAACTTGTGTCAGTGTCCTTAATGGTTAAAAACATTAATGGTTGCACAGTGCCTCCAATCACATTGGTGGCATTTTCTATTTTATAAAGGAGAGTGGAAAATTTGCTAATTAAAAATGACGATACAAATTTATTTGAAGATGTGCATGCTCATGTAAAAGAAAGTGCTGAAAATTTAGGTTCCAGTGGCGGCGCTCTATTTATTATCCAAAACGACAAAATCGTAACAGAGTCTTATTTTGGTAAACAGTCGCATGCTAAACGTGCTCGAGATGTTCAAGCAGACAGTCAATTCCACATTGCCTCTGTAAGAAAAGCTTATATTGGTTTTGCTGCTTCTTACTCTATTTACAATGGCTACTTTTCCATTGATGATCCGATTCGAAAGTTTGTTGAAGACTCTCATTTATCCGCATATGAAGGTGTGACCATTCGACACTTATTAACCCACACACATGGACTAAGAATAGTTGATGGTAATCTAATAAGTGAATATAAACCTGGTGAATCATGGGCATACAGAGGACCCAGTATTGACTTGCTGACAACGATCATCAAAAAAACAACGGGACAGTCCGTTGCTGATATTGTTAAAGAGCAGGTCTTTGAGCCACTTGGTTTTCAATCGACAGAATGGATTAAGATGAGTCAGCCTCATTCAAAAATTGTTGACACTATTCGAGATGCAGATAACCCCTACTGGACGGAAACGGATGTAGTAGATGGTTCAGGAATGAATATGTATGTGTCTGCAAAAGAGCTTGCCTTGTGGGGCTACCTTCATTTAAAAGAAGGGAAATGGAGAGGGAAACAATTAATTCCTAGAGAAATCATTCAAATGGCAACATCCATTCAGACTCCTAACCCGAGACTACCTATACATAAGAATGGATTTTTATGGTTTGTTAAAGACACAAATCATTCCTTTAACCAAATAGGTGATAAAGTACCAAAAGATTCCTATCAATTACTCGGATACACAAATGTAGCTCTGCTCGTTATTCCAGAGGAAAACCTAGTAGCAGTAAGAATGTTCAACCGATATGGTTCATCTCAAGGATTCGATTATCTCAACAACATTCGGGCTTTTGGTGATATTGTTTACGAATCTTCCAAAAAACAAGTTCACCTCAATAATAGTAGGTATTCCAAATAATTAAGTTATTCTAAAAGCTACTTGAAAACAAGGAGAAATCTTAATGGTTACATATGATAAAACATTATTAGAATTAGTCCAGTTTGATGAAAGTGATGTTCCAGGTTTAATTGACCTTTCAGCATCAGTTGGCTGGGATTATGATGAATATGAAATTGGAACTATTATGTCATCAGGTAAAATATTTGGACATAAAAATTCTGAGGGGGAAATTGTATCAAGTGCTGCAATAGTCCCTTATGATACTAGCTTAGCTTCAATTGGAATGGTAATTGTTAATGGAGAATATAGAGGATTGGGTTTAGGAAAAGAAGCGACTCAAACATGTATAAATTCTGTTTCAAGTGACATTTCAATAATGTTAATTGCAACTGAAGACGGAAAACACCTCTATGAAAAGATGGGTTTTATAACTGTTGATCAGGTGCATAAGTTTATGTGTGATAACTATACAGCTAACAAACATTTAACCAACAGAGGTGTTAACATTGAAAATATAAATGAGAGAGAAATAAATAAAATTATTAATTTAGATAAGACTGCTTTTGGGGACAAAAGACATAATTTTCTTAAACACAGAATTAATCAATCTGAGCAATGTTTAGTGGTTAAAGATAACAAAGGAAACATTATTGGTTTTGGTATATCTATATTAGGACCTATTAATTTGATTATAGGACCTATTGTAGCACCAGATACTCAAACTGCAGCTTTGATACTAGATAGACTAGCCTTTGGACATCAAGGAAAATTAAGGATTGATGTACCTTCAGGCAATGAAACATTCATGTTATCCCTTGTGCAGAGTGGTTTTACAAAAGTAAGTAACCCACCGATAATGATGTTAAATTCCACTAAGATGCCAACAAGAAATAATAAGTTATTCGGAATTGCTGCCCAAATATTTGGGTAACAGAAATAGTTCTAATTATTCTTGCGTGGTAGTATCTTTCTAAAAAACATAAATTTGTGAACAAATGTACTTAAAGTAATTGGGGGCGTTAGTTTAATAAGGATATATTTCGCGTTGATCAACTAACCAGGATAGTTCAAGAAGGGTAACCCAATAAGAAATGTAATAATAAATTTTAAAAATTTGAAAATGGGAGATTTTTAATGAATGAAGAGTTTGTAAAATCTTTATACAAATCCATAATTGAAGAAAATATTGAACTATACAAAGATTTATTTGAAACAACTAATCCTACTGGCATAACTGATGAATACTTTGAAGAAGTTTTAGGGTTATATCAATCCCTGAATAAAGACCACAAAGAGATTTTCTTCAAAATCATCGAACAAACAATGATTGATACAGTTTCAAATACACTTGGAATAATCGACGGAAGTTCTACACTTATAGACAGTACATTAGAGCCGAAATTGCTTCTCGATTCAAAAAATACTGAAGGAGAACTTCAAGATTGTTTTCTTGAGTTCATTGAAAAGAATGAACTAAATAAATAGTATATATCACTAATAAGCTTGTTCTGCTAACGGGGGCTTTCGTTTAATAAGCTTTTTCAAGTAAGGGGGATTATGGTGAAGAAGATTTTGGTTATTTCTGTGTGTATGTTATCAATACTTTCCGTTTGGTTCTATTTTTATGGTAACCCGACGAACACACTTGAGGGAGCTATTAAAAAGGAAATGCCGTATTACGATAAAAGAGAAATCATTCATATAGAAAAATTAAATGAATTTGCACTTGTAATATCTAAAGCAAACCCAGATGACTTAACAAGCGAAAACTTGAATACAACACACTCAATCCCAACAATTAGCACATTTGTTGGTAATGATGAAGAAGGATGGAGTATATTAAACTCTGGATGGAGAGACACCTTGAATCCAAATGATGATTTAACTTATTTCTTAAGATTTCTTCCTGGAGATAGAGGAGTAATTACTTTTGGTAATATCAATAACCCAGAAATTAAAACGGTCAAAATGAAAATCAATAATGAATTTGTTCAGACAAATATTGTTAAAGATTCATATGGTAATAAATATTACTTCTTAATCCATGATTTTGAATCACAACCAAATGTAAAAGGTTTTTCTAAAGACGGGGGGTTCATTTACGAAACAAGAAGTCACATTAGCAGATTGCTATGGTTAGGGTTATCATAAGGGGATTTTCTATTTTATATATAATTCTTATTAAGCTAATTGGGGGCAATAGTTGAATAAAGAAGTATGATCCTTGATCAACAAAATGGGGAATTGTTTAATAAGAGAAAAAGAACATTTACATATTGAAATACTCAAGTGAATTTTTGGGAAAGGTGGATTATCATGTTTATCCCTAAACATTATAAAGTTACAGATTTTGAAGAAATCAGAGAATATATTCAGAGGAACTCTTTTGGCACCATCGTAACGACAAAGCAAGGAAAACCTATTGCCACTCATTTGCCTTTGGAGTTACATAAACAAGGTGATGACTACTTTATTACTGGACATATGGCATATGCAAACCCTCAATGGAGAACGTTTGAGGATGAAAATGAAGACGTCCTTGTTATGTACCAAGGTCCACATGCTTACATTTCATCATCTTGGTATAAGTCTGAAGATGTACCCACATGGAATTATCAATCTGTCCATATATATGGAACAGCGAGTATTATGAATGAACAAGAATTGCAAGAAGACCTTAAACTACTATTACAAAAATATGAACAACATCGTAAAAATCCAGTTCTATGGGATAATCTTTCTTCTCAAACGAAAAAACAAATTAAGGGTATTGTTGGATTTAAAATTAAAATGCAGGAAGTTCAAGCTGCTTATAAGTTAAGCCAAAATCAAAATAAAGATGATTATCATAACATAATTGATAACCTAAATGAGGAAAAAGATTTACATTCTAAGGACTTAGCAGAGGTGATGAAAAATAGAGAGTGATTCAATAATTCCCATATAATCAGAATGTATATAATTGTACTTAAAGTAAATGGGGCAATTGTTGAAGAAGGAAATCTACATCATAAAGGGAGGCAAAATATGAAACATCGATATTTTGTATTACCTATTGTTACTACAACAATTTTGGTATTGATTGGGATTGTATTCTTTCATTGGTTAAACCAGCCAATAAAGGGTAATGACTTTACTAAAATGACGATTTATATGAACTGGGATAATGAAGGACCATTCGTAATTACTGATAAAGATGTTATAGAGAGCTGCATTAAGAAAATCAATTCGAGTCCAAAAAAGGATATAACTAAAATCGCATTTGAACAAGGACCTGATGGAAGAATTATCTTTGAAGGAAAGAAAACTGTTGAAGTTAAAGTTTTTAGCTATGGTGGTAATGTAGTTACAGATAAACATCTTATCAATACTGGCTTTAATCTTGAAAATATAATTACAAAAGAATAGCCTTCTTCAAGTAAATGGAGTTGAAAACAATGAAATATAATGAATTTATTAACCTTGATAACTGGATAGGTGGTTTCTACGAGCTATCTATTGAATTTCACCCAGTTGGAGACGACAAGAGATTGAACGATGCACTTAAATCACTAGAAAAAAGTAATGTTATAAATGGGATATGGAAAGAACAAGAAGATTATCAAAAGAAACGAGTTTCATTACCGATAGAAATTGAAGAAGATAGTGTGAATCAATATTATGGAACACTTCTTATTTCTGATGGAAATACTTTGCCTTGTGTTATTACTATCATTAGAGTTGATGTTGAGTCTGATTGGTTGGATGTATCTATACCACAGGCTGCGTTTGAAAAAGCATATCCTTATAAATATCCCCTAACTGAAAATCTAAATCCTTGGTTAAATGAAGTAGCTGAAACCTTTATTAAGTTGGCAGAAATCATATATGAACAATCCCCTTTTGATTTAGCAATGATCGGTGAGGAAATATCGGGTTATACGAATCAAGAAGATATAACACTGGAACAATTAAAGAAATCAACTTTTATCATACCGATAGTTCTTCAAAAACGACTTGAAACCCAAGAACAAGGAGAAGCACTTTCGAATGAGCTAAAGTTGTTCCGTTAATGCTTTTTTCCTTTTCTAATACAATTACCCTTACGAAAAACAGCATATGTCTTATTAAATTAACGGGGGCTTTAATTAAATAATTGATAAACGTTTTTCAGATGAGGAGGAAGTTAAATGTTCGAACTTGTTGGGATGTTTTCATTTATTATATTACTATTAATCGTAATTGCTTTTTTCTTTTTCAGCTCTGTCAAATTTATAGAACCAACTACAACACAAATGCAACTTTTCGGTATTCATTTAACACTATTTGGTGGACTCTTGTTACTTAAAAACCTATTGTGGACAGGTTTTTTAATTATGATATTAGGATTATTTATCGGTGTATATGCCAGTTTTAAAGATAATGATTCAGTTAATCAAGTTGAAGAGAATACAAATCAGATAAGTGGCTAGATATTGTTCAACTATAGGGGGCAATAGTTGAAGATGGGTATTTTGCTTGTTTCGTAGGCGTATTATTAAAGGGGGAAATTATTTATGAGTAAAAATTTTCAATCTTTATCCATTATAATTTTAGGGTTGTGTATTCTTGGCGGGAGTTGGTTTATCTCTCAATCATTAATTCCCAATCAAGAAATAGAAATAAAGACACAACAAGAAGAACAGTTTAGATATGAATTTTTATCTCCAAATGAAAATAATATCATCATATTTGATAAGCAGACTGGTGATTATTGGAGAAAATTTATTGCATCAAATGAAGGACCAAGTAATTGGGAGAAGCAAGACACACCTGTTTCTACTATTTCAGAATAACGCAACATAACATTAAGCTATATGGGGCAAGAGTGGAACAACATTGAGTATGAGGGGGCATTTATGAAAAAAGTATTACTATCTTTTGTAGGCGGACTATTAATTGGAGGTATAATCTCATACTTATTCCTGGATAACAATGATTCAAATTATGAAATTAGAAATTATTATGGAATCGATTCTAAGCAAGTTAAAGAATGGGATTTTGAATTTATCTTTAATTCAGGGATTATAATAGCTGGAATATCTTTTATAATCTATTTAGTTTGGACATTTATTGAAAAGAAAACAAAGCATTTATAATAATATCTTATTAGGCTAACGGGAGCAATAGTTAAAGAAGGCGATCTACAATTTGATCGCTTTTTATTTTGTCTAATAATTTTTTGGAATATTATGTTAACATTGAACTAGAAGATTTTGTGCTAACGGGGCAGTTTAGTTGAAGAAGAATTAAGGGTGTTGTTAAGCAAAAAAATACATAAATATAAGGTGAAAAAATGTTAAAAATTTCAACAGATAGATTAATAATTAGAGATCATATTGAAGAAGATCTTTATCCGATGCATGAATTACTATCTAGCCGAAAAGAAATGTATTATTTACCTGAATTAAGAACAACCAGCATCGAAGTAATAAATCAAAATTTACAGGTTGCAATAAATGAATCAAAAACGAATAAAAGAAGCAAATTCTTTTTTGCCATTATCGATAAAAATACAGGAGATTATATTGGTGAAATAGGGTTTATAAGAAAGAGTAAAAGTATCTTTGGGGATATAATGGAATTAGGATATT